>CAZSKX010000009.1:0-1574 GCA_964607655.1 uncultured Candidatus Saccharibacteria bacterium | reverse complement strand
AAGGTTGCCATTCTCAAGCGCAACCTCAAAGGCAAAGAGCCGGTCTCACAGATCTGCGAAGACCTCGGTATTCAACCGAGCCAATACTACACGTGGGAGCGCGAGTTTTTCGAGCGTGGCGCCGCTGCGTTCGAGTCAAAGAGCCGCAAGGCCGATGCCCGCAACAAGAGCGCCCATGAGCAGCGCATCGCGGAGCTTGAAAAGAAAGTCGAGAAGAAAAATGAAGTTCTCGGCGAACTCATGGAAGAGCACATCAAGCTAAAAAAAAGCCTTGGGGAGCTCTAACCGAGCAGTGGGTTCCCCACGACACGCGAGACACCGTGATCGACTTCATCAACAAGTGGTCGGAGAAGACCGAGATTCGCAAGCTTCAGCTTGTCGACTGGGTCGGTATTGGGCGTAGCAAGTTTTACGATTGGAGCTTGCGCTACGGCATGGTCAACGAGCACAACGCCCACATCCCGCGCGACACGTGGCTTGAGGACTGGGAGCGCGAAGCTATCTTCGACTTCCACTCGAAGAATCCGTTGGAAGGCTACCGACGTCTCACGTTTATGATGATCGACAGGGAAGTCGTCGCGGTGAGTCCGTCGACCGTGTACCGGGTGCTCAAGCAACGCGGTGTGCTCGACCGCAAATGGTCGAAGAAGTCGCTCAAGGGCACGGGCTACGTCCAACCGCTAAAGCCCCACGAGGAGTGGCATATCGACATTTCCTACCTCAATATCGGCGGCACGTTTTTCTACTTGTGCACGATCCTGGATGGCTACAGCCGATACGTCGTGCACTGGGAGATTCGGGAGTCGATGCAGGAGTGGGAGGTGGAGCTGGTCATTCAACGTGGGCGAGAGAAGTTTCCAGATGCCTCTCCCCGCATCATCAGCGATAACGGGCCGCAGTTTATCGCAAAAGACTTCAAGGAATTTGTCAGAGTCTGCGGGATGACGCACGTCCGGACTTCGGTCAACTACCCTCAGGCAAACGGTAAGCTCGAACGTTATCACAGAACGCTAAAGGGCGACTGCATCCGTGTGGTGCAGCCCCAAACGAAAGAGGAGGCAGAAAAGGTAGTCGCGAAATTCGTCCTTCACTACAACGAGGAGCGGCTGCACAGCGCCATCGGCTACATCACGCCGAAAGATAAACTAGAAGGCCGAGAAGAGGCCATTTTCAAAGCTCGCGACGAACGCCTCGCCGAAGCCCGTGAAAAGCGTCGGCAAAATCGGATAAGATTACGGAGCGAGCAGCACACACACCGCTCATTAGCCAAGGGGCGGACGGGCGGTAAGGAAGCCGGCAGGGCCGGGCGGAAGATCGGGGCCTCCGGGTGAGTTAGAGAAGGAAGGGAATTTCCATTTCACGCTGAACCAATACACTGTTTTTCTTGCTGATTTTTTGGCCGCGCACCCCAAGAAGGGTACTACCCGGCGGGCATCTGGTCGTCTTGACGCCGATTCAGCCTTTCCCCTACGACAGCAAGATCATCCTCACCGTGGCAAACGGCTTGAAGACAGCCATTGGGCCGGGCCTCGCTTTACTGCACTATCTTCGGCCCCGCTTAGACGCTTGGGGAT
>CAZSKX010000008.1:0-2029 GCA_964607655.1 uncultured Candidatus Saccharibacteria bacterium | reverse complement strand
GGAGCAGCGCATCCCGCGAAAGGAGTACCGGAAGAGGAACCGCCGCTGAGCCGTCGCCCAGCAACGCCCGCCCAAGTCTTCGGACAAGGGCGGGCTTCTTTTATGCTCGACGGCGCGCCTCGAGCCACTCCGGCACTGGGCCAAACACGATGGGATGCGTGGATATTTCGGTACGCGTGACATCAAATACCATCTGATACAGCCTGTCTGTGCTGTCGAAGATCGCGTCGTCCCAGTTAAGTCCGAGCTTTGAGCTCATCTCCTTCACCGCTTCCTCGCTCTTCCCTTCTGCCTCGACGATCGGCTCGAGCCAGGGCCAGGTGTCGAGCATGATCTCGACTTCGCCACACTTCCAGAGTTCACGCTTCGTCTCTTGTTCGGCTTTAACGGTAAGCCCCGTCGCGAGGAGCAGTGCTTTTGTTTTATCAAAATCATCCACGACAAGCTCTATCTCTACCCTGCCGTCGATCGTTTCATTCTTGCGCTGCTTGTAGGTGAGGGTGATCTTGTCGCCCTCGTCACGGAGACGGATCCAGGCCGCTTGCTTATCAAGTCTGAGATCTTCGTAATCAAAAATCGTTCGGCGAATGAGTCGCTCGGGGGTTAGGAGCTCGGCACCAAGACCTCTAAGCTTCTCTCGCAGCCTCTCATGATCGACCCCCACAAACATTGCCTCGATCTCAGTGTTCATGGAAAAGAGTATATCTGAGAACAGCACTGATTGGCAGCCACACCCCGAGGAGTATTATGAGACCATGGAAACCCGCGAACTCAGGGACCTCGATCCACAGGCTCCGCTCCACGCAGTGGTCGGCGTGGTCGCAGCATTTTGGGCGGCGGCCAATGTCGGCTACTACCTCCTCTTTCCTGCCTTTGGCTATTCACTCGACTATAATGTCTCGGCAGTACCGATCGCGATCTATTACTTTGCGTGGAGCCTGGTCGGCTTCGCCTACTTCTACCGCCTATTCCGCTCGTGGGCCCCGAGCCCAGAGCGCCTCTGGCTCTATGGGCTCCAGAGCCTCACCTTCGCTGCGGCCATCGGCGCACTCATCTACACGCTCTCCTTCCTTCCGTCACTGCGCGGACCGGTGCTCGCTCCCTACACCGACCTCCTCTTCGTCACACCGTGGTATTTCTTACCCAAGGCATTTGAGGTTCTTATGCAGCAGATCCTGATCACCACCCTCGTGCTCGAGTTCTACGCGCGCTTCCGCTCCTTTAGTCTCACGCTCTCGGCCTACGCCTTCACCTTCGTCGGCGCACACATATTCCTCTTCGCGCTCGGGAGTGCTCCCGCCGCCTACTCGCTCAGCATCACGCTCTGGGCCGCCGCATCGACCTTGGTCTTCCCCTACCTGCTCCTGCGAGTGAAAAGCGGCTTCGTCTACACCTACGCGATCCACCTCACTTCCTACACTGTTCTTGCAGTACTCCTGCGCGCCTTCCCCCCACCTGGCTACTTCGGTATATAAGTCGTGCCTTTACGTGCCTTAGGCAGACCCGGCACGTCTACGGGATTATTCGAACACTTCTTCCTACTCGTGGTTCCCGTCGCAGGGTCCTAGATCTCGAGGTGGCGCCACATCTTCGACAGACACTACCGATCCGTTCTGGTCGTACCGGATCGCCTCGCGCAGCTCGGTGTGCGCTTGTCCGTCACACTCGACAATCGTCTCGACGCTTCGCTTACCATCAGGCAGTATCTCTCCCTCTTCTATCTGTCGAGACAGGATGCGATGGCTCTTTTCCGCAAATAATTCAACCTTAGCGAGGTCTCCTGGCGCTTTCGGGGGTAGTTCAGACATATATAAAAGTATACCATCGCGAGCTATACTGATGCGTATGAAAATCGTCTCGTGGAATGTGAACGGGATCCGCTCGGTACACAAGAAAGGCCTCTTCGAGCCTTTTTTAAAGAAGGTAAAGCCCGATATCATCTGTCTCCAGGAGACCAAGGCTGAGCAAGACCAGTCTCCGCTCGATTTGCCTGACTACGAAGAGTTCTGGAGCTCGGCCAAGAAGAAGG
>CAZSKX010000007.1:0-6461 GCA_964607655.1 uncultured Candidatus Saccharibacteria bacterium | reverse complement strand
CCTCTTATCCGCGAACGAGCTGTGGATCGCAATAGCCATTGCTTTCAACGACAAGAAGTGCCAGGGTACAGCCCTTGCCTTGCACCGCACTTTCAACGAGATCCAAAACCTCTTCCATACCCAAGGACGTTCGAAGGGTAAACGTTCCGGGGGGAAGAAGTCTCTCGTGTTCCCCGCTCGGGGCAAAGCTCGACACAAAACCTACACTTAGCACGGCGGCATGGACTGAAGAATATTTGAGAGATTCGACGTCACCAGTCGGCGCCGCAATGATGATGTATTCTTTCATAACCTAGCCGTTATTCAGATCTTTAACTTGGAACGGAGCTTTCATCTCCGAGGTCCAGTCTTCGACCTTGATTTTCCCCTGTCGGTCCTCGTAAGTCTTTATGTTGTGGTTCACAAGCTGGGAGAACCGCTTTGCGTGCGCAGGAGTGAAGGCGAACACCTGTGTATTAGCCCCTGAACGTAAGGCTAACAGGAACATGTCTCCAATTAGCCCGCCCACTATTGCCAAGTTGGCATCATCGCAATACGTCTTTGGCGCTTCTCGCCAAAATTGTTCACTAGTCATATTCATTGAGTAGTTAATAGTTGCTAAAGACATCAACTATTACTCTTTAATTTTTTGACTGATTCCCAAACAGAGCTTTCCTGGATTCTCTTTACAAGAGGGACGGGCGGGAGAGCGTTGCGATGCGAATTGCTCTTCGATCGGCCATACGAGTAAACAATTCTCCTTCCCGCTGATCCGTACGAATACGAGAGAACATAAGGAGGTCCTCCCGAGCTCCCAATTGAGCCTCCAATTGTCTCCTCGAAAAAGGAGCCGGACGCAGACCCACAACTAACGCCGTGTTGAAAGAAAATACTCTCTTTATTTTCGGCGCTACCCATGACAGCTAGACGATGTCGCAGACGCCGCCGGCGCAAGCAAGCTCCTTCTTCATCTCAGTCTCATCCTGACGCTCGTAGGCAAAGAGCTTTGAGTAATCCACCTTCGGGAAGCGCGCGATACGAGCTTCGTATTCTTCTTTGGTGATTGCCTCGTACGGCGCGAGTCGATATACGTGGTTAGAGCGCGGAAGGAACGAGAGCCCCCCGATGATGTCCCAGTTCTTCTGGACCCAGCTCACTACCTCGATCCATTCGTTCTCGCCTACCGAAATGGTCGCTGAAGGATTGTGCTCAGTGAAATTCAGCTTCACCCGCTTCCAGTACTCGAGCTGGTCGATGGCGCTGAAGTCGTCTTTAAAACGAGCTTCTTTCGAATGGTCGGGCGCCATCACCGGGAACTCGAGCACGTACGTGTTCGCACTCTCCATCGACTGCCCGACCTCCGGATAATACGGCACTCCCTGATCACGCATCATCTTAAAGAGTGAGTCGGTCGCGCTGATGCGTACGCGGCGGATGTAGTAGGGCGCGTGGCGCGGGTGAATACCAGAAGCACAGTTAAAGGTCTGCGAGACGGTGCCTGAGGGCTTCACTGCCGTGACCGCCATCGACTGCGGGATCCCGAAGCGCTTCGCGTACGATGCGTTCGTCTTTACTGCCATATCGCGCACCTTACGCATGATCTCTGGCTGACGTGCTGCAGGACTATCCCACTGACCAGTGATCGAGACGCCGAGAAGACGCTCTTCTGCACAGTGCTTAGTCCACTCCTTCGAAATGTAGTTGAAGTTCGTAAGTGATGATTGGTAGGTACCGAGAATCGATGCCAGCTTCGCCTTGCGGAGAAGCGAGGCCTCAGTGTCGTCAGCGCGGGCAATCACTTCAGAGAGGTTACAGAACTGCTTTGACTGAAGGATGATCTCGGCGCATGGGTTGGTGCCGATAGAACCCCGCACGACACCGTCCTGACCGATGAACCCTACCTTTTTGAAGTAGTCGACGCGACGCTTGGGCAACGTTGCGCCGAGAGCCCCGCGGTTGAAGATACCGCGCTCACCGGCCCCGCTCTTCATAAGAGCGACCCATTCGTCCATAAGCTCAGCGTTCGTCGGCTGTGCCTCGTACACGGCCGAGTTGTTAGCGACTGAGCGGTGCGGATCGGTGTTGTAGAAGGCGCCCTTCTTGGCATCGCGCATATCAACGTCGTCGAGATCAGAGAGCGAGATCATCGCAGTGCGGCGGACGCCTCCAGCGACCACGCACTCCCCGATCTTACAGATAACGTCATGCACATCGATCGGACGGAGGCGACGACCTTGACGACGGAGGATGCGCTCACGGGCGAAGCCTAAGAGGCTCATAAGCGGCTCTGGGCCCGAGGCCTTACCACCCATAGTCTTCAAGCGGGCGCCTGCGGGGCGGATCTGTGAGAAGTCGAAGTCGATATCCTTACCGCTGTACCAGATCTTAAGACCGAGCGTAAGCGCGTCGCACCAGCCCTCCTTACTGTCTGCTACTACATGTGTTGGAAGCTTTTCACCGAGCTGCTTCTGAATCTGCGGGAGCTGCTCGACGTTCTGGCTCTCGACGGCGAACCCGACGCCACAGCCTTGCATCGAGAGGTACATGATCTCCGCGAGGTCCTCGAGCTTCGTTGGCGCCGTGAAGGTGCAGTTGTAGGCACAGGTGTTACAGCGACGCGCTGCCTCACCTGAAAATTGCATAAGACGCATCGAGGGCATCACTTCCTGTTTCAAGATCCCCATGCGCACTTCGGCGTATTCTTTTTCAGTGAGCTTGTTACCGAGATTCTCTCGCATGAAGTTGATGTAGCGATCGACAGTTTCGATCCAGGTCTCGCGTCGACCCTCTTCAGGAATCCACTTTGCATACGTGCGGAGGTATACAAATTCGCCCAGAGGATTGCCAGCAAAATATTTCTTACTCTCGTCAGTAAGCTTCTTAACATTCTCTGGGATCTCGACGTGTGCTGCGCGGAGCTGGGCGCGCTTGTCGCGGTAGAGGATGTACGACTTCGCCGTTGCCGTGAAGTCATTCAACATAAGATATTTCTCCACCGAGTCTTGCATGCCCTCCACAGTCGGTAGGAAATTCTTATATTTCTTGGCGAAACGCGAGAGCTCGCCCGCTACCTGGTGAGCGACAAGCACCGCGTCGTCCTTACTCCCTTCCTCAGCCGCCATCATCGCCTTCCACACCGCTTCAGCAATCTTATCGAAGTCAAAAGGTGCCAATCGTCCATCGCGCTTCTCGATCTGTGCCACTGTGGCTCGATACTTGAGCGTCTCTTTTGACGCCGGCTTCTCGACAATCTTAGGAGCAACAGCAACTACCGTCTTGGCGCGCACGGGGGTCTTGGTAACTTTGGGCATAGGTTCAAGGGCGAGGGGTAATAAGGCGAAGGGAGACTTCGTTAGTTCAATTTTACTCCTGTATCTTTCAAACCTACTGTGGATAGTCTACTTCGAAACAGTAGTCAGATTTTTCAACTCAAGTGGGGTACCTGTAGCGATCGAATGCTCCCTCGCAAACCCAGCGTTCGTCTCTAGGACATAGAGCGCAGGGACTGACGGGTAAAAGACATCGGGGTACGTCTCGGGATTCACGTCCTGCGCGAGATACACCACCTGTCTTTTATCGTCGAGCCAGAAGATGTCGATAGAAATGTGCATATCCTTCATCCAAATCCCATGTCGGTCTGATTTTTCAAACAAAAAGAGCATTCCATGGTCCTTGAGGAGGCTAGTCCTCCCACTGAGCCCTTGCTCACGCGCAGTGGTGCTGGTGGCGAGCTCTAAAGTTAAGGACACACCGCCAAACGTAGCGTGTGGCGGTGCTCCCTCACTTACCTGTGTGTCTGTCCTATAGTAGACGGCGCCTGAAATGATGAGCAAAAGAAGCCCGATGAGAATAATCGGGCGCCTCATGCCCCATTACTCAACAATGAGCGTGCCCCACATACCCATCTCTCGATGAGACCCAACTGAGCAGTAGTACTGGAAGCTGCCCTTTTTATTTGCCGTGAAGGTGACAGAATCCGTAGCGTCACCTTGAATAACCTTTGAGCGGACGTCAAATTCGTCAATCACGAGGTCGTGTGTGCCTCCAGTGTTTTTAAAGACGATTTTCACCTGAGCACCATACGGTACGCGCACCTCCTTCGGAGCGAAGGCGAAGTTTGAGCCATCGATCTCGATCTCCCTGATTTCAGGAGTGCCCTCCGCACCCGCTGTAGCAGGAGCTGTCGATGTCGCCTGGCTAGGGGTAGTTGTTGCAAGAGCCTGATCCTCGGAGGCAGGAAGGTTCTGCTCCGGCCCACGAGCAACGAGATACCAAACCGCACCAATGATCACGATTGCCCCGATAATCGTCCAAAGATATTTCATGATGAATACGATAATTAAGGTTGTGGTCCCTATTATAGCCTAGAATTTTCTGAGCCACAGACCCCACCAGTATCTACCAATCTTGCTCCGATGGATCGAGAGCGCGAGTGCCTTGGTACCAAGCGCCTCCCCTATGCGCGGCGCAAGCGAGCGCATATAGGTACCCGATCCACAGACCACCCGCAGACGCAGCACGATAAAATCTCTCCTCCCCGCCTCACTAAACACGTCGGCCCAACGCTCCTTAACCGCCTCGATGCGGAAATCTGCCCCGAGCCGCTTACTCGGCTCCTCTGAACGCGGCACGAGAGCCAGGTACTGCTTAATCCGCGCCGCGAGTGTCTCGTGACGGAGGTGAGAAACACCCTCCGGCTTTATCTTATAAATCTCCTCTTCGTGTCGCGGTAGATGGATCGTCGAGAGACTGCCTTCAAGTGCGTGGAGGAAGAGCGGCTTGCCGCCGACCGTCTTAGACGAGAAGTGTGGGTATGGGCGCAGGTGTCGGCCCTTTTCGGCTCTGAGGACGCGCAAGAGTGCCGCTTGGTCGTAGTGGGTGTGCTGACCGGCATATTCGACGAGACCGAGAGCGTCGCCGGTATCGCTCCCCACGTCGAGCAAGACTTCTATCTCGTACTCCTTGTCGAGGCTGGTGTATTCGCGCTGTTGCTTACACTCTTCGCCGAGAAGTACCAAGAGCTTCCCGCTCGCCATAGGGTCAAGCCGTCCCGCATATGACGCGGCGATATTCTTATATTCAGGAGACGCAGCTCGCCACGCGTCGAGCGCCATGAGCGGCGTCTCGCCCACACGTTTTTCAATGACAACGTATTTGATCATGACTGGATATAGTTTACCGTAAACTATCGCTATTCATTGACTTATCCGCCCAATTTGCTACGTTGAAGCCGGACTCAACCAACCAGACAAAGGAGCCCCCTGTGGAAAACGTGCCCTACGTCGGTATTACCGACTACACCCATCTGCAGCAAGTTGCACGAATGCGCACCGTGAGAAGAGAGTGCCCAACCCGCAAGCTACGCCAACTGCACGTTGGCGTCATGATGAGCTACAAGACGCTCAACGATCTCGAGACCAAGTGGTCGAAAGCCTTCCCACCCAAGGAGAAGATCGCCGAAATTTTCTGGAGTCGTGACGTGATGAACTGTCTGCACTACGCCGATTACGAGGAGATCGCCTTCGAGGCGAACCTCCGGAGAGCGATTTTCTTCGGCGGGCCGGGCCTGGATGCGCTGCAACTCGACATGGTCTGGCCGGACCCCCAGGCTATTGCTGACGCAGTGGACGACGCCGGCAAGAAGCTCGAGATCATCCTCCAGGTCGGCGGTAACGCGATCGAAGAGGCAGACAATGACCCCCGCGAAGTGGTCGAGCGACTGCGCGACTACGATGGTGTCATCCACCGCATTCTGCTCGACAAGAGCATGGGGCGGGGACTCGGGATGGACGCAGCGGGCCTCATCCCCTTCGCAGCTGCAGTGAGCGAGTCGCTGCCGCAGATTGGGCTCGGCGCTGCTGGCGGTCTCGGCCCGGGGAGCGTCCACCTCGTTGCTCCGCTCGTGAAGGAATTTCCCGACCTCAGCATCGATGCTCAAGGAAAGCTCCGCCCGAGCGGCAGCGCTCTGGACCCGATCGACTGGGATATGGCGGCGCAGTACCTTCGAGAAGCGTTCGCTCTCTTCCAGTAGCAGACAAGCTCTTAATCCCTATAACAGTCCCGTTTCGTGGCACACCACGAAACGGGACTGTTCTTTTTCCTGACAGACAATTCACGTTAATTTCAGTACGGTTGTTTTATAAAGGGAAACCTATGGCAACCGTGATCGACAACCTAAGCGAGAGCAGGCACTACGTCGAGCCCGAGCGGATCATAGAGACCGATGAGGGAAGCGGCTGGGCGGTAGCGGCGATAGTGCTCGTAGCCCTCTTGGCCGTGGGCGCCTACTGGTGGATCCAGACGCAAGCCGCGGCGATATCACCAAGCGCACCAGCACCAACCACCGGTTCTACAATCAACGTGACCGTACCGGGATCAGCCTCCCCGGGCGTCACCGCTACCACGAGCGCCTATGCACCCTCCCTCTCAGGATCTTCTTCTGCTTCAAACACCCGCACGCAATATTAAATATTTAGTGGCGG
>CAZSKX010000006.1:0-6859 GCA_964607655.1 uncultured Candidatus Saccharibacteria bacterium | reverse complement strand
TTGTGCTCTCGATAGGAATCGAACCTATATTGCCAGCTCCGCAAGCTGGTGTCCTATCCATTGAACGACGAGAGCGACATTAGTTTCTTATGAACGAAGCAAATTAGAAACTAAGGAGTGCCCCACAGGTCTCAGTGGGGCCGTAAATTAATGTATATCAGAATCCGAGCCAGGCCGCCACTACGTCGGTCATTGTGAGGTTGTGTTTTCCTTCGTCTACGTGCGCGAGGAAGTGGGTGTAGACCTCGTCTACGTCGACTCCCTCAAGCGGAATCATGAGATGGGGGCTGAGCCAATGGTTGTTCTTAATCGAGAGAAGTGGGGGAAACTCACCCTCGATATCTTCGAGGACAGAGAACGAGATCATGTCATCGTAGGAATAGAGCTCTTCTCCGATCATGAGGCCATGATCGACCACGCGGAAGCGGTGGAGAGGAGGGTGTTTCGCTCCGTGGAGGGCGATCGTTACCGCGGCTACCAGGATAAGAAGCGCGATCAGGTAGCTGCTGAAAAGGATTGCGGCGATGGTAGCGGCCACAGCGATGATCCCGAGTGCCCAGTACCAGTCGGCACTTTTCGGATTGTGCTCGTATTCCTGACCTTCCCACTCAAAAAGGACCGTAAGAGCCATAGCACTATGATAACAGACGTTCGCACGCTGCTATTAGTGCGCGCGTGGAGTAGTGCGGCTAGAAGCGATGAGGGATTCCTCCGTGCGATGTAGATCCCTTGTTGAGAGAAGGGGTGTTCATGAGGCGCTTCAGTTCCATCTCAGCCTCGCGAACCGACGCCTCGTTCTTGCGCACTTGTTCTTGGGCGTGGGTGACCTCAGTCTGGATTTCTCGCTCCTCGCTCTCGAGGCGTGAATACATCTGCTTCAGGCGATCAAGGTCGGCCTGCAGCTTATCCATCTGCTGTTTGAGTCGGGTAGCCTCGTCTTTCTTGCGCTTCAGGTCGGCGGTCTTGGTACGCAGTGTGCGGGTATCCTTATCGATCTCACGCTTCAAGTTATCAACGGCTTGCTGGGTGGCGGACATACGAATGAATTACTCGTTAATGGTCTTATGGTACCACTTTGGGGCGGTTTGTAGAGGTGGGCTATACTAAAGCGACTATGGAATCGGCGCCAAGCTCAGCTCGCCGCGAGGCCCCCGAAGAGCGTCAAGAAACCGCAGTAGAGCCGCAGGAATCGCTTGAGCTGCAGGCTTATCTAGAACGAAAAAGGACAGCAGAGCTCGCCCTGCGTGCGGCAATGCAGCAAAAAGTAGACGCAGAAAAGCTTGCAGGGATACAATCCGCGCTGGGTATGGTTGAAGAGCGTAGCCCTTCAAGCGATCTTGATCTAGAAATATCTCAGTTGGAATCACAACTAATTGAAGCCGAGGCGAATTATCCAGGGAACTGGACGGAGTTGTTACAGCGGCGCATGAATAACCCTGCCATACAAGAGCAATTTCGACGCACGAGACAGGAGACCCTGCCTTCCCTTAAAGAAGATGTTCCAGGGGCGCTTGATAAGGTGAACAAGTTTCAATCTCATTATGAGGAACAAATGGATTCTCTGCAGGACAACATCGACTCGGTCTTTAATGTTACCGAAATTGGGAATGCAGCCGATTTTCACAAGGAGCCAACACATCTGGGCACAGGAAATTTCGGCAAACCAGGAGCGGTGTTTTTAGATGCCACACATCGAGACGGGCGTCCGCTCACACCTCGTCAAAAAATGATCATAGAAGCACACGAGAAAGGTCACGGGCTAAGGGATTTCCAGGGCAGTGATGCAAACGAGATACGAGGATCCTTAGATTTTTCCGTTCTTGACGAACAAGAGCGGGTGGCGACAGAGAAAGACCCGAAGGACCGATTTAGAAATTATCTAGCAAAGCCGGAAGAAATCGTGGAACGAATGTCACAATTTAAAAACTACTTTGGCTTCGAAGGAGAAGAATCTTTCACAGACAAGCATTTGGCGTATGCGAGAGAACACTACGTGCCAGATACAGGCTTGGATAACCGGATGTCAGAATTCCTTTCTGGAGTAACTCCAGCGACAGAACAAGCCTTTATGCGCGTGGTAAACAAATACGCCGTTTAAGGTCAGTAGCGGATGGGGTGAGATTCGAACTCACGGTCCCCGTAAAGAGACTCCGGTTTTCAAGACCGGTGCATTAGACCACTCTGCCACCCATCCGTAGGATTACTCCTGTGGTTTTGAGCTTACCTCAGGATGCTCTCGGTGAGAAGAGTGGCGGTGTTTGCGCTTCAGGTGGTGATCCGGGCAAAACCAAACCAGGTAAACAAGCTCGAGGATGCCGATAGTGTTTAAGATGAGAAGCGCGATAAACCACTCCTTCTGACCGTTCTTGGCCGCGTGCCAGAGGGCGTAGCCTTTAATCGCAATAGTCCATACCGCGAGCAAGATAAGAAAAGGCAGGAAGAAAAACATAAAAGGGAAGAACATGCCTGTCATCGGTGAGCTGTACCAGGGCGAGAAGAATCCATTCATCATATGCTGGTAGTATAGCGTATATAGGAATATGCGGCATCTCGGAATCGACTATGGCAGCAAGCGAGTGGGGATCGCCCTTTCAGACGAGGGTGGGCGGATGGGGTTTCCGCACGCCATTCTCGAAAATACGCCCAAACTGATCAAAGACGTGCTTGAACTCATTGCGCGCGAGCATGTCGGTGTTGTGGTTATCGGTGAATCACGTAACCTCGACGGGAGCGAGAATCCGATAGCACGCGCAGCTCACGCGTTCGGTGACGCTATCTTCACACACACAGGCCTTCCGGTTGTTTATGAATCGGAGGTGTTTACGAGTGAGGAGGCACGGCAGGCGCCGCATAAGATGGAGAAGACACGCGCCCCTAAGGAGCGTGCGCTGGTTGACGATTCAGCTGCAGCCCTTATCTTAAATGGATATCTCACACGACAACACGCCATAAACAACCATGGACCCCATTAGAAACACCGAATCAGAATCTACTGCGCCTATCAGTAAAAATGTTACTAACGGGGCAGGTAAACCCCGCATTTCAATCGACGACTTAAGTAAGATAGAAGTGAGAGTCGGTACCGTGCAGGGAGCCGAGCGTGTTCCCGAGACCGATAAGTTGATCAAGTGTACGGTCGATTTTGGCGAAGAGGCGGGTCCGCGTACCATTGTGTCAGGGGTGGCGGCGTATACGACGCCTGAGGCGCTTGTCGGCCGACAGCTTGCCTATGTGACAAATCTTGAACCGCGCGTCATCAAGGGCGTCGAGAGTAACGGCATGCTGTTTGCCGTCGGAGAAGGGGAGAGTTTTGCCTTTCTCACACCCGATCGACCCGTTCCTCCCGGGACGAGCGCACATTAAGAGAAACAGTGGCGAGAAGGCATGCGGTATACTTTAGGGCATGGCACGTGTTGCAAGATCTCGATCAAGGCTCTTTCGGCCGCCTCATTTTCTAGCGCCACCCCTCGCCGGCATTGACCTCTCGGCAAGCGGCATTAAAGTCGTGCGTCTCGCAGAGCGAGCGCACGGACTCGTTCTTGATCGGTATGCGTACATTCCGCTTTCGCCTGAAGTGATTGTCGATGGCGAGATTGTAGATAAGGCGGCGGTCGTGCGTGCCCTGGTGAACGCTGGCCACTCGGTAGGGATTAGTGCGGCTAATGTGGCACTCCCCGAGTCGAAATCGTATCTTTTCGAAACGATGGCGCACGGGACGACGAAAGAAGAACAGAACCTTTCTCTCGAGCAGCATTTGGAAGAGCTTGTACCGCTCCCGCCAGCGATGACGGTCTTCGACACGATTCCTGTCGGCCCACCGACCAATAGCGAGACGCCCATCGTGGGCGTAGCCTTCGCTCGCCGGGTCGTAGATGAGATGCTTTCAGTTTTTGATGAGGCGGGGATTACGGTGCGTTCGCTTGAAGCAGAGACGTTCCCGATGATCCGGTCCCTTCTTCCTTCGCAGGACGAAACCACGGTGCTCGTGATCGATATTGGGAAGACCACCACAAAAATCTCTATCGCAAGTCGTGGTGTGCCACGCTTCACCACAACGATCGGCATGGGTGGCCACGCCCTCACGCTCGCGATTCAGAAACACTTTGGCGTTACTGAGGACGAGGCTCAGAAGATCAAGCTCGAGCAAGGCATTACCCCCACTTCGGGGAACGAAGAGCTGCTTGAAGCGATGCTTTCAACGATCGCAGCAATTCGCGACGAGATCCTCAATCGACTTGAGTATTGGCAAACGAAGGGCGTAACGGCAGGCGCACACGAGGCGGTCTCACACGCGATCCTCATCGGAGGTAATGCGACCATGAAGGGCTTTACTGAATATCTCGAACAGGCGCTCCATATTCCCGTCACAGCAGGGAATGTGTTCACAAACTTTGCTCCGCGAGAAACCTGGCTGCCGCCACTGGAGTACAACGAATCGCTTTCGTACACAGCAGCGATTGGTCTCGCGCTTCGCGATTATTCTCTATGACAAACAACCTCGGACCAAACCTCCTGCCGCCTGAGCGCCTTCATGCGCTGGTGAGCAGTTATTATGCGCGGCTCGCGGTGGTCGGCCTCGGTCTCTTTGTGGTTGTGTTGCTCGCCGCCGCCGCGCTACTCTCGCCAAGCTATGTCTACCTGCGCGAGACCTTAGCGATCAAAGAAGCCCTTCTGGGGCAGTCGGGAGGGGAGGACGCGGGAGAGGAATCTCTCCTTGCAGCACGCACCGCAGCTCTTACACAGCGCGCACGTATACTTACGAACGTTGTGCAGGGTCGTTCCGCAAGCTCACTCTTGCGTGAGGTGCTTGCGGCACCACGCTCGGGCGTGACGCTCGTAGGACTTAACTACACCTCGGCAACCGATAACAAGCCTGGCACACTGCTCCTCTCGGGTACCGCTCTCTCGCGAGACCAGTTGCGCAACTATCAGCTCGCTCTCATGGGTATGCCGTTTGCCGCTTCGGTGGACCTGCCGGTCAACGCCTATGCTAAGGATACAAACATCCCATTTTCAATGACGGTTGCTCTTAAACCATGAACTCGACCAAACAAATTGCGCTTGCTGTGTTCGTGGCCCTGGTGGCGCTCGGAGGCGTTGGGTACTGGTATTACACCATCACGGTGATGAGTGCTCGCTTGGCGAGCGCAGAAGAAGAGTTGCGTATTAAAAAAACGCAGGCATCGGGTATGCCCACTGACGCGGCGCGTCTTGCCTCAGACGAAGCGATGATGGCGCAGTTTTTTGTAAGTGAGGACAACATACCGGCATTTATCAATGTGCTCGAGGCACGCGTGCGTGCGCAGGGTGCCACGATCAGTATTGCCTCGGTGGCTAAGAACGGATCGGGTCCAGAGACCGCGCTCGCGCTCGCGGTAACAGTGACAGGAACCTTCGAACAGGTGATGCAAACAGTTGGTGCAATCGAACATCTGCCCTATGCCACTAAGCTCACCGCCGTGAATGTGGTGTATGATCCAGCCAGTAAATGGCGCGCGGACATCAAGCTCTCCGTCGGCCTCTCATCAAAGAAACCATGAAGACCTTCAGCACACTTATGAAGCGACGAGTTGGCACGCACGGGGGCCCGCGACCTTCTCGTGACTGGCACGTACTCCTTGCCGTAACCTTCGTGCTCCTTGTGGTCGTGACCGTGTGGGGTCTCTCAGTTTTTGAAACGATTATTAACGGCGGCACCGTGGGTGTGGCCCCGTCTTCCTCTACCGTTCAAGAAAAACGAGTGAATCTTATTGATTCGGTGCGTAAGGTCTATGACGAACGGGCTGTAGAAGGGGCTAATTACACCGCGGGGACTTACCCCTACACGGATCCGTCACGATAGAGTACGCTTTAAACGAGCTTCCGTATGTAGGCATAGGGAAGCTCGCTCGGCGCACAACAGCATATACCTGAGAATGCTGTTGTGACCTCACTTCGCCTCCGTAGTTCAATGGATAGAACACCGGACTTCTAAGCCGGTTATGTTGGTTCGATTCCAACCGGAGGCACACACTATGAATGGTCGTATGAAATATGTTGTGGGGGCGCTGCTTTTCCTTGGGCTTACAATAGGGGGCTACGTCCTCTGGCCACAAGGCGGCTCAAGTACTTCCGGTCCGACGGCCTGTACCGAGGAAGCAAAAATCTGTCTAGACGGGAGTACGGTTGGGCGGACAGGACCTGATTGTGAATTTGCAGCGTGTCCCACGGTTTCTGGGTCGGCGACGACCACGCTGCCGTCGTCGATTCCATCAACGGCCTCTACAACCGACCTTGTGCTCTCTGTGGGGCAGACGGGGAAAGTCGATCGCTTTTTCATTACGCTCAATCGCTTTTTGGAAGACAATCGTTGCCCGATCATGGTTGAGTGTGTACGAGCAGGCTCGGTGGCGGTCGCGGTGACCTTCGCCCGCGGACCACACACAGAAACAGACAACATACGCTCCGAAGACGCTCCGCGAATGTTTGAAAATTACAGAATATCTATCATGAATGTTTCCCCGACGCGTAGAGGGGCAGAGAGGATTTCTGTGGAGGACTACAGGGTCACGTTTCGCGTAGAAGAAACCACTTTTCAATAGTCTCGAAAACTGCCATACTGCGCACCAAGGGCATGTGGCGGAATTGGTATACGCGTACGTCTCAGAAGCGTATCCCGTAAGGGTTGGGAGTTCGAGTCTCCCCATGCCCACTCGCAGAGTGGTAAGCTAAATACGATGGAATTACGGGGTTTTTGGAAGTGGCTAGATATCAGTATTTCGCTGATATTGGTTGTCGCGATCCCCGTACTCGCTAGTAGTGCCACGTTCACTTTTGTCCAGAGCAACTGGGGCGGCGGCATCACCGCTAACACGGCGAC
>CAZSKX010000005.1:12702-35057 GCA_964607655.1 uncultured Candidatus Saccharibacteria bacterium | reverse complement strand
TTGGCGCAGCTTTGTGCAGAAAAGGGGGCGGTGGTGACGGGCTGTGACCGAGAGGCGAGCCCGGCGACCGAGCTGCTTGTAGGGAAGGGGGTCAAGGTCGAGATTGGCCACAGCGCTGAGCATGTCGCAAGCGACCTCGACCTGCTTGTGTGTACCGACGCGATACCAGAAGATAATCCTGAGCGCTCGAAGGCGGCAGAGCTTACGGTGCGCCAGATCTCCAACTTTCAACTGCTCGGAGAGATTTCGAAAGGGATGAAGACTGTTGCGATCGCCGGTACTCACGGCAAGACCACCACCACCGGCATGGCCGCGAAGATCTTACGAGACGCGGGAGCCTCGCCGGTCGCGGTCGTTGGCTCGATCGTTAAAGACTTCGGCTCGAACTATCTCTCGGGCACGAGCGACATCTTCGTCATCGAGGCAGACGAATATAAGCAGCACCTTCTCGAGCTCTCGCCTAAAGTGCTCCTGATCAATAACCTCGAGTGGGACCACACCGACGTATACCCCTCACTCGAGTCGTTACAGGACACCTTTCGCAAGGCGGTGCTTAAGGTGCCAGAGGGCGGTGTCATCGTGACTGATCCTAGTAATCCAAATATCGCCGCAGTGCTCTCGGTGCTCCCGATGGGAGGTGGACCGAAAATCGTCGACTATACGAAAGAGGGCATTTACGGACTCCCGCTGCCGGGGGCATTTAATCAGGCGAATGCGCGCGCCGCTGCCGCAGCTGCGCGCGCTATCGTGCCAAGCCTTACGAACGAAGTGATCGGGAATTCACTCGCCACCTTCCAGGGCACGTGGCGACGCTTTGAATATAAGGGAAAGACGGCCAACGGTGCCGAGGTCTACGACGACTACGCCCACCACCCAACGGCTGTGCGCGAGAC
Organism: uncultured Candidatus Saccharibacteria bacterium; assembly: GCA_964607655.1. GTDB lineage: Bacteria > Patescibacteriota > Minisyncoccia > Phycocordibacterales > Phycocordibacteraceae > C7867-001. Next base: position 34,164 of record CAZSKX010000005.1, on the reverse strand, counting down.
GCTTAAAGCGCTCCGCGAGAAGGTGGGAGGGACTGGTGAGATCTGGGTCGCCTTCCACCCACACCTCTACAGCCGCACGCGCGACCTGCTCGAGGATTTTGCCACGGCATTTGTCGATGCGAATAAAGTGTTTATTGCGCCGATATACGCAGCGCGTGAGGTCGACGACGGTTCGGCCTTGCACGCGACGCTTGGAGAACGTATTCGTGCGTGCGGCATCGACGCACAGACGCTCGACTTCGACGGGATCGAGAAGGCGCTCGCTGCCGCACCACTCGGGACCACGATTATGACGATGGGCGCCGGCGACATCTATAAAGTCGCTGACAAGCTCGTAACGCACGAGTAATATGGGAACGCTTTCGATCGTCGCGACACCAATCGGGAATCTCGAGGACATCACCCTCCGTGCGCTGCGCGTGCTGAAGGAGTGCGATGTGGTGTATGCCGAGGATACGCGCGTCATCTCTAAACTCCTTGCCCGATACGAAGTTAAAAAACCTTTACAGCGGCTCGACGCAGCAACTGAAGGTAAGAAGGCGAGGGAAGTGGTCGAACGGCTCGAGGCTGGCGAGCACGTGGTGTACGTGAGTGACGCGGGCACTCCGGGCGTGTCTGACCCAGGCGCGCGACTTGTCGAGCAAGTGCGCGAAGTCCTCCCTGGTGCGCGGATCGAGGCAATACCGGGCCCCTCGGCCTTAACGGCGCTGCTCTCCATCGCCGGGCTCGAGGTCACGGGCTTCACCTTTCTCGGATTTTTGCCACACAAAAAAGGCCGTCAGACGGCGTTTAAGCATATTGCTGAAAGTGAATTGCCAACTGTGCTGTATGAATCGCCACATCGCATGGAGAAGCTGATTGACGAGGCACAGGCGGTGAACATCAGTCGTGTGATCGTCGGTCGAGAGCTTACCAAGCTCCACGAAGAAGTGATCTCAGGCTCTCCAGAAGATGTGCGCGAACATTTTAAAACTCACCCGGACCGCCTAAGAGGAGAGTTTGTAGTGATTCTCGTGCCCTGATACAATACGTCTCATGTCTAAATCAAGCACGCTCATTTTACTCGGCATCGTTACTATCCTCGCGCCGCTCTCAGGATTTCCCGGCGCGCTTCGCTCGTTTATTACGCTTGTCACGGGTGCGCTCGTACTCTGGATCGGGCTCTCCATGCGTTCACGTGCGATGCTACCGGCTCCGGTAGGGGTGCCTATTGCCGTTACAGTCGAGGATACTCAAGCGCCAGAGACTGAATCAAAAGCACATTCGGCTTCTCCTTCAGAAATGTCAGCTATTTAACGTAGCCTGCGCGGCGACGTTGTATAATGGGCGTAATGGAAAACCCCGAACGGGTAACGTACTTTGCCGCAACAGACGCACGAGGTAAGCGTGTGCCCTTTGGCATAAAAAGCAAAGACCGCGACCGTCACATGTACGTGATCGGTAAGACGGGTATGGGTAAGTCGACCTTGCTCGAGAATATGGCGATTCAAGATATTCGCAATGGGGAAGGGCTCGCGTTTATCGATCCACACGGCGGCACCGTGGACAAACTCCTCGACTATATCCCTGAGGATCGGTTGGAGGACGTGGTCTATTTTGCACCGTTCGATCTTGAGTATCCGATCTCCTTTAATCCTATGGAGGACGTGGGCTACGACAAGCGGCACTTGGTCGTGAGTGGTCTCATGGCGACCTTCAAGAAAATCTGGGAAGACGCCTGGAGTGCGCGTATGGAATACATCCTCACCAATACGCTGTTGGCGTTGCTCGAATATCCGGATTCAACACTGCTCGATGTGAACCGGATGTACACAGACAAGGCGTTCCGCACTAAAGTGATCGATAACGTGAAAGACCCGGTCGTCAAAGACTTTTGGACCAAAGAGTTTGCAAACTACGGCGATCGCTATACCCAGGAAGCGACACCGGCGATTCAAAACAAGGTGGGACAGTTTACGGGCAATCCACTGATCCGCAATATTATCGGCCAGCCCAAATCCTCCTTCGATATCCGCGAGATGATGGACGATAAGAAGATTCTTCTCGTTAATCTCTCGAAAGGCTTGGTGGGTGAGACGAACATGCGCCTCCTTGGCTCGATGCTCACGACCCGTCTTTTCCTCGCAGCGATGAGTCGCGCAGACTTGCCGGCACATGAGCTTGCTAAGAAAGCGCACTTCTATTTCTACGTTGACGAATTTCAGAACTTTGCAAATAAAACATTTGCCGAGATTCTCTCCGAGAGTCGTAAGTACAAGCTCAATCTTGTGATCACTCACCAGTACGTTCAGCAGATGGAAGAAGAGGTGCGTGACGCGGTGTTCGGTAACGTCGGTACGACCGTGGCATTCCGGGTGGGTCCCTTTGACGCGGAAGTGCTCGAGACGATCTTTATGCCGAAATTCTTAAAAGAAGACATCGTCGCGCTCGATAAACGGCAGGTGTACCTCACGCTCATGATCGATGGGGTGGGCTCGGTTCCTTTTTCAGCGGTTACCATCCCTCCGATCGAGGCACCACCCGTTTCCTATAGAGCGCAGGTTGTAGCCGCTTCACGCCTCCGCTTCGCTTCACCTCGTGCAGGAATCGAACAGCGGATCGTTGAAGAGCTTACTGCATCGCTTGAGTCAGAAGCCCCCGCAGATGCGCGCATGCGGAAGAAGCCAATGATGGGGAAACCGAAGCCGCCAATGGGCCCGAAGCCCACGCCTCCACCTCCTCCTCCACCGCGTCGTGAGGATCGTCCAGCCGTACGTGTCGAAGGGCCGATTCCGCCAATTAAGCCTCCGCTCGAGCGCACGCCTGAAGACTTGAAGGCCATCCTGCGTTCGATGACCACTAAGACCTCGACGGATAATAAACAAAAAGAATCCAGCCAAAAGCATCATCTAAAAGGCGCTCTGGCGGACGTTCTGGGAAAAAGTACCCAAGCGCCTCTCCCTTCCCAGTCTTCGCCAGTACCGCCGCCTCCACAGCCACAACCACAACCGCGCCCAGAACCCACGTATAAGCCTCAGGAAGGGCCTTATGAGGTGCCTGAAGAGCGTCTCCGAAACATTCTTAAAGGCAATGAATAAATACGTCCTGCCGGTCTTTCTCCTGGCATTTCTAGTGCCGGGAGTGGCTTTTGCAGGTCTGGTGAATATAAATACGGCGAACACGTCGGAGCTCGATGCTCTACCAGGGATAGGCCCCGCTAAGGCGGCTGCGATTGTTGACTACCGCACGACTCACGGTCCCTTTGTTCAGGCGACAGACATACAAAAGGTAAAGGGTATCGGCCCAGCTACTTACGAGAGTCTCAAGGATCTGATCACGGTGGGGGACGTTTCAGCTGTTGCCGCTACTCCTAAAGTGCAACCTCAGGCCGCTGTGGCTGGTTCTAATATAACGCAGACGGTCGGCTCTGCACGTAACCAGCCAGCCTATGACGAAGAAGCAATAGTTGCCCCGGGAACGACGACGATGGTCGGTGTTCCCGGGGCCCTTGCGTCTCCTGCTGAAGCGCCAGCGGCGTCGGGACTCTTTGAGTCAAAGTGGGTACTCGTGCTTTTTGGTCTCGTGGCGTTTGTTGGCGGGGCACTTCTTATTTTGTAAGCAATGAAAATTCTCATATTTTCGCTCGCATACTTCCCCCACGTTGGGGGAGCAGAGATCGCGATCAAAGAAGTAACGGACCGCATCCCCGATGCGGAATTTCACCTTGTCACGTTGCGGTTTAACGGAGAGCCTCTCGAAGAGAAGATCGGCAATGTGTTCGTGCACCGCGTTGGAAAGGGAGGGTCATACTTAGAGAAAGTACTATTCGTTCTGCGCGCGGCGTTCCGCGCGCGGACACTTCACGCACGATATTCGTTTGATGCGCTGTGGGCGATGATGACGTACATGGTATTGCCCGTGGCGCTTCTGCGCCTCTCGGGAGTGCGGATCCCGTATCTTGTTAATCTTCAGGACGGGGATCCATTTGGGCACGTGTTCCGAAGATGGTTTATTCTTCCGCTTCGTCCACTGCTCTTGTATGGTCTGCGCCGGGCGAGTGTTATTGTCCCGATCTCGAGTTATTTGAGCGAATGGGCTACCAAGGTTGGGTATCGGGGAGCGACAGAAGTGATCCCTAATGGGGTAGACCTCTCTCGATTCACACATACGCACACGCACGCGCGCAGCATGGAGAATCTTACGCTCGTGACGACATCACGTCTCGTATACAAAAATGCAGTCGACGACGTGATTCGCTCGCTGGTGCTTTTGCCGGCTTCCGTGCGATTTCGTATTTATGGAGTCGGCAGGGAAGAGAAGTCGTTACGCGCCCTTGCTAAGGAGCTCCGAGTCGACAAGCGAGTTGAGTTTAAGGGATTTCTCGAGCATGAAAAACTACCAGAAGCACTCAATAGTGCGGACATTTTCGTCCGGCCGTCGCGTTCAGAAGGCCTCGGCATCTCCTTTGTTGAGGCGATGGCAATCGGCCTGCCGGTCGTCGCTACGCAAGAAGGGGGCATTAAGGATTTTCTCTTTGACGCCCGTCGCAATGTCGACAAGGCGGCGACTGGTTGGGCTGTTGACGTGAATGCGCCCGAGCAGATCGCTAATGCGGTGAAAGATATTGTGACTAACCCGGAGAAAACATCGGCGACGGTCGAGAACGCCGCGCTTCTGGTACTTGAGTATTATAACTGGGACACAGTCGCGCTTCGCCTGGAAGAGGTCTTTAAAAGAATCGTTCGCCCCAGTACCATGGCGGTATGAAGCTCGTCCTTGCGACCCCCCTCTATCCGCCCGAGATCGGCGGACCAGCTACCTATGCCGAGATCCTCGCGACCGCTCTGTCCAAAGAGGGTACTGAGGTCGAACTGATTAAGTTCCGCGATGTTGGACATCTGCCCAAAGGGCTTCGACACTACCGGTATTACCGTAAGGTTTTACACGCAGCTAAGAAAGCCGATCTTGTCCTTGCTCTTGACCCAGTGTCGGTCGGGCTGCCCGCCTCGTTGGCTGCGCGCAGAGCGGGGAAGCCATTTGTCGTGAAGGTGGTTGGCGATTATGCCTGGGAACAAGGTCGGCAACGGTTCGGTGTAGCGGAGGATTTGGATCATTTTATACATAATGCGCGCGTGCCGCTGCCAGTGGCCATGCTGCGCAAGATCCAGACGGCGGTCACGCTAAGCGCGAATAAAGTTATCGTGCCGAGCCATTATTTGAAAAAGGTAGTAATCGCTTGGGGCGTGTCCCAAGAGAAGATCACTGTGGTGTACAACACTGTCTCGCTCCCGGCTCTAGGGGTAGTTCCCGAGCAGGTAAGAACACTCAACAAACCGTTTATGGTCACGGCAGGGCGGCTCGTTCCCTGGAAGCACGTTGATGGTGTAATAGATGCCATGGCGCAGACACCTGACTTGACGCTCGTAGTGGTCGGCGACGGCCCTGATCGCACAAAGCTTGAACAGCGCGCCGGGTCACTCGGAGATCGAGTTGTGTTTACGGGGCAGCTTGCCCACGCGGATCTGCTCGCCATACTAAAGGCGAGTGAGGGACTGGTGTTGAATTCTTCGTATGAAGGTTTCTCCCATCTTTTGGTCGAGGCGGTGTTGCTCAAGATTCCTATTATCGCTACGAAAGCGGGCGGGAATGCTGAAGTCGTCGAAGATGGCGTGAATGGCAGGCTTGTACCGGTTGGGGACACTGACGCGCTCGTGCGAGCAATCAGGGGGCGGACAACGCCTCAAACAGTGGATGGAGAGAAGTTCACTCAAGCGCGCATGATCCAAGAAACTATGGCAGCACTCAAAAGTATATGAATGTCTTGATGGTCAGCGGTGACAAAGGTTTTGGTCCGGGACATCCGCGCTACGAGCTTATGCGTCAGGCGGTCGATCGGCTTGAGGTTGTGTACGTCGGACGGGATCGTCTGTGGCCGACCATTCCAGCTGGTCCATTTGATGTTGTCACAGCGCAGGATCCTTTGTGGCGCGGGTGTTTAGCGTGGTTGCTCTCGCGCAGGTTCCACGCGAGGCTGAATCTTCAAGTGCATACCGACATGCGTTCGTACTCCGGTGTTGCTTCTTGGTGGGCAGGGAACATGCTGCGTAAGGCGCAGAGTGTGCGGGTAGTTTCAGACGAGATTAAAGAACAAGTCTGGGCGCTTGGTGCCACCGCATCGGTTGCCGTGCTGCCTGTATTTGTTGACGTTATTCGTTTCCAGCGCCTCACCCGTGAGTCACACGAGGGGCTCGTGGTGCTCTGGGTAGGAAGGTTTGAAGCAGAAAAAGATCCCCTCTGGGCAATCGAGATTTTTAAAGAAGTCTTCAATAAGCACGTGCAGGCGAAATTGGTCATGCTCGGGAGGGGGAGTCTTGATGCAGACCTTAAAGCAAAGGCGGCCGGGTTACCCATTACGTTCCCTGGGTGGCAGGACCCCGCCGAATATCTCCAGAAGGCCGATGTGGTGCTCTCGACTTCGCGCTACGAGAGTTGGGGCGCGAGTATTGTCGAAGCGCTCGCCGCTGGCGTGCCGGTAGTTGCTCCTGGCGTGGGTGTTGCTGAAGCTGCGGGGGCTACCGTCGCCGAACGGGCAAACCTTGGCGAAGTACTAACGGAGGTGTTGCTTAAGAAACCGACGGGCGTGCTTAAACTCGCTTTACCAACACGAGAAGAGTGGGTAGAAAAATGGAAGGCAACTCTCATATGAAATTACTTATCTGTACTCAAGCCGTCGACGAAAATGAACCAGTCCTTGGTTTTTTTGTCCGATGGATCGAGGAGTTTGCAAAACGTTGTGAGTCAGTAACGGTGATTTGTTTGCGAGCGGGGGAGTATTCTCTTCCGAAGAATGTGCGCGTGCACGTGCTGCCTACGGGCGGGCGTTTAGACAGAACATTTGCACTAGTTAGGCTCTCCTACCGTTTCCGCGGCGAGTACGACACGGTGTTTGTGCACATGAACCAGGAATATGTTTTGGCTGCCGGGTGGCTATGGAAGCTGCTCGGGAAAAGAGTTTATTTGTGGCGCAATCACTACGCGGGCTCACTTCTGACCGACATGGCCGCGGCGTTCTGCACGAAGGTCTTCTGTACTTCAAGGTACTCCTATACCGCAAAGTACAAAAAAACAGTCTTTATGCCGGTGGGGATCGACACCGAACGCTTTAGCGAGGATGTGCGGGTAGAGCGTGTACCGCACTCGATACTGTGGCTTGCTCGCATTGCACCGAGCAAGCGTCTCGAAATGCTTCTTGATGCGCTCGAACAGCTGGCTGGCCAAGGCGTAGACTTCTCAGCGAGAATTGTCGGATCGCCGCTACCCGAGCATCAGGTTTATTACGATGCCTTAAAGGCTCGCGTACAGAAAAATAACCTCACGTCGCACGTCACCTTTGTGCCGGGGGTTCCCAACACAGAGACTCCAGACCTCTACCGCGCGCATCAAATATTCGTTAATACTTCGCCCTCAGGCATGCTCGACAAGACTATATTTGAAGCAGCCGCTTGCGGATGTGCCGTCATAGCTTCTAGTGAGGACTGGAGTGATATTGTTGGCGCACCCATGCTTGATTCAAGCTCGGGGATAAGGGCTCAGATTGCTCTTGCGCTGTCTCACCAAGTCTCTTTGGCGCCTACGGTGGCGCACGCCCATTCTCTACCGAAACTTGTTCAAAGACTAGTGGAGGAGTTGTCAAGTGAGTCGCATGATATACTCTCGTTATCATGACGCTTGCTTCAACCTATGCACACCATCATGCCTCCGGGCGGCGATTAGGACAATCTGTTTTTAAGTATCAGCGTGGCGAGTTGTTGCAGAGCGCTATCGGGCAAGGTAAAAAAATACTCGACATTGGATGCAGGGATGGAGAGTTGACGAGCATGTATGCTGCAGGCAACCACATCACTGGAGTGGACATCGATGCGGGAGCACTTGACGCGGCGCGCGATCGTCTCGGTATCCAAACTCTGTCTTTCGACCTGACTGAGGAGTGGCCCCTTCCGTACCGACAGTTTGATGTTGTTGTCGCCGGCGAGGTCCTCGAACACCTTTATTTCCCGGCACAAATCGTAGGGCGCGTGGCGCATGTGCTCAGAGACGATGGAGTGTTTGTTGGCTCAGTCCCGAATGCATTTAGTCTCAAAAATCGCATTAGGCTATTCTTTGGAAACAAGCGAAACACACCCCTTGCGGACCCAACGCACATCAATCATTTCTCACGATCAGAACTTTTGGCTATGTTAGCCAAGCAATTTGAGCAGGTAGAAATCAGACCGCTTGGGCGATTTACTTGGCTAGACCACCTCTTCCCCGGCATGTTTTCGTTCATGTTGTTTTTTACAGCGCGCGGCGTACGCCGCGATTCATGAAAACCGTTGGCATAGTTCTTCACCCCTATGGCGAGCGACACGCTGGCGGCCTAGGTCGGACATGCCTTAACCTTACCAAGGCAATTGTCGAGCAGGATTCTAATACGGAATTTATAATTTTTACCAAGGGAGAGAAGCAAGTGCCAGCAATTAATGGAACGAACTGGCGTGTCGTTGCGCTGCCCGACACTTTCTTTTGGCTCGATCGCCCATTGAGAAAGCATGCGGATTCGCTAGATGTATGCGTGTTTTTTACGCCTATGATGCCAATTACTTGGACTCCGCGTCAGGCAATTGTTGTGGTACACGACACGGGAATATGGCGCTTGCAGCCCCATCGCTTGAGAAGCCGATTGCTACAGTTGATGCAGGGGCACGCTTTGAATAGGGCCGCCATAGCCGTTGCAGTTTCTTACGCCACACGCGACGATCTGGTCAGCTTGTTTCCAGGGCTCAGACAAAGGATTCGGGTTATATACAATGGTTTTGATCATCCGGAGGTCGCGATTGAAGAATCGTCTATTTTGCCGCAAAAACCCTATTTTTTATTTCTTGGTGTTCTTAAGGAGCGCAAGAACATTTTGGGCATACTGACAGCGTACGAGCTCTTTCGGAGTCAGCACGGAGGAGACTACGCGATGGTTTTTGCGGGGCCAGTAAACCCACGAGGATCGTTCGCGACGCGAGTCAGTCAGCATGCTTACGCACAGGATATTGCCTTGTTGGGTGCCGTTACAGATAACCAGCGTGCATTGTTGTATCGGGATGCGTTTGCTTTTCTCTTTCCGAGCTTCTTCGAAGGATTTGGTCTACCTATTCTCGAGGCCATGTACGCTGGAGTACCTGTGATTACCTCACGTGGAGGAGCAACTGAGGAGGTGGCGGGGGGAGCGGCGCTGCTTGTTGACCCTCGCAATACGCAGAGTATCGCTGATGGCATGTTGACCCTCGTGCGCGAACAGAATATTCGAAAAGAGTGCGTTGCTCGAGGGCTCGCACGCTCACGAAAATTCTCGTGGCGAGAAGCAGGTAGGGCCTATATTATGTTGATGCATCAGAGAGACACCGGTACATGACGAGATCTACGAAAAAACTTGCGTTTTGCATTTCTTCATTCCGAGCTGGAGGAGGTGAGAAGCAGCTCATTGACATTGCCAATGCTTTCGCGCGACAGGGACATGTGGTGCATCTTCTTGTCCTCAAGCCGGTGGGGCATTATGCCCCGCATGTCGATGCAAACGTTGTGATCGTATCCCTCGATGGGGGGCGCATGCTTTTTTCGCTGCCTAAACTGGTCCGTTATCTGAGGGGGGAGCAGCCCACAGCACTCCTCGCCCTGGATGAGTACACTCACGTGCTAAGTGTTGTGGCGCGGATAATTGCGCACGTCGACACAAGGATCGTCTTGCGCGTCGGTAACATGTTGAGCGAGCTCTCAAAAAGATATGAAGGGAAAAACAGGGTGCTTCCAGTACTCATTAGGCATCTGTATAAGCGAGCAGATTACGTTGTGGCTAATTCACAGGGTGTTGCAGATGATGTTTTAGTAGTAACGGGTATACCCGCATCGCGCCTCTCCGTGATCTACAATCCGAAGGATATTGAACAGATTGCGATACAAGCGCGTTCGACCGTCACACATCCGTGGCTTCACAACCAGGATGTGCCGGTTGTCATTGTTGTCGGGCGTCTGCGTCTGCAGAAGAACATACCGTTGATTATTCGTGCGTTTGCGCGTGTGAGAAAAGACGTTCCCGCGCGGTTACTTATCCTTGGCGAAGGCCGTGAACGGAAGCGATTAGAAACGCTCGTGGCGACTCTAGATCACAAGGATGATATAGAATTTGTAGGGTATGTTGACAACCCGTATGCATGGATGGCTCATGCTAGCGTCTACGTCGCGGCCTCATTGTGGGAAGGAATGCCGAACGCTCTGATTGAAGCTCTTGCCTGCGGTCTGCCGTCGATTGCGTCTGACTGTAGTTCTGGACCTCGGGAGGTCCTTGCCCCAGACTCGGACTACGCAAAACGCTTGTCGGTGGGAGACGCTCCGGAATATGCTCGCTTCGGGGTACTCTGTGCAGTTAATGACGAAAATGCAGTTACCCTAGCGCTAGGGAATTTGCTCCAGAATGCGCAGTTGCGCCTTGCGTACGCCGAGGCTAGCGTTGAGCGTGCCTACGCCTTTGATGCTACTGGTCGAATTCAAGAGTACGCTCGCGTGCTCGGGGTAGAGAGTGGAGATGAGGTGGCGCGGCTATGAACATCCCATCTCTGCTTCGCCGTGAAGAACACCGTGTACTCTCGAGCATCGAGCTAGAAGGGCGCGTCCTTGATCTGGGGGGCGACGCGCGTTCCGAGTACTTACGTTTTGTCACAGGATCTTTCACGGTGACGACGGTCAATATTGACCCACAAGCGAAGCCGGATATCCTGCATGATCTTGAGCAATCGCTCCCCATACTGGACCGATCATTTGATGGTGTGGTGCTAGTGAATGTGCTCGAGCATATTTTTGATTATCGTAAGCTAATCGAAGAATCAGTTCGTGTGCTTGTCCCGGGTGGAAAAATCGTCATCGTAGTGCCGTTCCTTTTTCCGCTACATCCATCGCCTCAGGACTATCATCGATTTAGTGCCGCGACTCTGATCAGAGAGCTTGAACGAGCGGGTGTGTCCGTGATGCAAACAGATTTTCTTGGGGGAGGTGTCTTTTCGGCGCGGTACCTTCTCCTCGATCGACTTTTGCCGAGATTACTACGACTCGTCAATTACTACACAGTCCGTTTCTGGGTGTACATAGCGGATGAGTTGCTGACGAAGGGAGCCCGTTTGATGGGGAAGACATACCGACCGAGCAACTACGCACTCGGCATTTGCCTGGTCGGAAGGAAAGGGGTATGAGACTTCTCTACGCGACCTCTATTGATTTCCCATCGACGCGCGCGAACCGTCTGCAAACAGTGAGCATGGCACGTGCATTTCACTCGCGACTGGGTGAGTCCTTCGTTTTCGGCATCCATGCTTGTGAGAAAGGAGTCGAACTTGGTGTACCATATCGCGTCATGCCGCGACGACGCAGTTTTTTTCTTGCCTTGGACTATCTGCGTCTGGCGCATCGAGAGTCGGTAACGCATGTGTACTGCCGCGAGGAACGGCTCCTTGCGCTCATGCTGTTCTACAACTTTTTCTTTCGGCACCCGTGTGTCTTTGCGTATGAATTGCACCACCTCACCTACTTGCGACGGTGGGTGTATCGAAAGGCATTCATGCATTTACCGATCGTCTCTATCACTCAAGCCATGAAGGACGTCATGAGTGGCCTAGGTGTGAGTGTAGACAAGGTGTGCGTGGCTCCCGACGCAGTGGATGTGGCCTTCTTTGAGCCCTCTGTTAGCAAAGAACAAGCCCGTACAAAGCTTGCTCTGCCACAGGATGCATACGTGGTGCTTTATGCGGGTAGTATTCACGAAGAATGGAAAGGAGTAGGCACATTGTATGAAGCAGCGTGTCGCCTTGGGTTAGGCTATGTTGTTGTTATAGTTGGAGGGAAGCCCCATTATGTAGAGGCTTTTCAATTTGCCCATCCTGCCCGAGCGAACGTATGGATGGTGGGACATCGTCCCCACGCTGAGATACCACTGTACTTGCGCGCAGCGGACGCAGCGGTAGTGCCAAATTCTGCGCGCGCTGAGATATCCCGACTTTCTACGTCGCCCATGAAACTTTTTGAATATATGGCTGCGCGAGTACCCATTGTCGCCAGTGACCTCGAGTCGATGAAAGAAGTAGTCGACAGAGAGTCCGCGGTATTGGTTCGGCCGGATGATCCGGAAGCGCTGGCGGAGGGTATCCGCTCACTAAAGGTGCACCCCGACCGTGCAAGAATACAGGCTTCGCGTGCGTACGAAAAAGTTCGTTCACAAACGTGGGAGTTTCGTGCTGAAACAGTGGTAGATTTCCTTCGAAAGTATCATGCGCACTAAACTCTTTTCAAAATTGACCCGAGAGCGTCTTCGTCCCTTTGTAGAAGAGCATGCTTCTGACGTTCGCACATTAGATATCGGATGTGCGAATGCACCCTATGGCAATTTGTTCACCGATCGAGTGGGGTTTGATTTTGTTAACGGCCCTGGTGTAGATGTGGTGGGAGACGCGCACGAGTTACCTTTTGGCGACGGAGAATTTAAACAAATCTTGTGTACTGAGGTGCTTGAGCATCTACATACGCCACAGCGCGCTCTCGATGAAATGTGTCGAGTCCTTGAACCTGGGGGAGTATTGATTTTGACTACGCGATTTGTTTTTCCGCTTCACGATACACCACATGATTACTTCCGGTATACGATATACGGGCTCAAGCATTTACTTCGTGAGTGGGAATCGGTCGTTATAACGAAAGAAGCGTCGACGGTAGTGACGCTCGGTGTGCTCCTACAGCGTATTGCATTTCAGTGCGACTTACGCGGCGGTCGAGTCACAAAAATATTTGTCCTGTTGCTTGCGCGCATCGTGTGCCGGTTGAGCTGGGTCGTAAGGCGAGAATATGGCACACGTAAAGCATCAGGGGCGACTGAAGAAGACGCCATCTTGACGTCAGGGTACTACGTTGTTGCGCGAAAAAAGGCATGAAGGTGCTTTTCCTCACACACACAGGAGATCCAACAAGTGGGGGGTGGGGACGGTATACACACGATCTAAAGGAGGAGCTAAAAACTCGAGGGCTTGAGGTTGTACTGCTTAGTGAATGTGTCGATCATGTACTTATGAATCCTGTGGTGTATCTGATACGTCCGTGGGCGATATTCCGCGACCTGCGGACATTGCGCCGGGTGATACAAGAGGTTGCTCCGGATGTTGTGCACATCTCGGTCGAGCCGTATCTGTTTTTTGTTCCACTTTTAGGATGGAAACAGAGTCCTTTTGTGTTAACCGTGCATGGCACCTATGCATACCTTCCCGTCCATGCTTCGTGGTGGTGGCGTCCTGTGGCGCGGCTCCTATACGAACGCGGATTGGACGCGCTTGCTGCAACTGTGGCGGTTAGTGAATTTACTCGCACGTATTTATTGCAGACGTTACGGGAAAATAAAGTCTCTATGAGGGCGTCCGTCGACGTGATTCACAATGGTATTAACCTGACGCCGTATCGAGTCAGGACAGGGCCCTCGAGTGCAGTTACCCGCATACTGACGACTGCGCCAGTCAAAGAGCGCAAGGGTATACTCGAGACCATTGAGGCAGTTAACTATTTTGCACACAAACACGCAAGACCGTTTGAATGGCACATTGTTGGGGCACACAACCCGGAGACTCCGTATGCACAAGCGGTCGCTGCACTTCTAGTGGAAAGAGGGCTTTCAACGCAAACTGTTTTTAAGGGGCGGTTGTCCGAAGAAGACCTCATCAGCGAATATGAAAATGCAGATCTCTTTGTGATGTTGCCAAGCACCGGACGCCCAACGGTATTTGAGGGCTTTGGTCTCGTTTATTTGGAAGCGAACGCTTGCGGTGTTCCTGCGATTGGTTCAATAGTGAGTGGTTCTGCTGAAGCGATAAGCGACGGGGTAAGTGGCTACCTGGTTGATCCTCGAGACAAAGTCAACGTCGCCGAGAAGATGCACAAGGCGCTCTCCGGAGCCTTAGACAGTGCTGTCATCCGCGCTTGGGCAGAAGAGCACACCATAGCTCATGGTGCGGCACGAGTCCTAAACATTTATAAACGGTGCTGTCCTACGCCCGGTAAAAAAGCACAGTAGCAGCAACGCTGTCGATGAGGTCGGTAAATATGAGCGCAAGAATCGCCCCCAGTACACCGAGCCAAGGGACGAGCACGATCATGAAAATTATACGTGCGCTCGGCACAAAGACGCTGTAGATGTACAAAGCTTTTGTTTTGGCTTGTGCGGAAAGGGCGCTAGAGAAGAGATTAAACGGTTGCAAAACAATCAGAGCAGCCAGGAGTTGAGAATATAGCACGGCCTCAATGTACTGGGGGAAAAACCATTCAAATATTATCGGTGCGCTCAGAATGTAGCCCAAGGACGCAACTGCAGCCATAGCTGTGAGAAGGAATACTTTTTTCGGCAAGTTGCGTCTTAATGTGTAATAGTCAGTTGCCGCAAACTTTGGATATGCTAGACGATTGAAGATTTTGAGAAAACTTGTCGCACGCAATGGAATTGCCTGAGAGAAGGTGTATAGGGCGACTGCTGTTGGTCCCAGGAGATGCCACAAAAGGATGCTGTCGATACTGGAAGCTAGTGCAGCAACAGAATTCATTGCGGTGAGATGCGTACCGTAGGTGACCATCTCCGGGTCAGGAACACGGTTGGGTGGAAATTGCCTCACCGTGCGCCAGAAGAGCAGGGCACGACCTAAACCCCAACTAATGTAATATGCTGCTAGGATTAAAAACAAATTTTTGGTCAGGAATAAGCTTGCTGTAATTATGGCAGTCGCGAGTAATTGGGCCTCCGTCTCATATATAAAACTAAACTTAAATAACTTTTTGCCCTGCAGGTAGGTTGAATACATGCTCGCTGGATTCCAAAAAGGAAGACAGACTCCGGCGATGATAAACGCGCCACCCAGTAGGGTGTTTTCTTGGATGAGGTAGTAACCCCCCAAAAGAACTAGTCCTGCGCCTCCAGCAAGTCCCCACAGTACCCTTGTTCGCAGGCCATCATACAAGGATCCTTCCATGCCGCGCGCGGTGGAACGCGTTACGGCAGTGTTGATGCCGCTCAATCCAAACAGTCCGAAGAGTCCAGCAACAACCAATACGTACTGGTACGTGCCATAAGTCTCGCTTGAAATGAAATTTGCGAACATGAGCGCAGTCACAAACGAAAGGAGCCCCTGAAGCACCGCAGTCATGCCAGCCCAGAAACCGCCGGAAGCGAGGTACACCATGTCGGTCTTAGTATGCCTCTCAAGGGAGCGCAACCACGCAACTACGCGGCCGTTAATCGATTCCATACGAGACATCGTACCACTATATAACTGAATGCCTGGGTTTAAGGTTGCGTGGTATAGTACCCCCACGATGGAAACCGGAGGAGTTAAGGCCGTTACTCGATGGGTTGCACTGGGGGCTTTATTCCTTATTCCTTTTACGCCGCTGATTGTCGCTAATACGTATTTCTTTCCATTTATTACTGGGAAGGCGTTTTATTTCCGTACGTTGGTAGATGTGGCTCTGGTGGCATGGGGCGTGCTGGTGTTTCTTGATAAGGAGTATCGACCGCGCCGTTCTTGGATTGGCATAGTGGCGATCGCCTTTGTTGTGTGGATGTTTGTAGCCAACCTTTTTGCGGTTAATGTCACGAAAGCCTTCTGGAGCAACTTCGAACGCATGGAAGGATGGGTGTTGCTCGCGCATCTTCTCGGCTTATTCTTTGTCGCTAGCAATGTGTTGCGGGTCGAGAAGAAGTGGCGGACATGGTTTCTCACGTCGCTCAGCGTATCGGTACTGCTCGTGATCTATGGGCTGCTTCAGTTGGCCGGGACATTTGCTATCCATCAAGGCTCTACCCGTATCGATGCGACGTTTGGTAACTCTGCCTACTTCGCCATTTATCTGCTCTTCAGTGTCTTTGTCGCGCTCTGGCTTGCGTTGGTCGAAGAGCGTGCGTGGCTGAAGTGGAGCCTCATCGGTCTCGCGGTGATCCAGGGCGTGCTTATCTTCATGACCGAGACGCGCGGAACGATGCTCGGTCTATTGGGTGCCCTCACTCTCGCGGCAGTGTTGACGGCGCTTACAGCAGGGAAGCGTGCACGAACTCTTGCGATCACGGGGTTGGGGCTCCTTCTTCTCGTAAGTGGTTTGTTTTATATCAATAGGGATTCGTCGTTTGTGCGTGAGAATCGGATTCTTGATCGTGTAGCATCGATTTCTCTAGAGGGAGGACAGACACGATTTACGATCTGGAGCATGGCATTTGAGGGTGTGCTCGAACGTCCCGTTTTTGGTTGGGGACAGGAAGGCTTTAATTACGTCTTCAATAAGTTCTACGATCCTTCGCTCTACGGTCAGGAGTCGTGGTTCGACCGTGCGCACAACGCCTTTATAGACTGGCTCTCTGCTGGAGGGTTCATTGCGTTCTTCTTATACATTGGACTTTTTGGCACAGCGATTGTACTGCTCTGGACGCACTCTGAGCTCTCGCGGCCAGAACGCATCGCGCTCACTGCTGCGCTTGCGGGCTACGCCTTCCACAACCTCTTCGTCTTTGACAACCTCTACTCATACGTCTACTTCTTTGCGATCCTCGCACTGATCGATTCCCAGGTGGGTCGACCAACGCGCTTGGCGGAATTGACTGAAGTTTCAGAAAACGATGCGACTACCTATGTGCTCCCGGTCGCACTCGTTATCGGAGTGGTAACGATTTGGATGGTGAATGTCACCGGCATGCAGGCGGCTTCGCGACTCATTCTCGCGCTCTCTCCGTCGTCTGAGGGGGTAAAGGGGAATGCGGCAATCTTCCAAGAGCTCCTTTCTCCGCCAGGTTTTGCATCCCAAGAGATACGTGAACAGCTCGTTTCCTATGCGGCTAACGTCGCCCAATCGAACACGGCGAGCGGTGAAGACAAGCAGCGCATCGTCTCGCTCGCGATCAGTGAGATGCGTAAACAGGTCGATGCGTATCCGCTCGATGCGCGAGGGCACCTGCAGCTCTCACAGATCTACCGCGCGTCAGGAGATATCCAAGGCGCACTGACCGCAATAAAGAGTGCACGAGACCTTTCGCCCACAAAGCAGGACATGTGGCTAGAACTCGGGATCATGGAGTGGGAAGCGGGTAATCCGCGCGCCGCTCGGGAAGCCTTCTACAAAGCGTATGAGCTAAGCGGTAAGCGACAGGTACTTGCAGCGAGTGCCGCTGCAGGCGATATCGCGGTCGGAGATCTTCCTGCCGCGCGCGCTCTTCTTAAAGAGGCCTACGGCACCACCACGGTCGATAGCGACCTTCTGGGTGCTGCGTATTACCGCACCCGCAACTGGCAGGGCCTTATCGATATATGGAGACTGCGAGCCTCACGAGACTCCGCGACTGCTGAGACGTGGTTCTCTCTTGCGTCCGCTCACTATGCAGCGGGGGATCGCGCGGGTGCTATTAAGGTGTTAAAAACGGCCGCTATAAAATTCCCAAGCATCGCGCCTTCTGTTGAGGAAGCCATAAAGCAGATCCAGGCTGGACAATGAAGATTGAGGAGCAGATTCCGCTCGCTGCGCACACGACCTTTAAGATCGGCGGGCCCGCGCGGTATTACGTACGAGTTCAGACCTACGACGAATTACGGGAGGCGCTTGCGTTTGCGCGCGAGCATGCGCTTTCGATTTTTATCCTCGGTGGAGGATCGAACATTGTTATTGCAGACGAAGGGTTCGACGGTCTCGTGATTGTGCCTACGTTTGGAAACGTTGAGATCAAGTCAACTGGTGACGACGCGATAGCGCTTGTGACTGCCGGTGCAGGGGTCGTGTGGGATGCGTTTATAGCAGACATGGTCGAGAAGGGTCTCCACGGTCTCGAATCGCTTTCAGGAGTGCCGGGCACGGTTGGCGGGGCCGTGGTGGCAAATGCGGGGGCGTACGGTACCGAACTTGCTGACGTCTTCGTCGAAGCACACGTGATTGATCTGCGCGACGAGAAGCACGAGATTATTACGTTTGATCGGCAGGCCTGCCACTTCTCGTATCACGATAGTTTTTTTAGTCAGGAGCCAGGGCGCTATCTCGTTATCGACGTGACGGTGCAGCTTACACGGGGAGGAGATCCCGACTTTGCCTACCGCGACAATCGATTCAATTTCACTGACGTGATGAAGTCTGAAGATCTTCCGCATACCTACGCAGGGCTGCGCGCTGCCGTACTTTTAATACGCGAGAAGAAGGGCGTGCTTGAACATTGCTATCAGAGCGCAGGTTCTTTTTTCCATATGCCGTACGTATCTCAAGAAGAGTATGCTCAGATCACGAAAGTGGCTCAAGAGCTTGACGCTGCGAAGGAGGAGCGGCTACGCCCTTGGGCCTGGGAACAGACCGATGGGCGCTATAAGATAGCCCCGGGATTTCTTCTTGAGTACACGCCCTTTCAAAAGGGATACGTTCGCGGGGCGGTAGGGATCTCGCCGAAGCACACGCTCTCGATTATTAATCTCGGTGGCGCGACGGCGCGCGACGTAGCAACGCTCGCGCGCGATATGCACGATGAGGTGAAAAACATTTTTAATATTTCGCTTGAACGTGAAGTGCAGTACGTTGGTGACGTTAAAGAAAAATAATTTTAGAAAAAATTTGTGCGAAAAAATAAAAAGTTATCCACACTTACAAAAATATTTCATACAAAAATAATTTTCTCGCGCCATAATTATAAAAGTCAGGTCGACATATCAACCAATTCTAATTTTCGCACCACCATGGCAAAGAAGCGTAAAGCAGCAAAGAAGACCGTAAAGAAGGTTGCAAAGAAGGCTGCAAAGAAGACCACGAAGCGCAAGTCGACAAAGAAGCGCGCGTAACTCTTCTTAAAAACTGCCCGGCACTCGCCGGGCGGTTTTTTTGTTTTGGCTCCCCGTGACTGCAGTGGTATAGTAAGCCGTGATGTTAGGACTCAGCCGATTTTTTAGTAAGAACCAATCCGCGGCCTTTGTGAAGGCTGCGGCGCCGACCGTAGCGGCCATCGATCGCTACCAGAAAGAGCTCGTAAAGCTTGCGGATGACGAGCTCAGATCTCGCCTCGCTTTTATCCGCGAGGGTGCGACGAAAGCCGGAGCCACCTCGAAGGAGGATGTGCCACTCGTGTTTGCGCTTGTGCGTGAAGCGGCCCGTCGTACGCTTAACCAGCCGCACTTCGACGTGCAGATGATTGGTGGCCTCGCTTTACTCGAAGGGAAGATTTCAGAGATGCGCACCGGAGAAGGAAAGACACAAGTGGCCACCTTACCGGCCACCTTCCATGCGCTCTCGGGGAAGGGTGTACACGTCGTCACGGTCAACGACTATCTTGCTCGTCGTGACGGGGCATGGATGGGACAAGTTTACGACTTCCTCGGTCTCTCAGTGGGCGTCGTCACCTCGACGGGGGCGTATCGTTACGACGCGTCGCATACGCCCAAAGAAGAAGATGCTGAACGCGACACGGAGGGGTCGTTTAAGGTCTTCTATGATTACCTTCGCCCTGTCTCTAAGAAAGAGGCTTATGACGCGGACATTGCCTATATTACTAATAACGAGCTTGGCTTCGATTATCTGCGCGACAATACGGCGTATGAGTCCGCACAGCTCGTGCAGCGTGGGCACCACTACGCGATTATCGACGAGGTCGACTCTATCTTGATCGACGAGGCGCGCACGCCGCTCATTATCTCAGGGCCAGCAGGCGACGCACAGAACCTCTACCAGACCTTTGCGAAGATTGCGCACGGGCTGAAGCACGAAGAGGACTACACCGTTGACGAGAAGCAGAAAGCGATTCAGATCACCGAGGCGGGGATGAAAAAGGCTGAAGAGGCACTTGGCATCGAGAATCTCTACACCGAAGGCGGCATGCGCTATGCGCACCATCTCGAGACGGCAGTACGCGCTAAGGCGCTTTTCCATAACGATAAGGAGTATGTGGTGCGCGATAACGAGGTGATTATTGTCGATGAGTTCACTGGGCGCCTACAGCCTGGCCGTCGTTGGTCTGAGGGTCTGCATCAGGCCATCGAGGCAAAGGAGGGTGTGCACGTACAAGCCGAGACACGCACCTACGCTTCGGTGACGTTCCAAAATCTCTTCCGCATGTATGAGCGACTCGCCGGCATGACGGGTACGGCGCTTTCCTCAGAAGAGGAGTTCTACACCGTGTATGGACTCGAGGTGGTAGTGATCCCGACCAATAGACCCGTAGCACGTAAGGACTACGACGACCTGATCTTCCAAACAGCAAAAGGTAAATACAAGGCCGTGGCGCGCGAGGTGGCCGAGCGTCAGAAGAAGGGTCAGCCGGTCTTGATCGGTACCGTTTCAATCGAAGACAACGAGATTGTAAGCTCGTATCTCACGCAGGCAGGGGTGCCACATGAGGTGCTGAATGCAAAGAATCACGAGCGCGAGGGGGAGATTATTGCCGAGGCAGGTAAGGAGGGCCGAGTGACCGTGGCGACGAACCTTGCTGGTCGTGGCGTGGACATCAAGCTTGGCGGCGCGATCCCTGATGCAGCTGCTCGAGCAAGCGTGATCGATAAGGGCGGGCTTATGGTGATCGGTACCGAGCGCCACGACGCACGACGCATCGACAATCAGCTACGCGGTCGCTCAGGCCGCCAGGGCGATCCAGGCGTGACGAGATTCTATGTTTCTCTCGAGGATAAGCTGATGCGCGTCTTCGCGGCTGACACGTTGAAGAAGGTCATGGGCCGATTTGGCATCCCGGAAGACGAGCCGATCGAGAGCGGCATGATTACCAAGTCGCTCGAGACGGCACAGACGCGCATTGAAGGATTTAACTTCGACGCTCGTAAACAAGTGCTCGCCTACGACGACGTGATGAACACTCAGCGTCTCGCGGTCTATGCGCGCCGCCGCCGAGCGCTTCTTGGCACCGACGAGGAGGTGGTCGCAAGTGCTCGAGAGCTCTTCAGTGACCCGGCCGTTGCGGACGAGGTCTTGGCGAAGAAAGAAAAGGAGCTCGACACGCTCTTTATGCCGACTATGCGCCGGCTGCTCCTACAGGTGATCGACTCGCTCTGGCTTGAGCATCTTGAGACGATGGATTATCTACGTCGTTCAGTGTCACTGCGGGCCTATGGGCAGCGCGACCCCTTGATCGAGTATCGTCGCGAAGGTCTCGCGCGGTTTCGTGCGCTCGAGGACGGTATCGCCGCGAACGTCGTGCAAACGCTTCCGCATGTCGTCCTTCAGGATAATGCGCGCATCAAGGCTGAAGAAGAGAAGACGCGCGCTCAGCTCGTGGCAGCGGGGGCTGAAGGTGCCGCGCAGGCTCCAGTCGTAAAAGAGAAGACACCGGGGCGTAACGACCTCGTCACTATTCGTAAGGGCTCGGAAACGAAAGAACTTAAATATAAGAAAGCCGAAGCGTTGCTCGCACAGGGCTGGGAGCTC
>CAZSKX010000005.1:0-12602 GCA_964607655.1 uncultured Candidatus Saccharibacteria bacterium | reverse complement strand
TAGGGTGAGGGCATGGCATTTGTTGATGAAGTAACTATTCGCGCGCGAGCCGGAAAGGGAGGTAACGGAGTTACTCGCTGGCACCGTACCAAAGAAACTGCCAAGGGTGGCCCCTCGGGCGGCGATGGAGGCCACGGGGGAGACGTGTTTCTCGTAGGAGTCCGTGACCTCGCGGCGCTTTCGGCGTATCGCTTTGAGAAAGACTTTGCCGCTGAAAATGGTGGTGAAGGCAAGAACGAGCTTAAACGTGGTAAAGATGGTGACCCGCTCGAGCTTAAAGTTCCCGTCGGCACAGTGGCGTATCTGCCTCTGACGGAAGAGGAATATGAGATAACTCGCGAAGACGAGAAAATTCTAATACTCAGAGGTGGCAGAGGAGGTAAAGGGAATGCTCGCTTTAAAAGCTCGACCCATCAAAATCCTTTTGAACAAACGAACGGTAAGCCAGGGAAGGAGAGCGAGATTAAGCTCACTCTTAAGATTATTGCTGACGCAGGACTTGTCGGTCTGCCGAACGCAGGCAAGTCCTCTCTCTTGAACGCACTTACCCGAGCTAAGAGCAAGATTGGCGCATACCCATTTACGACCCTCGAGCCGAATCTTGGCGATTTCTATGGGAAGGTGATTGCGGACATTCCAGGGCTCATCGAGGGCGCTTCGAGCGGGAAGGGGCTTGGGGTAAAGTTCTTAAAGCACGTTGAGCGTACCGGATTGCTGGTGCACCTGATCTCGTCGATCCAAGATGATCCCATTGCGGCATACCGAGAAGTGCGCAATGAGCTCGAAGCCTTTGGTCACAAGCTCTCTAAGAAGCAGGAGGTCATTGTCCTCTCACAGACAGACCGGATCACCGATGAGGAGAAGGAGGCTAAGAAAGAGCTGTTGCGGACAGAGACAGGCCGAGAGGTGCTCGAGGTGTCAGTGGAAGACGCGGTGTCGATCAAGAATTTCTCAGACGAACTGTCTAGACTTCTTGCGAAATAAGCCTTTGGCAAGAGGCTTGGCATAAGGCATACTAAAGAGACTATGGCATATCGCCCGACGATCGGTCTCGAGGTTCACGCAGAGCTCGCTACCAGGACGAAGATGTTCTGCGACTCCAAGAACGACCCCGACGAGACGCGACCGAACGTAAACGTCTGTCCAGTCTGTATGGCGCACCCAGGCACCTTGCCAGTCATAAATCGCGAAGCAGTTCGACACATGCTGCGCATCGGCACAGCAGTGGGGGGCACGCTCGCCGATTTTAGCGAGTTCGATCGCAAGAGTTATTTCTATCCAGACATCCCGAAGGGGTACCAGATTAGTCAGTACGAGTATCCGCTCGTGGTAGGAGGAGAGCTCGCGGGCGTTAAGCTCACGCGGGTGCATCTCGAAGAAGACACAGCACGCTCGATCCACGCAGGTGGTAAAACTCTCGTAGATTTTAATCGAGCGGGTATTCCGCTCATGGAGCTGGTCACCGAGCCGGTGATACACGATGCAGAGACGGCCGGCAGGTTTGCCCGAGAATTACAGCTCCTCTTACGCACACTTGGGGCAGGCGAGGCGAATCTCGAGAAGGGTGAGATGCGCATCGAAGCAAACGTTTCTGTTTCAGCCGAGGAGGGGACGTTCGGTACCAAGGTCGAGATAAAAAATCTTAACTCTTTCCGTTCCGTCGAGCGCGCCATCGCTTATGAGGTGGCTCGCCAGACCAAGGTCCTCGAGGAGGGCGGCACTCTTAGCCAAGAGACTCGGGGCTGGGACGAGACCAAACAAGAGACCTTCCATCAGCGCTTTAAGGAGGGTAGTGCAGACTACCGTTATTTCCCCGAGCCCGATCTTCCGAAGCTCCGCATTACAGAAATCAAAGACCTTGCGCCGGAAGATATTAAGGCCTCTCTTCCCGAGCTTCCATGGGCTCGACGTGCGCGCTATGCGAAGATGTTTGCGTTGAAGGAAGACGACATTGTGTATCTCGGTAGCGATCCTACACGGAGTGCTTTTTTTGATTCTGTCGCTGCCGAACTGGCTAATGATACGGCGCTCGTAGCACTCGCAGCTAATTATATTGTTTCAGATCTTGCAGGTATTTTTGCAAAAGAAGGGAGCGAATCATTTGAAAAAATAAACCCAGTCTTTTTTGCCAAGCTTATCCGCATGACCGCAGGCAACACACTGTCGTCGCGTGGTGCCAAAGATACGCTCGCTCTCTTTGTGGAGAGTGGTTCTGACCCAGAGACTCTCGCGAAGGAACACGGGTTTGTCCAAGTAAGTGACCCGGCTGTCCTCGAAGGGGTGGTGCGCGAAGTCCTCGCAGAAGAGACAAAGGCGGTTGAAGAACTGAGGGCAGGCAAGGAGGCCGCGCTTCAGTACTTGGTGGGTAAGACAATGAAGAAGAGCAAGGGGGCGGGGAACCCAACGCTTCTGCGAGAGCTTATACAAAAGGCACTTAGCTAACCCCTGGGCAGCTTGTACACTCGAGATTGTTTACACGAGCCGAGATACGGCTATACTACAGGCATGGATGAACTTATTATCGACGACAAGAGGTATATATCCTCTAAGCAAGCCGCTAAAGTAACAGGCTATGCCAAGGATTATATCGGGCAGTTGTGTCGTGAAGGTCGGGTTCCTGCCCAGGTGGTGGGGCGAAGTTGGTATGTGCTCGAGAGCGCGATACGCGACCACCGATTTGGTAATGAGGTTGTTGGCGTGACCCGGGAGGTGGAAGAAAGAGAGGAACCCTCGATCGGTTCGAGCTGGGCAGCGCCCCGCTATGAGGCTGCAGTTCCAGAAGTCTTGCCCCAGATCGAACGTCCTCGTTACCACAATGACCCAGTGATCGACCTGAGTGAGCCTGTTATCGAAGCAGAGCCCGTCCAAGAGGCCCGTAAAGCCTGGGTTTCAAGCAATGTCTCGCCAATCGAGGTATCTCAAGAAGAGAAGGAGGAGCAGCACGAAGAGGCGGTAGAGACGAGTGAGGACCCCGTATACGAAGCGCCAATAGAGGACACAAGTCAGCCAGAGCAGCCGCAGGACTTTCTTGCGGAGGACGTCCCGGTGGTTCGTAGGGAAGAGGTGCAAGTACGCATGCCGGACATGCCACTGCGTCCCGTGACAAAGCGTAGAAGCGCTACCAAGCGGCTTTCATACGGTCTCATACGTCTCGCAGCGCCCGTTATCGCGCTCGTGGTGCTCGGGATAGCCGCCCTGAACACCGGCTACTTCGATAAACATCTTACCTCGTTTAGCCAAGCTTCGATAATAACCGGCTACACCATATACGAGAAGTAGTTTATATAAACAGCTTTCTCGTCTCGTATTGCCGATATGACATTTCTGCGTAGGGAATGAGAGGATTGAGGTTAGAAGCTTCCTCAATTACCCTACTGCGCTGGATCATTGATGGGCATGATTTGGTGTACGGCTTGTGAAGATTCTTATCCCCACGAATTTCGTATTTTACGCTTCAGAAGAACGCTATGATTGCTATATCACGGCGTTATGACAAGCTCTTTTCTCTATAAGGCTATACTCACCTTGCTGGGCGTGGTCGCACTAGTGGCGCCCGGCCTAACAATGGCTCGAGAGGACGTAACGGCTATCGCCAAGACGTACACGGTGCAAGGGGAGTCCATTTCCGGAGATCTCGTGTCTTTTGACCGGGCGAGCCGGGCCTTTACACTTGCGCGCGTAGTGGGCGATCCAAACCTTTTTGGTGTCGTAGTTAGCGACCCGTTCGTGCTCCTCCGTACCATGGCATCCGGGACTCCGGTCATGAATACTGGAGAGGCTAGCGTTAACGTCACCACGATTAACGGAGCCATCGCGGCGGGCGATTACGTCACCTCCTCGACGATCCCAGGGAAGGGAGAAAAATCCACACGTGCAGGAGATACGGTGATCGGCATCGCGCTCGAGACTTTTCCGTCTCCGAGCGCGAGTGTTGAGATACGCGAAGATGGTCCAGTCTACAGCGGCACGATTAAAGTCTTGCTCAGTGTGGGTCCTCGGCCGTCTAACACCGGAGGAACACTGGGTGCGCCGGGCATCCCAGGCCGTTCGGTGACTGGGCTTAATACTCCGATAGCAAACATTCTGAAGTACCTCCTTGCCACGCTTGTGGTGGTCGGAAGTATCTATGTGGCCTTCAGGAATTTCGGTACTAATTTACGCGACAGCATCGTGTCAGTGGGACGTAACCCACTTGCAAAACCAGCGATCCAGTCGATGGTGGTGATCAACACTGTGTTGGTCATCGTGGTGACAGCTGCGGGGCTTTTTATTGGCTTGATGATCTTGTTCGTTCAACTGTAATGTATGCAAACACTTAATACTTTCTCTTCGGATTTTCTCGCTACCGTCACGTTATGGTCAGCACTTGAGACCGTTATCGTCGTACTCCTTCTCGCGCTCGCACTCGCGCTTATTGTGCTTGTGGTGGCTGTGTGGCGGCTACATCAACGCTTGAAGGATCTTGCTGCGCCGATTTTCGACAAAACGGTTCACGAGGCGCAGCAGAAGGCAGAATGGGTCCTCGTCGACGCACGGCAGCAAGCTATCGAGCTGCGACTCAAGGCGCAGAAGGAAGCAGATGACATTACAAAGGAGCGAGAGAAAGAAGAAGAAACCTACCGTGTCGCAGCACGTAAACATATTGAAGAATTGGCTGCGCACGCTCAAGAACTTTTGAAAGACCAGTCCACAACGATTACGCAGCTTACGCAGCGTATTGGCACCGATCTTACCCAAAAAGCGCATGTTGCCGAAGGGGTAGTGGCAGACGAAGCAGAGGCGATAAAGAAGCTTTTTGCCGAGGAACATGGCCGCATAACGGCCACATTCTCGGCCATAGAACAGAACGCACAGAAAGAATACGAAGCACTCGTTGCGGGTATGCAGAAGCAAATGGCAAATGAAATTGCGCAAGAAATTGATGCAACCCGCAAAGCCGTGGGGAAGTATCGAGAAGAGAAGTTGGCGCTCGTTCAACAGGAGATCGTCGGGCTCGTCGAAGACACCGTACGATTGTCGCTCGGCAAAACACTTTCGCTTGAGGAACACAAAGATGTGGTGCTGCGGGCGCTCGCTGACGCCAAGGCGCAAGGGATCTTTTCCGCATCATGAGTCGAGAAACGCTTCACCTCATCACCAAAGACACGTATCGTCGGTCTGACTTCGCATATCGACTTAGCCTCGTTCGAGAATTTTTCGAGTACGCTTTTTTTACCAAGCGCGTGACAAGCGCGAGCGTCTCGGTGGTAGACGACTTCGCTGCGGCCACTAGTAAAACCCCGGCAGAAGCAGCCTTCCTCAAAAGTCTTCCCGACAGTTTTTTGCATACGATGACACAGGCTTCGTTTTATGCTGAGCTCGACGCTCTTGAGGATGATTACAAAAAACTCGACACCATTACACTTACCGTCCCGGTATTTTTCCCTGAAAATGATGTCGCCGAGATTGGACAGTGGGTTCGTCGCGAGGTCGCAGAAGATCTCGTGCTTGAGTGTACGGTCGATCCTGCAATGGTCGCGGGATGTCGCGTTGCGTGGCGCTCGCGCGTCTACGATTTCAGCTTTGAGCATTATTTTGAAAAAGCGCGTGAGCGTGTGCGAGCGAAGCTTCTCGAGAAGAGCGGCACAACCTCACCATGAACGAGAACACGCGCACTATGACCGAAGGGGAAGTGGGCTTCGTCATCGAGGCGAAGGATTATCTTATTACGCTTGAGGGACTGCCTTCAGCACGAGTAAATACGGTTATTGTGAATGCGCAAGGACAGCGCGCGCTGGTAACTGCCTTTAGCGAGCACACGGTCGAAGCGTACCTGCTCGATCGAGGTAATCCGCGCGCGGGCGATCAATTTCTTATCGACCAGAAAGGTATTCAATTTGCTCCAAGTAAAGGACTTTTTGGTCGTGCTATTAACGTGCTCGGGGACGCAATTGATGACCTTGGTCCTCTGCCTGCGGGGACCGTCCCGCTTCGGATGGAGGCCGACGCTCCCTCGATGAGTGCCCGTGCGCCGCTCGTGGAGCCACTTGAGACTGGTATGCCGGCCATCGACATCCTTACCCCCATAGCCAAAGGGCAGCGACAGATGGTTATAGGGCCTATTTCAAGCGGTAAGCGGATCTTTATCGAGAGCGTGTTCGGGCGGCAGCGGGGGAGCAATATGGTCTGTATTTACGCCTTTGTGGGCCGCCCACGGCCGTATATCGAGGAGGCAGTGGGGAATCTCTTCAGCGATGGAGGAAACAAAGACGCAATCATGCTGATTTCCTTCTCAGACGACCCGGCGCCTATGGTGTATTTAACGCCTATTGTGGCGCTAGAATTGGCCGAATCCTTCTCGTGGGAGGGGAGAGACGTCTTGGTGGTCCTCGACGACCTCGGGAGCCATGCTAAATATGCCCGAGAAATGATGCTCTTAGCTGGGAAGGTGCCTGGACGAGAGAGCTATCCAGGTGACATGTTCTTCCAGCAGGCGCGCCTTCTCGAGCGGGGAGGCCGCTTCAATAAGAGCCTTGGGGGAGGGAGTATCACCCTCCTGCCGATGCTCGAGACCAATATCGAGGACCTTACGAACCTTGTCTCCACGAACCTCATCTCGGCCACCGACGGACACCTCTTTTTCTCTCCTGATGCCCACGCCGAAGGACGCTTCCCGGCCGTATTACCAGAGCAGTCAGTGACGCGCGTGGGTCGTAACACACAGAACAATCTCGCTAAACAACTCTCCATCAACGTGCACGCGTTGATCGCGCAGTATGAACGACAACGTGGATACAGCCAGTTCGGCACGCAGCTCTCTGAACAGACACGTCGTACGATCATGCAAGGTGAGGCCATGCGGGTTATGCTCGACCAGGACCCCGGCGAGTCCTTGGCGGTCGAGATACAGCTCGTGTTGCTTGGTCTCGTGTTTACCTCGCTCTTCGAAGGGAAGGGTAGTGCCGAGGTGAAGCGGTGTCGCGATCTCTTGATCAAAGCGCTCCCGACCGATAGTGAACTCTCTTCTGTCCTCACGAGCGCTAAGCGCGGTACGATCTCGGTCGATCAGTTTATCAAAAAACTTCAGAGCGTGGCGCCCCACCTTGCAACGATATGTCGAACCTCGTAGGCACCAAAGCTCGTGAGCTCCAAGATCTCGAGACGATCGGCTTCGTTGCGTCGGCACTCTTTGACGTGAGCGCGGAAAAGATCAATCGTCTGCGTCAGGCGTTTGAAAAGAACAAAGCGTTCTACGACGAGATCGCGAGCCTCTACCAGTCCATCAAACAGAGCGCGTTTGATCGCGGTGAGTTGCCGCAAAAATCTTCGAACGTGGTGTCGAAAGTGTCCGTGGCGTTCACGTCGAACACGCGCTTCTACGGCTCGGTGAATGCCGAGATTGTCGCGGCGTTCGCCGAGCACATGAAGAACGCGGGCGACGCATCGGATTATCTTGTCATTGGTAGAACCGGGAAGATGCTGCTCGAGACGTCACTCACGTCGACGCGCACCTGCTCGTACTACACGTTTACCGAGGATGAGCCGACCGGAGAAGAGATAAAACAATTTCTAAAGCACGTTGCGGCATACAGTCAGATCACCATGTTCTACCCATCGTTTATCAATGTCTTCGCACACACGGTGGCGGTGCGTGACGTGACCTACTCCCCGAGAGAAAAACATGAGGTCGAGACGGCAGAGAGCTTCGATTATCTCTTTGAACCAGAGCTGCCGAAGATCCTCGACTTCTTCGAGACACGCGTGCGGTATCTCCTGTTTAAACGCGCCATGCTCGAGAGCGAGCTCGCACGTACGGCCGCCCGTCTTTTCTCCATGAACCAGGCCGAGGATCGCGCGCACGGGGAAGCGTCGCGCTTGCGTCGCATTATTCGAAAAGAGGCAGCAAACACCAGCGATTTACGACTCCTCGAGTCGTTCTCTGCTATATCACGATGGAAAAAATGACTAAACAATTTGTGGGTCGTGTGTACGCCGTAAAGGGACAGATTGTCCTGGTGCACTGCGAGAGCGACTACCGGCCAGCGCTCGGTGAACTGCTTGGTGCTGAGACCGTAGCGAGCGTACAGCTCGAGGTACACGCCTACGCGGAACGAGAGCTCATCTCCTGTCTCTTGCTGACATCAAAGGAAGACCTCGCGCGCAATATGCGTATCGTCTCGACAGGCAGCACCCTCTCGATCCCGGTGGGCGAAGAGGTGCTGGGTCGTGCGATCAATCTCTATGGTCGGCCAGTCGATGGAGGTCATAACCTCACCTATGCAAAAACACGACCCATTCACCCGCGTCAAGAAAAGAACACGCTGAAAAAGCGTCCAAAGAAACGCCTTCTCGAGACAGGACTCAAGATCGTCGACATCTTCACACCGATTATCGAAGGAGGACGTCTCGGTCTCGTCGGAGGAGCCGGAGTGGGGAAGACTGCGCTCATGACCGAGATGATTCGCAATTTAAATAAAACACATCCCGGTATCACCATCTTTACCGGTATTGGCGAACGTATTCGTGAAGGGTTCGAGCTCTGGGATCTTCTGCAGAAGACGGACGCGCTCTCGAAGACGACGCTTATCGTTGCGCACATCAATGAGAATGCCGCGATTCGTTTTAAGGTCGCGGCGGCCGCTGCGACACTTGCAGAATATTTCCGCGACGAAGAGCGCAGTGACGTGCTGTTCTTTGCTGATAACATCTTCCGTTTTGTGCAGGCGGGGAATGAGCTCTCGACGCTCCTCGAAGAGATCCCTTCAGAGTTCGGGTATCAGTCAACACTCCAGACCCAGATGGCCGAGTTCGAGAACCGTCTGGTAAGCACGCCGAAAAATTCGATCACCTCGATCCAGACGGTGTACGTGCCGGCGGACGACCTCTCTGATCCAGCTGTAGCCGCGGCGATGCCATACTTCGAAGCGCTCGTCGTGCTCTCGCGCGGAATGAGTCAAGAAGGGCGATATCCGGCAATCGATATTTTGAAATCGAAATCGTCGGCACTCGATCGATCGTACGTCGACGAGCGGCACTATAAAGTTGTGACTGCAGGTATCGAGGCGTTACATCAGTACGAACGACTTGCGCGCATCGCAACGATTATCGGTGAGAGCGAGCTTTCTGCGCAAGATCGTATGATCTACGAGCGCGCGACGCGTCTGCGCAACTACATGACACAGATGACCGTGACGGCAGAACTACAGACAGGGGTCCCAGGAGTCTTCGTCTCGCGCGCAGACGCTATTGCCGATGTCGAAGGCATCCTCGGCGGGAAGTTCGACACTATTCCCCCAGAACGATTTATGTATATCGGTACCACCAAGGACCTTGAGGGCACAGGAGCAGGCGCATGAAAGGCTTCCCTGGAGAGCTCCAGGTAGTCGTGGCAACCCCGGACGAACAGGTCTGGGAAGGGAAGGCAGAGAGTATTTCTTCAGAGAACAGTGCAGGACCTTTCGATATTCTTCCTCAGCATGCCAACTTCGTAACGATGGTTAAAGGAAAGCCCATAGTCGTGAGAACCATAAACGATGGAGAAAAGACGTTTAGTTACAAAAATGCGGTGATTACGGTGAGTAAGGATAAAGTGAGTATTTATAACGATATTTAATCTCGGATAGCCGAGCTCGACGAGACGAGATAGTTAGTACTTAAGCTAAAACTACATTTTGCAACAAAGCTGCTAGAGAAAAGATTCAGCTAGGACTGAGCAGAGAGACGGCCGCCGATCATTAAAATCGGCTGAGATGAATTTCATTAGGGGTAATGAGCGAGGCGTGATGGTCTGGAGGCAAGAAGGCGCCGATTGATTCGGTGTAGAACGTCTGTGCTCGTAGTTTGTGAGAGCAAGAGACCAGATTGAGTGAGATGTTTTAGAGAATAGTCAGAGTCAGTTTCACAGAATGGAAAACGCATCTCAGTGAGGGTTACTTTCAAAAAGTTGAGCTTATCCACAGAGAATTTTGATTCTGTGGTCGGCGAACGAAAAAACACTGATAAGATATAGGTAAATCGTTCTACCGACCACCGATGATTACCGACAAAATTCTCAAGAAAGAATTGGTCTCCTCAAAGGAATTGGCCTCAAAGGTCGGTTACAGCTACGACTACATCTCACGCCTTTGTCGCCACGGAAAAATCCAAGGTCAGAAAATCGGGAATGTGTGGTTCGTCAACGAATCATCTCTTCGTAAATTTATTGCTGAACAGGAAAGTCTGAAGGCAGACCGCTCGGAAGATCTTTCGAAGCAACGCAAGATTGAATACACCTCGGAAAATTCTGAAGACCAGAAGAAGGCCAGCCCCGTGTCGCGTAGCTCTTTTGCACTTTTTGCTTCAAGCGCAGCGACAGCGCTTACGGTGATGGTGCTTGTGTCGGGCACCTCGGGGGGAGCACTCCGTGCGAAGAACTTCATGCCAGCTTTTCCGCTCTCCCCGATGCTTGCGCAGATCGAGCCAGCTGCAGTGAGCTTCAGCTCGGTCTCTGACCAGATTGGTCAGGCCTTCTCGTCGGCTGCTGTTCGCGTTCAGAATGCTTTTGTTGTGCTGGGACGAACGTTGCCATTCTTGCCAACGGTGAGTGCGCCGATTGCATACGATGATACAGAGGCAGTGGCACCAGTTGACGACGCGATAGTCGAACGCAGTGTTGGACAGCTCGTGCCACTCGCGACTACTGCGCTCACTACGCCGAGCGCACTGCGCACGGCCATTTTTGAGATCAACGCAGCGACCACCATCAGCGATACTCTCGACGTGGGTGGTGCCACCACGCTGCGTGATGCGCTTCGGGTAAGTGGCGCTGCCACCTTCACACGCCGCCTCTCGGCCCTGGGAGGGATCGTGACCGGCAATGCGGATATTGATGCTGGGACCGGCAGAATCTTCGCGTCAAATGTGGTCAACAGCATTACTGCGGGTACGAACATCACGATCACCGGAACACCACAAAATCCGATCATCTCAGCGAGGGCTATCGTAAGTGGTGGTGGCGGTAGCAGCAGTAGTGGAGCAAAGATCAAATCAATTGAGCTTGCCGTTCCCTCGTTCCTCTCGGTAGCCGGATCGCCGCTCACCGAAAGTGGCACACTCTCGATCGGACTCTCCGGCAGCGCGCTCCCGGTAGCAAACGGTGGCACTGGGTCGACGACCCCGTATGGCATCCTCGTAGGGTCAACAACACAGCTCACCGCGCTGCGTATCGGCACGGGCCTTAGCTTCGACGGTACGACGCTCACTAACACTGTCGCTGGTGGTGGCGCAGGGACAGTGACAAGCGTTGATGCTTCAGGTGGGACGACCGGCCTTACATTCACCGGTGGTCCTATCGTGAACAGCGGCACACTTACGCTTGATGGAACACTCGGTGTCGCCAACGGCGGTACCGGCGCAACATCGTTTGGCTACGGGCTTGTTCTTGGAAATGGCACCAACAATCTGACTAACATTGCGACCTCCTCGCTCGGCCTGCTTACTACGCACGTTGCAGAAGGAACCAATCTCTACTACACCGACGCGCGGGTAAATAGCTACATTAATGCGTCAACAACAATTCCCAAGACATATACGGCGAATCTCTGGACGAGGCTCCAAGAGTTTTCTGGCAACGCCTCTACGACAGCGCTTACAGTCACGGGTGCCAGCTGGCTCTCGACCGCTCGCCTCAGTAACACGTTTACACTATCGAGCATTACCACATGTAGTGGTAATCGCGCATTGCAGACGGACGCGTCCGGCAACGTGAGCTGTGGGCCGATCGCTTCTCTTGGTGTCTCGACAGCCGGCGGATGGTCTACGAATTCAGTTGGTCTTGTATATCTGGCGACAAGCACTGACCATGTCATGGCCAACGGCGTCCTGGCCTCATCAACTCCGTATGCTAAATTCACGGCGATTTCAGAAGACGCTGCAAGCACGACGGTTGCATTAGTGGCCGCGTCGAGTCAGACCGCCAACATTCTGGATATCTACACTAATTCAGGTGCTCTTGGGACGGTAATTAATGCTTCTGGTTGGCTCGGCCTCGGCACGACAAGCCCTTGGCGCACGCTTTCGGTGAGTGGCGACGGTGTGATCACTGGTAAACTTTCCGCAGCATACGCTTCGACCACGGCGCTCAGTGTTTCGGGCACAGGCTACTTCGGTACGGCATCAACAACCAATGCGATTATCTCGAGCATTCAATCAAAATTGCTCGTGACCAACAGTACGGGTGCTGTGCAGGGATACGCAGGGGCATCTTGTCCTGGGCAGCTCATCCAAACCATCAACGCTGATGGCACCGTCGTGTGTGCAAGTCCAGATGGCGGAGGCTTCGTCGGTATTCTCCAAGTACCAAACGGCGGTACCGGCTGGGGCGCTGTCCAGTCAGGAGCGCTTCTCTATGGCAACGGCACCGGCCAACTCGCCACCACCACACAAGGTGTTGGCGGTCAGGTCCTCGCGTGGCTAAACGGCATTCCGACTTGGACAGCAACCACGACTCTCGCTACGATCTCGGGCATTCTCGATGTGGCGAAGGGTGGTACCGGCCAGACATCCTTCACCGCAGGTCAACTCCTCTATGGCAACGGCACGGATGATCTCTCGAGTGTCGCCACCTCAACCCTCTCCTTCAGCAG
>CAZSKX010000004.1:0-56488 GCA_964607655.1 uncultured Candidatus Saccharibacteria bacterium | reverse complement strand
AACGGGCCGGCGTATGACGGTAGTACACTTGCTTTGGGAGCAAGCTGACCGAGTTCGACTCTCGGCGGCCCGACAAACAAAAAGAAACGGCCGACATCCTGTGAGGGATGCCGGCCGTTGGCCGAAGCGAAGGAGGCAAAACCATACTCTTCGGCCGTGATCGCGGCGGCTACTTCTTGCCGCCGCCGCCCGATCCGCCCGCGCCCGGCTGCGTCTCGTTGACGGGGTGGACCTGCTTGCTGTCACCGGTCCACACCTGCAGGTACTGCTGGTGGAACACGTTGTCACCAAGATCGGGGTGCCAGGCGCCGCTGATGTCCACGTCGCGGTACTGGTACTCGTTCTTGTTCTGCCCACTCGAGCCCTGGTTGTTGAACCAGTGCGACCGGTCGTCGCTCTGGTACAGGTACCCGTTTTCGACGTCCTGGCACCGCAGGTAGTGGGAGTCGTTGTGCATCGTCAGCACGCCGCCCACGTAGTTCACGTTCGCGGGATCCACGTACTCGTACGTGGTGTTGCACGCGCCGTGCTTGCACACCGTGACGGCGAAGTTCGCCACCACGTGCACCACGGGCTTGCCGCGGCGCTGCTGGTATCCCCACTCGCTGAAGATGCCGGAGACGGCGTCTCCGACATCGTCGCTCCACAGCTGGTCGGTGCAGGCGATCGTGACACCTCCCGACTTCTCGAGCCGCTTCTTGCCGCGCTCCATCTCGTGGAGCTTGGCCTGCTGCTCATGCGCGAGGCCGATGACGATGCCATCGACCTTGTGCCGGTTCGGGTTGTCACCAGCCGAGGCCGGGGTGCTGAACGAGACGGCCGCGACGAGCGCGACGAAGGACGTGAAGATGAGTTTCCTCATAGTTTTCTCCTTTTTCGGTCTGTTTGGATCGAGTTTTGCCCTCGGTTTGGATTTGAGGGCATGGTCAGTGGGGCAAGAGCCCTACACACCTGCTCGCGTTAATGTAGCATTTGTTTAGTTACTTGTCAATAGCTGCGAAGGACTCCTCTCCGCGCTTGGCGCAAGGCAGATCCACTACTAAGCGAGGTGTGGTATGCTCAAAATCATTAAAGCGGGATTAGTTTAATGGTAGAACATCAGTTTTCCAAACTGAGAGCAGGAGTTCGATTCTCCTATCCCGCACATTGAAAACAGCGTGAGCAACGTACTCGATCGTGTACTCGCGATCTCCTATTCGACAGCGGCGGCCCAGAGTTCATCAAAGTAGTTTCTGTAGGAAAGCGCGACTTCTTCGCTCTTGATATGGATGACAATGGGTTCAGTTGCCCATATTAATATCCCGACATTATCGCCAAATATATTAATACTCGATGTGGTTGGATGATAAGAGGGGAAGAATCTGAATACTGTATAGAGCCTGTGTGGATCAGATTGAAACTTCTCCTTTTCAGAGGAAAAAGCTATTAGTTTCTTGTAGATCTTTTTCTTGATTCTTTTGGCTTCAATCTCTTCATACTTCTCGCCCATAACACTGTAGAACCTGTCCCCCGACCCACCAATGATATACAGACTGTCACCCCTCTTTAGTTCATCGATGCTTCTGCGACGAAAGGCTTGGACTGCTTCGATACCCACGCTGGTTTTCACTAACGCGTCTTTATGCGGAGCCATGAGACGCATGAGCTCTGGCAAGCTCTCTTTTAACCGCTCTGTCTTCTCTCGTTCGAGCTGTTCTAGCTTCTTTGGATGTTCTGGGCTAACGTACTTTTTGCTTTTCTTAACCACGACGACAGCAAGCCCCTTTTGTACAAGACCATCCACTGACCTGTACACCACCTGAGGGTGGGCCGCTAGTGACTTTTGCAAAACACTTACAGGACACTCGCCAAGTTGCAACAGCCGCTCGTAGGTCCTGGCCTCGGCCCGCGTTAATCCCAGTTCTTCAAGTATTTTCATGTGAGTAACATTACCGTCTCGGGCTCAAAATACAAGTTTTTCCTCACATGTTATGTGAATTACTATACATTAAAAAGGTATGGTGTAAAGTCTGAGCAGACCATTAGTTCACCACAACAACTGACCAAAGGAGGGTCTATGAAGAAACTCGGATACGACATGCACGTGGCCACTGAAGCTGGGGGAGGCCCAACTCTGAAAGAGGCTCTCGCGAGCCTCGGATTCGCCGACGACAGCCTCGCCGAGCGGGGACTCATCTTTGACGAGGAAACCGCTCGGTACTACACAGCTTGCCCATTGATCGACATCCACGTCTCGAAGAAGGTGAGAAATCACCCTGAACTTCGCGAACTGGAGATCGAGGTGGACCGACTGTTGCGGGAGACCGGCGCAGTAGGTTACTACCACAGCGAGTGCGTCTTGGCTGATAACCGCATCGAGCCGGAGACTGCATTCAAGCTTCACCTGCTGCCTTTCGAGCGTCTGCGCTCAGAGCCGCGCGAGACCCACAAGGTCTGGGATATCCACCTGGCGTTCCGCGAAAGCGAAATGCCCAGGGGTCTCGGGGAGATGCTTATCGAGAACGGCGTCTACTACCTCGCACGCATCAAAAACGTGCCCGGTGGTAGAAAAGAACGATTCGCCGTGTACACCGTACAGGGAGTGAGTCGCCTGACGGAGGGTAAGGAATTCTACGCTCAGCTCTGCGCGTGGATCCGGTCCATCGGAGCCCCTGCGTGCGACGTGAAGCTCGAGCTTACGACAAGCATGCTGGTATACGGAGCAGCAAAGGTGGTTCCACCGACGATCGACCAAATTTTCTGGAGGTGACCCATGAAACTAGGGCCGGCACAAACCAATGTGCCGGCCCTTATTTTTAGGTCACCAGCGCACTTGAGGTCTTCTGTCCCGCACAAAAAGTGAACCCCGAACTCGCTTCGCGCGATCGGGGTTTGCTGTTCCTCTACTTACACCTCCTAAGGAATTTCTTTATCGTATTCTCCACAGTGCCGGCCACCTCTTCGGGACAAAGCGTGCTGCCGTGCACTCGGTTACACCCGCCGATCAAATCCGACCCTCCCCACGTGTGTTTTGGATCATGCTCGGCCCTCGCAAGCGCTTTGAGTATCTGCGGAACCGGGAAGGGCACGAGAGGCGACGCTCGCCCGACTGAGTACTGCCAGGCACCATCGGGACGTTCCGTCATCGCCACGAAAGCCCGATGCCCATCCTGGTACATGACTCCGCGTGCGTTTGTCGACTCCTCTTTCACTAGAATCCATCCTGTACCCGTTCGGATAATTTCATAAGCGTCTCGCATCTTGTGGCCAACCCAGGGAGATCCCTCGTCCTTCTGTACAGAGTCCACCCGTTCGACCACTTCCTTGATGACTTTCCGAAACTGCTCTGGATCGCGCTTGCTCAGCTCCCCAGAGGTTCGAAATAGGTCATAGGGTTCGAAGATCCATGCCAACTCATTCTTGCGACAGAAAGTCCGCGTAAACCCACCGCAAGTATCGAGTCGATCCACCGCATCGACACATTCGGGGAAGCTGTGCCCAAGCAATCGTTTCGGGTTGTTTAGTATCGCCCAGGCAAAACATACATCCTGATCGCAGTCGTTCACCCAGACGTGGGCATGTGGTTCGCCGTCCTGCTGGAACCTCGTAAAGAGCCCTTGCTCGACATGAATTCGCGCCTGAGCACAGGTTGCTCGCGTTTCCATCCTAGAGACTTTCTCGTGATGGTTCAGGTTGAGATAGGGACCTTTGGTCTGATAACGCGGAGCGTCTTCGACGTAGCCGTCGAGCGCTATCGAGAATGGCGGCTTAGTAGCAAGGAACTCCTTCCAGGACATTCCGTTCTGTTTCGGGTCGACATGTAGCGTTACGGGCATTTGTTTCCTCCTTATCAGCGTGTTCGGTTGTAACGTACTCCATCCACCGAGACTTTATCAATACCGTATAAATAAACTATCGAGTAGCGTATTAATGTACCCTTGCATAAATATATGTATATAATACAATGTATTATCTTACTAGAAATTGGACAATTTCATCGTCTATTTATGAAATTCATCACAGAATTACAGCTCCTGGGCTTGTCTGAGAAGGAAGCGGCTGTTTATAAGACGCTTCTTATGCTCGGGCGCGCGTCTCCACCGATGTTGGCAGAACGTGCCATGCTTCCTAAATCAACAGTAAACGAGGTTCTGAAATCTCTTCGAATCAAGGGCTATGTTCGTATTTTCTTCGTAAAAAAACGTAAATGGTATACGCCAGCTGACCCTGAAGTGCTCCGCGACGCCCTAGATGCCCAGGTCGACGCTCTCGGGCGCGTACTTCCTGAGCTGAAAGCCGCATATGACTCTCAGGCAAAAACCCCAACCGTAGCGTTTTTTGATGGCCCCCAAGGGCTCCGCAACATATTTCGGCACATGGTTGATGAAGCTAAGGAGATATTTTCTTTTAATCAAAACGATCCAAACTTCCAAACAGGCGGCCATTGGGAGCAATTTGATCGCAGACGCATCGCCCGCAAAATACCCTATCGCAGCATATGTGAAGATTCTCCCTACGCACGAAATCGGGCCACTCAAGACACAAAATTTCTGCGTCAAACAAAAATTATCGCCAACTCGCTACCTTTTGGATCTCATGTTTTTCTTTGGACTAATAAAGTAGCCTTTGTCTCCTTTGTTGACGACTTCCGTGTAGTTGTTATAGAGGACCCTGCTGCGTTTGCGACACTACATTCTCTTTTCGAAATCTTCTGGAGAGAATACAGCGCTGTTTGACACCCCCTATTCCATCTGGTACTTTGTAGTTAACTACCGTTCTCGTTTGAGTAGTTTTATTACGTGTGCGAACATACATAGCCCATAACCATGATTGACCTTAAAACCATACACGCAGTGCTCGGAGAGTTTGAAACTCGAGGCATTAGTCGTGAGACGATGATTGATGCAATTGAAAGCGCAATGGCCACTGCCTATAAGCGCGAGTACGGTAAGCGCGGACAGGTGATCCGCGCGAAGCTCGACCTTAACTCAGGCACCGTTTCATTTGAACAGGTAAAGACCGTTGTAGACGAGAGCGCTGTCCGTTTCCCCGATGACGGGGAAGAGCTTCCTGAGGAGCATCCACACGGCTTCCACGAAGAGGAGACCCTCGCCGAGGGCGAGCTTCCACGCTTTGACGCGGAAAAGCACATCCTTCTTGAAAACGCGAAGCTGATCAAGCGCGGGGCAGAAGTAGGGGAGGAGATTGTCTTCCCGCTCGAGCCACAGGACGACTTCGGTCGCATCGCCGCACAAACGGCCAAGCAGGTCGTGATCCAGAAGGTGCGCGAAGCCGAGAAGATCTCGATGATGGAAGAGTTCGGTGAGAAGAAGGGTGAGATCGTCGGCGGTATCGTGCAGCGCATGGAGCGCGGCGCGATCTTCGTCGACCTCGGCCGCACGACCGGCATCATCCCATACGAGGAGCAGATCCCGGGCGAGCGCTACCGCATGGGCGAGCGTATCCGCGCGTACCTCTACGCCGTCGATGAGGGCTTCCGCGGTGTGTACCTGCGCCTCTCGCGCGCACATCCTAAGTTTGTAGTTAAGCTCTTCGAGCTTGAGGCCCCAGAGCTCGCCACCGGCGCAATCGAGGTGAAGGCGATCGCTCGCGAACCAGGCAGCCGCACCAAGCTCGCCCTCGTGTCGACCGACCCTCACGTCGACCCTGTCGGCTCCCTCGTGGGCCAGCGTGGCGTGCGCGTCTCGACCGTGATGAGCGAGCTCGGGGGTGAGCGCATCGACATTATTGAGTGGAACGAGGATGCGCGCGAGTTCGTGAAGGAAGCGCTCTCTCCGGCCATGCCGATCTCAGTCGAGCTCGATGAGGAGCAGCACCGCGCCGTCGTCACTGTGAGCGAAGACGAGCAGAGCCGAGCGATCGGCCGCGGCGGCCAGAACGTGCGCCTCGCCGCCAAGCTCACTGGCTGGAATATCGACATCGTCTCAACGGGCGGCACCGATGTCGCCGAGAGCGATGGTGAATCAGTCGAGATCACACTCCCTGAGGAAGATCCTGCAGAAGCTGCAGGGTTGATGCCTACGGAAAGCTTAGAGGTAATCACTGACCTCAGCGAGGAAGTGACCACACTCCCAGCTGAAGAAGAACTCGCCACAATCCCCGGCAGTGACGAGTCAGTCGCCGATAAGGAAGGCGATCGCGACCGCGCAAACGACGAGTAAGATATACTGAACCACTATGAATCTACTTCACGATATCGAGGCGGGAACAGCCGAAGCAATGAATGTCATTATCGAGATCCCAAAAGATTCTCATAATAAATACGAAATCGATAAGAAGACCGGCCTTATTAAGCTCGATCGCGCCAACTACTCAGCAGCAGCATATCCCTTTGATTACGGCTTCGTGCCGCAAACACTCTGGGACGACGGTGACGCGCTCGACGTGATCGTGATGACTACGTACCCCTTAAATGTCGGCTTACTCGTCGCTGCACGACCGGTTGGGATCCTCCGCATGATTGATGGTGGTGACGCTGACGACAAGGTTATTGCTGTACCGGTCGACGACAAGCGATGGGACGACGTGCAGGACCTGAATGATCTAAATAAGCACACGCTTAAAGAGTTTGTGCACTTCTTCGAGACCTACAAGAATCTTAAGGGCAAGCCCGCTGCCGTCGAGATCAAGGGCTACGAAGGAAAGGATGCTGCCGTAGCAGCCTTCCAGAGGGCGTGCCAGATGTACCTCGATGCCGACTAAATCG
This sequence comes from uncultured Candidatus Saccharibacteria bacterium, assembly GCA_964607655.1. GTDB lineage: Bacteria > Patescibacteriota > Minisyncoccia > Phycocordibacterales > Phycocordibacteraceae > C7867-001. Next base: position 49,782 of record CAZSKX010000004.1, on the reverse strand, counting down.
GACAAGGCCCACGAAGAGGTCGCCGCCATGCTCGCCGGGCGACCTCCCGAGCTTCCTTCGAGAAAGCAGCAGTCTTGGGGCGCGATGCTCTCGATCATTATTATTATGGCGATGGTCGTCTTGGGAGCGTACTACGCTTTTGAGAAACGCACCGGAGCGTATACTAGTGGCACGCAGGCAACGGTGGGTGGTTATTAGAGTAACGAGATAACGCTATGAGCAATAAAATTTCATCGTCTATGTTGGTACCGATGGTGGTCGAGAAGAGTCAGTTTGGCGAGCGCGCGTATGATATTTACTCACGTCTTCTTAAAGAGCGCGTCGTCTTCCTTGGCGGGCCGATCGATGATGACGTAGCAAATCTGGTGATCGCTCAGCTCCTCTTCCTCGAAGCCGAGGACCCAAAGCGCGACATCTCGCTCTATATCAACTCACCCGGTGGCGTCGTCACTGCCGGCCTCGCGATCGTCGACACGATGAATCACGTGAAGCCCAGCGTATCGACGGTCTGCGTCGGCATGGCCGCCTCGGCCGCAGCGGTGATCCTGTCGGCGGGGGAGAAGGGGAAGCGCTACGCCCTCCCGAACGCGGAAGTGATGATCCACCAGCCCCATGGCGGTGCGCAAGGACAGGCGACCGACATCGAGATCACTGCTAAGCAGATCCTGAAGCTGCGCGAACGTTTGAATAAAATCATGGCCAAGAACACCGGCCAACCGCTCGCGAAGATCGAGAAGGATGTCGAGCGCGACTTCTTCCTCAGTGCTGACGAAGCAAAGAAATACGGCATCGTCGACAAAGTATTTAACTAATTAACGGCTTCTCGACCACATCCCCGCCCGGCATGCGCCGAGCGGGGATTTGCGCTGTCTACGCTATACTTCGCTAATGGAAATTAAATCCACTCTGACTAATCCGTCAGGCGAGGCACTCGAGGTTGTGTATATCGACATCGGCGGCGAGGTTGACTTGAGAGACAAGAAAATACAGGGAGTCCATGCTTACTGCTTCTGTGGAGATAAGCTCGTATTGGTGTATTCGGAGAAGAAGGGCTGGACGCCACCCGGCGGGAGCGTAGAAGAAGGTGAGGACGTGCAAGCAGCAGTGGAGCGTGAAGTAAAAGAAGAAACGAATATGCACGTGCTCAAACAGCACTTGATCGGCTGCCAGGACATCATCGGTCCAAAGGGCGTGGTCTCCCAAACTCGCTCAATTTGCATCGTCGAGCCCGACGGTCCTTTTGAGAGCGATCCGGATGGAGAAGTAACAAAAATTGAATTGATTAACCCAGAGGATTACAAGGAGTACTTTGATTGGGGTGAGATCGGCGACCACATCATGCAGCGCGCCCTAGCATTAAGAGCGCAGATGGACGGAGAGGCCGTTTCGTAAAGCGTCCGTGAAGATCGAATAAAAAAGCGCGCCGAACCATTCGACGCGCTTGTGCAGTGGATACTCATCGCGCCCGATGAGATCCGTGGATTGGTGTGCGCACCGCTGGTGTGCACACGTCCACTTAGGGGACCCCTCAGGGCTACCCATAACGTTCCGGACCATCCGCGAACGTCACTGAAGTCATCCCTTGCGTGGGGTGATGGCCTCACCAGCCCAGATAGCTGCACACTATCCGGCTATACTTTTGAAAAGAACTTTTCCAATTCAGAGCGTTCGAACTGCTTCAGGCGCTCTGAAAAGGAGTCGAGTGTTTCCTAGGCACTCGACTCGTCTGGCTACGCCAGATACACGCTCCCGAAGGTGCGGTGGATGGCGAAATGCGCCAACCAAAAGGCGTACCGACAATCTGGATGTCGGTCCGTCATGTGCCGCTCATTGGCATAGCGACACATGCTGTGCCACCAGGAATCGGGGTAGTCCCCCGGTTCCCGCCCGTCGAGGCTAACAAGCCAGCGCTGGTGAAACTCATGGATCTCGGCCAGGAAGTCGTCGAGGACGCCTTCCTGCGCGAAAAACTCCATGAGGCGCCAAAACTCCTCGACACCCTCCCTGCAAGGCTCGTGGCCAAGAATGTTTTGGTGACACTCCCAGCAATAGCAGCCCAGTCGACAGAACGCCTCGGCCCGGCTTGCGAATATCTCTGCAAATGCCATAAGAACCTCCTTCCTTCGCCTGCCTTGCGGTCAGGATTTACAAGGAACAAACTGTCTGCGGTAAGCATAGATCAATACACAACTTTTGTGCGCGTACAGCAAATTTGTATGACTATAACGGCATTATTTTAAGCGATATTATGACTTATTGCTCTGTTTTGTGCGTACGGATTGACAGAAATGGCCATAGAAGCTAGGCTATAAGCATGCTCGAACTCGATACCAAGCTCGTCGACAAGGTCCGGGGCGCTGGCCTCTCTGATAAAGAGGCCCAGGTCTACGTCGCCCTCCTCGCCTCGGGCGGTGCGTTTCCCTCAAAACTCTCTGAAATTACCCGGCTTAACCGCACTACGGTATATAAGGTGCTCGAAGGCCTCACGATTAAGGGCCTCGTGACCGAGCTCGAGAAGCGCAAGAAGTTCTTCTACCAGGTCGAGAACCCGAAGAACCTTGAGCGGTACGCGGCTTCGCGCGTAACGCTCGCGAAGCGTGGGGTAGAGAGCCTCGAGACCATCCTTCCGACGCTCGAGGGCCTCTTTGCTGGCGCCGAGAATAAGCCGATCGTGCGCTTCTTCGAAGGAGAGGAAGGCGTACTTAAAGTCTATGAGGACCACGTGGCGAGTGATACGCCCTATGAAATGCTCGCGTTTAGCAACACGAGCGACCTGATGCGCTTTCTCACCCCCGAATTCCGCGAGAGATACATAAAACGTAAGGCGAAGGTCGGGATCACCACCCGTGCAGTTCTCCCTGATGAGGAGCTCGATATCAACTACAACGAGTCTATATATAAGGACTTCCCCCAGAAGATCTGGCCTGTACTCCGCCACGTCTCTCGCGACAAATTTCCCTATAAGAGTGATCTAACGATCTATGGCGGGAATAAGGTCTCGATTATCAACTTTAGCGAACCCCAGTTTGCCGCCACCATCATTGAGGACCAGGTGATCCACGACATGATGACTATGATCTTCGAGCTATCCTGGCAGGGCGTTCCCTCGAAAAAGTAGGTTTCTGCGCGGCATGCGCCGGGCGGGGATTTGTGGTACCGTACGGGCTCACGAACAGACTATGTCGCTTCAGATTATTCTCATCATGCTTGCGCTTTCAGGGCTCGGAGGCGTGATTTTAGGCTATGTGCTGCGCGTACTTATCGGCCTTGCCTCACGCGGCTCAGTCGAACTCGAGGTAAAGCAGAAGCTCCTCCAGGCCAAGGAAGAAGCGGCAAAGATTATCACCGAAGCAGAGTACCGCGCCGAAGTGTTCGAGACCGAGCGTCTCGCGCCCATCGAAGAACGCGAAAACAAGCTCGAGAGCAAGGAAGAGCGTCTTGATACCCGAGAGGAGTTTCTCGACTCGCGCCAACGCGATCTCGACGAGAAGGAAGACGAAGTTCGCGCACGCGAGATAGAAGCCGAACGCTTGAAGGGTCAATTTGAGACCCTGCTTAAAGATCGCACGCGAGAACTCTCAAAGGTCGCCCACTTTACCGAGGCACAGGCTAAGGAGGAGCTCTTCAGCGACGTCGAACGCGCGTACGAAGAATCCTTACTCCTACGAATGCAAAAGCTTGAGGCGCACGGTCGCGCCATGCTCGAAAATAAAGCACGCACAATTCTCACGAGTATCATTCATCGCCTGGGTAATGCCGTAAACGCTGAGACGACCACACTCACCGTCACCCTCCCCTCAGATGAGGTGAAAGGGAAGATTATCGGTAAGGAAGGACGCAACATTAAAGCCTTCGAGAAAGCGACAGGTGTCGATGTCTTGATCGACGACGTGCCGGATCGGATCGGCCTCTCGTCATTTGACCCACTTCGTCGGCATATCGCCAAGATCGCACTCGATAAACTGATCGCTGACGGTCGCATCCAGCCGGCAAAGATTGAAGAAATCGTCGAGAAGACGAGGAGCGAGGTCGCCGAGCTCATGCGCGAGAAAGGCGAGGCTGCAGCTTACGAGACCGGCGTGATCGGTCTCGACCCGAAGCTGACAGCCCTCCTCGGCAGGCTCTACTTCCGCACAAGCTATGGCCAGAACGTTCTCCAACACTCTATTGAAATGGCGCACATTGCTGGCATGCTCGCCACAGAGCTCGGCGCTGACCCTGCAGTCGCACGCGCAGGCGCACTGCTCCATGACATTGGCAAGGCCGTGGACCACGAGGTAGAGGGTACGCATGTCGAAATTGGTCGTCGCATTCTCGAGAAGTACGGTGTCGACCGACGCATCATCCAAGCGATGCAGTCGCATCATGAAGAGTTTCCGTATGAAACCCCTGAATCGGTACTGGTCCAGGTGGCAGACTCGATTTCTGCCGGCCGGCCGGGCGCTCGCCGCGACACTATCGATCGCTATCTCGAGCGCCTCACTGACCTCGAGCGCGTTGCTGGGCAGTTTGAAGGAGTAGAGAAGGTCTACGCCATCGCCGCCGGACGCGAAATCCGTGTATTTGTTAACCCGGGCAAGGTTTCTGATCTCGCGATGCACAAACTTGCTCGAGATGTCGCGAAGCGCATCCAAACGGAGCTTAAGTATCCTGGGGAAATTAAGGTCAATATCATCCGCGAAAATCGCGTCGTCGAGTTTGCACGATGACATTGCACACCACTTAGCTCATATTGGCAACTCCCTTGCGGAAAAAATGGCGCCACTTATACTTATTTTCATCCCGCCTCGCTTAACGCCCGCGGGGATTACTAACTCTAGTAGATACTCATGAATAAAGCTGAAATTGTCGACAAGGTACACAACGTACTCGGCTCGACCAAGGCTGACGCCGAGCGTGCTGTCGAGACGATCATTGACTCAATTGTGAAGGCTCTCAAGAGCGGTGACGAGGTTTCGATTGCTGGTCTCGGCATCTTCGCGACGAAGGCTCGCCCGGCTCGCGAAGGTCGCAACCCTCGCACGGGCGAAACGATCCGCATTCCTGCAACGCGCACGGCGAAGTTCCGCCCTGCAAAGGCACTCAAGGACGCGGTGAAATAACTTTTCACAGAGCGCAATCAACGGCGGCACCTCTTACGGTGCCGCCGTTGCGTTATACTTTAGATACTATGCATGCATCCGAGGCGGAATTGAAAACATTTATCGTCGACTCCGGGCTCGTCGCAAAGAAGGACATTGATGCTGCGGCCGCAGAAGCGGCGGAGAAAGGGCAGACGCTCTCCTCGACACTCATCGCGCGCGGCGCGCTTACTGAAGACTCTCTTCGTCGAATCCAGGCCTACGTGTTCGGGATCCCTTTTGTGAATCTCATGGAATTCAAAATTCCGCCTGATGTTCTCTCGCTCATCCCTGAGCCTATCGCGCGCACCCACAACATCATCGCGTACAAAAAGGAGAATGATGCCCTCGAGGTCGCGATGCTCGACGTCGAAGACCTGCCCTCGATCGACTCGGTACGTAAGAAGACTGGGCTGAAGATCCTCTCACGATTGACCGACACCGAGAGTATTAAACACGCGCTCGTACAGTACCAGAAGTCCCTTAAGGATGAGTTCGGTGACATCATCAGCAGCGAGGCAGGGAAGATCCGTATCGTAAACGAGAACAGCGCCGATGTCTCAAAAGACGATCTACAGAAGATGGCCGAGGACCTGCCGATCGTGCGTATCGTCGACACGCTCCTACGACACGCCGTTACACAGAGCGCTTCAGATATCCACATCGAGCCGATGGAGGGAGAAGTGCTGGTCCGTTATCGCATCGATGGCCTCCTGCACGACGCCATGACCCTACCCAAGAATGCTGCAGCGGGCATCGTCGCGCGTATCAAAGTGCTTTCGAACCTTAAGCTCGATGAGAAGCGTCTCCCACAAGACGGGCGTTTCAAGATGGCTACTGAAGCCGAGCAGGTCTCCTTCCGTGTCTCAACGTTTCCGATTTTTTACGGGGAGAAGATCGTGATGCGTCTTCTTCGCGAGGGAGGGCAGGGCTTCACGCTCGAGGCACTTGGTCTTCACGGCGAAGACCTCGAACGCGTCCACAAGGTGTTGAAGCAAACGACCGGCATCATCCTCATGTCAGGCCCTACCGGAAGCGGAAAGACCACCACGCTCTACACGATGCTCGATATTCTCAATACTCCTGACGTAAACATTGCCACGATCGAAGACCCGATCGAGTATCAGATGAAGCGAGTGAACCAGGCACAGGTTAATCCTCAGATCGGCTTTACATTCGCCAACGGCCTACGCTCGCTCGTGCGCCAGGACCCGGACATCATCATGGTGGGAGAGATCCGTGACGCCGAGACCGCCTCACTCGCGATCAACGCGGCGCTCACCGGCCACCTCGTACTCTCCACCATTCACACCAATAGCGCCGCTGGTGCAATTCCACGTCTTGTCGACATGGGCATTGAGCCATTCCTCCTCGTCTCCACCATTCGCGCGGTGATAGGACAGCGTCTGGTACGCCAACTCTCCGAAACGAAAGAGGAGTATCTGATGGACGCAACTACGCGTGCCAAAGTGGCGAGCGAAAGCGAGTTCGACGTCGCCCTTAAGACCCTCAAGGATGAGCAGTTGGTAAAGGCTGACACAAGTATCGACGCCATTCCGTTTTATCGACCAAAGGTGGTAAGCGATAGTGATGACGGATACAAAGGTCGTATTGGTATCCACGAAGTGCTTACGGTTTCTTCAGCGATCCGTGACGTGATCCTCCACACGGGAACCAGTGATGCTATCGAGGCACAGGCCCGGAAGGAGGGGATGCTGACGATGTTTGAAGACGGCCTCTACAAATCGGCTCGAGGTATCACTTCAGTTGAAGAAGTGCTTCGCGCGGTGAGCGAATAACTATGGCATTTCTCGTAACGATCCACAAAGAGGGGCAGGAAGATGAGGTGCGCACGATGGATGTCCCAAATCGTTTTGCGGTATACGAGACGATCGAAAAAGAGGGAGGAACGGTGATCGCGCTCCGGGAAAAAACTGGGTTGTTTACTCTAAAGCTTCCGGAGTGGCTCCACACGTTTATCGAAGGGCGTATCAAGCACGCTGAAGTGGCACGCGTGGCTAAGGACCTCTCAACGATGCTCAGCGCCGGCCTCTCGTTATCTCGCGCTCTCCTCGTGATCGAACGAGAGACTGAGAACAAACACTTGAAGGAGGTCGCCACACATCTGGCGGCCGTGGTCGAGAAGGGGTCTCCCTTTCACTCTGCGCTCGCCGAGTATCCCAGCATCTTCCCCGAGATCTTGGTAGCGATGGTGCGCGTCGGCGAAGAGTCAGGGTCTTTAGCCGAGTCTCTCTTGACTGTAGCGCTCCAGATGGAGCATTCCGACGAACTCACGAGAAAAATTAAGGGCGCTCTTATCTATCCGAGTATTATTGTCGTCGCGATCGTCATCGTGAGCGTGCTGATGATGATCTACGTGGTGCCGACCCTTACCCAAACGTTTAAGGACTTGAAGGTCGAGTTACCGGCCGCAACAAAAGTCTTCGTTGGCATTTCTGATTTTATGGTCAATCACGTCTTCCTGGTGATAGGCGGACTCATAGTACTCTCCGCACTTCTTGTCGGGTTCATTCGCTCTAGGTGGGGAAGCGCACTCATCATTCGCGTGAGTCTTAAGCTGCCCGTCGTCGGAGAGCTCGTGCGGGAGACCTTTGCCGCACGCACGGCGCGCACCCTCTCATCGCTACTTACCGCTGGTGTCCCGGTGCTCGAGGCACTTGCTATCACCAAGGACGTGGTGAAGGCTCATCCCTTCGCCGACGTGATCGAGGATGCGGAAAATCGAGTTAAAAAAGGGGAGGCCCTTTCCTCCGCCTTTACGGAACACGCCCACGTGTACCCCGTGCTTATGGGCGAGATGCTTATCGTCGGCGAGGAAACAGGAAAGGTTGCCAGTATGCTCAAGCAGGCTGCGGAGGTCTACGAAGACGACGTGAACCAAAAGACCAAAGATCTCTCGACTATTATCGAGCCGGTTCTCATGCTTCTCATCGGCAGTGTCGTGGGTGTCTTTGCGGTCTCGATGATCGCACCTATCTACTCCCTGTCCTCTGCGTTCTAGACACAACACATACTGAACACGCGCTATACTGTTTTCATGCGTCGCGATCATTTCCGCGGAATGGGGCTCATCGACGTGATCATCGGAGTTAGCCTCATGGTGATCGTGTTTATGGCACTTTTCACTGCGTTACGCGTCGCTCTTGAGCTCTCAAAACTAGCCAAAGCTAAGGCGGTGGCCACTCAGCTCGCCTCCTCGCAGATGGAATATCTCCGCAGCTTACCTTACGCCTCACTCGGCACCGTCGGCGGCACTCCTAGCGGAGCAATTCCCACCGTCGCGACAAGCACCGACAGCGGAGGGACCTATGTCGTACGCACCGACATTAGTTATATCGACGACGGTGCCGATGGCACCGGACCTCAAGATTCAAACAACATACCCGAGGATTATAAGGCCGCTCGCATTACGGTGTCCTACGTCATTCAGGGTAGAACTCAGTCGGTGCTACTGGTCTCGAATTTTATCCCCCAAGGGGTTGAACAATGAAGAACGCTGGACTTACCTTAGTAGAAACTCTTGTCGTGGTGGGGCTCACGAGCCTTATTATGGGTGTCCTTGGCTCAGTTCTCATTTCTTTTTATCGCACGAACGCTTTTCTCTTTCAGCAGGGGAGCGCGGTTTTCGAGGCGCGACGTGGCATCGAGGATACAGTGCGCTATCTACGCGAGGCGTCGCAGGGGAGTGACGGGTCCTCTCCAATCACCGAGGCTGCAACCTCATCGATCGCTTTCTGGGCTGATGTGGATGACGACGGGGCGGTCGACACCGTAGCATACGTGCTCGCGGGCTCTACGATCACTCGTACCGTGACCTTATCTACCGGAAGTGAAACCAGTGCCACCATCTCCGCCTTTGTGCGCAACAGCACCTCAACTCCAATCTTTCAGTATTACAACGCTTCTGGGGTGGAGCTTACCGATCCCGTAACTACTAATCTAATTAAATCAGTAACGATGACCCTCGTCACTGATATTGACGCCCAGCGCTCGCCCCCACCACTTACCTTGTCGGGCACGGCCACGCTCCGTAACAGCAACCTATGAAACGCGGCTCGATCATGCTCCTTGTTCTCGTCTTTGGCTCCATCTTTTTCATTATCTTGGCAGCCTCAATCCAGTTTGTTATTGTCCAGAACCGAATGCAAAACATGCTCCTCGGTCGAACTCAGTCTTTTTCGATCGCAGAGGCTGGCATTAACTACTACGGCTGGTTCCTCTCGCATTTCCCGTCCGACTTTGAGAACGGCACCGGCCAAGTAGGCCCTTACGTCGTTACTTACAACGACCCTCAGACAGGAGACCCGCTTGGGACTTATACGCTCTCCATCGAGGGCAGTAGCGCTTGTGGCGCAACCCAGGCGGTTACCATCAGCAGCCAAGGGTCTTCTATAGCATTCCCCGAATATCCTTCTACGATAGAAGCCACCTACAGCTCGCCTTCTGTCGCTCAGTATAATCAGATCACCAGCGCTAACCCGCCTGATGGTGTCAGCTTTAGTCAAATAACTCCCGACTTTGCCGCGCTCAGAACTGCAGCTCAGGCAAGCGGCATTTATCTGCCCCCACGCCAGGCACCCGAGGATCCACACAATGGATACCACCTCATCTTCAGCGGTGACGGAACACTCACCGTACGACTCGTCACCAACACCACTTCCCTTAACAGCGTTAAGATGGTTGACACCAATAAAAATGGCAAGGACTATTCTCTCATCGCCGAAGAAAGTCTCTACCAGGGGTACACTATCCCCGTAGACTGTGGCCTTATCTTTGTTGAAGGCAACGCCTGGCTCGAAGGCGTCGTCGCCTCTAAGGTGACGGTGGTGGTAGGAAAGTTTGCCGGGAGTGGGTCTGGGGCTGATGTTATGTTACGGAATGATCTAACCTACACCACCACCGACGGCTCTGTCGGCCTCACGGTTATCGCCGAGCGCAACGTCATGATTGCTGCAAACTCCCCAATGGACATGACCTTGCATGGGATTTTTGTGACGGTATCGGGTTACTTTGGGCGAAATAACTACTACAGCCCAAGCGGAGGTTGCACCGGGCTCTATGAACCCCGTGGTTCATTAACCATACTAGGAACGATCGTGTCGAACTATACACCAATTACGAACTGGGCTAATGGTTGCTTTGGTGGAAATGCTGCCGGCTATCAGACCCGGTCGCTCACGGTCGACACCGGAAACTCCAATAATCCGCCTCCGTACACGCCGACCGTTTCGGCCACAAAGATCTTCACGAGCTGGCAGCAAACCCAATAATCAGCCCCCCGTCGCAGTGCTGAGGTATACTTCCTTTATGCTTATTGTTGCAAACTGGAAGGCCTACGTGGACGATTTAAAAAGAGCGAAAGCCCTCTTCGCGCTCAGCAAACGTCTTACACTGCGAAGCAAGCTCCGTATTGTGCTCGCGCCTCCCGCTCCACTACTGGGCGCCCTCGCGGTAGGCAACGCCTCAAAGATCGCTTTTGCCGCTCAGGACGTCTCGGCAACGACCGGAGGAGCGCATACGGGAGAAAATGTCGCCTCCACTTTCGCAAGTGTGGGTGCCACTTACGCTATCGTTGGGCATTCTGAGCGTCGCGCGCTCGGCGACACCAACAGTATCGCGACTGAGAAGGTGTCTCACGCTCTCGCACACGGGCTCGTGCCCATCCTTTGCATCGGTGAACAGACTCGAGATGGGGAAGGGCGGTATCTAAGCACGCTGCGCCAAGAAATCACCAGTGTATTTGCTCCCCTTTCTCTGCGCGAACGCAAAAACATCGTCATTGCCTACGAGCCGCTGTGGGCGATCAACAAGACTGCTGCCATGGCCATCGACGTGCGCGATTTGAATGAAACGGTTGGATATATCCGTAAGGTGCTTTCTGAATTTCTCCCCGGCAAGAGTGCTCAAGAATTACCCATCCTATACGGAGGATCGGTAGAGCCCGCAAACGTTCGAGGGCTCGTGGGCGGCTCGGGAGTCGATGGCTTCTTGGTGGGCCACGCCTCAGTCGACCCTGAAACGTTCTCGGCTTTAGTAACTGCGCTCGGGTGACATGCAATTCCTTGGAGACATCGGTGCGTATGAAAATGTTCCCATTCTCGTGCGCGGCGCACTAAATGTACCGACCGACCACGGCTCGGTAGCAAACGCATATCGCCTACGCCGTGCGGTGCCCACACTGAAACTGCTTCAGGAACGCCACGCTCGCGTGATCGTCGTGGGCCACCTGGGCGAAAAGGGAACGGAGACACTCGAGCCCGTTGCAGCGAGTCTGGGGAAGTTGGTGCATCGGGTAAAGTTTTTTGGAGAAACGGTCGGCCCGCGCGTGCGGCAGAAAATCCGCGAGATGTATCCTGGTGATATTCTCGTGCTAGAGAACTTACGTCGTAACGCCGGGGAGACTTCAAACGATCCAGCCTTTGCCGCTGAACTCGCCTCTCTTGCGGACGTCTTCGTCGAAGACTCCTTTGACACCTGCCACCGCTCACACGCCTCGATCGTAGGCGTCCCTTCGTTGCTGCCATCGTATGCCGGCCTCATCGTCGAAGAGGAGGTGGCCGCTCTCTCACAGGCCCTTACGCCCACCTCGCCGAGCGTTGCGATCATAGGCGGGGCGAAGTTCAGCACCAAAGAGCCCGTCCTCACGGCTCTGCTCGCGGCATATGATCATGTGTTTGTAGGCGGTGCGCTCGCTAACGACTTCTTTAAGGCACAGGGGAGACAGGTGGGCCAATCACTCATTTCTGATGCAGAGACTGATCAAATTTCGAGACTGCTTCAACATCCAAAGCTCGTACTACCCGTTGACGCCATCGCCGTTCCTGCCGCCAAGCTTGGCGACCCGACGGCCCTGGACCACGCTCGAGTGACCTCACTTGAGGATGTAAAAAGCGATGAAATCCTTGTTGACCACGGTCCTGCAACAAGTGTCCTGCTCGCGAAGCTCTGCCTTGGCGCCAAGAGCATTTTATGGAATGGGCCGCTTGGTAACTATGAACACGGCTTTATTGACGCTACGGACAATCTCGCACGAGCCATTGCTGCCTCAGGCGCTCATTCTGTCGTAGGCGGCGGGGACACTATCGCCTCAATCGAGAAGTTGGGTCTCTTTTCTAAATTCTCCTTTGTCTCGACTGGTGGGGGAGCCATGCTCGAATTTTTGGCAAAGGGCACACTCCCTGGTATCAGGGTACTAGGCTAGAATGCCAATTTTTCTCTCGTAACTTTTAACTCTTCTTGCGAGGGCTCTCCGAGCGTTCCGTCTAACAATCTCTTGGACGTGAGGTCATGATGTTCATGCATGGGTACCACATGAATGTGTGCATGCGGCACATCCCAACCGGCAATCACTAACCCTACTCGAGCGGGTTTAAGTACTGATTCGACTTTGCTAGCCATTGCTTTAGCCACTCTCATAACCTCAACGTAGGAAACGTCGTCAAGATGTTGGAATTCTGGCTCGTGTTTTTTCGGTATGACAAGCGTATGGCCTTCGCGTATAGGATGTATATCTAGAAAGGCAAGGACTTCCGTGTCCTCATACACCTTATGCGCCGGAATCTCTCCGGAAACAATTTTGCAAAAAATACAGTCGTTCATATAAAACAAGCATACCTTACTGGGCATTTGATACAATCACGGGACGATGTTTCCGCTTCACGAATCGCTGGGTGACGAGGTCCGTGAAGCCTTACGTGAATACGATGATCTTATATCAGCCCTACTGCATCGCCGTGGGGTGACGAGCGCCGAAGGCGCTGATGCATTTTTGAATCCTTCGTATGACCTCCACCTCCACGACCCGCTCTTGATGACGGATATGCCGAAGGCGGCTGAACGGTTCGCACGGGCAATTATTGATAAGGAAAAAATTGTTGTGTGGAGCGACTACGATTGCGACGGGGTCCCGGGCGCAGTGTTACTGCACGATTTTTTAAAAAAGGCTGGTGCAAATTTTGAAAACTATATTCCACATCGCCACCTCGAGGGATACGGGGTAAACGTCGCAGGTATCGAAAAGCTCGCCAAGCAAGGCGCCACACTCATCGTCACCGTCGACTCTGGGATCACAGATCTCGAAGCTGTCGCGCGAGCAAAAGAGCTCGGGGTTGATGTCATCGTTACTGACCATCACTTGCCCTCGGCAGAGGGTCTCCCTGACGCATACGCCGTTGTGAACCCAAACGCACGTGCCGACGAGCCGTATCCATTTAAAAGTCTCTGTGGAAGCGGCGTCGCATGGAAGCTCGTGTGCGCCACGCTCGATGTGTCGCCCGAACTTCGCGAACGCGTCGGAGGAGGATGGGAGAAGTGGTTGCTCGACATGGTCGGCCTCGCCACCATCGCTGACATGGTTCCACTCACTGGTGAAAATCGCGTACTCGCGACCTACGGACTTCTCGTGATGCGTAAGTCGCCGCGACTAGGGCTTCAGAAGCTCTGTCGTGTTACGCGTGTGAACCAGCGATTCATTTCTGAAGACGATGTCGGCTTCATGATCGCCCCGCGGGTGAATGCTGCGAGTCGTATGGGTGACGCGTTCGACGCGTTTCATTTACTCACCACCTCTGATGAGGATCTCGCGGACACCCTCGCGAAGAAACTCGAAGCCGCGAATCGAAAGCGTAAGGCCGAGGCCGGCGCGATCACTCGCGCGGTACACGAACGACTCAAAGCACGATCTGAGCTGCAGAGCGTCATCGCACTCGGTGATCCCTCGTGGCGGCCGGCACTACTCGGACTCGTAGCCAATGGGATCGCAGAAGAATACGATCGACCTGTCTTCCTCTGGGGAAGAGAAGGGAACGGAAGCACCAAAGGCTCGGTGCGAAGTGCTGGCGTGCACGCTCTCGAGCTCATGCAGACGGCGGTCGATACCTTTGTAGAGTTTGGAGGTCACGCCGCTGCGGGAGGTTTCACTGTCCGCGAAACTGCGGTATTCGATCTCGAAGACCGACTCGCCCACGCTCACGCGCAGGTGGTCGCGAAGCAGAACGTACTCGATGATTTTTCTGAGCACGCTGACGCTGTGATCACTCCAGAAGAGATCGACCTTACCCTTCTAAAGCACCTTGAGAAACTCGCACCCTTCGGCATGGAAAATCCTAAGCCGATATTTTTCGTCCGTGACGCTGTCGTACAGGCCGTGTCTCAATTTGGCAAAGGTTCTGAGCATCTGAAACTAACAATCGCAGGTGGTGAAAAAAATATCGACGCCATAGTCTTCTTTGCTAAAGGCTCGCTCGCGCACACCGCACTTGCACTTCCTTCTGGTGCACACGTCAACCTATTGGCCCACCTCGAGCGCGATCTGTTTTCTCGCGGTCAGCCGGTACGGCTTCGCCTACTTAAGCTCAAAGCCGTGTAAAACGTTCTACGCCTGGTGCGGTATACTCTCCGCATGCATTTCACAATCCATGGCGACGGCGGCTCTCGCGGCAATCCTGGGCCCGCGGGCTCTGGCGCAGTGATCCGTGACGAGAGTGGTGGCCTTGTGGCGACCGTCTCACAGTTCTTAGGTATACGCACCAATAATTACGCCGAGTACGAATCGGTGATTCTTGCATTTCAAACGTTACAAAAAATTGTGCCTCAGGAGCAGTGGGGGAGTGTCTCCGTCGACGTGAAGATGGACAGCGAGCTCGTAGTCAAACAAGTAAAAAAAGAATATAAGGTGAAACACCCTGTGTTAAAAGAACAGTTCCTGCGTCTCGGTACGGCACTCGCACCCTTTGGCCGCGTGCAGTTTATGCATGTTCCACGCGCGCAGAACGCTGACGCTGACGCGCTCGCCAACGAGGCGATGGACCGCGGCGCATGAATATCCTTCTTACGCTGGTTTCTGGATTTGCGAGCGGGGTATTCCTCCGCTCGCTTTTCGTTTCGGGTGGATTAGTGACATTTATTTTTCTACTCCTCTTCGGTGCGGCTACGGCCGCATATCGCTGGAGAGGGTGGAAATGGTTCCGCCTCGCAGGAATCTTTTGCGCGTTTGTGGTGCTCGGCATTCTTCGAGCGCACTACGCTGAGTCTCCTTTACCGAAAGCGTTTGCCGAAGATGTGCGTCAGCGTGTCACCTACACGGGCGTCGTCGTCACTGATCCTGATGTGCGAGAGAAGAGTCAACGTGTGGCAATACGGGTTACGCGAGGCAGCGAGACAACTACCATCCTCGCTGTGGCCGAGCTGGCACCGATCGTGAGAGTCGGGGATCGCATTTACGTCTCGGGCATTCTCACCCGACCACAGCCTTTCGACACCGACGGTGGACGCGTCTTTCGCTACGATAAATATTTAGAAAAAGATGGTATCCGCTTTTTATTAAATTTCGCAGCACTACAACTTATAGAGCCTGCCCCGTGGTACTCACTTCCGGCAAGTCTCGCCCGTATCAAACACAGCTTCTTGCACGGACTTGAGGAGACCTTGCCCAAAGAAGGCGCGGCGCTCGCGGGCGGCATCGTGATCGGGGGTCGTACTGGATTAAGTCAGGCGCTCCGTGACTCCTTTATCACCAGCGGTCTCGTGCACGTCATCGTACTCTCCGGCTACAACGTCATGGTCGTGGCCGAATGGATGATGGCCTTACTTGCCCTTATGACGACTTCTCGACGCGTACGCGCGGTCGCAGGCGCAGGCGCTTTACTCCTGTTTGTTGGCATTGCAGGATTCTCAGCAACAGCCGTACGCGCAACCCTCATGGCACTCATCGCGCTCTACGCACGCGCAACCGGCCGCACATATGCGGCAAGTCGCGCGCTCTTTGTTGCAATACTCCTCATGCTTATCTGGAATCCGCTCTACCTTCTCTACGATCCGGGTTTTGGTCTCTCTGTTGCGGCGACAGCGGGGCTCATCTGGCTCTCACCATTATTCGAAAGCGCGCTCTTGCATGCACGCACACGCTTGGGTAGAGGTGCGCCAAGCAAACTGCAATTCTTTTGGTTACAAGCTGTCGCGACAACGTTAGCTGCACAAACGGGCGTACTTCCGCTCCTCCTCTACAACACGGGAAATCTCTCGCTTGTCGCGCTCCCAGCAAACTTGCTTGTCGTTGTTGTAACACCGCTCGCGATGGCCGCTGCAGCGCTCGCTGGAGTGAGTGGCGCAATCTTCGCTTCAACGTTCACGCTTCTAGGAGAGGTTCTTTCAATACCCGCTGATCTTCTCACTCGCTACATAATCTTTATTGCGACTGAAAGCGCGGCGCTCCCTGGCGCCGCGCGTATCATTCCTGCATTCTCGTTTCTGTGGGTTGTCGCTGCCTATGCAGCACTCGTTTTTATCGCGTCATCAAAACGCTTCTCGACAACTGACCAGTTAGCATTGGCAAAAAAAGCGTCCACGTAGCTCTTTTTGTCTGCCGGCACATAGTCGACCATGTACGCATGCTCCCAGAGGTCGAGGGCGAGCACGATAGGGAGGCCTGCAAGTTGCCCAAGTTCATGGTCGGCAACGAAAACCGTATGGAGGCCGCCACGCGTACGAGGGTCGGCATATACCACCACCCAACCAATGCCACGGGTTCCGGCAACCTCTTTAAGGTGTGCGACAAAATTCTCGCTGCTACCATATTTTTCTGCGGCCGCTTGAACGAACTTGCTCTCGGCCGCTTGCGCAACACTTCCTCCTTCGAGCTGTTCAAAGTAATACTCGTGCATTCGCATCCCATCGAATTCAAACGCAAATCGGCGACGAAGCTCTGCCACAATGTACGGATCGAGCTCGAGCTGCCCAGCTCGTACCGCACCCAGCTTCTCCATGATCAGGTTTACATGCTTGACGTAGCCTTCGTAGAGGGCAAGGTGCACCTGGACTTGTTTGTCTGAAATCCCCGGCAGGGCAGGGAGGTTGAAGGTTTTTGCGATGTAGGTCATACCCGCCAGTATAGCAAAACAGGGCCTTTCGGCCCCGTTTTACTACTCTCCGCACCTTTTATTATATGACTCCCGCCTTCTTGAGAGTAGAATAGGTGCCGTTCTTCTTGATCGTCTTCAGACCCTTAACCGAAACGTCGACAATGACCGTCTTCCCGAGCTCTGCGACGTAGATGCGGCGGCGCGAGAGATTGGCCTTGCGGCGGACCTTCCCGGTTGGGTTAAATTGGGTAGCACGAACGCGGTTGGAGTAGCGACCCCCAATTTGCGTTGATTTACCGGTTATTTCGCAAGCTCGTGCCATAATCCGGCCATGGTACCATAGGTTCACGAACGCGCAAACCTATGACCCCTCTCGACCTGACCTATCTTGTCATCCTTATCCTCTCGATCATTCTCCACGAAGTCGCCCACGGCTATGCGGCAAACTCCCTTGGCGACCCGACAGCTCGCCTAGCTGGACGCCTTACGTTAAACCCAATTCCACACATTGACCCAGTTGGTTCAATACTTGTGCCGCTTTTAGGAGTTCTGTCTCCTGCTAACATCCTTTTCGGCTGGGCCAGACCCGTGCCTTATAACCCCTACAACCTGCACAATCGTCGGTGGGCCGAGGCTGCCGTGGCCCTCGCCGGAAGCGCGACAAACATCGCCCTCGCCGTTATCTTCGGGCTCATTGTGCGATACGGGGCGGGTCTTCCTGAGCCAGCCCTTCTTATTGCCTCAGTTATTTCTTTTGCAAACCTCTTCCTCGGCCTGTTCAACTTAATACCGTTCCCTCCGCTCGACGGTTTTACTGCGCTTCGCGCCCTTCTTCCTTGGCGTGCGGGTTATCGTCTACAACAGTTTGAAGATCAGGTGCGCCAGTCGGGTATATTTGCCCTTATTATATTCCTCTTTGTTTTCTCCTCGTTCTTGGCAAGACCGTTTTATATTCTTGTCCTAAACATTTCAACCTTGATCATCGGGCAATAACCAACCAACCGGGTGAGCTGTCATTATCCTGCGTATCTCATAGGGTATACTAGAAGGTGATGGAGTATCAGGTACCTCAATTTATTGAAGTAGAAGATAAGATTGTTGGACCGCTTACGCTGAAGCAGTTTATCTATATCGCCGGCACGATCGGTTTGTGTATTGTTTTTTTCTTCAAACTCCCCCTTCTGCCTGGAGTTCTGTTGAGCATACCGACGATAGCCCTCGGCGGCGCACTCTCGTTCTATAAAATCAATGGTAAACCCTTCGTTGAAGTTCTTGAGGCTGGTTTTAACTATTACATCGGAGCCAAGTTTTTCCTCTGGCAGCACAAAAGCGATAAGACGGCGACCTCCGCAGCTGCGGCTGCGAAGAAAGCCGCCGCAGAGGCCGAGGCAGCAGTTGCCCAGGCTGCCATACCACGGCTCACCAGAGGAAGACTGAGCGAGCTCGCGTCTTCACTCGATGTGCCCCAGGGTGAAGAGAAGCGCAGCCCGGAAATACTGCACGGCTCAATCGTTCTTACTCCATCCGACCATGGCAACTAAACCCTCTGGCGCAACGCAAGACTTCGTCCCGGTAAAAGACATCCGTGATGGCATTGTCCTTCTTAAGGACGGGAGCTATCGGGGAATTCTGATCTGCTCTTCGATCAACTTTGGCCTGAAGAGTATTGACGAGCAACGGGCCATCACGCTCGGCTTCCAGAACTTTCTCAACACGCTCGATTTTTCTATGCAAATCATCGTGAATTCACGCCGTATGGATCTCCGCCCCTATTTGGCGCTGCTTGAGACCAAGGCCGCCGATCAAAAAACCGACCTCATGAAAATCCAGTTGCGTGAATATGTTGCGTTTATCAGCTCATTTACCGAACAAACAAACATCATGACTAAATCGTTTTATGTTGTGGTGCCTTATTCGCCCAAGGTCTCTACCTCCACCGCAACGAATTTTATTGGTCTCACCACGAGCAGCAAGGCAGCTACTGAGAATGTTTTCGAGGAGAGCAAGATTCAACTTCAGCAACGCATGACTCTCATTGCCGACGGGCTTGCCGGCACTGGTGTACGGGCCGCCTCTCTCGGAACTGAGGAGGTGATCGAGCTCTTCTACCGATCCTTCAACCCCGGCGAGCTTGAGAATCCGATCCGTCTTGATAAATAATATGTCCCTCCTCGACTTTTTTAACAAAAAACAGGGTCCGAAACCTATTGATACCTCGGTACTTCCTGTGCTACCAAAAGACGCTGCGATAGGGCAGCCACTCAACCTGGTTGATGTCATCGCCCCAACAGCGCTCAAAATTGGCTCTCGTGAGATCGAGCTCGGTGAAAAGCTGGTGCGCAGCTTTTACACCATCTCGTATCCCCGCTTCCTTTCTGACGGGTGGTTTGCGCCGATCATCAACCTCGACAAGGTCATGGATATCGCCATCTTTGTCCACCCGATTGCTACCGACGTGGCGCTTCGTGGTTTCCAAAAGAAGGTGGCCGAGGTCCAGAGCCAGATCAACGAGCGCGAGGCGAAAGGTCTGGTGCGAGATCCACTCCTCGACACCGCATACCAAGACCTTGAGTCTCTACGCGACAGCCTCCAACAAGCCCAGGAAAAGTTGTTCGATGTGGGGCTCTACTTAGCGGTGTACGGCGACTCGAAGGAGGAGATCGACAAGATCGAAGGGTCGGTGCACAGCATTCTCGACTCAAAGCTCGTCTACACTAAGCCGGCCCTCTTCCAGCAAGAACAAGGCTTCCGCTCCTGTCTACCACTCGGTACCGACGAGCTCCTCGTCACCTCAAAACTAAACTCCTCGCCGCTCTCCTCAATTTTCCCATTCGTTTCGTTCGACTTGACGAGCGATCGAGGCATCCTCTATGGCATCAACCGCCACAACTCCTCACTCATCATCTTTGATCGCTACTCGCTCGAGAACTATAACTCCGTAATCTTTGCCAAGTCGGGTTCTGGTAAGAGTTACACCACCAAGCTTGAGATTCTGCGCTCGCTCATGTTTGGTACTGACGTGATCGTGATCGACCCTGAGCGCGAGTATGACCAGCTCGTGGAGGCCACTGGCGGCCGATCATTCCACATCTCGCTTTCGTCTGAACACCACATCAACCCGTTTGACCTTCCTCCAGTTAAGGAGGACGAGGATCCGCGCGACATTCTGCGGTCTAACATCATTAACCTCGTGGGCCTCTTCCGCATCATGGCTGGAGGACTCACTCCAGAAGAGGACGCCCTGGTCGACCGCGCCATCAGCGAGACCTACGCACTTAAAGACATCACGGGCGACTCTGACTTCACAGGTGCCGAACCGCCACTACTCTCTGACTTCGAGCAGGTACTCATCGGCATGGAGGGAAGCGAGTCGCTCGTCGAACGCCTTTCGAAGTATACCCGTGGTACCTGGGCGGGCTTCCTAAACCAGGCAACGAACATCGACATCAAGCAGCAGTTCGTAGTCTTCTCGGTCCGTGATATGGAAGACGAGCTCAAGCCGGTAGCGATGTATATCGTAACGCACTACATCTGGAATGCGGTGCGTCGAGATATTCGCAAGCGCCTTCTTATTATCGATGAGGCGTGGTGGATGATGAAGAGCGAAGACACCGCATCCTTCCTCTACTCGCTCGCGAAGCGAGGTCGTAAGTACTATCTTGGCGTCTGCACCATCACGCAAGACGTTGAGGACTTCTTGAAGAGCCCGTATGGCCGACCCATTCTGACAAACTCGTCGATGCAGCTCTTGCTCAAGCAGTCGCCAACCACAATCAACGTGCTTCAAGAAACGTTTAGCCTCACCGACGAAGAAAAATATCTCCTGCTTGAAGCTGGGGTGGGGGAGGGGCTCTTCTTTGCTGGCCTCAAACACGTCGCGATCAAGGTTGTAGCAAGCTATACCGAGGACCAGATCATCACTTCTGATCCTTCACAGCTGATCGCCATCAAGGCTGCGAAGGACCGCCATGATACCGAGAGCAAGCAGTAGCCCCCCTAAGGGGATGACGTGGCCGCGCGCAACGCCCATCTTATTGGTTTGCGTGTTGTTTGACGTCGCAAGAGGTTTTTTTAGTTTGTTTTGGCTACTTGGCCCGGTCGTGGCCGCCGCCGCCTGCCTCTCTGAGGCGGGCGCCGTGGGTGACTTGCTCGGTTCAGAGGTTACGGGCGCCCTGTGCGCCTCTGCTGCCGCTGGAGCGGGATACTTTCTGAGTCCGGCATTATTTTCTTTCGGCACTTTTGTTGCCATGTTTCTTGGACTTACGGGGTGGATGACAGTCTGGCTCTTTTTGATGTTAAATAATCCCCGTATTTTTAAAGAAAATGCCTCGGCACTCTTTAAACTTGTCGTTACCCTAGGGATTATGGAGTTGCCCTTCATTGGGTCTCTTCCTGCCCTTACCTTCCGCACTTTCCATATGTATCGCGTCCAGATACATCACGATAAAAAACGTCTTCAGGAGTGGAGAGCTGCGCAACAGGCCCAGCTTATCCGCGACCAGCAGGCTCGGTTTGCGGCTCTCACCGAAGCGCAGGCTGTCGCTGAGGCAGCGGCTGCAGCCGAGGAAGAAGCTGCAACAGCCGAAGAGGAGGCTCGGATCACCGAGGAGGAGGAAGCTGCCGAGCGCGCGGCACAGGAAAAGGAGAAAGAGGAGGAACAGAGAGCGGAAGAAGCTGCCGCCAGAGAGGCAGAGGAGAAGAAAGTTGCGGAAGCAGCTGCGCTCGCCGTGGCTCACGCAGAAGCAGAGCGCGAGCTCGATGATACAGCTCGAAATCGATACCATGGGGAACTCGCGTTCTCGCGTGATGTGGCCCGCGTGGTGAAGCTTGCCCGGGCTCGCCGGAGACACAAGCTCCAGCAACACACAATTAAGGAGTCGTACGAAATCCCCGAGAATTCTGGAGAATCGAAGGAATGAGGCAAAAGAAGTTATATACTTAGATCGTATGCGTTCTCTTCTCGCGCGCCTTATCCTTGGACTACTCGTCTTGTCCCCAGGGGTAGCGTTTGCCCAACTCCTTCCTGGCACTGAGGTCTTCACCGTCGGTGTGAGCCCTAACTACCCAACGCCTTATGGACGCGTTACCCTGACCCCAACCTCGGGCTCACTCGACCTCAGCACCGCCACCATGGAGGTTATAGTTGGCGGAAAATCTATCTACAAGGGCAGCGCCAAGCCCGTCTCTATAACCTTGGGGGCTGCGGGAACCCTTACCACGGCACAGGTGGTGATGGTAAGCAATGGAAAAAGCTTTTCAAAAACAATCTCTGTCCGACCCCAGGAGCTTAACCTTGTCGTAGAACCTCTCGCTTCTGCCCCCGCGCTCTATCCGGGGAAGCCGCTGGTGCCTCTCGAGGGAGCTGTTCGAGTGGTGGCTATAGCAAACCTCCGTAATAGTGCTGGCACTCCGATTAACCCCACAGCGCTCTCCTATAGCTGGGTCGTCGATGACACTCGCATTTTTAATTCTTCAGGCATTGGAAAGACCACTATCGTCGTGGCTTCACCCCTTCAGTACCGCTCTCGCGATGTCTCCGTCACTGTCTCGGCGCCCGATGGCTCCCTCGTAGGGGGCAGCAAGGTGACGTTAACCGCCCAAGAGCCCCTCGTGCGCGTCTATGAGAGCGACCCTCTGCTTGGGATACTCTTTAATCGCGCTATTACTGGCTCGTATAGCGTCGCCAGCAAGGAGAAAACTCTTTTTGCTGCCCCGTATTCTTTCCCAACCAATGTCTCACAGCCCGCTCTTACTTGGTCCTTAAACGGCTCCCTTGCTCAAAATGGCCCCCTCATCACGCTACGACCGACTGGTTCTGGGGCCGGTGCGGCGCGGCTTTCACTCTCGGCTAAGGGTAGCGGGTCGGTGCTCGCGGGCACAGAGCTGTCCCTCTCCTTCGGTGCCGCACCCTCTGGGCTTGGTATATTAGGTCTATGATGAAGCTCTCTAGAAAATTGCTGACACTGTCATCCCTTCTTGTTTTGAGCGTATCCTTTGCTCAGACCGCCCTCGCAAGCGAGACCTTAACCGGGCGGTGCGATCCTGGTAGCGGTTGTGACTCAGCAAGAACCTGGTGTGAGTCGAGAAGCGGATCCTATGTTCAGGTGGCCGTAACCGGGCAGACTTCCTTTAACACCCAATGTATTTTGCCAGAGCCTGTTGGGGTGGCTGCAGCTTGTGTGGATAAAACAAACGGACAAGTATGTGACGCTGGAAATGCGCAAACAGGCCATTGCGCCACAGGATCACATTCTATAGTGAGTGACCCGACCTATACTTTCAGCACTAACACTCTGTCTTGTGTAGCTGATGATCCTGCTCACACTGCCTGTATTGGCAAGTCCGTTGGGGATGTGTGTGATGCTAGCGATGGTGCTTCTAGCATTCTCGGTCGCTGCGACAGCAACCTCTCTTGTGTGGCTGATGGGGATGATGATCCACCTACACCTCCACCTCCACCTGCCTCTTGCTCACCGAATGCGCCGTTTTGCGCCCTCGCCCCGATTCCTGGGCTCACCGATAACAGCTCAACGAGCGTCGTGAACTCCACTACACTGGCCAAATTCCTAAACAATCTCTACAAATACCTCCTTGGTATCGCTGCCGCGGCGGCGGTCATTGAGATCATCTGGGGGGGCATCCAGATGGCTGTGAACCGCGATAGCGTGAGTAGCCTGCTCGATAGCAAGAGCCGAATTATGCGTGCGATCCAGGGTTTAATTCTCGTTTTCGCGCCTTTCCTCGTATTCTCGATCATTAATCCTGCGATCCTGAGTTTAAATATTGGGTTAACCAAACTCCAACCAGGTCCACCTTCTCCTGGAAGCGGAGTGTTGGATGAAGAAACTGGGTGCACCGTCGTAGGCCAACTTCTACAAACGGCAACCTGCCCTTCGTCTGAGGCTGCCCAGGAATTTGTCTCTAATTGTGCTGCCGCAGATAATATTGGGACTCTACAGCGTCAAGATACCTACTATTGCCGCAGTGGATATGTACTCAACGCCGAGGGTCGAAGTGTGTGCAGAGACACAGTCACCTTTACAGCTTATTGTGGTTCTTACTCGAGTACTATCTTCGAATTCTACACCACTACTAGCGTGCGAATATTCGATGTAATTTGGCAATTAAGTCTTTTGGAGCTTTCGAATTCTGCTTCCCAGGCTTTATCTACACAATATTCACAATTTAGTTCTCAGTGTATCCGCGATGGTGGAAGCGTGTGTGCGGCAGATATCGGAACTAATTCCATAACCACTGAGTTTGCGTGCCCACCAGGCACTCCAGTGGTGGGTTCGTTAAATAACACCAAGTGTCTCCGCACCAATGCTCTTTGTGTAAAAAACATATCAACAACTGTGTGCGGTGGATCTATTGATTAATTCATGCGTCGACCTCTTATCTTCGGGATTATTCTAATCCTCCTCGCCGGGATAGGAATATTTGTCTATGTGCTGTTCTTTGGGGGCGAGAGCCCACTTGTTTCCTTGCCGGACATCTCCCTTCCTGGATCAGGAAGCGCAACGAGCACCACCCCTTCCTTATCAGCGGAAGACGAGAACGGCACCGAAGTCAGACCCGGGTCCAAACCTCCTCGGCTGGTACAGATAAGCCGTGGGCCGGTGGCCCTCGGCACTGTGGTTTCTCCTGGGCCAGCAGCCGGGACTTCTACGCCCCCGCTTATGGTGAACTATATCGAACGAAAGAGTGGTAACGTGTTCCGTTACAATACCCAGACTGGCAGCGTCTCTCGCACCAGCAACCGCACCGTGCCGGGTGTCATGACAGCCAGCTGGCTACCGAATGCCTCGACCGCCTTTGTTCAGTATCTCTCTGGCAGCAACTTTTCAACTGTTAACACTTATGCGCTTTCTGCTGCTGGTGTCGACGGTTTCTTCTTACCACAAAACGTTTCATCACTTGCTGTCTCGAGCACGAGCATCCTTTACCTCGCGACTGGCGTGAATGGCTCGGTCGCCTCAGTTGCTCGACCTGATGGCTCGCGCGCGACGACCGTCTTCACCACCCCTCTTACTCAACTACGGGTAGCCTTTGCTGGAAAGGACAAGTATATAGCCTTCACCAAGCCGACCCAGACGCTGCTTGGTAACGCCTTCGTGGTGGATGGTACTGGCCAATTCAGCCGCATCGCGGGCCCGTCGGCTGGTCTAGTGGCCCTCCCGAGCCCCTCTGGCGCCTGGCTTCTGGTGTCGACCGCCGAACAGGGAAGGCTTAATCTTTATCTCGTAAACGTTTCGACACGCGAGACGCTCCCGCTACCGCTCGCGACCATTGCTGATAAGTGCGTGTGGGCTAGCGATGAGTCTAGTGTGTATTGTGGGGTACCCATTAGCCCGTCCGCGGGTGCGGCCTACCCTGACGATTGGTATCAGGGCGCCATCTCTTTCTCTGACCGGATTTGGAAGGTAGATGTGCAAGGTCGTTTTGCCCAGCTTGTGCTCGATTTCAATAAAAAAACCACTAATCCTGTTGATGCTGTCGCTCTATCTCTCGATTCTCGAGGCCAATTCCTTACGTTTGTGAATAAAACTGACGGCTCGCTCTGGGGTTACTCACTCTAAGCAGCCACTTCTTGAGGGGTGAGGGCACGGCGCACATACCACTCCTGGAGAGCTCCTGCGAGGTTGGTTGTTACGAAGTAGAGGGCGATCGCTCCCGATGTGGTGTAGGAGATGGCTGCAATAATGAACGGAAACACGTACTTAAGCTGCGCCTGAAGCACTCGTTGAAAATCTCCTTGCATCCCTGTGGTTGGAGCGTGCTTGAGAGTTCCTTTTAGGGCGAGGGTTGCTTGGAGGTACTGTGTTATGCCTGCCAGAACGGCGAGTACGAGGCTTTTGCTCATCACTGAAAGGATTCCTAGGAATTCTAAGGAAATGACGTCTGGAGTGGGAGTAAACCCGTAGAGAAGGGAAGTATTAACGGTCGTGAACGGCTCATACAGAAACACGAAGTAGAGCGCCAAAAGGACGGGAATCTGTATAAAAACAGTAACCACGCTCGCAAAGGGGTTCACTTGAGCCTCGCGGTAGAGAGCGAGTGTTTCGACAGCCTCTTTCTCGCGATCGCCCTTATGCTTCTCTTTTAATTCTTTGATTTTTGGCTCGAGGTCCTTTATCACCCGTTGGGTGCGTGCTGCAGATAGCGAGAGGGGGAGCAGGATAAGCCGAATAATAAGGGTCAGAATGATGATTGCTATTCCTACGTCTGAGCCGGGAACAAGCGCCACCAACGCAACGAGGGCGTTATAGATCGGATTATAAAAAACACTGTGGAAGACAGCTGAGATCACGCTGCTATTGTACGTTATCCTGCCCTTATTGGGAAAGGAGTTGAGCTAGCTCAGCCCGCATCTCGCTTGCCGAAAGCGTGCTGGCTTCTTTTTTTGGATACACAATGAGCCCTCGGGGGAGCGGAAGGCTCTTCAGAGCCCCCACGATCCGCCGTTTGAGCCTATGGCGATCGACCGCCTTGCGAGCTACTTTTTTCGAGACAACCACCGCACAGCCTCGTGTTTGGGCGGACACAAGCACGGTAAAACAAGGCGACGAGCGCCGGAGCGCTCGTCGAGCTGCAGTGTCGAAATCGCCTCGGGCAAGCCGTACGCGACGAGGAAACACGGGATATTAGACCGTGAGGCGAGCGCGACCGATCCGGCGGCGGCGGCGGACGATCTTGCGACCTGAGCTGGTCTCTGTGCGGGCGCGGAAACCATGGGTCTTAGCGCGCTTACGCTTCTTTGGCTGATAGGTTCGTTTTGTGGCCATATAACGTTATACACAAGATACTAACAGGTTTGAACAAAAACACCAGTGATGCACACTGTACGCTAAGAGCGTATACTACAAACTACTATGGATAAAGGGAATCCGCGTGAACTATGGGAGTATGTGCTTACCCAGGTTGAATTATCCATCTCTCCTGCAAATTTCAACACTTGGTTCGGTAGCAGCCATATCGTTAAGGTGGGGGAGGACGGGGTGGTGTACATCGGCGTACCAAGCCAGTTCTTCAAGGATTGGTATTTGAAGAAATTTCACACGCTCCTGCTCAAGATTTTCCGTGATGTGTCATATGAATTCAGAAATATTGAGTATATGATCGTTAAAGATGAGCGTCGCAAGCCTGCGCGAGAAGTAAAAACACCCATCCGTGGCGCTGTTGAGCTTCCACTCAACGAGTTTTACATAAATAAAAGTGATAATTTAAACCCCCGCTACACCTTCGACACGTTCGTGGTTGGCTCTTTCAACAACCTTGCACACGCTGCAGCTCAGGTAGCCATTGAACGACCAGGTATTACGTACAACCCGCTCTTCATCTACGGCGAGACTGGTCGGGGGAAAACACACCTTATTCAGGCGATAGGAAATCAGTATAAGAAACAGTATCCGGGACGGAAGGCGTTTTATCTCACCTCAGAGAAGTTTGTTATCGATTATACCGATTCTGTACAGGCCGGGACTGCAAACCGTTTCAAAGATAAGTATCGCCAATATGACCTTCTTATCATGGACGATGTGCAATTCTTATCAAAGAAGGATAAGACTCAAGAGGAACTCTTCCACCTCTTTAATGCCCTCCATGATACTAATAAGCAGATTATTTTCTCCTCAGATCGGGCTCCTGTTGCGATTGCGGATATCGCTGACCGCCTGAAAGGTCGTTTCTCTAGCGGTATGACCATAGATATCGGCGAGCCTGACCCCGAGAGTCGCATGATAATTGTGCGAAAGAAGGCCGCTTCGCACGGCATTATGCTCTCTGACGAGGTTGTGGAGTATGTTGCTACAACTTTGACCGGTTCTATTCGCGAACTTGAAGGGATGGTAAACAACATTGTCTGTCACGCTCAGGTAAAAGGGGCTCCTCCAGACATCGCTGAGGTTCGACAGTCACTTCGTTCCTTTACTCGCCCTCAAAAAACCATTTCAGTTAAAAATGTGGTTGATCGAGTTGCCGAATTTTACGGTATTAATGAGGACAGTATCTACGAGAAGACCAGAAGAAGGGAGGTGGTGCGCCCGCGACAAGTGATCATGTTCCTTTTGCGCGAAGATTTTCGTATTTCGTATCCATCAATCGGTGCGAAGCTTGGTGGTCGTGACCACACAACTGTTATCCACTCTTGCGAGAAAATAAAGAACGATTTGATTGTGGATAGTGAGCTCGCAAAGGAGATTCAAAGTATCCGTTCACTACTTGTATAGCCTGAATCTACTATGAATTCACATGTTGTTCATAAAAATAATCTCAAAAAACTGTTGAGTATGTTCGTTCTTTCTTGTTTATCCACGGTATCAACACCCCTAATAGGACTCGTATGAATATTTCAATAGAAAAAAAGATATTTATAGATGCTGTGTATAAAGTCGCTCGATTCGCAGAACGTAAGAGCACCACACTGCCGGCACTCGCCTCAATACTTATTTTGGCTAATGAGGAGGGAATTAAAATGCGTGCCACAAACCTTGAAACAGGTATTGATCTTTCGATTCAAGGGGTGTGTAAAACACATGGGGTTGTTGCAATCCCGGCCACTCTTCTCCAGCAGATCGCATCCTCGCTTTCAGGGGAGGGGTTGATAACTCTTGAGCACACAGGCGACACGATCTCCTTAACGAGTGATTCGAGTAAAAGCGCTATCAAAACCGTACCGTATGAGGATTTTCCGTCGATTCCGTTACCTGAGCAATCAAAAAACACATTCGTGCTTTCAGGAATAACACTACGTACATTTTTTACCTCAATCGCCGCATGCGCTTCTGTTTCAACAGTACGTCCAGAACTCGCCAGCCTCTATTTCGTTATTGAAGGAGGGATTCTAACTGTTGTGGCGACAGATTCATTTAGACTCGCAGAAAAGAAAACACCCATAAGCCAAAAGGGTCTCCAGGGTAAGTTTCTTATTCCTGCTAAAAATGCTCTAGATATCGCTCAGGCGCTTCCTGATGACGAGATACAAGTTGTGTTTGATGAACATCAATGCGCCTTTATAACTCCAAATGGAGCGATCGTCTCACGACTTACGAGTGCTGGCTACCCAGATTATAAACAGATTATTCCAAAAGAATCGGTGGCCGAAGCAGTAACCTTACGCAAAGACTTCGAGCAGGCTCTTAAACACACGGCAATTTTCTCGGACGCATTTCAAAAAGTGTCGATTCATTTTGAACCCAAAAAGAACAGTCTCGCGTTTTTTGCAAAAAATCCTGATCTTGGGGAGTCATCAGAGACGGTAAATGCGAAACTTGAAGGAGAGATGCTCGCCCTGTCTTTTAACCACCGATTTTTAACTACAGTATTTAGTCTTACAAATGCTGAAAGCATTTCACTACATGCAGCGGGTATCGGGCGCCCTCTTATTATGAAGGGGGTTGGCGATAACTCGCTCCTCTACCTTATATCTCCGATGAATCAGTAGGAACAACGTCTCCTACTAAGGGAGAAGAGAGCATGATTCCACCCGAGAAGAGTTCAGGGTGGCGTTGGTACCACGCTGAGACTCCATACTCCCAATATGCAAATTGCGAATCATTCGCGGGGTTTGATGGTGGTCCAGAGAGTGGATTGTTCTTGTCCGTCCAGTACAGAAGACTGTGGGGGTACATTGCACCTGTAGCGTCTGGGACACGCCAGTTTCCTTGCAACATTGGAGGTACTGAAGAAGAGATTTGGGTTGCGGGGGCAAAATAAGCCTTCGGATATTTCGCGAGAGCATAGGCCATAGCCTCATGCCACATTGGCGCTGCAATGAAACCAGCAACAGATTTAGCCATTGCCTTGTTGTCGTTATTTCCTGTCCACACCCCGAGGGCAATAGAGGGAGTGTAGCCAACTATCCACGCGTCGCGCGTGTCGTCAGTGGTACCTGTTTTTACCGCGACGTCATATCCAGGGATCGAGAGAGGAGAGGAGAGACTGTACCCAGGCAAACGAGCGTAGGCGTCTGAGAGTATGGCTGACATATCGTGAGCGGTACTTGCGGGTAGGACCTGAGAAGGATTCTTGGCGAACTTTTTTAACACTGTCCCTTGAGAATCAGTGACCTCAAGGATACCGGTTGGGGTGTTAAGGATGCCGTCGTTTGCAAAGACGCTGTAGGCACCAACGAGGTCAAGGAGACGAACCTCACCACCTCCGAGCACCAAAGTGAGGCCGTATTGGTTGGCGTCACCAAGGGTGGTGAGTCCAAACGATTTAGCCAAGTTAACAGCGTTTTTAACCCCGACCAAATACAACACCTTAACCGCAGGGATGTTGATCGATTGGGCGAGTGCAGTTCTAAATGTCATCGGGCCGCGGAAACTGTCATCATAGTTTTGAGGGGCGTAACAGGGCGGGGTGTTGTTGGTAACATCCGAGGGCTGACACGAGGTTGAAAACTGTGTCGGCGCGTCAAAAACCACCGTGTCGCGGGTGTAACCACGCATGAGCGCAAGGGAGTAGACGAAAGGCTTCATCGTCGATCCTGGCTGTCGGAGTGCGAGCGCCGCGTTGTATTGACCGTCGATATCCTTGTCAAAGAAGTTCCGCGACCCGACCATGGTAAGGATCTGGCCTGTCGAAGGATCGAGCGCTACAAGCGAGGCATTGCTTGCATTAAACTTCGTGGTGTTCTCAAGGGCATACTGGTTCACAATAGACTCTGCCCGCACCTGAAGGTCGGCATCCAAGGTGGTAGTTACCTTAAGTCCTGAAGCGAGCGCTGTCGCACCGTATTCCTTCTCGAGGAGGTCGAGAATATAGAAAACAAAGTGTGGAGCAACAATTGAATTCTGTCCGGTTGGAGAGAATGCAACCTGCTCAGCTTTAGCGTTCTCAAATGCCGCTTCGTCGATAAACCCAAGCTTGCGCATGCGCTCGAGAACTAGATTCTTCCGCTCCTCAAGCTCTGCACGATGACTCCCATACGGAGAGTAGTAAGTCGGCGCCTGGATCATTGCGGCCAGATACGCTGACTGAGGAACTGAAAGATCCCGAGCGGGGACGCCAAAGTACGCCTGAGAGGCGGTTTCTATGCCGTAGAGGGTGCCGCCGTAAGGAATGTTGTTGAGATAAGCCTCAAGGATCTGGTCCTTCGAGTAAACTTGTTCAAGCTTGAGCGCAAGGATCATCTCGTGCACCTTTCGGGTAATACTCTTTTTTCCAGTGAGCAAGGTGTTCTTGACTACCTGCTGAGTAATGGTCGACCCACCTTGCGAAAGGGAGCCGCCCATAATGTCCACAATAAGTGCTCGGATTATTGAGGTGATCCGGATACCACCATGGTCATAGAAGCTCGCGTCCTCTATTGCGAGGGTTGCTTTGATCGCGTTTGGTGAGATGTTTGCGAGCGGTATGAGTTGGCGCCGAGCGTCTCGGTTGTAATCGTAGAGGAGGACTTGTCCGGTACGATCATAAATCTTGGTTGACTGGTCAACCTGACGATCAGCAAAGGAGCTAATTCCAGGGACTGGAACAGCGGCAATCGCGACCAATACAATACCCCCGCCCACCAAGAGTGTGCCGACAATGGTATAAAAACCAACCAAAAAGGTGTGGCGAGAAGCCTTCTTCCCTCGGGAATGAAGGTTCTTCGCGTGGTGGTGTAAGCGTTTGATCATATCGCGTATGCTACCACGCATACGCGTTTTGTGGCCTAGTAGCCCTCTACTTCCTCATGGAATCCGTCCATTTCGTCAACATCATCCGTATCGGCCGTGCTGTCTTCTTCGTCTGCCAAGTTAAGCTCTTCTTTCGCATCCTCCCCCGTATCAAAAGCGTCCAACAGCTCATCATCAATCATAGTGAATAGGTTAGTCCTTAGGGAACGAATATATTTAAGCGAATTGAATAATTTTCGCAAGGGTTTTCTGAAAGAGGTGTGGATTAAGAAAGGCTTCACGAACTTTTTCTAGCGCCGAAACATACTCTCCGGAGTGTCCGGTTACCACCAATCCGGCAGCGACCGTGAGCGCCACAGCGTTTTGTTGGGCTGGTGAGCCGCCCCCAGAAAGGAGCGCCTTCAAAATTGACGCGTTTATTGTCCGGTCGCCACCCGCAAGCTCAGACAGCTGTGTTTGTGGTATCCCAAACGCTGCGGGCTCGAGCTCGAATGAGCAAGTGTGTGTCGGCGCATACTCCCAGATGGTCGTTGGGCCAGTGGGCGAGATTTCATCCATACCATCTGCGCCGTATACCACCCACACCCGCCTTGCGCCCGCTGAAAGGAGGGTGGGGCCAATGAGTGTATGATGGCCTGGATCAGACACTCCCACGACCCGATACGGAGCGTGAGCTGGGTTTAAGAGGGGGCCGAGGAGATTGAAATATGTACGTTTACCAAAGCGTTTGCGCGCAGAAGAAGCGTGTTTGAATGCGGGATGAAAGTTTGGCGCGAACATAAAACCGAAGTTTGTTGTTTTGATCGAACGCGCGACCCCCTCTGCACCAAGCACGATAGGGACGCCGAGCTCCTCGAGCACGTCCGCGCTCCCACACGCACCTGAGGCTGATCGGTTACCATGTTTAGCGACGGGAATGCCGAGTGCAGCGCAGACAATAGCCGCAGCGGTTGAGATATTAAACGTGTTTAGTCCGTCGCCACCTGTCCCACAAGTATCGAGACAAGGAATGTCGACCTCAACCGGCGTCATTGCCTCCAGAGAAGCTCGATAAAAGCCTTGAAATTCTTCAGGTTCGAGCGGACGATCGAGGGTTTCAAAAACAGAAAGCAGCTCTTCTTCGGAGAGTTCTCCCCGCAATATACGCCCTTGTAGCGCATGGGCGCCTTGCTCGGTATGGGTCATCGAATACGGATACGACCCATAGTAAGCGTCGTGATTCCTACTGCGATCGCATCAAGTTCGTCGTCGAGACGCTTTCTTTCTGGAAGAGTGATGAGTTTGGGCAGCATAAGCGCAATGGCTTTCTTGTCGGCGGCGCCGTGCCCCGTCACCGCCAGCTTTACTTCTTGGGGGCTACATTCGACGACGGGGAGGTTGGCTAGTCCGGCGGTTGCGAGTATGGCGCCGCGCGCTTCCGCCACTCCCAGGGCAGTTTTCTTGTTGGTGCTGAAAAACAGCGTTTCAATACCAAGGATGTCGGGACGGTGTGAGTGAATGGCTTCCTGTATGGTTCGTGCGATCTCGGCGAGGCGAAGCGAGGGTTCGTCTTCATCAGGAACAAGACAGGCGCTCATCACAAGTGTGGGCCGAGACGGATCGCCTTCCACCACGGCGATACCAAGTCGACCGTATCCGGGGTCAATCGCCAGAACTTTCATAACCACGGGCGTTAGTTGCTATTAACTGCACATCATCCTGCTCATCGAGTAAGGTCATAATGTTCGAAAGCCGTCTCTCATCCTGATCGCTAACCTCTATAAGTGGCTCGTTAGGGGCAAATCGACCCTCAGGAGATTTCGTAAACGCCCACGTCGCACTCCCGGGGGTGCCGAGGTCGAACCCGTTTTTTGTCAGCATGAGTTTAATCTCTTGTGTGGTGCGGTTGCGGCTATCCGTAAGCGCTGAAACAACAACCGCGATGCCACCAGGGCCATAGAATTCATAGACGACCTGCTCGACGTCGCCAGCGTCTTTACTCACTCCCTTCGCGACAGCGCGGTCGATATTGTCCTTTGGCATATTGGCTGCCTTGGCGCGCGAAATGACTGCCGCAAGCCCAGGAGCGGTGACACTGCCACCGGCTTTTTTAGACTCGAGCGTGATCTCGCGAGAGAACCTAGAAAAAATGCGACCTTTAGCTGCGTCAGTTACGGCCTTTTGTCGTTTGATCTGTGCCCATTTACTATGTCCGGCCATAGTCAAAAGAGAGAAGTGGTCTCCTCAAGGTACTCACGACCTGCTTTGGTAAGGATGCGGCCACGTGGAGAGCGCTCGATGAAGGCGAGGCGTAAGAGATAGGGTTCATACACATGTTCAACGGTGTCGGGATCTTCGTGAAGCGCCGCTGCAAGTGCGCGAATGCCCGCGGGGCCACCATGGAAACTCGTTTTAAGTGTTTCGAGGTATCGCCGGTCGTCCTTGGTGAGCCCCAGCGCATCAATGCCGAACATTGTGCACGCAGCATCAAGTAATTCTCGGGAGAGGGGCTGTTCGTTGACTTCGGCGTAATCACGGACCCGTTTTAATAGCGTATTTGCTACACGAGGGGTGGCCCGGCTACGAAGAGCGATTTGTTCGATAACCTCATCTGGCGCCTCGATCGCGAGCATGCGTGCAGAACGACGGATAATGTCGCGAAGGTCTTCTTCGCCATAGAAATCGAGTTGGTAGACGCCTCCTCCAAAACGCGAGCGCAACGGTCCTGACAGGTCCGCCATGCGCGTCGTCGCGCCGACAAGGGTGAAGCGGGGGAGGGCAAGCTCAACAGTCCTTGCCGAAGGGCCCTTGCCGAGCACGAGATCGAGATGGCCGTCTTCGAGCGCTGGATAGAGAAGCTCCTCGATCTTGTGTGAAAGACGATGAATCTCATCGATAAAAAGCACGCTGCTCTCATCAAGGTTCGTGAGGATTGCGGCAAGGTCCCCTGCGCGCTCTATTGCCACGCCAGAGGTGGTTTTAAGCGGTACTTCAAGAGCGTTCGCGACCAGGTGAGCGAGGGTGGTCTTGCCAACACCTGGGGGACCGTAAAAAAGAAAGTGCTCGGGCATGCTGCCGCGCTTTTTTGCGGCGTCAATGGCGATTCGGACGTTCGCTTTCACTTGCTTTTGGCCTACATATTCGTCCCATGCGCTCGGTCGGAGCGCCAGATCAAGCACTTCAGGAACAAAAGGGGGTTTTGTCGGAGGGGTTGACATAAAACCTAGGTGTGTGCTACCATTCTACCACAGACTGATCTTGTGCATATTCCTCTAGGCAAGGCTTGACGGCTTCGCGCGTCTCCCCAAGGGCATCGTGGTTCACTGCTTCGGTGGTGTTGCTGTGGTGTTTCTCAGGTGTTTCGTGCTCCCCGCAGATTTTTGCGGGTTTTGCCTGGGGGAATATATACAGGATCTTTTTGTTTTTGGTCTACGCAGGCACGTTAACTGTGGCGATCACCTCGTCGAGCGTGGTAACGCCTTCGAGTGCCTTGAGAATTCCGTCCTGAGCCATGGTGAGACATCCTTGGCCAGCAACTGCTTTATTGATTTCGTGGGAAGGTGGGTTATCACGAAGAATCTCCGCCAACTGGTCATCCATAAAAATAGCCTCATAAAGACCAATGCGTCCGTGGTAACCCGTTTCGCCTTCTGCCGTAGGTGCCGGCTCCCAGACCGTTTCAAGCTTGGTGGGGACGAGCGACTTATCTGGGAAGGCTTCAAACACGCGGCCAATACGCGCTTTTTCTTCATCAGTGAGTGGACGCTCTTTCCTCTTGGTGGGGTCAAGCTTGCGCACCAGACGTTGCGCCATGGCTACTGTGAGGGCCGAGCCAAACGATTTTGGATCAACACCGAGGTCGACCAAGCGGGGGAAGGTGCCGGCAGCGTCATTGGTGTGGATAGTCGAGAACACGAAGTGGCCCGTGAGCGATGCTTGGACGGCAATACCAGCTGTCTCGCCGTCGCGGATCTCGCCGACCATGATCACGTCGGGGTCCTGACGCACGATCGAGCGCAGACCCTCGGCAAAGGTATATTTGTCCCCTTCGACCTGAGTTTGCACGATGCCTTCGAGGTGGTATTCAACCGGATCCTCGATGGTGATGATCTTGATGTCGGGCGAGTGGATACCTCGCAAGAACGAGTAAAGAGTGGTCGTCTTGCCTGAGCCGGTGGGGCCGGTTGTGAGGAGCATGCCGTTTGGTCGCCGGATCTCCGTCTCGAGTCGCTTGAGCAGTTTGTCATTAATACCCAGGTCCTTATACGAAACCATGGTCGCCTTGGGGTCGAGAATACGCATCACGATCGATTCGCCGAAGTTGCCAGGAATAAACGACACGCGCATCTCGATCTCGTCCTCACCACGCACGATAGAGAAGCGGCCGTCTTGAGCCCGGTTCGTTACGTTGAGTTTAATACCCGACAAGAGCTTGATGCGTGATTTTATTTGCTGGTAAGTTTTGCTGTCGAAGTAGTGGATGTCGGTAAGGAGGCCGTCAATACGCAGGCGCAGGCGTGTGCGGGTCTCGTCGGGTTCGAAGTGGATGTCAGATGAACGTAGAGCAAATGCGCCAGCTAAGACAAGCTCGAAAATATAAGAAACGTGGTCGAGTGTTTTTCCGGCAGCACTAGTTTCGAATTCTGACTTAAGTGCGGCGTGAGGATTTGGTGCATCCAACAACTTTTTGACCGTTTCAGGACGAACAGTAAAAGTTCCCGGCTTCGACACGACGCTCAGTGAGATGTCAGCATACCGGTCCCAGGCCCTTTCAAGACTCTTCCTTGAGACCAGATATTGTTTAAGAGTAAAGCCTCGTTCGGTTAATTTCTCGAGAACGGGCTGTAGGGCTTCGCTATTAGGATTGTGAACGCCAACAGAAAGTTCTTGGGCAACCCGGCCAAAAGCGGCAATGCCGGCAGCGCGAGCCTCGGCCTCGGGGATAGTTCGTAAGGCCTCGCTATCGATCTCGTGGAGCGTCAGGTCTGTGTAGGGGATCCCGTACTTTTGCGAGAGAATCTGTTGGACATCCTCTTCCTCGCGTTCCCGTACGCCAGCGATTTTTTCAGCCTCTTTTTCTACATCAAACGGTAGATCCATGCGGACATCATACCACTCAGGCCGACTCTGGCAGGGGTGTTTTTCTGTTTCGGCGGTACAATAGAGGCTATGGCAGTTGAAACACACAGTCTCGAAGCATTTGAGGCCGAGGCCGCTCGGTTTGCCCGAGAACTAGTCCCTAATAGAGACCGTGCCACTTTAGTGCTCCTGTCGGGCAACTTGGGGGCGGGGAAGACGGCCTTCGTAAAAGCCGTGGCGCAAACGCTGGGTATCGAGGGCGTGGTCAATAGCCCTACATTTGTTCTGGAGAAGATCTATCAGGTCCCAAACGACGGGCGGTACCAAAGACTGATCCACATTGATGCGTATCGACTCGAAGGACCAGAGGAGCTTGCGCCACTGGCTTTCGACGAACTTCTTAAGGATCCGAAGGATCTCATCATGCTCGAATGGCCCGAAAAGGTGGGTCTCGAGACTTTCGTGTCCGCGACGACCATCACAATCGAGGCGCTCTCAGAGACTGGGCGAAAACTGATCTATGGCTAAAGCAGCACTCGGCAAGAAGAGGATTGTGCTCCTCGACACTCACGCGATTATTCACCGGGCGTATCACGCGCTTCCGGAGTTTACCGGTCCACAAGGGCAGCCGACAGGTGCGCTCTATGGCCTCACGGCGATGCTTCTCAAGATCATCACCGACCTGCGACCCGACTATATCGTGGCTTGTCTTGATCTGGCGGGTCCGACCATTCGTCACGAGGCATACGAGGCGTACAAGGGCACACGGGCAAAGACTGATGACGCGCTCGCGGTACAGCTCGACGAGGCGCATAAGGTTTTTGAAGCATTTGGGATTCCGATGTACGCAAAGGCGGGATTTGAAGCTGATGACCTGCTCGGCACGATCGCCCACGAACTTGCCGTTCATCAAGACGTCGATGTGGTTATTGCCTCGGGCGATATGGACACGCTCCAGCTCGTTGACGATGACCGGGTGCGCGTCTATACGCTCAAGAAAGGTATTAATGACACGATCCTCTACGACGCTAAGGCAGTGCGTGAGCGTTATGGGTTCGGGCCCGAGCTCATACCTGACTACAAAGGGCTACGGGGAGATCCGTCAGACAACATTAAAGGTGTGCCGGGCGTCGGCGAGAAGACGGCGACCGACCTCATTAAAGGATTTGGCTCGATTGAAGAGCTCTACGCTGCGCTACAGAAGAAGAACGCAGAGGTGGTATTCACAGAAAAGGGGATCAAGCCGCGCATCGTAAACCTCCTTAAGGAGCACGAAGAGGATGCGCGATTCTCTAAGTCACTTGCCACCATCCGCACCGACGCACCAATCGCGTTCGGGCTTCCTACAAACGCTTGGTACGACCGCCTTGAGATGGCAAATATTCTCACTATGTGTGACGAATTCGGCTTCAGAACTCTCCGAGAACGCGTGAAGACCGTGGTGGCAAAGGTCTCGGGCATCGAAACGTCAGAGGGTAAGGAAGAGGCTGAGGGCGCTGTCGAAGAAGATGTTGATACGCAGAAATTGCGCGAAGCAGGCGCACTCCTCTGGCTGATCTCTTCAGACTTCACCAAGCCCTCGCTTGACGACATTCTCGTCTTTACGAAGCAAAAGACGCTTGAGGCGGCCTACGAGGAGCTTCTAAAAGAGGTGCAGAAGCTTGGGCGCGTGGAGACGGTCTTTGAAAAGATCGAAAAGCCACTCGTCCCAGTGCTCGAGCAAATGGAGGAGCGTGGAGTGCTCGTTGACACGAAGGTGCTAAAAAAACTCGCCACCACCTATGCGAAGGACCTTAAACTCATTGAGGAGAGCGTCTACGATCATGCGGGACGTGAGTTCAACGTAAGCTCACCTAAGCAGCTCGGGGAAGTGCTGTTCGATGAGCTCCACATTACCCCCGAGAAGCAGAAGCGGACGGCGGGAGGCCAGCGCTCCACGCGCGAAAGCGAGCTTGAGAAGATTCGTGATGCACACCCGATCGTTGGTGACGTGCTCGAATATCGTGAGCTGAAGAAGTTGCTTTCTACTTATATCGACAACCTTCCACCGCTTCTTGGGACGGATGGGCGGCTCCACGCAGAATTTATACAAACCGGCACGACAACGGGGCGCATGGCGAGCCAGAACCCTAATCTCCAGAACATTCCGCTCCACTCCGAGCGAGGGAAGGCGATCCGCCACGCGTTTATCGCGTCACCCGGGTTTACGCTTGCCGCACTCGACTATTCGCAGGTGGAGCTGCGCATTGCGGCGATTCTCTCAGGAGATGAAAAGTTCTGCGAGATTTTCCGCTCGGGGCGTGACGTACACCGTGAGGTGGCAGCGCAGGTATTTGGCGTAGAGCCAAGTGCGGTCGATAGCGAGATGCGCCGTCGGGCGAAGGTGATTAACTTCGGGATTCTCTATGGTATGGGAGTTAATGCATTGCGGGCGCAGCTTGGCAGCACGACCGCCGAGGCGCACCAGTATCTTGAAAATTACTTCGCCACTTTTAAAACGCTGTCAGAATATCTTGAGAAAACGAAAGGCTTTGCTCGCAAGCACGGTTACACCGAGACGTTGTTTGGTCGCCGCCGACAGTTCCCCGAGATGAAGAGTTCACTCCCGTATGTGCGTGCACAGGCGGAACGTATGGCGATCAACGCGCCGATTCAAGGGACCTCGGCAGACGTTATTAAGCTCGCGATGGTGCGGGTGGATGCGATGCTCAGAGAGTTGCAAGCAACCGAGGATGTGTACTTACTTCTCCAGGTGCATGACGAGCTTGTGTATGAGATCAACGATCGTCGGCTTGGTGAGCTCGCGCCCAAGATTAAAGAAATCATGGAATCGGTTCTTCCTGAGGAAGATTCGCGTGGTGTGCCTCTTACGGCAGTATTGAAAACGGGGAGTGATTGGGGAAGTCTCACGGAAGTATGATCTATCTTTTCCACGGCTCAGACGTCGATAAGGTGCGCACTAAGGCCTTCGAGTGGGTGGCGAAGGCGCGCGCAAAAGAGCCAAATCTCGCCTACGTGCGACTTTCGAAAGATGAGATCACACGGTCCGCGCTTGAAGACGCGATTGCGGCAGGTGGGCTCTTCGTACAGAGGATTCTTGTGCTGCTTGATGACCCGTTTGTGTCAACCAAAAAGAGTGATGAGGATGATACTGAAACAGACGAAGAGAAGGGGGGTGTTGTCGAGGAATATCTCTCCACGCTTGCAGACTCGGATAATGCGATCGTGGTTCTCGCACCGAATCTCCCCGCCGCAAAGCTAAAAAAGCTCAGCGCTAAGGCGAAAATGGTATATGTGTTTGATAAAAAAACAGAGCGTGAGGTGACACGAGGCTTTAATACCGCTCTGGTGAACGCGCTCGCGTCGCGCAACAGGGAAGCACTCTGGCTCGAGGTCAGTCGGGCGCTCGCCGCAGGCGACGCGCCGGAGATGCTCCACGGCCTTCTCCACTGGAAGGCACGCGACCTGATGTTGAAAGGAAGTCGTTCTTGGACAGGACAGGAGTCACGAAAGCTTTCTCTAAATCTCCTTACTCTTCTCCAAGAGACGCGGCGCGGCGGTCTCGATCTCTCGCTCGCGCTCGAGCGTTTCGCACTGTCGGTTTAAGCTCTCGCCACTAGAAAAAGTGCCGCAAACAGAGTAGATTACGAGTACGCGCCCGTAGCTCAGTCGGTAGAGCAGCGGCCTTTTAAGCCGTTGGTCGGTGGTTCGAGCCCACCCGGGCGCACAGTTTCTAGTAGGTAAAGACCCCAACTGTTTTTCCGTTTATGTCGAGGAGCTTAATCACTTCGCTGCGGCCGCGCCAGAGCGGCTTCGAGTAGCCCAAATAAATGTGCCACGTCTTGCCACTGAAATCAGGATCGTTCTTGTGAGCCGCAACGCAGCCGTTGTAATTGAGGTATTGTCGGGCGAAGTCGCGACAGGTACGGGTTAGTTTAGAAGAAGGGAACAGGTCAGCCTCGCACGTTGAAATCTTTTTTACATAATCTACACAAGAAGTGTCTCGTAGGTAATAAGGGCCATAGTACGCCTGCAGCTCGTTCAGAGCTCTCGGGCAGGAGCGGCTCAAACTCGGGGAGAAGTCTTGGAACTCGTTCAGGTATCCCGTACATTTATTCTCTCGAAAGGAGGTCCCAATAGGAGAACCCCCAGTGTGGATGTACGCCTTTTCTCCGGGTGAAAGGATGATGCTGGTCTTTTGGTTCACGCCGTTAGTTGTGGGCACTGCGGTCCCGCCTGGGATTGCGGCCGCTTTCCCGGTTATCTGGCTTTCAAACCACCACCCCGTGATTCGTACCGGAGCAGCCGCATTGCGTGATAGTGAGATCTGTAAGTATTCCTTTGTGGTGCTCGCGTTACGAACGTGGCTGTAGAGCGAAATCTCTTTGGTGTAGGGCGAAGGTGTTCCAAAGGGAATGCCGTACAACGGCCCAGAGAGCGGACGCCCTGAACCACTCGAGCCGTAATAATTTCTCGTGTAGT
Source organism: uncultured Candidatus Saccharibacteria bacterium (assembly GCA_964607655.1). Classification (GTDB taxonomy): domain Bacteria; phylum Patescibacteriota; class Minisyncoccia; order Phycocordibacterales; family Phycocordibacteraceae; genus C7867-001. Next base: position 8,619 of record CAZSKX010000004.1, on the reverse strand, counting down.
TACTGTAGTTTACATCTCCACTCGAATCAGTGGTCTTACTGCTTCCGAGCTTGGTGGGTGCGCGAGGTAGCTGAAGATACGTGCCGCCCCCAAGTTCCTGCGGTTTGGCGAGCGTAGGCCCTGCAAACGAGATGGGGCGGGTGGGGCCGCCCGTCGCCACCCACACCAAGAAGATGAAGATAAAGATACCAACAAAAAACCAGGCATCATTCTGCATGACTCTATAGTACCGCTAGAGCGCGTCTCCAGCTAACAGTCGTGTGAGTTCATCGCGCACCACCTCAGCTTCGCTCCACGGAATTTTCGTACCCTTAGGTCCCATGATGAATGGGTCGGTGCCTTTGCCTGAAATGAGAACGGCGTCACCGCTCTTTGCTCGTGTCAGCGCGTGACGGATCGCCTCACGTCGATCAAGGATAATTGTGGGCGCACGCTCCATGCCCTCGGCCATTTCAGCGATGATTGCTTCAGGATCCTCGTCATACGGATCTTCATTTGTGAGGACCACCTCGTCGCAGCTCCCTGAAGCAATCTGGCCCATAACAGGACGCTTCCACGTGTCACGCCCGCCACCCGTATTTCCAAGTACGCAGATTTTTCGCCTGCCTTCAAAGGCGCCGTACAAGGCCTTAAGAGAATCGGGCGTGTGTGCGTAGTCAACGATTGCTAAGAAGTTCTGACCAGCGTCGATGTGTTCAACTCGACCGCGCACTGGCGGCAGTCCACCAAGTGCTCGGACGAGCGCATCTCGCGACACTCCGAACGCTTCACTCATTTTGATCGTGGCGAGCGCATTCATTGCGTTAAACACGCCCGGGAGAGGGAGACTAAAAGTATTTCCGTCATGGTCGAACCGCAGACTCCGCTCAGTCATCGTCAAATCCTTTAGCTCATGTTCGCTGAACCCGATCGGGCTAATGCCCCGTTCATCCAAAAAAGCGCGCGTCTCTGGAACATTCTCGTTGCTTACGAGCACGTGTCGGCGCTTCCCGGAGCGGGCAAGTGTTCGGACAATCGCGCGTTTCGCCGCGACGTACTTTTCGAATGATCCGTGGCTTTCTATGTGTTCTTTCTCGATGTTGGTCACCACGAGACCATCGAGAGAGAGAAACCAATGGCGGAACTGGAGGGTGCTCTCGCTGGTCACCTCGATGATGAGGTGAGTACAGCCTTGGGCAAGTGCCCGCTGCATAAACGCCTGGGCAAAACCACGACCCTGGAGGGTCATTTTGTAGCGGTTGGGCTCGGACTCGTCATTGATCGCAAATCGAATCGTCGAGATGAGTGCTGTTTTGTGTCCTGCGGCTCGGAAAGAAGCGAACAACATTTCTGCCACTGTCGACTTACCCTTCGTCCCCGTGACACCGATCACCGTAAGCTTGCGTGCAGGGAAGCCGTAGTGTGCTGCCATCGCGATAGTGAGCAAGGCGTGATATGGGGTTCGTAGTGCGATGACGATCGGCGCCGGCACTATTCTTTTAAGTGAGGCCACGAGGCGATTTACCAGTTCGTACATAAAAACTATTTTGCCCCAAGCGAGGCCTTCAGGCGAGCCTCCTTGCCGGTAACGTGATCAGGAATGCTTTGTACCGCCTTGCGCGCTTCGCGTTCGGTGTAGCCGAGGGCGACAAGCGTGTCGAACACCTCACCGTCTTGATCGCTGTGTGTGCTCGCCGTCACCTTGTCAGCAAGCTCGACGAGCATTTTCTCGGCACTCTTCTTCCCAAGACCGACGATCTTCGTGAGGTAGTTTAGATCGCGAGCACCGATCGCTCCAATAAGTGCCTCGCGCGGTGCGCGCCGCAAGACGCTGAGTGCCGTCTTAGGGCCGACGCCAGAAACCGAGAGAATGAGTTCAAAAAAGTCTCGATCCTCATGAGATTCAAATCCATAGAGCTCCATACCGTCCTGTTTGACGGCTAGGTGCGTCGCGAGCACGGCTTCTTTCCCGACAGGGAGAGTGTTGGGGGAGGAGAGGCGGACTTCGATACCAAACCCGGCCACCTCGATAGTGGCGCTCGTCAGGGTGGTGGCGAGGACCTTGCCGCGGATCTGGCGAATCATACCTTCAGGATACACCATTGCGACTTTTGCCGAGATAGCGTATATATAGAGGACATGGCAATCACCAGTTCAGCAAAAAAGGCTATCCGCTCGTCGGAGAAGAAGCGCGTGTTTAACGCGCGCCGGAAGGCTACCCTCTATAAGACAACGAAGGCTGTCCGCCAGGCTATCGCGGGCAAGGACGCCAAGAAGGCCGAGGCCTCTCTTCCAGAAGCATTTAAGGCGATCGACAAGGCGCTTAAGCGCGGAGTTATCAAGGCCAATACGGCGGCTCGCAAGAAGTCTCGCCTCGCCGCCGCTATCAAGAAGGCACAATAAGCCTTCCTAGAGATAGAGAGAAGTCAGCCGGGCAAAAGCCCGGCTTTGACTTTTTATGCTCGGTTCCCCATAGTGCCAGGGGAACATCACTCAAGGAGTATCGAAGTGAACGCAATACAAAAGGTCTTTTCTAAGAAACATGTGTTTCTGCCGGTCATCCACGTCGAAGACGAAATGCAGGCGTGTAAGAACGCGCGCATCGCAGCCGAAGAGGGGGCTGATGGGGTATTTCTCATCAACCACTCAATCTCGCACCAAAGACTCGTCCTTTGCTACGACTCCGTGCGTCAAGCCCGTCCCGGATTCTGGATCGGACTGAACTGTCTCGACCTCGGTCGAAGAGCCCTCGGCGTGATCCCGCACGAAGTCGTTGGGCTGTGGACCGACAACGCGGGAGCCGGGGAAGAATGGATGCCGGGCTATAGCCCTGGGGACTTCACCCGATCGCGTGAGAGGATCGGCTGGGAAGGTCTCTACTTCGGTGGCGTAGCATTCAAACACCAAAGGGTGCTCATGGATGCGGCGGAAGAAGCAGCGCTCGCAGTTCCGCATGTGGACGTGATCACCACGAGCGGCGTGAGCACAGGGAGTGCGCCGGATGTCGAGAAGATCAGGAGGATGAGGGCGGCGATTGGGGATCATGCGCTCGCCATCGCGAGCGGGATCACCCCCGAGAATGTGCACGAGTATCTGCCGTACGCCAACGCCTTCTTGGTGGCGACCGGCGTGAGCGACTCGTTCACCGAGCTCTCGAGAGAGCGAGTTCGTCTCTTCGCCGAAGCGGTCAAGAAAGGATAAAGAAAGGGCCCCGCGATGCATAATGCATCGCAGGGCCCAGTTTGTTGTCCACCTCACGCAGTGAAGCGGTACGGCTCTGCCTCGTGTCGCGCGAGGGCTCGCTCCAGGTTCTCACGCGCCGACCTTTCATATCGGCTGCGGAAGAACTCGGTCGAGTAGATCTCACGACGAGCGAGGAATGAATGGAGGATCTTTGCACGGCCGGCTCTGAACGTTTCCCACGGTACGAAGTTGTATTCCTTGAAGATTCCATCTTCGTACGCGTTGAACTCATCGGTTGGCCGGCCGAGGATCATCAGATCGAGATCGATCAAGATCTTCGTGTCGGGGTCCTCGGGAGCGTCCACGTGCATCGTGGCGAGAACATGCCTCTCGGCACGTCCTTCAATGACTGCGCTCAGCCCGAGCTTCCTGGAGTTGCTCCGCATGAGTACGACGCTGTCGGCCTCATTACTCTTCGACCGAGGGTCGTAGATCACATCGTGGTGCCAGATGGCCCACTCGATCGCATCCGGATCCTCGGCCTCGTCGCGCACGAGCACGAACTCGTCGAGCATGTTCACGATGTGCTCGAGCACGTGGTAGCCACGGTGCTCTTCTCCGTAACGAGCGACCAGGTCAACGAAGATTTCATCCGACCCCTTCGGATCCCCGAAGTGGCTCATGAGCCGGTCCCAGTGTTTACGCGCCTTGTTGACCATGTATTTCTCCTTCAGTTTACTCGCAACATGCCCAGGAACCGAGCGTGCCACCTGTTCTGCCCAGCCGGCGTCAGCACCCACGTGCCCCTTCACCATGCTCGAACTGACGTGCGCGAGGTGAGGTAGGCAAGGGACCCAGATGGTCTCGACGTCACTGCAGATCTTACGATTTTCCTCGGCCAGAACGAGCTCATCCTCGAGATCCTTAACGGTCCGTAGACCGCGCACGATCACTGAGGCACCGATCGAGCGTGCGTACTTCACCACGTAGGTGCCGACACACATCTCGACCGAGACATTTGGGAGATGCGCTACTGACTCCCGCGCCATGGCGACTCGCTCCTCTGCTCCGAATGTGTAGTGCTTGCGGCTATCAACCGCAACCACCACGACCAAGCTCTCGAAGAGTGGCGCCGTTCGCTCGACGACGTTGATGTGTCCGTTAGTAATCGGGTCAAGGCTCGCTGCGTAGATTGCTTTCATGCTACTTACTTGCCTCCAGGTTTGCCAGAATCAGCCAGCGATACAATTTGAGGACGTTCTTAAGAAGCGTCCCCTGATCACAGTTGGTGTCGATGACGAAGTTTGCTCGTGCCGCTTTCACGGCGGCGGGCAGCTGATGGTCCATCCGGAGCTCGATGTCTTCATCAGACATCTTGCGATTTCTTCTCAGACGTTCCTTCTGCACCTCTTCATCGCAGGTCACGACAATGATCTCAGAAAAACGATCGACATCGCCCATTTCGTAGATAATGGCTGATTCGACAACGTGGATGTCGTCGTAGCTGCTAGGACTCATCTGAGTGTAGACGGTTTCCCACACACGGGGATGCATCCACGCTTCGAACGAGCGTTTCTTGACGCTGTTGCCGAAAATCACCCTCGCTACGGCGCTACGGTCGACGATGCCATCGTGAATGACCTTAGAACCAAGGATACTTCTCACAATCTCTAGACTTTTTGGATCCGCGAGGATCGATTTGGCGATCTCGTCGGTGTTGTGGATGTAGACGTTTGGACAGGTGCTGAGCAGGGAAGCGACCGTGCTCTTACCGCAGCCGATGTTGCCAGTGAGTCCAAAGATGCCCATACATTCCTCCTTTCAATGAACTATCAGGACCTGGGGTCATGTTCTCTCTAGACAACCAAACCGTCAATACTGTATAATAACCGTTATACAACCATGCAGGAACCACGAAAACATTTGCTCGAACTGGGTCTTAGCGAATCGGAAGTTACGGTCTACCTGGCGATGGTCTCAGGTGTTCACAGAGCTCGAGATCTTGTGAAGGTGACACGTTTAAAGCGTCCTACCGTGTATTACGCACTGGGGTGCCTTGAAAAAAGAGGGCTACTGAGTCGAACAGGTCAGGCTGGGGATAAAGCGTTTACGCTCGAGCCCATCGAGAAGCTCTCGATCATTGCCAAAGAACAGGCACTTGAGAGCACAAAACGCCAAGAACAGATCGAGGCACTCGTTCCAATTCTTGCTGCTACTCACGCACCACAAGGGGATCGACCTACCGTAGCCTTCTTCGAAGGGGCAGACGCGGTAAAGAACACCATTATGGAGATGATGTATTCAAAGACCAGACACATCAACTCGGTGGTGCCTAAAGAAAACTTTTTCTGGCAGGTTGGCCGAGAGTTTGTCGAACTTTTTATCGAGGAACGCCTTCGTCGGGGTATCACCACGCGCAACTTATGGGAAGCGCCGGTGAACAAAGATCTTATGGCACAGTATTACGAGGGTGTGTCTGAGGTGCGAATCCTGCCCAAGGTAATGCACGGCAAATTCCACACAACGATCTTCGTTTATGACGACAAGACCGTGTACGTGTCTTCGAAGAAGCAAAGTTACTGTGTGGTGATCACTTCGCAGGAACACGCCGACACCATGCAGGCTTGGTTTGAAGGATTGTGGGCGGGCTCTAAGCCGGCAAAATAGCTGGGGCAAGGGGTGGTTGTACCTTTCTATACAAACGCTATGATGCATGCGGACGTTCTGGGAGGTCGCCAGTGAAACTCGACAAGGATGTTAGAGCGATGAGCCACCGAGCGCGGGGCAGAGAACTCATGCGGCTTCGTGCGCTCATTCGTACGCACAAGAGGAAACGAGACAATGCTCGTTGTTGGCACTGCGACGAGCAGCTCTACGACAGAGCCCTTCCTGAAGGAGGTGGGGGCGCGGGGCAAATGACCTTGCCTGAAGAGGTCTTGTTGCGCAACTGCAAGCGGTACATTCGAGGACAGCAGTGCACCCAACGCGGGTGCGCGAGGAGGAAGTGATGGCTCAACATGAAACCGGTGTGGCATGCCCACATTGCAAAGAAGGAAAAATTGTCGCGGAGGTAGAATCAGTCCCGACCGGACCACTTGACGGCATTCCGATTGGGCCCGGCTCACGGCACCATTTTCGTTGGGAAGTCGTTTCGTTCCACTGCGACAACTGTCAAGGACTCTTCTACCACCCGCCCGATAGACCGACTGCAGCTATCGAAATCCTGCAGGAGTTCCAACGAGAGAAGGATACGAAAGAAAGAGAGGTGCTGGCAGCACGTTTCTCAAAAGTTCTTCCACGAAGCATGCGCGAGTAGCGCAACGCCCGCCAAACAGCTGTTTGGCGGGCGTGCACTTTTAACCGTTTGGTGCTCTCGGCAGGAATCGAATCCGCTTTTTCTCCTTCGGAGGGAGATGTCCTATCCATTGGACGACGAGAGCAGTGGAGATGTTACGCAATGTATACTTTAATAATGAAAAACTATTTCACTGCCGGATTCCGGTCGTGGTGGAATCTGGAGAAGTTCATTGTCTATTTTTTCTCCCTGCCCATTCTCCTTAGAACACTCTTTTCAGGCTGGCAGCGAGACAGGGCAGAGGAGTTTGAGTGGTGGGAGCGGCTCATACTCCAAGGGATTTTAGTCATCTTAGGGCTCATCATACGAGTGGTGGTGATACTTGTTGGCACAGTTCTGCTTATTGTCGCCATTGGACTTCTTCCGATATTGCTTCTGCTCCCGATACGCCTGTCGTATGAACGGCTGGTAAAGATCGGTTCGATCGGGAAGTCGTGGGCGTATGGCAGTGCGCCGACGCTCCATCGTTTTGGCGTCGCCCTCTACAAAGGCCTTGATAAAAAACTCTACGGACGCGAAGAAACGCTCGAGCGTATCGTGCGCATCCTGTCCCGGGACGAAAAAGACAATGTGATACTCGTGGGCGGACCAGGCATGGGGAAACATACGCTCGTTGCCCAGTTTGCCAAAAGTGTATATCGAGGACTGGTGCCCGCGAAGCTTAAAAATCGGGAAGTGCTCGAGATACCGCTCGGAACGACGAGCCCCGAGACGCTCCAGCGAATGTTTGCCGAAGCTCGGCAGGCAGGGAATCTGATTGTTGTGCTCTATGAGCCAGAGAAATATCAAGGTATTTTAGATGATCTTATTCCGCTACTCCAAGCGAATGAGCTTCAGGTTATCGTCGAGACGACCTTCGACGGGTATCTCGGGTTCTGGAAAGATCGTTTGGACGTGCTGCGTTTTTTTGAAAAGGTGGAGATTCCGCCACTCTCGGACGCCTCTACACTTGAGTTTCTTGCTGACTTAGCGCGGGAACGGTATCCGCGCATACGCTTCGACGAAGGAGTGTTCGAAGAGGTGGTTCGTCGCACCAACGAGCTTATTCAGACTAAACCACAGCCAGAAAAATCTTTGGACCTTGTTGAAGAGCTTGTGGTAGGCGCGACAGCGGTGACCAAAGTAGATGTGGACCGTCTCTTGTCGCAGAAGACGGGGGTGCCATTGGGGACTCTCGAGAGAGATGAGAAACAGACTCTGCTTACCCTTGAGGAGACATTGCGTACCGAAGTTATTGGCCAGACTGAAGCGGTATCCGACGTCGCCTCCGCGCTTCGCCGGGCGCGCACGGGGGTGGGGAGCAAGGCTAGACCGATCGGCTCCTTCCTCTTTCTTGGACCCACCGGTAGCGGGAAAACGCATACCGCTAAGATGCTCGCGCGCCACTACTTCGGTGGAGATAGCGTGATGGTGCGCTTCGACATGTCAGAGTTCGCGTTAGCAGAGAGCGAAAGCCTCTTTGTGAACCGTTTAGCCACCACGATTGAAGAATATCCCTATGGACTCCTGTTCTTTGACGAACTCGAAAAGGCTGATCGTAAGGTGTGGAATGTGCTTCTACAGGTGCTCGACGAGGGGCGCCTTACGACCCAGCAGGGACGTGCCGTTTCATTTATCAACACAATCATCATCGCAACATCGAATGCTGGCACTGCCCACATCGAGACCGAGCCGGCGATAACTAAGGATGAACTCCGAACCTATCTGGTCGGAGAGCAGGTTTTCAGTCCAGAATTTTTAAACCGTTTCGATGATGTGGTCGTGTTTCGTCCGCTCTCGCGCGACGATGCGCATTCTATTACACGCCTTTTGCTCAATGAGCTAAACGCTCGTCTACAGCAAGAGAGGGGAGTTCGCGTTGATATTACGGATTCGTTGGTGACGAAGCTCGCAGAACAAGGCTTCGACCAAAAGAACGGTGCGCGGGCGCTGCGGCGTACGGTGCAGAATGTGGTGGAAAACGCGGTGGCAGACGCTCTCCTTCGTGACCAGGTAACCCCAGGCACGGAACTAACTATTGGTTAGCAAGTGCTCTCGGCAGGAATCGAACCTGCATTTTCTCCTTCGGAGGGAGATGTCCTATCCATTGAACGACGAGAGCG
>CAZSKX010000003.1:0-71375 GCA_964607655.1 uncultured Candidatus Saccharibacteria bacterium | reverse complement strand
CGTTCACTTTTGTCCAGAGCAACTGGGGCGGCGGCATCACCGCTAACACGGCGACCCATACAGATAATCGAACAGGGTGGACCGAATACTCAGCGACGTCGACCAATATGGGAGTTGTGAATTCCGGAGCTGACTTGGCGCTCTCGACAACGACGGATACCGTCGTGCAGACCAACGAGGGGTCGACGAACACGGGCTTCAACCTCGCGGGTCGCACATTTTCAGACACAGAGGTAGTCGGCACGAGCGGAAGTGCAAGCATACGGCTTACAGGAGGCACCTCCTTTGGAGCGAATGAAGAAGTGGACAACGCCGCCTCTACAGGCACCTACAATGCGCTCGCGCTCGACTCCGGCGACGAGCCGCACATAGCCTATCGTGATGGAGTGCATCTCAAGTACGCCAGCAGTACGTCGGGGACGTGGTCATTCGCCGATGATATTGACACTACGAACTTTGGCGCGACGTGGATCGACATGGTGCTTGATACAAACGACAATGCACATATTAGTTACAGCGATAACGGGGATCTCGGTTATGCCACCAACGCCTCCGGCTCGTGGGCTATCGAGACTGCTGATGCGGGTGCGGGGAGTGTGGGTCAATATACGAGCATTGCGTTAGATTCGAATAATAAAGCGCACATTTCATACCAATATGGCGCGACCTCTGACCTAGCATATGCCACTAACGCCTCTGGCTCGTGGGCCACAACAACAATAGATTCTAATGGAAATGTGGCTAATAGCGGCACATCAATTGCTGTTGATGCTGATGATAACGTGCATATTGCATACCCAACTATTCGGACAGGCGACGCTTTTGCAAAGCTCTATTACGCAACGAATGCGTCAGGTTCGTGGGCCACCTCATCGATTGATACGGTAAGTCGTGCACACAGCCCGTCGATGGTGCTCGATGCGAATGGCAAAGTGCACGTGAGTTATCACAACAGCTCCGGGGCGGATCTTAAGTATGCGACAAACGCTACCAGCAGTACGCCGTGGTCTATTTACGTTATAGACACGGTGAATAATACCGGGCAAGAGTCATCGATAGCTCTCGATTCCGCAGGGGCAGTGCATATCTCATACTGGGACGCTACGGACAAGGATCTTGAATACGCCACAAACGCGTCGGGATCGTGGGTGACTTCGACGCTGGATTCGGTTGCGGAGGTTGGCCAGTTTTCCTCTATCGCTGTGGATTCGAGCGACACTCCGCATATCTCGTATTACGACACTACCAGTACCTCGCTTCGGTATCTAACCGAATCCCTCATCTATGACACACCAGGCACCTTCACCTCAGGCTCTATCAGCGCTGGTGTGGCGTGGCAGGGCTGGGGCACACTTTCCTGGAGCGAGACCTTGAACGGAGGCGCGATCAGTATGAAAGCCCGTTCTGATGCCGACGGAGATTTCTCCTCAGGAGCCACTGACTGGGGCAGTTGCTCGAACATCACAAGTGGTGCCGCGCTTTCAACAGGCTCCTGTGTGACCGACGGCCACGCACATATCCAATACCAGGCCACCTTCACCACTCCCGACACCTCCACCACCCCGATCCTCAATGACGTAACGATTGGATACTTTACCTATCCGTCCTCACAAACCCTCACTTCCTCGATATTCAACACGGAAAGCTTCACCGCAGCGATTGACTCCCTTGCGTGGATCGAGGATGAGACATTGCCGACGAACGCGAGTCTTATCATAAAATTGCGCACAGCTTCGACATCCGCAGGGATAACGAGTAGTAGTTGGTATAACTTCAACAGCGTGACGGTCAACTGTACCAAGACTAACGGTACGGTGACCTGTCCAGCCAGCGCGCTCCCCTTAGAGATGAAGGATGTAACGGATGATCAGTACGTTCAGTATCTGGTAGATCTTCGAACAGCAGACGGAGCGGACACTCCAACTGTTAGTGAGGTGCAAATCGCATACGTACCTGACGCTGGAGTTGTGCCGACCGTCAATACTCAGGGTGTCACTTCTCCCACCGCCTCCTCAGTCACCCTAAATGGCAACATCACGGGCACCGGCGGAACTAATGTCACCGTCCGCGGCTTCGCATACGGCACCGACTCCACCTTCGCCACCGTGATCGCCACCACCACAGACACGGTGGGGCAGCCGTTTAGTACCGGCACCTTCAGCCAGTCTCTCAGTGGGCTTACTTGTGACACTAGGTACTACGTCCGTGCATATGCTGCCAACACGCCGGGTGTAGGGTTTGGTTTCGATACAAGCTTCATGTTGAGTTGCGAAACGGCGTCGGGAGGAGGTAGCTCGGGTGGAAGCTCAGGTGGGGGAGGTGGGGGAGGCGCGCCTCTTGTCTACGTCAGAGAAAGAAATCCCACCGAAGAGGGAGAGTTTCGGCCGCCTGTCTTTGATCACACGGAGAAGCCTCGAAGATTTGAACTTTTTGGAGATGATGTCGAGGATGAAGAAGATGCAGAAGAGGAGGACGGAACGACGCTCCCTCCGTCGCTCCCTGAAAGTGGTGGAGGCCCCCGTCCCCCAGCCGCCCCGCCGAGCTTGTATTCCGCAGCGCGCTCGGCTCGAACCAGTGCTCTCAAAACCGTCACCTTCGTCGCCTCGACCACCGAACAGGTTGCGCCGATCGTGATCCCTCTTGGCGCGCTGTCGGGTGCGGTTGCGTTTGCGGGTTCAGTATTGCCGCTTAGTGGAGGAGTAGGTTTTGCGTTCTCGCTTGGCCATCTTTGGCAGGTGTTGCTGGCGACGCTAGGGCTTAGGAAGCGTAGTCCGTGGGGCACTGTGTATGACAGCGTCACCAAGCGTCCACTCGATCCGGCGGTCATCGAGCTTGTTAACGAACTCGGCTCGGCCGTACAGACGACCTACACAGACCTCGAAGGCAGGTATGGATTCTTGGTCGTGCCAGGGACCTATCGGCTACGAGTGACAAAGCACGATTACCAGTTCCCCTCGCAGCGTTTGGCCGGCCAATCGTGGGAGGAGGTGTATGGCTCAACGTATCTTGGCGAACAGATCACGATCGATAACGATGAAGCGACGGTTCTGTACAACATTCCGCTCGACCCAACCAACCTCGATTTCGCTGCCGTAGCGCGACAGAACTTGAAGCGGTATCCGTATTATTCAGAAATGCGACAGGGGCTGGAGATGCTCTCAGTGTGGCTCTATCGAGCAGGTTTCTTACTTGCAGGGTACACCGCCGTCACAGATCCTGCATGGCAGAGCATTGGCGTGCTACTCGCCTTTGCGGTGATCGGGTTCCTGCGTTATGCAGGGTTTGGGCCGCGTCCATATGGAAAAATTGTGGAGACGGCCACGGGGAAGCCGTTTGCGTATGCTCTCGTAACAATACACGAGGCACTCAGCGGGGAAGAAGTAAAACGCACGATAACAGACGAGTTTGGTCGGTACTATGCGCTAGTGCCTGATGGAACCTACACGGTCACCGTCGCGAAACGGGAGTTCGACGGATCGTATAGTCCAGTGCATACCTCAGACGCTTTCCGGATAAGGCGAAGCGCCGTACATCGCAGTTTTAATGTATGATCAATGGACGAAAGCAAGTAATGGTGTAGAGTTTTGGTATGCGCCCTTAGCTCAGTTGGTAGAGCAACTCATTTACACTGAGAAGGTCGGGGGTTCAAGTCCCTCAGGGCGCACCAAACACAAAGACACTGCCTGCGCAGTGTCTTTGTGTTTGGTGCGGGCCGCAGCGATGTTTTGTCAGCAGACAAAACCGCGAGGCGGGGTCGCAAAAATTTGCGAGTGTCGACGAGCAAATTATTGGTGACCACTAGTGTGACCCAAAACAAAAACCTGTTATTGTCGAAATATGGAGCTCCCCATTCTCTACGAGGATTCAGACATTGTGGCGATCAATAAGCCCGCGGGGTTGATCACACACAGCGACGGGCGGACGGAAGAGCCAACTGCCGAAGATTGGTTCAACGAGAAGTATCCGGACAGTGGTGGGGGCTACGTGCATCGCCTCGATCGTGACACGTCCGGCCTGCTCCTCTTCGCGAAGAGCAAGACGGCGTATGAGTTTCTGCGTAAGGCTTTTCATGATCGAGAGGTCCAGAAGATCTATCTCGCCGTCGTGCACGGCGCACCTAAGGCAAGGAAGGGCATGATTGACTTTGATATTGGGAGATCGCGCAGCGATTTCCGCCTCAGGAGTGCGCAACCAAAAGCGAAGGGTCGCTTGCGTGAGGCGCTTACTCGCTATGAGGTCGTTGGCGTCGCCGAAGAGGAAGGGAAGTCGTACGCGCTGCTTAAGGTCATGCCAGAGACAGGTCGTACCCACCAGATACGCGTGCACCTGAAGGCAATCCATCACCCGATCGTGGGGGATACGTTGTATTCGCCGAACCACGCTCCGGCCCTGGGGCTCGCGCGCCTCGCGCTCCATGCTTATATGATCGACGTGCCTCGAATCGGAGGAGATCGACTCACTATTACAGCCCCCCTTGCAGGAGACCTTACGCAGGGCCTCAGCCGCTTCCCGGGCGCGGCCGGGGAATTTGCTTCGATCTAAGCAGCATGGTACAGTGCGCCAATCATGCAGAAAGTACTTACCCCTGTTAACGCTGAGGGTCGCGCCGCACTGGGTGTTCGCCCGGGCGATACGGTGCGTGTCACTCAGAACATCATCGAGCTCAAGAAGGGCCGCGGTGCTGATAAAAAGGAAAAGACTATTAAGAATGCGCGTAAGCAGGTCTTTGAAGGGCTTGTGATCGCCGTGAAGCACGGCAAGGAGGCGGGCGGCACTTTCACGGTGCGCGCTACGCTCTCGGGTGTGGGTGTGGAAAAGATCTTCCCGCTCTACTCTCCCTTGATCGACTCGATCGAGATCGTTAAGCGCTCGAAGGTCCGCCGTGCCAAGCTCTACTTTATCCGCGAGAAGGCCGCCAAGGCGATGCGTCGCCAGCTCCGTAACGCCCGCATGATGAATGTGAAGAGCGACGAGACCCTCCCGACGGAGGAGGCAGAAGTCGTGGCGGAGGAGACGCCCGTAGAGGAGAAGGCTGAGGAGGTCGTCGCTGCATAAAAAGCGACTCCAAACAAAAAAGACCCAACATTCGTTGGGTCTTTTTTGTTTGCGCGGTGCCCAGGAGAGGACTCGAACCTCCATGCCCTTAACGGGCGCTACCACCTCAAGGTAGTACGTCTACCAATTTCGCCACCTGGGCATTCCCCGAAGGGTATGCACACTATACGCAATTGCACCGAAATTCTCAAATCGCTCGATGCCTGTGCATAGTCTGGATGCGGTAAAATGGCAGGGCATGATCCCCAACCATTCTCCTTGGATTAAGCAGTTAAATCGTACTCGTCCCGTGACGCCGCTTACCGAAGATGTCGACACCGACGTCGTGGTGGTCGGGGGAGGGATCGCGGGTGTGACGACGGCCTTTTTTACATTACGCGATACCGACAAGCGAGTCGTGCTTATCGAGGCGGATAAGATTGCGCATGGCGCCACAGGGTACAACGCCGGGCAGATCACGAGCTACTTCGAACGACCGCTTACCGAGCTCGTCGACGAGTTTGGTCTCGAACTCGCTATTGATGGACAGAAAGCGGTTGAGTCGGGGTGGATGCTGCTCGACGAGATTGTCGCTGAAGCGTCGCTACAGACGCCGGTATACCGCTTCACGGGCTACGCGGGTCTCACCAGTCTTGCGCAGGTAGACCAGCATCTCCAGAATAATCGCTATCGTGTTATGGGCGGCTTGCCGGCCGAAGGCGTTCTTATCGCCGAAGAGTGGACTGAGCGCGGGTCGATTAACGAGGAATACGGCGACCTTTACAAACTTATACCGGAGGCAGACCTGCGCAACTTACTCGAGACCACCAATACGGAGTACATCGCAGCGCTCGCCTATCAAAAAGGTTGCACCAACAGTGCTCTCTTTACCGAAGAGTTGCTCGGCTATCTCTCGGTGCGCTACCCAGAGCGGTTTCGCTTTTTTGAGGGCAGTCCTGTGCGTGCAGTGAGTCTTAACGCTGCTGGAGCGATGCTCGAGATACGGGAGCATAAGGTGCGGGCAGCGCGCGTCGTCCTCGCGACGAATGGCTTTGAGGGATTTACCATCGAGAACACGAGCGGGCCGGACATCGACACGAGCTTTCACCATACGGTTGCGGGGAGGATCGGCTACATGTCAGGCTACCTCGAGCCACTTAATCGTGCGCCGATCGCGATCAGTTACTTCTCGTCGTCGCGCGAGCGCAACGGCGATCCAACCGGCGAAACCTACTTCTACCTAACACGTAGACCACACGAGCACGAAGGGCAGAGCTCGTACAACCTTGTTTGTACCGGCGGGCCAGAGAAGGTGTTGCCGAATGGGGCAACGTATTCACGGGGGCATTCCTGTGACGAGTCAATGCGAGAGAAGATTGATGACTTCATGAAGAGCAACTACGCGACGTATCCGGAAGAAGACCCGTCCTATGTGTTCTGCTGGCACGGACTTATGGGCTACACCCCAAACGGGGTGCGTCGCGTGGGAGTCGAACCGCTCAACGAGAGCCTGCTCTACAACCTCGGATGTAACGGAGTAGGGATCCTTCCCTCAATCTATGGCAGTCAGCGGATCGCCGCGATCCTCAAAGGGGAGAAGCTTGCGCCTTCGATATTTGACCCCCGCGACCAGAGCGCGCATATTTGAGACATGCCATCAGATCTCGTCCCAAACGCAGGAAAGAAATTAATTATAGATGTTTTGGGTGCGTCCTACGCACGCCTCCCGATCAAGACGCATGTCATTACCGACAAAGACGACATTAAAGAGGTCTGTAAGAAGTACGCGACAGCGCACCTACGCCCCGGCGACATGCTCTTTATCAGTGAGCGGGTGGTGGCGATCAGTCAGGGAAGGGCGTACCCGATCGCCGAGATTGCGCCCTCCTGGCTCGCTAAGCTGTTGGTGAAGTTTGTGCACAAGTCTCCACACGGGATCGGACTTGGAAGCCCGTGGACGATGGAGCTCGCGCTCCGTGAGGCGGGTGCACCACGCATGCTCTTTGCGGCGCTTGCCTCAGCACTTACCAAACCTTTTGGGGTGCGTGGAGTTTTCTATAAGGTAGTAGGGAATAACATCAATGCCATTGATGGTCCTTGTGACTATACGCTTCCACCATTTAACCACTACGCAAAACTGGGCCCAAAGGATCCGGACAATGTGGCCCGCGAGCTCGCCAAGTTACTGCAGCACGAAGTGGTGATAATCGACGCGAACGATCTTGGCGTGGCGATTCTCGGGAAGTCGTCGCCCGCTATCACCGATGACTTTTGTAGGGAAGTGTTCCGGGATAATCCGCTCGGCCAATCGTCAGAACAAACACCGCTCTGTATCGTACGCAAGGTTGATAGATAATATAAGAAAGCGACAAAAGGAAAGGGCGGTCCTCCTCCAAGGACCGCCCTTCAGTATTTGGTGTTACGCAACACGTAGCGCTGGCACCGACCCGATCGCCTTCTCCAGCTGCTGCAGTTTGCTGGCGAAACTCGAGTCATTCAGCTGGCGCTCGGTAACCGATCGTACGGCGCGCAGGATCGAGGTGTGGTTCCTCCCGCCAAGCGCGACGCCGATCTCGGGGAGGGAAGCTTTGGTAAGCTTTCGGCACAGGTAGGCGGCGTTGTGCCGGGGCCACGCGATGCGGCGAGAACGGTCTCGTGACAGGAGTTCATCCCGCGTGAGGCCGTGCATCCACGCCACGTTGTCGATGATGACATCGAGATCGACGGGTCCTCGCCTCGCCAGGTGTGGCAGAATCAGGGTTTCAAGCTGCTCTCCGTCAGTGGCAAGCAGCTCTTGACCATTCGCCGCCTGCAAATGCGAAGCCAACCCTTCGATCTCGCGGACGCTGCCCTGGAGCTGGGTCGCCAGGCGCTCGAGAACATGCTCCTCGAGGCGAAGCCCCTTCTCGGTGAGCTTGGTGCGCAGGATGCGCAGCCGAAGCTCTTGGTCGAGAGGGCCAACTTCAAGGAACGGAGCGCTCGCGAACTGTCTCTGTAGCTCCGGATCGAAGTCGTCGAGTTCGGCGGGCGATCGATCACTCGTGATCACGACCAGCTTTCCATCCTGGTGCAACAGACTCATGGCACGACACAGCTCCTGTTGGACCTGTTGCTTGCCGGAGAGAAGCTGCACCTTGCTCAGGAGAAGGGCATCGCAGGTCCGAATCTCGGCGTGGAACACGTCCGTCCGTCCGCTCTCGAGCGAGGCGGTCGCGTGACGGACAAAGTCCCCGCTTCGATAGTAGAGCGCCTTCTTCCCGCGGCTGCGCAGAGCATGCGCGGTCGCGAGCAGCAGGTGCGCTTTCCCGAGACCCGCGCCGCCATAGAGAAACAACAGATTGTTGCCCTCGGGAGCGGTTGCTTCTGCGAGCTGTCGTGCGCCCAGATAGGCGAGCCGATTGCTCTCGCCGACGAGGAAGCCGTCGAACGTCTTCTCGTGGAGCGATCTGACTTTGGCAGAAGTGGGAACTCCCGCGCGCTTTGGTGACGGCGTCCACCGAAGAGGACGTTCTCGTCGCGTCGCTGAAAGGTTCTTCAGCTGGCCGATCTCGATCGTGACCTCGCAGGCGCACTTGGCCGCCACCGAGACGCAGGTCTCGATGACGGGAAGGAACGACTGCTTCACGCGGTCACGGAAGAGCCCGAAAGGCGCTCCCAGGACCAGCGTTTGGCCATCGAAGGATCTTGCTTCGAGTGCCAAGATCCACGTGTGGAAATCTTTCTCAGAAAGTCTGCTTTCGATCTCTCCGCAGGCGGTTGCCCACAGAGCTTCAGCCACGTGACTGCTCATTCGTCTCCCCTCTGGTTGTAAACAGTGATTACTCGTTCATTCAAGGTTCGCGGTCTACCCGCATCTTAGAGAGGGGTAGGACTTGCTGTCAACTTATGTACAATAGACCTATCTATGCTCTACACAGGCAAAGGCGATGGAGGTACCACCAAAACGTTTGGGACTGATCAGCCCCGCATTTCTAAAGCCTCAGAATTACCCGAAGCGCTCGGTTCACTCGATGAACTGAATGCGTTCATTGGATATGTCCGTACGCAGACAGATGAGCCGCGCATTCGCGAAACATTGCGGGATGTTCAGGAGAAATTATTTATCGTTCAGGCTGAGGTGGCGGGGGCCGACAAGCACCTCGGGGAAGAGGACGTGAAGGCGGTAGAAGAGATCGTAAACGGGATTGAAAAAGAGATTCCACCCCTCAAAGGTTTCTCGGTGGCGGGCGGCACCGAGCTCTCCGCGCTCCTCGACGTCGCGCGGACCCTCTCGCGCCGCGCTGAGAGGCGTACCGTAGCGGTGGTCGAGGGCGGGCTGCGTGAGCTTACGCCCGAAACGCGCGCGTACATGAACCGTCTCTCCTCACTCCTCTTCGCGCTCGCGCGCCTCGCGAACCACCTCGCGGGAGTGCCGGAGGAGAATCCGAAGTATTAGGGAGAGAGCCAGCATCTATATATCCACAACTCGTACCTTTTACCTCTGCATGGTTTGCCGTAAAATGGACTGATGGCAGAGGTGAAATGCGGCCGATGCGGTAAATCTTTCTATGCTAAACCATCTTGGCTCAAGGCGGGTAATGGTAAATTCTGCTCAGCAGAATGCCATCATTTGAGCATGCGTAATGGTGAACAGGTGAAGTGTGCTGTGTGCGAAAAGTTGACCTACAAAACGCAGAAGGGACTCAAAGGATCAAAAAGTGGCAAGTATTTCTGCTCAAAAAGTTGTCAGACACAGTGGCGTAATCAGCTCTACATCGGTTCGGCGCATAAAAATTTTAAGACGGGGGAGTTTGTCTATCGAGCGACCATGGAGCGGTACAAGGTTCCAAAAATCTGTCGTTTATGTAAGACTGAGGATTACCGGGTTTTGGCGGTGCATCACATCGATAAGAACCGGAAAAATAACACGCTGGAGAACCTCGCTTGGCTTTGTAATAACTGCCATTTCCTGGTGCATCACTACGAAGAGGAGCGCGCGAGATTCTTAAAATGTGAGTAATATGGTGGTCGTAGCTCAATTGGTAGAGCATCGGTTTGTGGTACCGAAGGTTGTGGGATCGTGCCCCATCGACCACCCCAATAGACACAATATGCAATTCAGGTTCGATTCCCGATAGTCGCCCCGAAACGAGCAGAGAGTAATCAGCAAAGGGGTATACTAGACAAATGACGTTTCAAGAATTTGATGCCCGAGCAATACAGTTTTTTAGGCGCGTGTCGTTACCGTTCGCGCGGTTCGCGCTGTTCGTCGTGTATTTCTGGTTTGGGTTTCTGAAGATCATTGGCCTCTCGCCGGCGAGCGGGGTAGTGGAGCGGCTCTTTAATGAGAGCCTCGCGTCGTTTGTCACCTTCGGGCCGTTTCTGATCGCCTTTGGTGTTTTCGAATGTTTGATCGGCATTCTGTTCTTGATGCGGGGTGCTGAGCGCGTGGTGATACCGGTCATGTTGGCGCACATGATCATGACGTCAGGCCCGCTCGTACTCCTCCCAGCCGAGATCTGGACCAGCTTCATGGTGCCCACACTTGAGGGGCAGTACATTATTAAAAACCTCGCCCTTATCGCGCTCGCGATCCACATCGCGTCGCATGTCGAGCCTCGCAGGAGCCTCGCGGGGTAGGGTGGTATCATGCTCACCATGCGACGACTTCTTCTCGGTATAGTGTTTATTATCTTTATCGGCTTTGGCGGGTTCTTTTATCGTAATGCGATCGAGTATAAGGACCGACAGATTAATTGCCCGATCGAGCGTCTCGTCTGTCCTGATGGGACCGAGCTCTCGCCCGTGCCGCTTTCGTGTGCGTTTGCGGCTTGTCCACCACCAAACGTGACGCTCGACGACCTTGGCCTTACCTTTGTGCTCCCGAGTGGGTTTGGCGCGGTTGGAGCGACTGAGGAGATAGTCGCGCGCTATGAGGCGCCAGGACAAAGCGCGCTCGAGCCGAAGAGTGTGGAGATCCGTAAATATCCGCTCACCGCCTCAACGACCCCGCTCGCGATAATTCAAGAAACAGCGATTGGCGGCGCCTCGGGGCTCCCGGTGAGTCCGGCGCAGTTCTCTTCGGTTACCCTTGGCGGGCGCACGTTTACGGTCGTGCCGATCGAGCGTTTCGAAGCGGTGGTGCAGGTGGCGTACTACCTCACGCGCCCTGGCGACGTGCTTCGTTTCGACGCGACGGATCGGGGTGTGGTCGACTGGATGGAGCCAAGCCTAGACGTCACCGCGCTTCCGGCGCAGCAGGGGCTCCGCGGGATGCTCTCGACGCTCCAGTCTCGCTAGTGGTACACTAGCCTCGTAATCCTTAATCCTATGAATGACTTTTTGATACAACTCTCAAATAACCGGATTCGAAACAGCCTGACAGCCGTGCTGGTATTGCTTGCCGTATTCCTTTTGGCATCAACGATCGGCACGCTGAAAGATATGGGTCGCGCGGGTCGCCCGGCCACTGACACGATCACCGTGAGCGCCGAAGGCCAGGCTACGAAGGCTCCGGACGTTGCGCGCATCTCGTTTACGGTGCAGAACTCAGCACCCGCAGTCTCTGACGCACAAGACAAGACGACAAAGCAGACAAACGCAGCGATCGACTACGTGAAGGGGCAGGGAGTGGAAGAGAAAGATATTAAGACGCTCGCCTACAACATTACCCCACAGTACGCCTATTCGAACTGTGTTCCTGGCGTGTACTGTCCAGGTACGCCACGGGTGACCGGGTACGAAGTGTCACAGACGGTTCAGGTCACTGTGCGTGACTTGAAGATCGTGGGCGATCTCCTCGCTGGTCTCGGGAAGCTCGAAGTGCAGGGTATTTCGGGGCCAAACTTCGCGCTCGACGATGCTACGGCTGGCTATGACGCGGCACGCGCAGACGCTATCGAGAAGGCTAAGGCACAGGCCAAGGCGCTGTCTCGACAGCTCGGCGTGCGCCTCGGCAAGATCGTAAACTTCTCAGAGTCTTCAGGGGGCCCATACCCTATGATGTACGGTCTCGGGTCTGCAGAGCGCAGTCTGGACATGAAGTCAGTCGCGCCAGCTATCCCAACAGGGCAGAATACCTACAACGCGACGGTCTCGATCACCTACGAGATACGCTAAGTTAGAGGAAAAGACCCCGGCCGCTTGACGCGGCCGGGGTCTTTTGGTATCTTGCAGGTATTAAAGGCCCGCAGGGCTTTTTTATTTAGTAGACCATCCTCACCATGAGCTCACTGACCACCTACTTCCATCACGTTCGCGAAGAGTTTAAGCACATTGTGTGGCCGACGCGTCGTAAGGCGATCGGACACACCCTCGTTGTTATCGTCATTGCGATCCTGATCACTCTTTTGGTGGCCGCTGCCGACTACCTCCTTGGAGGTGTGGTGAGCGGTCTTGTCGGAGCCTAACTTTCTCACCATGGACGACCAAGAGAACAAGCCAGCAATACCAGGATTTGAGTTGTCGGACGACTTTGCCGACGATGAGCCGGCTATGGCCGACATCGCTCCAGGCGTGAAGAAAGAGATTATCGATCAGACTGCTCCCAACAAGGAGGATGCTCGTTGGTACACGATCCACACCTATGCGGGGTACGAGAACGCAGTGGAGCGTAACTTAAAGCAGCGCATCGAGTCGCTCGGCATGGAGAACAAGATCTTCGATGTGGTCGTACCGACCGAGAAGAAGATCCGTGTGAAGGCAGGGAAGCGCATCGTCGAGGAGGAGAAGATTTATCCTGGGTACATCCTCGTGCGCATGATCGTCGACGACGATTCGTGGTTCGTGGTGCGTAACACGCCGCGCGTAACTGGATTCGTCGGCGCAGGTAACACGCCGGTGCCGATGGAGGAGAGCGAGGTGGCAACCCTCACCAAGCGCATGAACGCTGACGCGCCGAAGCACCGCATCGATCTTATGAAAGATGACCCGGTCGCGATCGTTGACGGGCCGTTTAAGGATCTCGAGGGCAAGGTGGGTGAGATCGACGAGGATCGCGGCAAGGTGAAAGTGATGGTCTCGATGTTCGGTCGTGAGACCCCCGTGGAGCTCGACTTCCTTCAGGTGCGCAAGCTCTGATTTGGCAATTTATCGATACTAAGGTATTCTCACACAGTCTATGGCAACGGTAACAAAGAAAATTAAACTCCAGATCCCGGGCGGGGCAGCAACCCCTGCGCCTCCGGTAGGTACAGCGCTCGGCCCAGCCGGCGTGAACATTGGTCAGTTTGTGACCCAGTTCAACGAGGCGACTAAGGACAAGCGCGGGATGATCATCCCGGTTGAGCTCTCGGTCATGGATGACCGCACGTTCACCTTTATCCTTAAGAACCCACCCGCTTCACGCCTCATCTTGAAGGCGATCGGTGTGGAGAAGGGTTCGGGCAAGGCTCCTCTTCAGAAGGTGGGCAAGATCACGATGGCTCAGATCGAAGAGATTGTGAAGGAGAAGAGCCCCGACATGAACGCTGCTTCAGCAGAAGCTGCGGCTCGCACGATCGCGGGTACCGCGCGATCAATGGGCGTCGAAGTGATCAAATAACTTTTCCAAAAGAAGAAACAATAAAGGCGCCTTAGGCGCTTTTATTGTTTCTCTAAGGTAACGAATCTGTGAGGCGGATCGCCCTCTACACTCTCGTCGTTGATAACTTTTGAAAATTGATCATAGGGAGGGAAGAAAGTATCGGCTGGAGCGGAGGCGTCAATGAGAGTGAGATAGAGGCGATCGGTGGAAGGAAGTGCTACCGCGTAGAGTTCGCCGCCACCAATCACAAACACTTCCTCTGCGCCTTCTGCGCGCGCCGCAGCGGCGCGCGCTTCCTCGAATGAATTAACGACTACAGCGCCCGGAGCTTCGAACGCAGCCTGTCGAGTCACGACAATGTTAGTCCGGTTGGGGAGGGGACGTGCTCGATCGGGGAGACTCCCCCAAGTTTTGCGGCCCATGATAACGGGATGGCCCGTGGTGAGGGCCTTAAACCGTTTTAGATCATCAGGCAGGTGCCACAAGAGATTTCCCTCTAAACCAAGCTCACGGTTCTTTCCGATAGCGGCGATAATACTAAGCATGCTTCGGCTTACGAGATTTCTTATGCCAAGGCTGCTTCTTCTTTATGTCGCGATCTGCCCAAAGACGGGGAAGCATCATTTCAGGACGCCAGGACTTTTTAAGTACGCTCAGATTCGTTGACCCCGCATACTTACCACTTGCCGTGTAGTCTTTGGCGAGAATAGGACCGGTCTCAAAGAAAATAATTTGTGCAATGCGCCTCCCCACGACGAGCGGGATGATGTAGTTACGAGAATTGTTGGTGATCTCCATCGTCCATCGATTCGTGTATCCTACGTCGCCCCATCCCGCGCACTTGCATACCTCGATAAAGTTTCGCCCGGTCGACGAGCGCGCCTTCATCATTGTGGTGATGTGGTCCTTTCCACCGATAAACTCTTGGGTATGGGCGAGTATTGTTTCGCCCGGGCGAAGTATGATCACCTTGTCGTCAGCGTGGATGCCATCGTTAAAATCAAAGTTGAATTCTTTGAAGGCCTCTTTTGCGCTCATCGCTCGCTCCGCCTTCTGGTTGGCGCCCCAGACGTGCTCCATCTGCGAATGACTCCAAATATTGTAGAGACTGTGATTAGACTTGGGTGGTTGTTCGCGATAGAAATATTCACCCAGGGTAACGTCATAACTGCTCGTCGCTAAATGATCGCGCTCAAAGGGGGCGATAATGATCGCGCCCTTTTTCATTTCTTCGAGTATTCGTCTATCAGAGAGAGCCATAGGGTTATTTGTTATACAGCCATCGCGGCCTTGATCGCTTCGTGAGAACGATAGTCCTCAAGCCGGATGTCCTCCATAGTAAACCGGTCGATATCCTGAACGTCAGGATTGAGCCAGAGCTTAGGGAATGGAAGCGGCTCGCGGGAAAGCTGTTCTTCGACGGCATCAAAATGATCGTGGTAGATATGAGCGTCATTCAGAGTCAGTACAAGCTCGTGAGGGACTTTGCCCGTCACTTGCGCGACCATCGCGAGCAGGAGCGCATACGAGGCAATGTTAAAGGGAACACCCAGGAACATGTCGCAGGAACGCTGGACCATGTGCAGTGACAGCTGATCATCAGAGACAAAGAACTGGAAGAACATATGACAGGGCGGTAGCGCCATTTGTTCGAGTTCTCCAGGGTTCCATGCCGAGACGATGAGGCGCCGATCAGCGGGATCGTTTTTAATCTTGTCTATCACGCGGGCGAGCTGATCAAGCGTGCTGCCGTCGCTACGCTGCCACCGGCGCCATTGGACACCATAAATGCGCCCCAGATCTCCAGGGAATTCTGCTTTGGAGCTCCAATAGTCAGCTTCAGCGTTTGCAGTCCAGATAGTGCGATCGGTGCCGTTCAGTTCTTTAAGTCGATTCTCGTCCTGAGAACCTTCAATGAACCAAATCAATTCACTTTTGACCGCCTTAAAGGCAAGCTTTTTGGTGGTGAGTGCCGGGAATCCGTCTTTAAAATCATGCCTCAGTTGGATGGCGAATTTCGCCCGCGTGTCTCCATTGCGTCCCGTTCGATCGACCCCGGTCGTAAGAATGTTCTTAAGGGCGTCGAGGTAGGCGCGTTCCATGGGTCCAGTATACTAGGCACATGCGCAAAGGGGTATTTATCGTGCTCGACGGTAACGACGGGTCCGGCAAGGCGACCCAGTCACGGTTGCTTGCGGAGATGCTTAGCGCAGACGGGGTCGAGTCGATGACGATCTCTTTCCCAAGGTACAGCGAGAGTTTTTTTGGGGCTCTTTTGGCAGAGTGTTTGGCAGGTAAAGAGGGGGATTTTTTGCATACAAGCCCAAAGATTTCTTCGCCACTCTATGCGCTTGATAGGCTCGAAGCGTCTCCAGACATACAGAAAGCTCTAGAAGAGGGAAAGGTGGTGATTGCAGATCGATTCGCTAGCTCCAATCAGATCCACCAAGGGGGGAAGATAGCAGACGAAAAAGAAAGAGAAACGTTCCTCAAGTGGCTTGATCGCATGGAGCACGAAGTGCTCCATGTCCCCAAGCCTGATCACATCATTTATCTGCGCGTGCCGGTCGAAACAAGTCTAGAACTTTTGCAAAAGAAGCGTGCGGCAAAGAACCAGCTCCTCGGTGCGGGAGTGAAGGATACGGTAGAGGAAGATCGAACCTATCTCGAACAAAGTCATGCGACAGCAAACTGGCTCGCAGAGAGACAGCCGAACTGGAGCATTATCGACTGTGTGCAAGGGGAAGAAATGCGTTCAATCGAGGATATCCACGAAGAGGTTCGTACGACTGTGGAGTCTCTGCTCTCGAGAGAGCCCGCGCGTTGAGCGAAGCCGTCTACCGGGGTACACTGCGCTCATGCGTGACTACAGGCATATCAAACAAGAGGACGAGCGCATCTACGATGCGCTCATTGGCGAAGACCAGCGCCAGGCCAAGGGCCTGGAGCTTATCCCGAGCGAGAACCACGTCTCGGCGGCAGTGATGGAGGCGATGGCCTCCTCAGCGACCAACAAGTACTCCGAAGGGTATCCTGGAGCGCGCTACTACGGCGGCCAGGAGTTCATGGACCAGATCGAGACGATCGCGATCGAGCGCGCGAAGAAGCTCTTCGGCGCTGCCTTCGCGAACGTGCAGCCCTTGGGTGGCGCGAACGCGAACGCCGCGATGTACAACGCGCTCCTGAAGCCCGGGGACACCATCCTCGGGATGGAGCTCAGCCATGGTGGGCATCTCACGCATGGTCACCCGGTGACGCAGCTCGCCAAGATCTACAACTTCGTCCGTTACGGGATGAAGGATGTCGAGACGGGTGAGATCGACTACGAGGCGATGCTCGAGACGGCCAAGCGCGTGCAGCCGAAGATGATCCTCGCGGGCTTCTCGGCGTATCCGCGCGAGCTCGACTACGCGAAGATTGTCGAGATCGCGCGCGAAGTCGGCGCTGTCGCGGTGATGGACATCGCACACATCGCTGGCCTCATCGCCGGCGGGGCCGTAGCGAACCCCTTCGACTACGGCTTCGACGTGATGACCACCACGACGCACAAGACCCTGCGGGGTCCGCGCGGCGGGATGATCCTCACGCGGGAGAGCGAGGCGATCGCGAAGGCGATCGACAAGTCGGTCTTCCCGGGGCTCCAGGGCGGGCCTCACATGCACCAGATCGCAGCCAAGGCGATCGCCTTTAACGAGGCTCTGCAGCCGTCGTTCAAGGTGTATGCGAAGCAGGTTCTCGAGAACGCCAGGGCGATGGCCGAGGTGTTCAAAGAGGGCGGAGTGCGCTTGATCACCGGCGGGACGAGCAACCACCTCATCCTGGCGGACGTGTTCGGCTCCTTTGGCATCACGGGTGCTGTGGCGGAGAAGCTTCTCGACGAGGCGGGGATCACGGTCAATAAGAACGTGATCGCTGACGACCCGAGGAAGCCGATGGATCCATCAGGGATCCGCTTCGGGACGCCTGCTATCACGACCCGCGGCTTCTCGGCTGCCGACAGTTGCGAGGTCGCGAGCATCATGCTCGACGTACTCAAGAAGCGCCTGGCACCGGAGGCTGCCAAGGCACAGGTACGCGAGCTCGCGGTCGCACATCCGATCCCCGAATCGTTCAACTAGCTCATTTGTCGTACACGTAGCACCTTGGGCCCGCTGCATCCTGCAGCGGGCCTCTTTTTAATTTCCATTAAAAACGAGTGCTATCATTTCGATATGCCACCAGAAGCTCAGCCTATGCCGCCCGAGCAAGCTGCCCGCAATACTATCTACTCGCTCATCTTCGTGCCGCTCCTCGCGACGCTCGTATACTACGGCGCTCGATACGGATTAGGGTTTCTCCTGATTCAGACGCTTTTGAAAGATTCTTCAGGTTTCTCCGGACTCGCGCTCGCGCTGGTGTTAGGTAACCTGCTTGTGGCCGGCCAGTTTTTCCTTGCTGTGATTGCTGCGGTATGGCTTTATCGTTTGAAGAGGGAGCCATTCGATGGGACGCTCCTTGCTGTTGTAGCACTCACTATCGCGGTTACCGTTGCCGGGATCGGGGAACTGGTGGTTAAGGGGGATATTGTTATCTCCCTTGTTCTAAGTGCGGCCATCTTCGTCATAACGTTCTGGATTGTGGATATGCTGCTAAATATCTCGAGCACGTACCGTTCTGGCATGAGGGTAATGGCTGGACACAAAGTCGCTAGAGGTACACTGTTTACAGCGCTGGTGCTTATCTACGTTATAGCGGGGCCGATAATCCAAGTGCTTATGAGCAACATGGTTTATAAAAGCGAGACGAGGAGCATCGCAGCGCAGGTGGGCTACACGGTGTTACAGCCGACGTGGATACCCGAGGGCATGACCTACGATGGGAAATTTTATAACGAATACTACACATCACCCGATGACCTAGTCCTCTATGCGGAGATCGTAGGTAGGAGCCCATATGACGGCCTGCATGAGGCGTTAGAGTTGTGTCAGACCGGTCGGGAAGACCTTATCGCTGGCGATGGTGCACGCTGCCCTGACGACTGTTTCAGTTTTACACAGGACAAGCCATTCTTAGCGGGGGTATGTTTCTCGGTGGGCACTACCTCCAAAGGAGATCGTGTGTACGGAGTGAGACATCCCCAAGCTGCTCTAGGATCAGATTTTTGGTTCGTACGGGTTGGCGGTACTCTCGTTGGCTTTAATCCCATAAACATCAATCAAACCTGGGAAGAGGACAGCACCATAGTGACTGATGCAGACATTCTGAAAATCGTCGACTCTCTAGTAGAGATACCAAAGGACCAAATAAAGTTGAGATAACAGCTGCAAAGTCAGAAGTAGTAAAAATTGCCCTCACGCACCCACCCCCGAGTCGTTTTAGACAGGGAAGTTACTCAGACCAGCGAGTTGAATATTTCTCTGTATTGAGGAGGTTGTCGATTTCTGCTTTTAACAGATCGCGATCTTCATCGGTGAGTGGTTGGAAATTATCATAAAACCCTGTCTCTCGCTGAGGTAGCAAAACCGCTTCGCCATACTTTTGGATGGTGGCGTTAACGGCTCGACCGAAGATTTGCATGTGGAGTGTGGGTCCTTCTGGCTTAAAAACACCCCAATTTCCCATGTCCTGATAATTAACGATGCCTATCTCGACGCCTTGGGCTCTCATGACGGTGACGAGTGCCTCTCCCACAACCATCGACAACTTCATGTATTCGGTTGCCAGGGCAGGAGTAAGTTTAGTCCGATCTCGCACAGGGACTTTGGGGTATATCCGGAGGTGTCCGCCTTCGGTTCGGTCGACGAAGGGCCGATCGGTAGACTGAATAGTGAAGTTATGGGTTTCGTAGATTAGTGCCATGGAGGCATCGTAGCATGTGCATTTTTCTCAGGCCTTTTATTCCCGAGTCGTTTGTATAAAAAGAAAGGCCGTTTGCGATACAAGTATCGCAAACGGCCTCCAGTCAGAGGACGGGGTGTCCCGCCGAACAGTGGCGCGTGCGCCATTCGACCAAGGCCCGTTGTACGTATTGGCTGAAGTGTTCCGTATCCCGCCACTCTCGTGTTGCCCACACGAGCCTAGTGCCGCGCTTGGTCTCGATCACGAGGTCCACCATAACCCCTTGGGCGATCGTGAAAAAACTCCACGCGCCGAAGGCGAGGAGCGGATTCCACAACACGAGCGATGCAATCGCCGAGACTCCCCCGAAGATAAGATAGCAGGTACCTAACCGGCCCATCCGGGCGCTGATGTTCTCGACGTCTCGTAAGGTGAGCATCTCGTCGAGATGAGAGCCCCCGTCGCTGTCGTAGATCAAGTACGTGATGATGTCGTCGTGAATGGTCACGCGACCCGTTTGATAGGGCGAGCCCCCAAAACCTGCAACTGACAATTCTTGTAGCCGGACAGATTCCATAGAACCTCCTCTTTGCTGAGCGTGAGTGAACTGATGATCTCCGAACAGGCTACTCCTGTTAGGCGTTTGTTGCAACGGCAAATAATCTAAGGACCCTTATCGGCCCGTTTGCTATAGTTCGCGTATGAAAAGGTTGAAGGACGACTATTTGAGCAGTATCGAAACGGTGATGCCGTTGTTCGGGAAGTCTATTCTCGAAATCGGGTGTGGGAATGGCTCACGTTCGGTTGAGATAGCGAAGAAGTGTGCCTGGCTGACCGCAATGGAGCCAGATACTGCGCTCCTTGATTGGGCCAGGACGCACAATGCAGCTCAAAACATCACTTACGTACTTGGTAAAGCAGAAAGGCTTGGCTTTCCGGACGAGCAGTTCGATGCGGTTTTATTTACTCTTTCCTTGCACCATGTGCCGATTGAAGAAATGCCGAGGGCGATTGACGAAGCGATTCGCGTCACGAAAAAAGGTGGCCATATCATTTTTCTCGAACCAGCCGAAGAAGGAACCTTTTTTGATGCGGAGATTGCCTTTGACGCATGCGACGGTGACGAGAGACAAGAGAAGCGAGCTGCCTACAATGCTCTGAAAACCCACCAAGGCTATGCAGAAATTGCTGAGATACCGGACGAGACGATATTTCGCTTCGAATCCCTCGACGACTTTATGACAACCATGGCACCCAAGAAGGCGATTGCGGGGATAGAAGATTTTTTGAAAAAGAATGACTACACCTTGCGGGCAGCCCGAAGAATTAACATCTTCAGCGTATAGATGTGTTCGCGATCGGCTCCACTATCGCCGTTCTGACGGCCAAGCTCGAGTATAAAAGAAAAGCACCGCCCGGGGACGAAACCCACGGAGGTGCCCTTCAATAGAAATACAAAGGTGGTATACCCCTTCGGATGAAAAATCAATGAGCTGGGGATTCGGGCTTGCCGAGACTACCGAGCTCAGCCGCATTCCAAAAATGAAGAAATTGTGGGATCATTTGGCTATTAGGTATGGCCAACAGTAACCTCACCAATGCCAAAAAGGTAAAGAATGACGAGTTCTATACGCAGTACAGCGATATTCAAAAAGAGATCGAGGCATATCTCGAGTTCGATTCCAGCACCTTTAAGGATAAGGTTATCTACTGCAACTGCGACGACCCTTTCGAGAGCAATTTCTTTCGCTACTTCGTACTTAATTTCAAACGCCTTGGGCTAAAGCGGCTTATTACAACGAGCTACAAACCGTCGCCTGTTGCGAATACACAGCTCGGACTATTTGGAGATGACGTGACGCTCGAACCCGTCAAAGGCCGACCAAAAATTACCGCCAATAAGTTCATTATCAACGAAGTCGGCGATGTGGATGGTGATGGGTCTTTCACTTTGCAGGATATCGCGCAGCAATTGAAAGCAAATAAAAACAATGAATGGTCGCCGCTAGAGGGCGACGGCGACTTCCGAAGTCGGGAATGCATCGAATTGCTTAAAGAATCCGACATTGTTGTCACGAACCCTCCATTTAGCCTGTTTCGTCCCTATGTGGCACAACTGATAAATTTTGATAAACAATATTTAATTATCGGGCATATAAACGCTATTACATATACAGAGATTTTTCCGCTCATTAAATCGAATTTGATGTGGCTTGGACCAAGTATTTCGAGTGGGGATAGGGAGTTTGAAGTGCCAAAAACAACTGTAGACATGTCTAAATTCACCGGCGAGGTTCGGGAAGGAAAGTATTATCAGCGAGTAATGGGCGTCAGGTGGTATACGAATCTCGATCATGGGCGTCGACACTTGCCATTAGACCTGATGAGTCTCGAGGAGAATTTGAAATTTAATAAAAAAATGAGAGGAAAGTCAGCTTACGACAGATATGACAACTATGATGCCATCGACGTACCTTATATTGCAGCGATACCCAAGGATTACCAGGGCGTTATGGGCGTACCGATAAATTTCCTCGACAAGTATTCACCAAGCCAATTTGAGATCGTTGGCGCCAACCGAGGCGTAAGTCAAGATGCTGAGGGCGTTTACGGCAGAAGCACCTATGTAAACGGCAAGGAGACATTTAAGAGATTGTTTGTTAAACATAGAAGAACTACGACATGAATACTGCACTGAAAACAGACATTACAATTCGAGAAGTCGTCGATGGCTTTGAGTACAATGAGCTAGAAGGCAAGGGGCTCTTTGGTCTATCGGGCACGCTCACGATCCAGCCTGAGTACCAGCGCAACTACATCTACGCCGATGGCAAGCGTGACGTGGGAGTGGTCGATTCTATTGTAAAAGGCTATCCAATTGGTGTGATGTATTTCAATCGGACCGGCGAGAAGAAGCTCGAGGTTCTCGACGGACAGCAGCGCATTACCAGTATTGGCCGGTTTGTAACTGGAAAGTTTGCTGTGAAGGATCAAAATGGGCACGAGCAATACTACACTGGCATGGCCGATGTACAACGAGAGATGATCTTGAATACGAAATTGCTCATATATATATGCGAGGGCGAAGAGCCTGAAATCAAAGACTGGTTCAGGACGATCAATATTGCCGGAGTCCCTCTAACGGAGCAAGAGATATTGAATGCCGTGTACTCTGGTCCGTTTGTGACACGTGCGCGCGAGGAGTTCAGTAACAGCCAGAATGCGAACGTCCAGAAGTGGAGTGCCTATATTTCAGGTGAGGTGAAGCGCCAGGCTTATCTCGAGCAAGCCCTCGACTGGGTTTCTGATGGAGCGATTGATAGCTATATGAGCCAGCACCGACAAGATGCTGATATTACTGGCCTGAAGAAACATTTCGATACGGTGATAAATTGGGTATCGACGACGTTTATCGACGTTGAGAGTGAAATGAAGGGACTCGAGTGGAATCGACTATATAAGACGTATCACAAGCAATCATACGATCCTGCGAAAGTTTCCGCAGCGGTTCAACGCCTCTATGGAGATGCGCACGTCAAGAGTCGAAAAGGGATTTTTGAGTACGTATTGGGTGGTGAAGTGGATACCAAGCTGCTGGACGTGCGCATGTTTGACGAGGCGACCAAGCGCTCAGTCTATGAGGCGCAGACTGCAGCGACCAAGGAGAAGGGAGAATCAAATTGCCCGCTGTGTGCAATGGGACACGACGCCAATAAAGAAAAGATCTGGGGTCTGGCCGACATGGACGCTGATCACGTGGCGGCCTGGAGTAAGGGCGGGGCGACAGATGCGGCAAACTGCCAGATGCTTTGCAAAACGCATAATCGAGCAAAGGGGAACCGATAGAGGGACTTTCTGGATGTGACTTAAAAAGTCTAGAGACTAGATATATGGTCGAGACAGTGGAATCTTTGTCTGAAGCTTTCAATACTAAAATTGATGCAGCCCGTTTCTTTTTTGAAAAGTTGCGAAGCAAAGAATTCGATCCTCGGAAGAGAACCTCAATACAGAATGAATTCTATTATTTTTTGGATGCGTGCATATTTGAATTGCACGCGGCTTCCCAAATGATGTTGCAGATTATCAACATCCAATCAGGCCTTAACAGAGCGCCTTATCAAGTCTCTTGGAATCCTTCTTTCAAGAAGGAGCTTGAGCAAAATTCAAGGAATCTTTTTTTGTTTTGGGAGCAAATTGATCATTCTTCCGAGTTTTCAATTTTAGAGGCCATGAGACAGTACATAGCCCATCGAGGCAGATCAGGAGTTTCTGTCTCGGTTGACGCCCAAGGCATCATCTCGGTGATCTCGATTGGTGTGAGGTACCGCTACGTAATAGACAAAGTTGACGGCAAAAGAAAGCCAAAGCAGATCATTACGAATGGATCGATTGATATCTATGATGAATTGCCGCGGGTAGCAAATTATTTGCTGAACAAACACGTGGAGCTTGTGGGGACGGTTATAGTGACAAAATGACTTATGACCCTTAAGACTAAGAGCACAGTCTGGAGGTGGAAGACGGGGCGGGAAAGTGGTGGGGCCTGGAGTAGAATGTGAGCATGACCGAAGAGGACCGGCGGATCCAAGAAGAAGCGCTGGCTTTTGCAAAGGCGAACAAAAATAAAGTAGCTATTGCCAAGAGGCGCACCGATATCAATCTCTTTCCGCCCGACGCCCAGCCGGTCTCGGTCTTTATGGCGGGATCGCCAGGGGCGGGTAAAACCGAGTCATCATTCCGGCTTATTGAGCGGCTCGCAGGGCGGAGGGATGCCGTATTGCGGATAGACGCAGATGAGTTGCGAGAGGAGTTCAAAGAATATAACGGATCGAATTCACGCCTCTTTCAGGGTGCGACGTCTATTCTTGCCGATAAGATGCAGGACCTGGCCCTCCATAATCATCAGAGCTACGTCTTTGATGGGACACTCTCCAACCTTGAGCGAGCTCGAGAGAACATCGAGCGAAGTCTAGAGAAGGAGCGGCTCGTACAGATCCTCTATGTGTATCAAGACCCGTTGCAGGCTTGGAAGTTCGCTCAGGCACGTGAGCAGCGAGAGGGTCGGGTGATACCGAGAGATTCGTTTGTCGAACAATACTTTCAAGCACGAGAAAATGTTAACAAGCTCAAATCGGAGTTTGGGGATCGAATCACAGTCGATCTGATCGTTAAGAATATTGATGGGAGTGACCTGCGTTATGAAGCAAACATACGCTCGATTGACGGGTATGTGCCCGAGCGTTACAGTAAGGATACATTGCAAGCAGCACTCAAAAACCCATGAAATTCCTTGCTTTCTTAATGAAGAAAAAGACCCCGGTCCGTACTTCCGGAGAGTTTTCGCGTTTCTTCCGGGAGGCCTCTTCGCGGGAGAAAAAGAAGGTGTACCTAGACGTGGCGCGTAAGGCGAGCGCCGACCAGCAGAAGCTGATCGAACAGGTGCGACTTAAGGCGAGCTAGGCGCAATTGCCGAGGTCCTCGGCGTAGACCGTCCGGTGGTTGCGCAGATGTTCAAATAATTCAGGCGAATCTGGTACACTCGGCTTAATGGAGGAGCTGATACACAAGGCCGTTCTCGGCGAGGTGGGAGAAGGAGTTTCTTTTGCCGTGGAGCGCCCGGCGAGCGCGGAGTTTGGCGACTATACGACCAACGCGGCGATGGCCGCGGCTAAGGCGCTGGGAAAGAATCCTCGAGAGCTTGCCGAGGAGCTAGCACAGAAGATTCAGAAGAAGCTGAGCGATAAAGTGTCGAAAGTTGAAGTGGCCGGCCCGGGGTTTATCAATATCACCCTCGCGCGCGAGCAAGTGGCATTTGCAGTGGCCGAGGCGGTAGCACAGGGGAGCGACTGGGGTAAGGGTAAGTCGAAGGAGGGTAAGCGGGTGATTATCGAATACTCGAATCCAAACGCCTTTAAGCCGATGCACATCGGGCACCTGATGAGCACGATCATCGGCGAGGCGGTCTCCCGGCTGGTAGAGAATGCGGGCGCGACGATGGCGCGCGATACCTACGGGGGAGACGTTGGACCGCACGTAGCGAAGGCGATCTGGGAATTGCAGAAGAAAGGAGTCGCTGAGCCAGAGAGTGCTGAGCAGATCGGCACAGCGTATGCGGAGGGCAATAAGGCCTATGAAGAGGACGAGGCGGCGAAGGCCGAGATCGACGCGCTTAATACGGCGCTGTACGAGGGTGTGGATCACGCGCTCATGGAGCTCTGGCGTAAGGGGCGCGATGTCTCGATGGAGGCGTTTACGCGGATCTGGAAGCTGCTCGACACCAAGTTTGATTTCTTCTTCTTCGATAGTGACGCGGCGCCGCGCGGTATCCAGGTAGTACATGACGGGCTTGCCAAAGGCATTTTCGAACAGAGCGAGGGCGCGGTGGTGTATAAGGGCGAGAAGGTCGGGCTCCACACTCGGGTATTTATCACGAGCCGCGGGACGCCGCTCTACGAGGCGAAGGATCTCGGCCTCGCGTTCTTAAAGGAGGAGCGATGGCCGTCAGACGAGAGCATTATCCTCACGGCCGCAGAGCAGAGTGAATATTTCAAGGTTATCTTTGCCGCGATGAAGGAGGTCGCGCCGCTCCTCGCGGCGAAGACCATCCACGTGCCGCACGGCTTCTTGCGACTAACCACCGGTAAGATGTCCTCGCGCGAGGGGAATGTGATCACTGCCGCTGGGTTTATCGAAGATATTGTAAAGAAGGCGAGTGAGAAGAATGAGGATCCGCTCATCGCTGAACAGGTCGCGATCGGCGCGATTAAATATATGGTGCTGCGGCAGTCGCCGGGGTCAGACATTATTTTCGACCCAGAGAAGTCGCTCTCGCTTGAGGGCGACTCAGGGCCGTACCTGCAGTACGCACTCGTGCGCGCGAAGAAGATCCTCACCTACGCGACCAACGGCGAGAAGGGGGGCGAGGAGCCGGCAGAGCCATACGCGATCGAGCGCGCGCTCCTGCACTACCCCGAGGTGGTCGCGCGCGCAGCGCGAGAGCTCGCGCCCAACTACTTGCTCACGTATCTCACTGAGCTCGCTTCTACCTGGAACGCTTTTTATGCAAACGAACAAGTGCTCGGGAGCCCTGAAGAAGCGTACAAACAGCGCGTCGCACAGGCCTTCGCCAACACGATGACGAATGGCCTCACGCTGCTCGGCATCCCGACACCGGACAGGATGTGATTTAAGGCCTTGCGCCCAACCTCCTAGTGTTGTAGAGTCCTCCTTGGACTGTGCGGCACACGTGCAGCCACAAGGAGCGTACTAACGCATGAAGGATGCCCAATTGGTGAGGGATGAAGCGAAGCGGGCCAAGGTTCCGCTCGAGAAGCTGGTCGAGCACGTCCAGAAGAGCGGCGCGGAGATCGACGCCACTGCGGAGCTCGAGAAGATCCGCACGAAGCTCTCTGATCCGAAGAAGGGCAGGGAGCTCGCTCCCGTCCACCCGGCGGTGATGGCCTTCGCCCAGGAGATGAGCCGGACCCAGCGCTCGCGGGAGCTGCTCATTCACATCTGACCAAGGCCACGACCACAACAAAATATGGGGCCACGCGGAGACATCCGCGTGGCCCCGTTTCTTTTTTGTCGCATAAACGCTACGATAGTGAGATATGGCCGACGCGCCCGAGAAGTCAGAAACAGCCAAGCGCGAAGAGGCGGTGCTTGAGTTTTGGGAGCGTGAGAGGATCTTCGAGAAGTCACTCGAGAAGCCGTCGCCCATGGGCGAGTTTGTTTTCTACGAAGGTCCGCCGGGTGCAAACGGTAAGCCGCACATGGGCCACTTCGAGACGCGCGCTTTCAAGGATGCGATTCCACGCTATAAGACGATGCGTGGGTATCACGTCCCCCGTCGCGCGGGCTGGGATACGCACGGACTCCCGGTCGAGCTACAGGTTGAGAAGGAGCTTGGGTTTTCCGGTAAGCCAGATATCGAGAAGTACGGCATCGCCGCATTTAATAAAAAGTGTCGTGAGACGGCAGCGACCTATATCGACCTGTGGGCGAACGTAACGCGACGCATCGGCTACTGGGTCGACGCAAAGAACGCCTACTTCACCTACGACAACTCGTACATCGAGGTGGTGTGGCGCATCATGGCGCATATCGCGAAGGAGGGCCGGCTCTATAAGGACTACCGCGTGGTGCCGTGGTGTTCGCGCTGTGGAACCTCACTCTCGTCGCACGAGCTCGCGCAGGGCTACGAGGAGGTGAAGGACATCACCGTGATGGTGAAGTTTGAGCTCATGGGTGAGCCGGGCACCTTCTTGCTCGCCTGGACCACGACGCCGTGGACGCTTCCCGGGAACGTCGCGCTCGCGATCGGAAAGAATATTTCATACGGTAAATACGAGAAGGACGGCACGCACGTCATCCTCGCAGATGCACGCGCTGAGGCGGTGCTCGGAGCCGAGTGGAAGCGCACAGGGGATGTGCTCGCGGAGGCGCTCATCGGGAAGCGCTACAAGCCGGTCTATGCCTTTGCCCAGGAGGTCGCGCGCGAAGAAGAACGCGCGAAGTTTAAGCACGCGTATGCGGTATATGATGCTGATTTCGTCACGACTGACGAGGGTACGGGCATCGTGCACATCGCGCCGATGTATGGCCAAGAAGACTTCGACCTCGGCAGCGATCGCGGCCTACCGAAGGTTCACTTGGTAAATCCTGAAGGGAAGTATGTCGAAGGAACCGACTTCCTTACCGGGCGTGCGGTGATCGAAGAAAGTACGGCGGTCGAGATCCTTAAGAATCTCCAGACTCAGGGCATTTTATTTAAAAAAGAATCGTACACGCACACCTACCCCTTCTGCTGGCGTTGCAAGACTCGCCTCATCTACTACGCACGGGACTCGTGGTATATCCGCATTCACGACCTGCGAGGAACGCTCGTGGCAGAAAACAAGAAGGTCAACTGGGAACCAGAACATATTCGCGACGGGCGCATGGGCGAGTGGCTCACGAACGCAAAGGAGTGGGCGATCAGTCGCGAGCGGTACTGGGGGACACCGCTTCCGGTCTGGATGAGTGCTGACGGGAGCGAACAGGCGCTTGCTGGTTCAATCGACGAACTTAAGAAGCACACAAAGAAATCGGGCAACCAGTACTTCCTAATGCGTCACGGCGAAGCCGAAGGGAACGCAAAGAAGTTTTTTGATTCGAAGATCGGCACGCCAAATGGTTTGACTGAAAAAGGGAAGGAGCAGGTGAGGGCAAGTATCGAAGAACTTAAAACGATGGGCATCACAAAGATCTACGCTTCGCCGCTCCTGCGCACCAAAGAGACGGCAGAGATGGTTGCGACGAGTCTCGGTTTCCCTAAAGAAGCGATCGCGTACGATGACCGGCTACGGGAGTTTGATTTCGGAGAGTTTGATGGAGAGAACAAGCCGGGTGCCCACGAGGCTTTTTGGGCGTGGAAGAAGACTCACGGCTACCTCGATCTAGTTCCGGGGGGTGAAGAGAGTTACGCAGACGCCAAAAACCGATTGGGATCTTTTGTATACGAACTAGAGGAGAAGACGAAGAACGAAAAGGTGCTTATCGTTACGCACGGCGTGGCCTTTGAGTCGTTCGCGGTCCTCGTTGAAGGAGCTGACGCAATTGCGGCAAATGAGATCCTAAATAAGGTCATTAGTAGCGCTAAATTCGCAGAAGTCGCCGAGTTTGACTTCGTTCCGCTGCCACACAATGAAAATTATGAGCTTGATCTGCACCGGCCGTATATCGACGACGTGGTGCTCGTGAGCGAGAAGGGGACTGAGCTCCGCCGAGTTAAAGAGGTGATGGACGTATGGTTTGACTCCGGCGCGATGCCCTTCGCTCAGGCGGCGAAAGAGCGCGGGGAGCAAACGCTCGAGCAGTATATGAAGCAGGTAGCGTATCCTGCGGATTTTATCTCTGAAGCGATCGACCAGACGCGTGGGTGGTTCTACACGCTCCTTGCCGTCGGCGTACTCGCTGGACGCGGAGCGCCATTTAAAAACGTGATTTGTCTCGGCCATCTCCTCGACGCGAACGGTCAGAAGATGAGTAAGTCGAAAGGGAACGTGACTGACCCGATGGATGAGATCGACCGGTACGGTGTCGATGCGCTCCGCTTCTGGATGTACAGCGTGAGCCAGGCGGGTGACTCGAAGAACTTTGACCCGAAGACGGTGAAGGAGGCCGCGAAGGTGCTCTCGTGGCTCGACAACAGTACAAAGTTTTACGACCTCTTTAAGGAGGTTCCACGTGTCGAAGCAACCCCTACGATCCTTGACCAGTGGATGGAGGCGCGGTTAGAGAAGGCCGTCTACGAAGTGACGGAGGCTCTCGACCACTATCAGCTCTTTGAAGCGTCGCGAGGAGTGGCAGCACTCGCCGAAGACTTGTCGCAGTGGTATGTGCGGCGAGTGCGCGATCGAGCTCGAGAGGGTGATAGTGCGGCGCTCGAGACCCTTCGCACGACGCTTCGGACATGCGCGCTTCTACTCGCCCCCTTCTCACCTTTCCTCGCCGAAGAGATCTTCCGCTCGGTGCGTGAAGAGAGCGATCCGATCAGTGTGCACTTAGCTGCGTGGCCAGAGCCTAAGCGGGAGGCGTTTACGCTCACGAAACTTTTCAAAACAGCACCGAAGGTCGATCTTGTCGGCGAGATGGCTCGCGTTCGGGCACTTGCCTCAGAAGCGCTCCAGCTGCGCCAGAAGGCAGGGATCAAGGTGCGCCAGCCGCTCGCGAGCGTCACCATCAATGGAGGACTTCCGCTCGAGCTCGCTGCGGTGCTCGCCGAGGAGATCAATGTGAAGCAGGTAAGCGTGGGCGAGACGCTTTCGCTCGACACGGTGCTTACCCCCGAGCTTGTACAAGAGGGCGATGAGCGAGAGTTCGCCCGTGCGATTGCAGACGCGCGTAAGCAAGAGCAGCTGGCTCCTACCGACAAAGTACGTACGGAAGTGGTCGAAGGAGGGAAGTACGGGGTAACACTCTCGACGGGAGAGAAACGGTTTAACCTCGTACGCGATGCGGCATAAATACGATACGCGAGGGATTGTTCTTGCGCGTACCTCGCTCGGCGAAGCCAACTCACTTGTTACGCTACTTACACCGACGGTCGGACTGGTGCGTGCACGAGCCCAGGGGATCAGAAAGCCAGGGGCGAAACTTGCTCATGGCCTGACGACGCTTTCTGAAAGTGAGGTGATGCTCGTGCAAGGAAAGGAGGGATGGCGAGTCGTCGGGGCAGTGCTGGAAGAACAATGGGCCAAAGTGCTACCTCACCCGGGGCGTGAGCGTGTTGCGCGCGTGACCGGCCTGCTCTTGAGGCTCGTTGCGGACGAGGCGCGTGACGAACGTGTGTTCGAGGTGGTCAGGGGATTCCTTGCCGCATTGCGTGACCGACCAGTCGAACTTCATGAAGCAATCGAGCTTCTGGCAGTCTTGAGACTGCTCGGCCTGCTTGGCCTTGATGCGGGAGATGCGGTAAACCCAAATGGATACGAAGAATCGTTTTTACAGCAGGTTCTCAAGGAGCGGGCTGCATACATACAAAGAATTAATCAAGGCATTAGTGCCTCAGAGCTTTGACCCCGTGTATACTGAAGGGGATGCCTGAGACGCTTCCAATACCCGACAAGGACACTACGGGCGCGCTCGAAGAAGCGCGCCACAAGCTCTATAAGACCGATGAGACGCCGACTGTCGAACGTCAGCCGCTGTCAGTCTCTGGAGATCCGAAACTTCCGCACGCTTGGGAAGACGTGGCTGTTTTGGCCCAGGCCTCTGGAGCGACCGCCCAGCCGACGCGGTGGGCCAGCAACTTCTTTAGCTTTGCGGTCATCTTCTTTCTTATCTCCTTGGGAGTAGCGGGATACTTTTTCTACTTTGGCAGCAATTCCGTATCGAGTGACAAAATAGACCTCACGATCCAGGGCCCGACCACGATTGCGGGTGGAGATACTGTCCCGCTGCAACTTATCATCACCAACAAAAATGCGGTTGCTATCGA
The DNA here is from genome assembly GCA_964607655.1 of uncultured Candidatus Saccharibacteria bacterium. Classification (GTDB taxonomy): domain Bacteria; phylum Patescibacteriota; class Minisyncoccia; order Phycocordibacterales; family Phycocordibacteraceae; genus C7867-001. Next base: position 40,038 of record CAZSKX010000003.1, on the reverse strand, counting down.
GAACGCGATTGTTGAAATAGATTTTCCTGAGAGCACGCGTAATGCAAGCAATACGCTCGAAGCATATCCTCGGTATACAGAAAACGTGGGGCGCATAGAGAGCGGGGAGACGGTCACACGCTCCCTGCGCGCCGTGCTCTTTGGTGGGGCAGGGCAGACAGTCACACTTCCTGCGTCGCTCTCTTACACAACAAGCGGGACAAACGCGAACTTTAAAAAGAAAACGTCATATACGCTCGGCATCTCGACCACCCCACTCGAGCTCTCCCTGAACACGCTCTCAGAGACCGTGTCAGGAAAGCCGATCACCTTTGCGCTCACGGTGCGCTCAAACGCCACCCTCCCGCTCGAAAACGTTGTTCTTGCAGGCGACTTTCCCTTTGGCTTCTCGGTGACAAATTCTTCGGTGCCGCTCACGGGGACCAGCTTCCTTCTCGGCACTATGGCTCCGGGGTCGAGTAAGACCATCACGCTCACGGGAGTGCTGAACGGGCAGGAGCAAGAAGAGAGAGTTTTCCACTTCAACGTCGGGACTGCTAAAAGCGCTACCGATACGGCGCTCGCGGTTACCTATATGAGCCAGGAGGCCGCGGTTGCTATTACGGCACCCTTTATCACCACCAATCTCGTCATAAACGGAGATTCGTCAGCAAGTCCGATCTTAAAGGCTGGCGCTTCTCAAAACGTCACGATCTCCTATGCCAACACACTATCTACCGCAGTGAACAATCTCTCAGTTGCAGTCACGCTTTCAGGCAGTGCTGTCGACTACAGCAGTATTACAAGCACACAAGGTTTCTATCGTTCGAGTGATCGCACGGTTATTTTCAGTCAGGACGCAGACCCCTCACTTGCAAGCTTTGCGCCGGGCGCGTCGGGATTGGGAAGCTTCTCCTTCAAGACACTTCCGAGTGCAGGAAGTTCTCCTACGGTGGTGCTTACCGTTTCGATCGCAGGCATACGTCAAGGGCAGCGCAACGTGCCTGAGGAAGTACAGTCGTCGCTCACCCGTACAGCAAAGGTGGTGACCGGCGTTACGCTCGCTGCCGCGACGCTTCATAAAACCGGGCCATTTCCAAACTCAGGCCCCGTCCCGCCAAGGCCAGATCAGCCCACGACCTACACTATAGAATGGACGGCGCGAAATCCAGGAAGTGCGATCGCCGATGGGTCAGTGACTACTGTTTTGCCTGGGTACGTCACGTACACGGCGAAAACAGGAGGGACGGGCACTTTTTCTTATGATCCAACTGTGCGGAAAGTTACTTGGAAGACTGGAGACTTGCCTCAAGGGGGAAGTGCCAAGGGGTATTTCCAGGTCTCACTTCTTCCTTCTACGTCGCAGATCGGAGGAGCGCCGCTCCTTACCAACCTGATGAGTTTTAGTGGTCACGATCGATTTGCGGGCATCACGATCCAGGCGGCAGCCGCTCCGGTGAATACCGAAACCTCAACTGAGGCAGGGTATATTGCAGGGAACGGAACTGTGCGATAATCAGGCTTTCTATGGCTGAGCTCACCTTGATGGAGAAGATCGTCTCGCTCTGTAAACGCCGCGGGTTTATATTCCCGGGCTCGGAGATATACGGCGGGCTCGCGGGCACTTACGACTACGGCCCGCTTGGCGTCCTGCTCCAAGAGAATATTAAGCAGATATGGTTTGACCTCCTGGTTAACCATCGTGACGACATGTACCCGCTCGACGCGGCGATCCTGATGAACCCAAAGGCGTGGGAGGCGTCGGGCCACGTCTCTGGCTTTGCCGACCCCCTAGTTGAATGTGAGAAGTGTAAGCGTCGCTTCCGTGCGGATCATCTCGAGGATCAGACCACCTGTCCGGAGTGTGGCGGGAAGCTCGGCGAGCCACGTGCTTTCAATATGATGTTCAAGACGCACGCGGGGGCGATGGAGGACGAGTCGTCGGTGGTGTACCTGCGCCCCGAGACTGCGGGTGGTATGTTCGTGAACTATAAAAACGTGCTCGACTCGATGCACCCGAAGATTCCGTTTGGTCTCGCACAGGTAGGGAAGGCTTTTCGTAACGAGATCGCGCCGCGCGACTTCATCTTCCGCTTGCGTGAGCTGAAGCAGATGGAGATCGAGTATTTCGTAAAGCCGAGTGACTGGGAGCGCGCGTTTGAAGAATGGCGTGTGCTGATGCACGAGTACGCCACACGTATCGGCCTTCCCGAAGCGAGTGTGCACGAGCTCGAGATCGCGCCCGAAGATCTCGCACACTACTCGAAGCGTACGATCGATTTCGAATTTGACTTCCCACAAGGGCGCAAGGAGCTCTGGGGCTTGGCGTACCGCACCGACTTCGACCTCTCTCGCCATGCCGAGACCTCGGGTGTCGATCTCTCGTACCTCGACGAAGAGACGAAGGAACGTTTTGTCCCGCACGTGATCGAGCCGTCCTTCGGTGTCGAGCGTACCGTACTCGCAGTACTCGCGAGTGCGTATCGAGAAGATACGATGGGAGACGAATCGCGTGTGTATCTCGCGCTCGCGCCGGAGGTGGCGCCGGTTAAGGCAATGGTCTCGCCGCTCTTGAAAAATAAACCCGAGCTTGTCGAGAAGGCGAGGGAAGTGCGGCAGGCGCTCCAGAAGGTACATCCGGCTATTGCCTGGGATGATAACGGCAATATTGGCAAGCGCTACCGTCGCCAAGATGAGATCGGTACACCGTTCTGCATCACGATCGACTTCGATACGCTCGGCGAGAATCCAGAGCTCAAAGATACCGTCACGCTACGCCATCGTGACACGGGCGAGCAGGAGCGTCTCACGGTTGATCAGGCGGCTGACCGACTACGAACCGCCCTCAATATATAGCTAATATGCTAGGATGCTCGTATGGACCGCGAGCTTAACGTCTCCATCACCGCAGGTACTATCGTAAAGGCTGTCGCAATCGTTGCGGGGGCCTATATCTTTTGGGTGCTTCGGGATCTGGCGCTCCTTGTGGTGACGGCGATCGTGATCGCGTCAGCGATCGAGCCGGGAGTGCTCTTTTTTGTGCGACGGAAGATGCCGAGATTCTTGAGCGTGCTGCTGATTTATGTGTTTACGTTTGCGTCTGTTTTTATACTGCTATATCTCTTCTTCCCGCCGATCGTCGCTGACGCACTCGACTTCCTTTCGGTTATTCCGCAGTATGTTAATACCCTTAATATACCGGCCTCGATCAGCAATCTTTCCAGCGCTACCGATCTTCTCGGTAGCGGCCAAGAGTTGCAGGATCTTGTGCGCTCCCTCTTCTCTCTCCAGTACGCCTTTAGCACTAGCAGCAGCGGCGCGACGCACCTCGTCATTGCCTTTTTCGGCGGGATCCTTTCTTTTGTTCTCGTGGTGGTCCTCTCGTTCTACTTCGCGTTACAGGATACGGGCGTTGACGACTTTTTGCGCCTGGTCGTCCCGGTGCGCCACGAGGACTATGCAGTCGACCTCTGGAGACGAGCGCAGAAGAAGATCGGTCTGTGGATGCAGGGACAGCTTCTCTTGTCGGTCATTGTTGGGATGCTCATATACCTTGGTCTCGTTATTTTCGGCGTGCCGTATGCGCTATTGCTCGCTGTTTTTACCGCATTTGCAGAGATCATTCCGATCTTTGGCGGTCTTGTGGCCGGGCTCCTCGCGATAACGGTGGCCTACTCGCATGACGGCGTTACCCTAGCGCTCATCGTCGCTGGGCTCTATATAGTAGTGAACCAGTTTGAATCAAACCTGATCTATCCGCTTATTGTAAAGAAGGTGGTTGGCCTACCGCCACTCTTGGTTATTGTTGCACTTATTGCCGGGTACACACTCGTCGGTTTCTTGGGCGTGTTGCTCTCGGTGCCGGTGGCGGCAGCCCTACTCGAGCTCCTCTCCGACTACGACAAGCGCAAGCGTCGTGTGCACACACACGCGAAGTAGAGAAGTATGAGTGCGCGCTACATTACCACCACGCTTCCGTACGTGAACGACCGGCCCCATCTCGGGCACGCGCTCGAGTTTGTAGAAGCTGATTGCTACGTGCGCGCCCTGCGACTTAAGGGAGAGGAGGTGTTTCTTAACATAGGTACCGACGAGCACGGGGCCAAAATCGCCAAGAAGGCTGAGGCCGAGGGGAAGAGCCTCGAAGCATATACCGATGAATTCGCAGGCTATTTTAAAGACTTTGCCGAGAAACTAAACATATCTTTTGATGCGTTTACTCGTACTACCGACCCCCGCCACATAAAGGCAGCTCAGGCGTTTTGGCAGAAGTGCGCCGATGCGGGGGACATTTATAAAGCGACTTACGAGGTGAAATATTGCACAGGCTGCGAGCTCGAGAAGACCGGGTCAGAACTGGTTGATGGTCGTTGTCCGCTCCATCCCAACCAAGATCTCGAGATTCGTACGGAGGAGAATTATTATTTTCGGTTTTCAAAATATCAGCAACCACTCCTTGAGCTGTACGCTGAGCAGGCTGAGTTTGTCATACCGAAAGAGCGCCTAGGTGAGATTCGCTCGTTTGTTTCTGCGGGTCTTAAAGACTTCAGTATTTCACGGCGCAAAGAAAAACTTGCGTGGGGCATTCCCGTGCCAGGTGATGACGAGCATGTGATGTACGTGTGGTTCGACGCACTCGTCAATTACATCTCGGTTATTGGATGGCCCGATGACGTCGCCACGTTCGAGCACTGGTGGCCGGTCACGCAGTTTGCGGGAAAGGACAACCTACGTCAGCAATCAGCGATGTGGCAGGCGATGCTTATGTCGGCCGGCCTTGCTCCGTCGAGAGAGATTTTTATCCACGGCTTCATTACGAGCGGGGGACAGAAGATGAGCAAGTCACTCGGGAATGTGATAAACCCACTCGACCTTGTCGAGAAATATGGCGTAGATGCGACGCGCTACATTCTTCTGCGCCACATGAATCCTTTTGAAGATTCTGATCTCACCAAAGAGGCGATTCATGATCACTACACCGCACATCTAACGAACGGTATAGGCAATCTTGTGGCGCGCGTGATGAAGCTCGCCGAGGAGCATCTCCCGGGCCCCGTCACGCTGAGGACCGAAGATGAGTCGGTCGAAGAGCCCTTCCTCGAGCTCATTACACAGTTTAGGTTCAACGAGGCCATGGACCTTATCTTCGAACACGTCGCTAAGGGGGATGCGTACATGACTGAGCATGCGCCCTATAAGAAGATCAAGAGTGCCGACCCCGCCGAACAGGAGGAGGCAAGGGCTGACCTTGAAAAACTCGTCCGGCACCTCGCGAAAATCGCGGTCCATCTAAAGGTCGCCATGCCCACGACGGCGGACAAGATCCTCGAGGCGGTTAAAGCGAACAAAAAGCCCGAGAATCTCTTTCCACGCCTTGCATGACGCCTAAGTATTTCGACGCGCACTGCCATGTGCAGTTCGACCAATACGACCTTGATCGCGACGCGCTGATCGAGAAGATGCGAGACGAGCAGGTGGCGGGAATTGTCGTCGGTGTCGACGCAGAATCTTCGACAAAGGCAGTGATGCATGCGGAGCAGCACGGGCATCTCTACGCCTCAGTAGGACAGCACCCTAATCACGATGAGCCTTTTGATGAGGCGACGCTCCGCGGGCTTCTGAGAAATCCGCGTGTGGTGGCAGTGGGGGAGTGTGGGCTCGATTATTTTCGACCGCTCGAGGTGAACGATGGTGTCAAAGCCAAACAGAAAGAATTGTTTAAAAAACACATTGCACTCGCCGCAGAGTTCGATAAGCCGCTCATCATCCACGCGCGTCCGAGTAAGGGGACTCAAGATGCGTATCAAGATCTGATCGAGATTTTGCATGAGGCAAAAAGCGCGAACTCAAACCTTCGTGGTGACATTCATTTCTTTGTCGGCGGGATCAAAGAAGCGGACGCTCTCGTTGCACTCGGATTTACGCTTTCCTTCACGGCAGTGGTTACTTTTGCTCGCGACTACGACGAGGTGATTAAACACGTTCCTCTCGACAGCATTCTCGCCGAGACCGATGCTCCCTACGTCGCCCCCTCCTCCCGGCGTGGTCAGCGCAACGACCCGCTCTCGGTAGTCGACGTGGTGGAGAAGATCGCCGAGATCCGCCAAGAAAACACAGAGACTGTCCGACAGACCCTTCTCGCAAACGCCCAAAGACTCTTTGCGCTCTAGGGCTGGCCGTTCTTGCGAGCCCGCTGAAACGGTGGTACGATGCGGGAATTATGGCTAAAAATAAGGATGTTGCTCCAGAGATGGAGCTCGATGGAGAGTCTGAAGTTCGTATATACGAGCTCGGATTCCACCTCGATCCAGAGCTTCCAACCGAAGGCATTAAGAAGGCCTACGAGGCAGTTCGGGATATTATTAGTGCTAACGGTACGCTTGTCGCAGAGGGTGAGCCGCAGATGATTCAGCTGGCATACACCATCTCGCGTCAGGAGACCGCCGGACGTCGAGACTTTAACAGCGCGTATTTCTCTTGGATCGCGTATGAAGCGACTCCTGAGGCTCATGCTGAAGTGGTGGCTGCTGCGAGTGCAAACAAGTCGTTCGTTCGTTTCATCGATCTTGTGACGACCAAAGAGGCGGCACGTCATGCGGTAGAGATCCGCGAGTTTGCCGCGGCATCTAATAAGACGGCTCCTGAAGAGACGGCGGCCGAAGAAGTAGAGGTGACGCCAGATGCTGAGCTCGATGCGGCGCTTCAGAGTGCTACACTCTAACCATGTACCTCAACAAAGTATTCCTCTACGGCAACCTCACGCGTGACCCAGAGCTCAAGGCTCTTCCGTCAGGCGGCCAGGTAGTAAACTTCGGTCTTGCGACCAACCGTACGTATAAGGACAAGAACGGTGGTAAACAAGAGGCGACAGAGTTCCACAATATCGTTGCGTTCGGGCGCACTGCCGAGGTCATTGCTCAATACTGCAAGAAAGGTCGGCCGATCTTCGTCGAAGGACGTATCACCACGCGTTCGTGGGATGGGCAGGATGGCAAGAAGAACTACCGCACAGAAATCGTCGTCGAGAACTTCCAGTTTGGCGCGGACGGAGGCAAGGGCGCAGGGCAGAGTAGCGGCGGCCCGAGCATGACTGAAGAACAGCCAGCGCCGAAGGGCGACGAGATCCAGTATCCCGATGAGGAGATCAACCCAGAAGATATTCCTTTCTAAATTAGAACCGTAACGTTTACTATCATGGCATATCAAGCAGAACGAGAAGAAATTGAGATTAAGAAGCACATCGACTACAAGGATGTGGTGTATCTGAAGCAGTTCACGACCGCGCATGCGAAAATCCTTGGGAAGAAGCGCACGGGCGTCCCGGCGAACAAGCAGCGTGAGATCGCTCAGGCGATTAAACGTGCTCGCTATATGGGGCTCCTTCCGTACGTTGCTCCGTAATCATTCAGGAAAACAAAACATCGCGGCCCCAAAAGGGGCCGCGATGTTTTGTATATAAAAATAAATGCCCGGGGAGGATCGAGTACGCTCCCCGGGCATTTGCAGGCAACAAGGGGTCTCCGTTATCAGGTAGTTCCCTTGTTGGCGGGATCGGGTGTTCAGGTCAGTCCGGCATCTCGGGGCCCAAACACTGTTCTTCTGGCCGTGTTACCACGGCGCTAAAGGATTCCCGTCTTGGCCACTTCCTGCAGACCCTTCGAATCGCCCCGCGACCCAACCTCTTCGAGAAGAATACCCGACCACCTACGCCTTGTCTACACGCTCGACGTATTCGCCCGTATCGGTGTTAATGCGGAGCACATCGCCCGCATTGATAAAGAGAGGAGCGTTTACGGTAGCGCCGGTCGAGAGGGTGACGAGCTTGTTGCCACCTGTGGCGGTGTTGCCCTTGATCGTGGGCGGCGCCTCGGTTACTTCGAGATCCACCTTGACGGGGATCTTAAGCGTGACCGGTTTGTCCTCGATGGTCACAACTTCGACGCTCGTGTTGGGCGCAAGCCACTTGATCTGGTCGTGTACTGCCTCCTCAGCGAACTTAAAACGGTTCTTTGGATTATTCTCCTCGGCAAACCAGCTCTCCCCACGGCTCGTATAGAGGTACTTCGCGTTCATGCGGCCGACTTCTGCCTCAGGGACCGACTCGTTCTGGTGGAAGGAGATCTCAGTGACCTTGCCGGTGATGAGGTGGCGGAGTTTTGTCTGATTAACCGGCTTCCTCTGCTGCATGCGGAAGATGTGCGCAGAGAGCACTTCGTACGGCTCACCGTTGTAAGTGATGATCGTTTTCGAGAGGATTTCGTTGTATGCGAGGATTGCCATAAGAAACTTTTGGTTCTACGAATGAGTTATAAAAAGTGCCCAGCAAGGGCGATTCGTGTATGCTAACAGACATCATGGCTTTTTCAAGCACTGGCGAGGATCTCTCTGCGCTCTCTGACGCGCAGATACTGGTGCGTTCGAAGCGAGAGCCAGACCTTTTTGCGATCCTGGTCCGTCGCTACGAAGCGGCGTTCTTGCGTCGTGCCCGCGCGATTGTCTTCTCGCCTGAAGATGCCGAAGAGATAGTACAGGACACTTTCACCAAGATCTACCTCTATGCTGACCGCTATGCTCCGCAAGAGGGGGCCACGTTTGCTTCGTGGGCGTACACGATATTAAACCGCGTGGCGTATACCAAGTACACCGCCGCACGTAAGGCGCGCAGTTATCGAGCCGAGCTCGAGCCCGAACACTATGAGGCGCTTCCTGACGAGCAGGCGGAGTTTTTTGAAGACCTGTCGATTCGCAATGAGGTATTTGCCGTGCTCGCCAAGCTACCTGAAACCGCGGCGCGGATCCTACGGTTACAGTTTATTGAGGGAAAGACTCAAGAAGAGATTGCCGAGTCAGAAGACCTCTCGATCCCGGCGGTAAAGACACGAGTGCATCGAGCTAAGAAATTATTTAAAAAGGTATATGACAAACAACGATAACCGATCAGAGATTGAGCGTGTAGTGATGCGTCGCGTGCACGCCATACGAGCATTGCGTCTTGTGGTAAATCGCGTAAGCGCGTCAGCGCTCGTACTCGGCTTGTCCCTCTACGGCATAGGTAGGGAAGTGTGGGTGGCAAAAGTTTTCTCAAATGGGCCTCAGGATCTCATGGGGCGTCTGCTGTATCTTGAATACGCATTCCTCAATACACAGCTTGGCGTGCAGATCTTAACCCTGCTTGTCGTAGGGGCGGTCGTATATCTTGCGCGTGAGATAGCACGACTTATCGTGGCTCCGCGCTTGGCGCACGCGGCTTAGTTCTCGGCGAGTTTCGCTTTGATCTGCTTCAAGAGATCGCTGGAGACCGACTTGTTCTCGCGTAGGTAGGTGCGTGAAGCGTCATAGCCGACAGCGAGCTTCTCGCCGTTGAGTTTGTATGTTGCGCCACTCTTCTCGATAAGGCCATGCTTTTCACCGAGGGCGAGGAGTTCGCCTTCACGGTTAATGCCTTCGCCGTAAATGATGTCGAACTCTGTTGTCTTGAAGGGGGCCGCCACTTTATTTTTTACCACCTTCACACGTGTGCGGCCGCCGACTACCTCTTCGCCCTTTTTGATGCTGGCGATGCGACGGATATCGAGGCGCACTGAAGTATAGAACTTAAGTGCCTTGCCGCCCGGGGTTGTCTCGGGATTACCAAACATTACCCCGATCTGCATACGAATCTGGTTGATGAAGACTACGATGGTCTTAGATCGTGAGACGATGGCGGTGAGCTTACGCAGAGCCTGGCTCATGAGGCGCGCCTGCTTGCCGACGTGCTGCTGGCCCATCTCTCCTTCGATCTCGTCCTTAGGCGTAAGGGCAGCTACAGAGTCGACGACGATCACGTCGACGTTGCCGCTGCGTACGAGAGACTCAACGATATCGAGCGCTTGCTCGCCGGTATCTGGCTGAGAGATAAGGAGCTCAGGGAGCTTAACGCCGATGTGCTTGGCGTACTCAGGGTCGAGCGCGTGCTCAGCGTCGACGAATGCAGCGATGCCGCCCGCTTTCTGTGCTTCGGCGATAATGTGGAGGGCGAGGGTAGTCTTACCGCTACTCTCAGGACCAAAGATCTCAATGATGCGTCCGCGGGGGACACCGCCGATCCCGAGCGCAGCGTCGAGGCCGATCGAGCCGGTTGAAATAGCCGGGATTTTTTCTACCTTTCCCGCGCCGTAGGTAGTGATTGCTTCGTCACCAAATTTGGTGCGAATTTCTTTCAACGCACGTTCAATTGATTGCTGCCGCTCATCCTTATCCTTCGTTGCGGCCGTAACGGTCTTGAGCACTTTTTCTTTTTTTGGTTTACCGAATGCCATAGATGGAATGTTAATAATTAAGGTACAAAAATTGTACGCGTTATGGTAGTTGTTCGTCCAAACCGATCAGCCGCCGTAAAGGTAAGTATAGAACTTCCTCTAGAGAAGGCCATCGTTGACGAAAAGTCCCCGTTCTGGTCATACAGCAGGGGAGCGCCGTTTAGCGTCAACACAGACACGTGGGCGGTGTTGCCGCCTATTTTCACAACACCACCTTCGATAGAAGCATTGTCCACTGGGGTGGTGACCATGAGGCGCGGCCCGCGGATGAGCGGCCAGGCCTCAATAGCGCCGTAGAAGAGAAGAAGGGCAAGAAGGGCAAGAAGGAGTTGCTTGGTCATCAGAACACCTCCTCAGCCTCTTCAGCTGGGGCTCCAGCGCGGGCGCCGGTAAGCACCTCGCGTGGTTTTGAGCCGTCAGCGGGGCCAATGACACCCTTGGCCTCGAGAACATCCATCAGGCGCGCGGCGCGAGAATAGCCGATCTTAAGCTTGCGCTGCAGGTAGCTCGTTGAGGCCCTCCCGGCTTCTTCTACCGCACGACGCGCTTCGTCGTACAGGTCGTCATCCACGTCTTCGCTGTCATCGAAAGATCCGTTTGCAAGTCCGATTACGTCACCAGCGTCGCTTACCGAGACCCCGTTGCCGCCTAGGTCGATAGAGGAGAGGTCGCCGGCGTTGTTCTTCTTAATATAGTCAACCACCTTTTTCATCTCCTGCTCGCTGATGTAGGCCGTCTGGAGGCGGACGGGCTTTTGCATATCGCTTCCTTGGTAGAGCATGTCGCCAGCACCGAGGAGCGTCTCAGCACCTGAAGCGTCGAGGATCGTACGGGAGTCGATCTGACTCGCCACCTGGAGCGCCATACGAGTCGGGACGTTAGCCTTAATCAGGCCAGTGATGACGTTTACTGAGGGGCGTTGGGTCGAGAGAAGGAGGTGAATACCGACCGCGCGTGACATTTGCGCGAGGCGGACGATCGATGCTTCGAGCTCGCGTGGATACGACTGCATGATGTCAGCTAATTCATCGATCACGATCACGATAAACGGCATAGCCTCAGGCAGGTCGGCGTCGTCGCCCGTATGTTTTGCCTTAGCGGGCTCATAGATCGTTGCGTGGTACGAATCAATGTCACGGACGCGAGAGTTTTCGAGGATGTTATACCGACGTTCCATCTCCTTCGCAGCCCACTTGAGGGAGAGAATGGTTTTCTTTGGGTCGGTGATCACGGGGGTGAGGAGGTGGGGGATTCCGTTATATCCGGTGAGCTCGACGCGCTTAGGGTCGATCATGATAAAGCGGAGTTGGTTTGGACCGTTGCGGTAGAGCAGGGAGGTGATGATCGCGTGGATCGCGACTGACTTACCTGAGCCGGTCGCGCCAGCAACGAGACCATGGGGCATCTTTGCGATGTTCACGTAGTGTGGAGTGCCAGTGATGTCGCGGCCAACGGCTGCGAGTAGGGGCTTGTTGCTCTCGTTCCACTCAGGCGAAGAGAGTAGGCCACCGAGCCCAACCATAGCCTTGGTCGTATTTGGCACCTCGATGCCCACGAGCGATTTTCCAGGTATCGGTGCCTCAATGCGTACCGGGTGAGCGGCGAGCGCGAGTTCGAGATTGCCAGCGAGCGAGACGATCTTCGAGAGGCGTACTCCTTCGGCCGGCTTCACGGCGTAGCGGGTGACTGTGGGGCCCACGGACACCTCGTCCATCTCGAGCTGGATGCCGAAGTTTTGGAAGGTGCGCTTGATGATGTTGGCGTTTGCCTTGATGTCGCCGACTCCTGGACGGCCTCGATCGGCGCCAAGGATCGAGAGAGAGGGGGCGGTGTATTCGGCGTCGAAGTTGGCGATACCCGTCGAAGCAGCAGAGGAGGCAGGAGCGTCGAGTGGTCGGTTAAACATGGTCACGATCGGTTCGCGTTCAGGCAAGGGTCGCGATGAACTGTCCGCATCCGAAGCCTCTTCCTCAGCTTCTGCACGAACGGTGCTCGGTGATCCGTCGAACTCCTCAAAATCATCTTCGTTCGCAGGAGCGTGCCAGCGTTCGTACACTCTATACGCCTGTTCACCAAGGAACGACCCAATCATTTCTAGATCGACAATGAGTGCCAGGCCTATCGCGAGTGCTGCGATAAGGAGCACGACCGCACCCCAGAAACCAAAGAAGCCGGCGAGCGCGCCGCCAAGCGACGTCCCAGCGATGCCGCCAAACTGTGCTTCAGGGAAGATGCCCGCAAAGGCCAAGACCGAGACGAGCACGAGCACGAGGCCTGAGGTGGTGAGCGGGGCTAAAAAGGCCTTACCGAACCCTGCGTACACACCCACGAGGATAAGGGCGATAGGGAGGACAAAGGCGCCAACACCAACGATGGCGTAGCTCGTGTTGAAGATGGCGCTACCGACAGGTCCTGCGGCGCCGAATATGGCTAGGGCGGAGAGGACTCCTGCAGCAAGCGTGACAACGGCCGAGGTGTAGCGGATGAGCGTGTCGTACTCAGCGACCGCTTCCTCACGTCGACGGTCACGCCGAGCTGCACTCTTGTTTCTCCGGCTCATAGATACTGTGTATTGTAGCACCGCCTAAGGGAACTTTTTAGGAGTGGCGGAAACTTCTTGCAGAGCAAAAGGACAGGCGTATACTACAGATAAAGATATGGGACAAGAAATAAGACATATCGGACAAGAGCATCCATTGTCCAATAAAAGTCAGCCCAACAAATACGAGCATCCGGACGATTTTGTCCTTCAAAAAGATATATTTAATAACGTTTTTGAAAAAGACATACGAAGAGTCTTCATCTATAAAAAGGCCGAGCGCCTTGCCAAGGCGTTGTCGGCGGTGAGCCCTGCGTTCGCCGGAGCAGTAAGTCTTAAAGCCAGGCTCGAAATGAGTGCCGTGTCACTCGTGGACACGGCACTTCTTCCTCTGGTCGAGATGAGGGAAAAGCTTCCGCGGGAACTCCTCTCGCTTGTGAGTATGCTCACCGTGGCGCGGACGAGCGCTCTGCTTTCTCGGATGAATGCTGACCTTATCAGCAAGGAAGCTCAGTACCTCCTCCAAGAAATAGCGGCTTATGAAGAACCACGGGTCATTCTCGACGAACTGCCGACCTTAGCAGCGATGGATAAGGCAGCTCCAAAGGAAGAGCGACAACGGCCGGCGCCAGCACTGCCGGTAAGCCAGCCACGCAAGGCAGAAGAAAGTCCTAAAGGACAGATAAAAGACAGAGAAGAAGCGATACTGTCCATTATAAAAAATAAGGGTCAGGTAAACATAAAGGACATCTCGCATCTCATACGAGGAGTTTCTGAGAAGACGATCCAGCGGGAGCTGGTCTCCCTCACAGAGCAGGGAAAGGTGGTAAAACGCGGTGAACGACGCTGGAGTACGTACTCCTTAGCCTAAGATTAAGGTCGCCTGTAATGGCTGATGAAAGGTTTGCTGTCCTAGCCCGTCTGTGTTATTATGACCGCCGTGGTAGGGACCAGGAAATATAGGGCGTAACCAAGACCAATCCGCCCTGCGGATACTTGGTCTTTTTGCGTTCTTGTAATCCGGTTGTTATCCACACGCGGTCGCTCAGAGAAAAGGCCCACTGCTATACTGAACAGCAGTCCTTAGCAGGGGCGCTTTGCTGGGACGTACTTTGAAAACTGAATATGTGATCTAGCAATGGATCACGTTACTCTTGCTAACTAACCCATGGCGCGTTGGTCGAAACTGCGCGCTGTGGGGTAGTGTGAAATGAAAGTGCGATTCCGTGTGCGACCATTTTTCTTGCTCGTAATTGAGCGTAGACAATGGGAGTACCCGTGTGTATATGTGCGCTTCAACTTGATTATTAAATGTGCTCCCTAAAATAAATTAGTAAATTATGCAAATTGTAACTACAAAGGCATCCGCAAAGGTTGCTGCTGTGGCTGCGTCACTTGCGATGGCATCAGCGATGCTCTCGTTTGTTCCTGCAGTACACGCGCAGACACCTGATGCAGGGGCTACCTGCACCATCACGTCTGACTTGACGATTGGTTCAACCGGTGCACAAGTTATCTGCCTCCAGGCAGCACTTGTCGCGAAGGGATACCTCGTTATGCCAGTTGGCGTATCGATGGGATACTTCGGTCCTCTTACCCAGTCAGCAGTAGCTAAGTGGCAGTCAGCAAACAACATTGCTCCTGCAGTTGGCTACTTCGGTCCTATCTCGCGCGCAGCTTTCACTGCAGCTCCTGGTACACCGGGCAGCTCAACCTGCGCAACCAAGTTTGATCCGAACACGGGTCTTCCTTGCGTAAGCACGACCACGCCGGATTCAACTGGCACGCTCAAGGGTACCGACGGTACCATTGAGGGCTTCACACTTCTCGGCTCTTTGAGCAACGAGGAGGTTGCAGAAGGTGGTAAGAACGTACAGGTGCTCGGTGCAGACATTGAGACCTCGACTGACGGAGACGTCGCGCTCAAGTCAGTTCGTGTGGCCTTCGATTATGCAGACACCAGTGGTTCTACTCGCCTCAACCGCTACATCAAGAGCGTCTCGGTCTACCTTGGAAGCAAGAAGATCGGCTCAGCAGATGTAGACGAGTTCAGCAAGAGCGGCACGGTCTACTCAAAGACTATTTCGCTCAGTGGCGACACTACCATCGAGGCTGATGAGACTGCTACGCTTTACGTAGCAGTGGATGCAGCAACGACGATTGACTCAGGCGACATCTCTGGTGACTCCTGGACGGTCGCGGTAACTAGCGTCCGCTACATTGACGGTTCAGGTGTTTACACCACGACCTCAGACTTCGAGATAGGTAATGAGGTAGGTATCAACTTCGTTGACTTCGGTACAGCTGCAAACACTGATCTCAAGATCTCAACAGACTCAAGCTCACCAGCTCAGGGTATTGTTGTAGTCAGCGAGACGGTGAAGACCAACAATGTGACCCTCTTGAAGGGCCGCATGAAGGTCGGTGGCACAGAAGACGTGCTCCTCAACGAGCTCCCAGTAACCTTCACGACTGATGCTTCTGGCGGCGTTGTTGCTGTCACGGGATCAGTCAAGCTGAAGATTGACGGCAAGACCTACACGGAGTCTGTTAGCTCAAGCGCAAGCGCGGCGACAGTCACGTTTGATCGTCTCGACCTCGACCTCGAGGCAGGAGACACCGTCAACTTCGAAGTACTTGCTGATATCAACAAGATCGGCACTGGCTTCGCAGCAGGCAGTGTTCTTAAGGCAGATGTTACCGGCACCAACCGCCAGTACATCGATATTGAGAACGCACAAGGTGACCAGCTCGCCTCAGGCGTGAAGTCAGGCACCGCAACGGGTAAGTACCAAGAGTTCCGTGTAAACGGCATTGGTCTTACGCTCGATGGTTCTCCTAGCGTCTCGATTGCTGCTGGCAACGGAGCAAGCGATGACCAGGCTACCTTCCGCATCAAGTTCAAGGTAACTGCGATTGGTGACACGATATACGTGTCGAGCCTCGCTGATGCAATGCTTTCTGGTGTAACCACCGGCAAGACGTCAGTCTTGGTTGACCGCGCAGGTACGGCGACTATTGGCGGAACCTCAGTCACGATTGCGAACCTCACTGACACCACTAAGAACACGGCTGGCCTCTACCAGATCGAAGAGGGTGATTCTGAGACTTTCGAAATCACGACGACGGTTCAGCTCCCAGCTGCTGGCGCAGCAGGTCAGTTCCGTGTGTCACTCTCTGGAGTCTCATGGACGACCGATGGAACGGATGCAACTCCGAACAATGTCTACAACTCAAGTCTCGACTCCTTCAAGACCTCATACACAGGTCTTAACTAAGGAATCGTCTACAGATAGCGAAAGCTCTGTCCGGCTAGGATAATGGCCTAGCAATACAAAACCGCCCCGCAAGGGGCGGTTTTGTATTTGGTATACTTGGAAATATGCATATAGATGACATGCGGGGCGCATTTTGGCGCTCGGTAGAGTGGGCATACTATCTCTTTTTTGCCACGTTTCCTTTTATCGTCTATAACGGTTTTCTGTACGGTCCGAGCTCAACGCGCTCGCTCAATTTGATCATATTTAGTGCCATCATCGGTATTGCTTGCGCCGTCTGGTCGGTCTCGGCGAGAGGGAAGGGGATCCACACGGCAATGGCGCCCGCTCTTGGTGCGCTTTTGATCTATCTAGGGAGTCTCGTTCTTTCTGGGTTGTTGGGTGAAAATTGGGGGACTACTTTTTGGTCAGTTTCTACACGCATGACCGGTGCGTGGTACTTACTCTCGCTGGGCGTTTTTATGCTTCCACTGTGGGGTCTCCTTGAGCGTGAGCAGGTGCGCCGTCGCCTCGTGCTCGTGGTGACGGTCTCGACCGCGCTCTACTCAGTTTTGTATCTGTTCAGTGCCCGTGGTCTTGGGCTGATTTTCCCTTCGTATTCGCTCGATGCATTTACCTTCGGTAACAGCACTTTCGCCGGCATGTACCTCTTCGGAGCGTTTCTGCTAGCACTCTATTACCTAGCGAGTGCGCCAAAACGCATGTGGTGGATGTATCTGTTGCCCGTGCTCCTGGTGGTGAATCCGGCCTTTCTAAACGTACAGATCCTCAGGGGCGACTTTTCCGGGCAGATTATAGGTGCGGCAAGAGCGTCAACCTTGGCGCTTGGTTTGTCGCTCGTGTTTATTTTTGGAATCTGGGTGATGTCGAAGATCAGGCAGAGAGAAGTTCGAGCGAAGGCGGCGTGGGGACTCTTCGCGTTCGGAGTGTGTGTGGCCGGAGCAGCGTCTCTCTCGTTGCTCTCGCCAAACGGCTATGTACGCGAGCTTTACTTAAGCCAAGGAACACAGGCGCGCCCTTTGGTGTGGGAGATATCTGAAAAGGCGATCAGCCAGCGGCCGGCCTTCGGCTGGGGCGCGGACAACTTCGAGCGTGTGTTTGAAAAGAATTTTGACAGCCGGCTCTTGCAAAAAGACAACGGTAACGAAGCGTGGTTTGACCGTGCCCACAATGTCTACATCGACCAGATGCTCGATAACGGTAGGGTGGGTCTTGTCCTATACCTCTTGGTATACCTCCTGGTCGCTGTTGGTCTACTGTACGCGCTGCTCAATACCACATCGCGTGGCGATCGCTACCTTGCGGGCGTGCTGATCGTCTATTTTCCACTCCATCTTGCCGAGCTGCAAACCGCTTTTGACACCTCAATCTCATACCCGATGCTCGCACTCGTGTTTGTTCTTGCGGGGGTGGTGACACAAAAAGCGTGGCAAGATAAAAATCCTGGTGTGGCTACGGTTGCGGTCCCTCCAGCGGCAGTCTACGCTGCCGCAGGGACGTTGAGCGTCTTTCTGGTCTGGTCGCTACTAGTAGGTGTTGTGCCTTTCACGAAAGCACAGATTGCAAACGAGGCGATCCGCACAGTTGGTTCGGCAGAGAGGCGGTTGCCACTGTATCCCGATCTTTTTAACTCGCCCCTCGACAAACAGACGTTCCTCTGGCGCACAGTTGTTGATTTTCAGCGCGGTATTGCGGAGAAGCCGAGCGTGCTCAGTGACCAGACGAAAGTTGTGGCTCTGGCGCAAGAAGCAGAGCTCTACACGGCAGAATATCGAGCATATGTTCAAGCAAATCCCACAAACTTTCGGGCACACTTAGGTCTCGCAGATATTCTTATGTACCAGGCGATTCTCGGTAAGGAGGACTTTGTGGAGGCACGCGCAGTGCTAGACAAAGCTGTCGCTCTGGTCCCGCAGCATCCCGCGCCGTACTGGATGAAGGCCGTAAGTTACGTATATGAAGGTAAGTTTGCCGAAGCGCGTGCGGTAGCAACAGACGGCCTAGACCTTAATCCTGGCGTCGAGACGAGCCAGCATATTTTGAAGTATGTAGAACAGTCGAAGAAAGACTTTCCGGAAATTAGCATGTACTTCTTCCGGCAGATCTAGGACGGAGCAGTATACTAGAGGTATGGCACTACCAGTAGGGAAAGGGGAGTCACGACAGGAGAAGGAGCGGAGGATGATCCCGTTTTTCGTCGAATTCGTTAAGTTTACGACCGGCTTCGCGACCATCATCGCGCTCGCACTCTTCGCGCTCCGTCTCACGAGTGCGATGGGGTAATGGTTGCCCGCTGAGAGGTTGTTTGGTAGAGTGGGGCGGTACGAACCAAAGACCGTTGGCTGCGCGATACGCGCATAAGTCCGGCGCAGGGAGACCATAATAGGTCGAAATCTCCTTTTTCGTTCGTTCGTACAAAACCGAATTAATTTTCGGCATATACACAGCATGGCAATTACCAAAAACAAAAAGACTGAAATTCTCACGAAGCTCGAGGGTGCCTTTAAGGAGGCGTCGTCGGTAGCGTTTGTGGGGTTCAACAAGCTTACGGTTGCGGACGTATCAAAGATGCGTGACGATCTCCGTAAGAGCGGAGTACAGTACTTCGTCGCGAAGAAGACCTTGATCAAGAAGGCGCTTGGCGGTCGAGGATATGAGGGCACGGTTCCAGAACTCCCAGGAGAAGTTGCCGTCGCGTGGACAACAGACGACGTAACAGCGCCGGCTCGCTTGGTGCACGAATACGGCAAGAAGCTGAAGGGTGCAGTCGCGCTCCTCGGAGGCGTCTTCGACGGAACGTTTGCTGACAAGGCAGGTATTACTGCCGTCGCGACGATTCCTCCGCTTCCAGCACTCCGCGGCATGTTCGCAAATATTATTAACTCGCCACGACAGCGTTTCGCTCTTGCACTCAGTGAAGTAGCAAAGACGAAGACAGCGTAGGTGAGGCTTGTCCCGTAGCCAAACGAGCGATAGCAAGTTTGTGGTACTGGGATGGCAAAAATTAAAGGATAATTATGACTCAGGAACAGATTATTGATGCAGTAGAGAAGATGACCGTTCTCGAGCTCAACACGCTCGTGAAGGCCATCGAAGAGAAGTGGGGCGTCTCGGCGACGGCGGTCGCAGCCGCTGGCCCAGCTGCAGCAGGGGCTGCAGAAGAGGAAGGAAAGTCGACCGTTGACCTCGAGCTTACGGACTCAGGTGCTACCAAGATCGCGGTGATCAAGGTGGTCAAGGAGGCTCTCGCGCTCGGACTCAAGGAGGCGAAGGATCTCGTTGACGGAGTACCTTCAATGCTCAAGACCGGCATGAAGAAGGAAGATGCTGCCGAGCTTTCTAAGAAGCTTACGGACGCTGGGGCAAAGGTTACGCTTAAGTAACCTTTGAACCGCAGGCGCGACGGCGCCGAGGTGGGGTCGCGCAAAATCTCAGCAGAGATTTATGCGTGACAAGGTTACGCTTAAGTAAGCTACTCAAGGACAATAAAGGACAAAACGCCCCTTTCGGGGCGTTTTGCGTTTTGTCCCACAACCCCGTACACTAGGCAGAATAGTATGGAACCGCTCGCAAAGCTCTTCGGCTCTCCAGCCCGCCTGAAGACCATCCGCCTCTTTCTCTTCAATAAAGACACGGCATTCTCAGCGGTCGAGGTGGCGCAGAGGACGAAAATCTCTAAAGACGCAGCCCGCAAAGAACTTGCCGACCTGACCTCGATCAAACTCCTGCGAAAGAAGGGGAGCCAGAGTCCAGCGCGCTATCAGATAAATACAAGCTTCGAACACTTTGGAGCGCTTGAGACCTTTATTCGCGAGACTACCAACGTCCGACCGCAGGACATTATCGCAACCCTGCGACGAGCAGGAACGCTCAAGCTGGTCGCGCTTTCTGGCCTGTTCTCCGGCATTCTCGAACCACAAATAGACTTACTTGTCGTAGGGGATTCTCTTGATGAACGCGTCCTCCTGAACTCTGTGCACTCACTCGAAGCGGAGCTCGGCAGGGAACTGCGTTTTGCCTTCTTTACTACCCCTGACTTTCGCTATCGGCTCGGAGTCTATGACCGCCTACTTCGGGACGTTTTTGACTATCCACACCGCATCCTGATCGATAAAATAGGGCTCTAGAAATGGTATACTGATGGGCAGATACTCGTGCCCCTTAGACGAGTACTTAATCGCATAATAAAAAGCTGTATTTACTATGGTGTTCAATACCTGGGCGGATGTCCTCAGCCAATCCTTCAACAATTTGTTCTACGGAGTGGTTGCGTTCATCCCGAACTTAATCGTAGCCATTGTCATCTTCATCGTAGGATGGCTCATCGGCGTTGGGGTCGGGCGTGTTGTGAAGCAGGTGGTTGACGCGCTCCGCGTCGACCACGCGCTCCGCGCCACCGGCCTCGAGCGTGTGCTCTCTCGTGCCGGATTCCAACTTTCAGCGGGTAAGTTCCTCGGGTCGCTTGTCGAGTGGTTCTTTATCATCGTCTTCTTGGTGGCCTCGCTTAACGTGCTTGGCCTCGATACGGTGAACCTCTTCCTCACCGAAGTGGTACTCGGCTACCTCCCGCAGGTAATTGTCGCAGCTCTTATTCTCATCGTCGCCGCGGTACTCGCCGAGGCAGCGGAGCGTGTGATCTCGGGCTCAGCCCGTGCCGCAAAGATTGGTCAGGCAGGACTCATCGGCAAGGTAACCCGCTACGCTATCTGGATCTTCGCGATTCTTGCAGCGCTCGCACAGCTTCAGGTCGCGACAGTATTCGTCCAGACCCTCTTCACGGGTGTGGTTATTGCACTCTCACTCGCGCTCGGTCTCGCCTTTGGCCTCGGTGGCCAGAATGCAGCCGCTCGCTACATCGATCATCTCTCAGCAGAGATCAAGGACTAAGCTTCGGCTCGTCTAAAAGAAAACCGCCCCGCAAGGGGCGGTTTTCCGTTAGATGAGGGGTTAAGTTGACAGGGTTTAGCGCCTCCTATATACTCGGTTCTACGTGTCTACGAAATTACAAACCAACCTAATCCGGGGATAGGCAGAAATGCCGCGCGTTTGTAAACGCGAACCGCCCCGAGGGGGCGGTTTTCGTTTCGAGGGGACACGTGACATTTGACATACGAATAGCCCAGTCTTGTTGGTGAGCCAGCAAGGCTGGGTAGCAAAGGTAAATGAAAGCCTCGTTGCGAAAGCGACGGGGTAATCAAAGTGCAAATAATGATTGTGGTATATAGGTCTCCGCATGAGAGACAATTAAGAGTGCACGGTGGATGCCTAGGCTTAGGATGGCGATGAAGGACGTGACTAACCTGCGAAAAGCTTCGGGGAGGCGGTTTGTAGCCTGTGATCCGTAGATGTCCGAATGGGGAAACCCTCCAGCTTGAACTGGAACCCACGGGGTAACGCCTGTGTGGAGCGAACCTCGGGAAGTGAAACATCTCAGTACCGAGAGGAAAAGAGAACAATACGAGTTGCTTTCAGTGTGCGCATTATGTTTGTGCACATTGAAAGCGACTCTCGTGATACCCCAAGTAGCGGCGAGCGAAAAGGGAAAAGCCCAAACCGCTATCTTCGGATAGCGGGGTTGTAAGATGCGAACACCATACTTGTATGGAAAGAGTTACCAATCGTCTGTATAGCAGAAGCTGTTGGGAAGCAGCGCCCTAGAGGGTAATGGCCCCGTATGCGAAATGCATGACGACTCTTGTTCGTATTCTTGAGTAGCTCGAGACATGAATAGCTCGAGTGAATCTGCCGGAACTAACCGGTAAGGCTAAATACATCCTACGACCGATAGTGAACTAGTACCGTGAGGGAAAGGTGAAAAGCACCCCGAGAGGGGAGTGAAATAGAACTGAAACCGTGTACTTACAAGGGGTCGGAGCGGATGCTTGCATCCGTGACGGCATGCCTATTGAAGAATGAGCCGACGAGTGGATATATCTTGCGTAGCTAAGCCCTTCCGGGGCGGAGCTGTAGGGAAACCGAGTGTTAATAGCGCGTTGGTAGGATATATACGACCCGAAGCCAGGTGAGCTTACCATGAGCAGGGTGAAGTTTGTCGAAAGACAGATGGAGGCCCGAACCCGTTCGTCGTACAACGCGTTGGGATGACTTGTGGTAAGGAGTGAAAAGCTAATCGAACCTGGGAATAGCTGGTTCTCTCCGAAACAGCTTTTGGGCTGGCGTCACTATTAAGTGTAATGGGGGGTAGAGCACTGGAAGGGACCAACAGGGAGCAATCTCGTGGTTCCTATCAAACTCCGAATACCCATTGCCCGAGTGGCAGTTAGAAGGTGGGGGCGAAGCTCCATCGATCGAGAGGGGAAGAGCCCGGATCGCCAATTAAGGCCCCAAAATCGACATTAAGTACATCACAAGGAAGTGAGGACTCACAGACAGTTAGGAGGTTGGCTTAGAAGCAGCCACCCTTTAAAGAAAGCGTAACAGCTCACTAATCGAGAGTCCTTGCGCCGAAGATGATCGGGGTTAAATGTCGTGCCGAAATTGCGGGTGTGCATTCCTTCGCTGGAATGCACGCGGTAGGAGAGCGTTCTGTTCGCACTGAAGCGTAAGGGGTAACCCAGCGTGGAGCGTACAGAAGTGAGAATGTCGGTACAAGTAACCACAATGCGGGTGAGAACCCCGCACATCGAAAGACCGAGGTTTCCTCAGCTATGGTGATCAACTGAGGGTTAGTCGGGCCTAAGGGGATGGCGAGAGCCGCACCCGATGGACACAGGGTTAATATTCCCTGACCGTATTTATGGGCTATGGAGTGACGAACGGCTGTATCTGCTGCTTCTTATTGGATTGGAGTTACTTGCGTGAGGGCGTGTACTAGGCAAATCCGGTACGCATTATCCCGAGCGTCGGTACAATTTCCTTCTACGGAGGGAGAAAGAGCAGAGAGCGCGGTTTCAAGAAAAACTTCTAAGCATTAACCATAGGTGCGACCGTACCGCAAACCGACACAGGTGGTCTGGTCGAGAAGACCTAGATGAACGAGTAAGAGGTCCTCAAGGAACTCGGCAAAAAAGCGGCCGTAACTTAGGGATAAGGCCTGCCGCTCGCAAGAGCGGCCGCAGCGAAAGTTTTCCTGGCAACTGTTTACCAAAAACACAGCTCCCTGCGAACTCGTAAGAGGATGTATAGGGGGTGACACCTGACCAATGCCGGAAGGTCAACCACGGGCGGTACCATACTTCGGTGTGATGCTGGACTGTGTAAGCCCCGGTGAATGTCGGCGATAACTATAATCGTCCTAAGGTTCCGGACACGACGCGAGTCGCGTCCGGAAGGACTAGGACGATTGTAGGAGTAAACAGAATAAAAATACGCCAAGTTACCTGCGTATGGAGTAATCCGTACGTCGTCCAACTTGACTCAAATGAGAGGCCATACGTCAAAACCCTTCGCCAAGAAGGGATAAGATATGGTCCTTCGCGTGCTAAAAGGAATCGAAGAGCGTAATTCCTTGTCGGGTAAGTTCCGACGTGCACGAATGGTGTAATGACTGGGAAACTGTCTCGAGGACTTGCTCGGTGAAAATGCACTTCCGGTGAAGATGCCGGATACCTGTAGTTAGACGAAAAGACCCCAGGAGCTTTACTACAGTTTCGTATTGGCCCTGCGTGTTGCATGCGTAGAATAGACGGGAGACTTTGAAGCGTCGCTTTCGGGTGGCGTGGAGTCGTCAGTGAAATACCGTTCTTGCAATGTACAGTGCCTAACCTATGTGGGATCCACATGGGGACCGTGCGTGACGGGTAGTTTTGGTGGGGCGCTATCCTCCTAAAGAGTAACGGAGGAGTCTATTAAGGTCCGCTAGCCGCGAATGGAAACCGTGGCGATAGTGTAAGAGCACAAGCGGGCTTAACTGCGAGGGGGACATCCCAAGCAGATGCGAAAGCAGAGTCTAGTGAACCGATGGTACGCCTTAGATGCGGCCAGAGATTAACGGATATAAGTTACCCTGGGGATAACAGGCTAGTTCCGCCCAAGCGTCCATAGCGACGGCGGAGTTCGGCACCTCGATGTCGGCTCACCTTAGCGCGGGGCTGGAGAAGGTCCCAAGCGTATGGCTGTTCGCCATTTAAAAAGGTACGCGAGCTGGGTTCAGACCGTGCGGCTGTTGACACTCCTGTGTCGACACTCGCACCGTCTGAATCCTCATCGAAGATTGTTGTCAAATCAGAAATGTTTTTTCGTCTATGAAAGAGAAAGTAGAAGCCAACAAATAATCACGGCGGTCATACGCAGGAATGCGTATGAACAAATCAACTGATATCGGTAGAGCCCCACGTGGGTAATACCGAGGGAATCTAATCGTGAACTTCGCGAAGGGCCGCGCTGTACAGCGCCTCTCTTCCCGGTGACGGATCAGTGCGCACCTGATCCGTCACCGGATCGACGTTCTTTTGCTCGAGATTACTCTCGAGCCCTTCGCGAAGTTCACGATGACAAGCCCGTAGAGACTGAATGTTGATGCTCCAGACCGGAGTAAGTTACAGTCCGATCCCCACAGTAATGTGGGCTAAAACAAAATGCGTGAGACAGGTTGGTCTCCTATCTACTACAGGCGTTGATTCTTGAGGAGGGTTGTCCCTAGTACGAGAGGACCGGGATGAACTGACCTCTGGTCTACCAGCTGTTCTGCCAAGAGCACTGCTGGGTAGCTATGTCGGGTTGCGATAACCGCTGAAAGCATATAAGCGGGAAGCGTGCTCCAAGATTAGGAATCGTTATGAGACTCGTAAGAGATGATTACGTTGATAGGCACCAGATGGAAGCGCCGCGAGGCGTGGAGTCGAGGTGTACTAATATGTCCAGTCTCTTGTGCGGAACTCTGTATATCAGACAGTTGTTGTCTGTGCTTTGAAATAATTACCTTTGCATATATTCGTAGATCAAAACCGAAACACTTTCGAGTGTTCGGTTCTGGTGGCTTGGCGGTGGGGTCACACCCGATCCCTTTCCGAACTCGGAAGTTAAGCCCACTAGCGGCGATGGTACTTGCCTTTACCGGCAGGGAGAGTAGCTAGCCGCCAGAACTGAGCACTTGAACGCAAAACCCCGCGCCCTAAAGCGCGGGGTTTTGCGTTTCTTTTACAGAAGTGATAGGGTACGCGCAGTTCAGGTATTTCGCTATCGGGGTGAGACATCATCGATGTCGCCGTATACGCCGTTCTTCTACTGCAGCCGCGAATGGGGAACATAGTATCGAACGGTTCAGCAGGTTCAAACCCCGCCATCCCGACCATGTTGTGGGGGTATAGCTCAGTTGGTCAGAGCGCACGTCCGTCGATTAAGTTCGTTGTTGTAAGTGGCCATAACAACAGTGAGCGCCGATGGGTCAAACGTGAGGTCGATGGTTCAAATCCGTCTACTCCCACCATGTCTTGCCGCCGGATCCTTAGGGATCTCGGCGGCGTTTCATTTTGGTATACTTACCCCATGCATTGGGCAACACGGATGAGGTTTGCGGTAATCGGGGTGCTTATATTGGCGGCGCTTATTGGCGTAGTTATTTTCTACTTCACCAATCTCTACGCCGCGCCGACCTGTCAGGACGGGAAGCGGAATCAAGAAGAGCAGGGGATCGACTGCGGAGGGCCTTGCTCAGCAGTGTGCACCTCTACTGCGGCAGCGCCCACCACTATTTTCACTAGTCTGGTGCGTAACAAGACCGGACGAGTGGATCTCATTTCGTCAGTAGAAAATAAAAATGGTGAAGCATCTGCGAAAAATGTTCCATTTCGCGTAACGCTCCACTCGACTACAGGAGAGAAGGTGCGTGAATTCTCGGGGTCTCTCGATCTACCGCCGCATACGGTGGTGCCGATTTTTATTCCAGGTGTAGCGACCGAAGGGGAAGGGATTGCGCGTGCATTTCTTACCGTAGACGCGTCCTCGCCGCGCTGGGTTGCCACGCCTTCTGACCCACGCATTTTGCCGAAGGTTGTCGTAGCTCCTATCGGCGGTGTTCCTGAAGCTCCGCGAGTAAGCGCGCTTTTAACTAACTCGAGTCTCGTACCGATCTTGGGGCTCCCCGTTGTCGTGTTTGTTCGTGACTCAAGTACGGGAAATGTGATCGCCGCTTCTCGCACGATCGTCTCGCGCATTGATCCTCAGAAGAGTGCGACAGCGATCTTTACCTGGAACGAGCCCTTCGCGACCTCGAGTGTGCGGGTTGAAGTGACGCCCGTCGTGCCGCTGCCGTGAGTCTTGAAAATCGTCGTCTCGTAACGTGGCTCGGGGACTGGACTTTGGTCCTGCCAGCCGTGGTGCTCACCTTGATCGGGGTCGTCACCATGAACACTTTCGGTCAGGGCGCATCGCTCGCCTCCCGACAGCTCGTTTGGCTTTTTGTGGCGGTCGGCCTCTACCTAGCGTGTGCGAATATCGACGTCCGGTTTATCCGGCGGACACCGGTCATTATGACGTTGTACCTCGTGTCGACCGCGCTCCTCATTGGGCTCCTGTTGTTTGCTGATCCTGTCATGGGCGCGCGCGCGTGGTTCTCTTTTGGATGGTTCTCCTTTCAGCCGGCAGACCTAGCGAAGCTCTCGCTTATCATGCTCTTAGCGAAGTATCTCTCGCGGCGTCACGTAGAGATCGGAGACATTCGGCACATTATTGTCTCGGGTCTATATGCCCTCGTTTTCATCGGTCTTATCGTTGTTGAGCCTGATATGGGTAATGCGATCATTTTCTCGACGCTGTGGCTCGGGATGATGTTGGTATCAGGGATTTCAAAAAAGCATCTTGCGGCCCTTGGGCTCATCGCGCTTATCGCCGCGACAGCACTCTGGTTTGGGGGGCTTAAGGAATACCAGCGTCAGCGCATTATATCCTTCGTCAATCCTGCGCATGATATCCATGGCGCGGGCTATAACGCGTATCAGGCACAGATCGCTGTAGGCTCGGGACAATGGTTTGGTAAAGGGATCGGCTATGGCACACAGAGTAAGCTCCGCTTCTTGCCGGAGTATCAGACGGACTTCATCTTCGCCGCCTTTTCTGAAGAGTGGGGCTTTGTGGGCGTTACATTGTTGCTCTCCATTTATGGCTTACTGTTGGCACGTCTGGCTCAGATCGCGCGAGCCGCCGCGACCAACTTCGACACCTTCTTTACGCTCGGTGTGCTGATCCTCTTCTCTGCACATCTAACGATCCACGCAGGGATCAGTCTCGGGCTCCTGCCAGTGACGGGGACCACGATTCCGTTCATGAGCTCGGGGGGTTCCCATTTGGTTCTTGAGTTCGGAGCGCTCGGGGTCGTGGCGTCGCTCGCTCGGCATGGGCGTGGGGCCACACGCGAGCGAGGGGGCAACGAGTATTTCGGGGGCTAGTTTTCGTATACGTGGGCAATGGCCGCGAGCATCTTTTCGATAGAAAACCGTTCACGGATCTTTCTCTGGAGTGCCGAGCTAAGCGCAGCGCGCTTTTCTGGACTCGTGAGGAGCGTCTCCAGAGCGTTCGCAATTCCCTGAGCGTCTTTAGGTGTCACGAGAAGACCGGTAGACTCGTCGATGATGTCGGTCGTGCCTGGGATGCGGGTAGCTACCACGGCGCAGGAAGCCTCGGCCGCCTCGAGGAGTACGTAAGGGAGACCTTCTTTTGTTGAAGTCAGGGTAAAGATATCAAACGCCGTGAGATATTCTCGAGCATTAGCGACAAAGCCGAGGAGGTGGACGTGCGGCGCGAGCTCGTGCTTAGCGATAAGGGCTTCAAGATTTGCCCTCTCCTCGCCCACGCCAATGATGCCGAGGGTGAAAGAGTGGTTCTTTTTTTTGAGCAGCGCGGCTGCGCGCACTAGCGATGCAAGATCTTTGTTGTGCGTGAGTTCGGCGATGGTCCCGATCCATACGGAGTCGATCTCGTGCGCTCCAGGTAAGAGCTCGTCACGAGCCTCTAGTCGAGTGAGTGATGTTGCGGGAGCGATGCCGTTATAGACCAACTGAATTTTTGAAGCACAGAAGGGGAGCGCGCGAGCGCGACGATACGTATCGCTCGAAATCACAATCACGCTGTGGCAGAGCAAGAAGGTTGCCCAGGTGGAGAGCCAGATAAGGGCACGGGTAATCGCGTTGCGGTCCTCGTCGTAGGCGAGGCCGTGCGAGGTGAATACAATGTTCTTAACTCCGGCGAGGCGGCCGGCGAGCGCGCCGATACCGCCAGCCTTAGAGCTGTTGAGATGGATCACGTCGGGCCGTTCAGTTTTGATAATGCGGTAGACTTCGCGCAAGGTCGTAATCTCTCGGCCGAACCCTACGTCTCGCGTGAAGGATGGCACCGGCACGGTCCGTACCCCTGCGTTCGCGAGCTCGTCGGCAAGGCGCCCCGTGGCAGCTCCTTTCTCTCCCGTCCCGCCGAGGGCTACAACGACCTCGTTTCCCGCCTTCTTAAACTCGGTTGCCAGTGTGTAGACGTACGCCTGGGCGCCACCCCAGTTGCTCTTGGTAATCAGGTATAAAATCTTCGGTTTTTTGGGGTCTGCCATATCAGTAACTCTACCGCACCTTTTTACGTTATAGTATGCGTATTCATGGCATTTAATCGGCGCGAAACCATCACCCTTGTCATCGGGGACTTTCTCATATTGGTCCTGTCTCTTGCGGTTGCGCTTACTCTTCGTAACCTCGAGTTACCAAGCCTCGGTTACTTTCAGGTCAACTTCGGGCCGTTCTTGCCTATGTTCGTGCTTTCGCTGGTTATCTTCTATATCGCGGGTCTCTACGAGAAGCAAACCCGTCCGATACGGCGCGTGATGGGGGTCCGCATCCTCGGGGCACAGGCGACCAACGTCGCGATCGCGGCCATTCTCTTCTTCGTCCTTCCGCTCAACATCGCACCCAAGACGATCCTGGCGCTCTATCTTGTAGTGTCGGTTATTGCCGAAGTAGTATGGCGCTTTTACCGCATGCGCCGTGAGCTCGCTACCGAGAAACGCACTCCAGCCGTCCTTGTCGGAGAAGGGGCCGCAGTGCAAGAGCTGTATGACGAGGTGAGCGAGAATCCCCGCTACCTGATGCACTTCACCGAAGCGATCAGCACGAAGGATTGTATTGAAGGAGATGTGGCTAAGCGTGTGATAGAAGCGCTTAAGCACGACGCTCGCGCCGTTGTGCTTGATGTGTCAGATCAGCGCGTCGCCGGAGACTTGCCGATTCTCTATAGTCGGATGATTGACGGGGTCATGTTTATAGAATTCTCGAGCCTCTACGAAGAGATCTTTGATCGTGTGCCACTCGATCATCTTGACCCTTCGCGGGTAATCGAGTCGCTGCCGCAGCGACAGATGATCTACGACGCTACGAAGCGCATATTCGATATCGTGCTCGCGCTCTTGGTAGGCATAGTGGCTCTACCTTTTGTGTTTGTGGCGATGGCGGCACTTGCGCCACAAGGCGGAGCGCCGCTTATTCGTGCAGAGCGAGTAGGGAAGGGAGGGAAGGCATTTCGTCTCTTGAAGCTCCGCACGATGCTCTTCGATGATAAGGGCGACCCAGCACTCCATGCAAAAAATCGCATCACATCCTTCGGACGCTTCTTGCGCAAGACACGTATCGACGAGCTGCCGCAGCTCTGGAACGTCCTGAAAGGTGAGCTCTCGTTTATCGGGCCGCGCCCCGAACTGCCTAAGATCGTCGAAGTCTACGAACGAGAAATTCCGCACTATCACATGCGGCATCTGATAGTGCCAGGTCTTTCGGGGTGGGCACAGATTCACGACTACGATGCGCCTCGCGGGCCTGCTGACGTCGAGCGCACTCGACGGAAGGTCTCGTTCGACCTCTACTATTTGAAACACCGCTCATTTGGGCTCGATCTTGCGGTCGCGATGAAATCACTGCGGGCTCTACTCGCTTTCTCGGGCACATAAGAACCATGATTATAGATGGCAAATCGATTGCGGCAGAGGTGCTTGCTCGCGCCAAAGGGCGTGCAGAGAAACTGCAGCGACGTCCGAAGGTTGTTGCTCTTGTGGGCGAGGAGACCGGGGCGACGAAATCGTATTTAAAGATTAAAGCTGCTCGTGCTGAGCTTGCAGGTTGCGACTTTGAAGTGCGGGCGTATCCTTCTGACTACGATGACGCGGATGCCGTCATTGTTCAGTTACCGCTCCCTGACGGGGTCGATGCACAGGCGGCCTGCAACGCGATCCCACTCGGCAAAGATGCTGACGTCCTCTCGCGGGCGGCGCGGGCGAAGTTTGAGCAGGGCGAACAAAGAGCTCTCTTGCCACCCGTAGTCGGAGCGATAAAAGAGATTCTGGAACGAGGAGAGGTGAGCGTGGCGGGGAAGAAGGCGGTAGTGATCGGATCAGGATTTCTCGTGGGCGCCCCTGCGGCAACATGGCTTGCCGAACAAGGCGCGCGAGTGACTGTGGCGACTCGCGAGACAGACCTCACGCAGGCGCTCAAGGAAGCCGACATCATCATCGCCGGAGCCGGGGTTCCGGGCCTCATTAGGCCCGACATGATTCAAGAGGGGGTTGTGCTCATCGACGCTTCCACGAGCGAATCGAATGGCGTAATCGTCGGCGACGCCGACCCCGCCTGTGCTTCAAAATGCTCAATCTTCACCCCTGTCCCAGGCGGCGTCGGTCCCATTGCGGTGGCATGTCTCTTCGAGAATGTGCTTGTTCTCTGCGAAAAAAGCGAGTTGCAAAGCACTAGGTAGCCGGTATACTCTGCCGTATGACTCGCTATCGGGTGCTTTCCCTCATTGCCCTTGTTGCAGGGCTTTTACTCGCTTATTTCGTCTGGTCGACTCAGGCTAATCCAAATAGCCGGTATGCCTTTAAGCTTGGTCTCGACCTGGCCGGTGGTACTGAGCTCGTCTATCGTGCTGACACGAGCGCGACGCCTCTCGAGGAGCGTGCTGAAGCTCTTGAAGCCCTTCACGGCGTGATCGACCGCCGCGTCAACCTCTTTGGCGTTGCGGAGCCTCTGGTACAGATTGAGCAGGCGAGTGCGTTGTCGGGCACGAGGGAGGACCGACTCATCGTTGCACTCCCAGGGGTGACTGATATCAAGGCTGCCGTTGCCGCCCTCGGTAAGACGCCAACGCTAGAGTTCAAACTCGCGACTACGACGCAGACCAGCACGACCACTCAAGCAGTGTTTATATCTACGGGACTCACTGGGCGCTATCTTTCAAACGCAGTACTCCAGTTCGGTTCGGGCGCGACTGCTGGGCTCTCGGCACCACAGGTGCTCCTTAACTTCAATCAGGAGGGCGCGGATCTCTTCGCTAAGATCACGACCGAGCACGTGGGAGAACAGCTCGCGATCTTCCTCGACGGCCAACCGATCTCGGCACCAGTGATCCAAGAGCCCATCACTGGAGGACAAGCGAGCATCAATGGTCAGTTCACCGCTGCTGAGGCGCGCGATTTGGTAAACAATTTAAACTTTGGCGCGCTCCCGGTACCTATTGAGCTCGAAAGTAGTTCAGCTATCGGCCCAACCCTCGGCGCGGTCGCTATCGATGCAAGTGTTAAAGCTGGCATCATTGGCTTCGTGATGATTGGTCTCTTTATGATTGTCTGGTATCGCTTGCCGGGTCTTGTTGCAGTCGTTGCCCTCGCTCAGTACCTCGTGTTTATGCTCGCAATCATTAAATTTATACCCGTTACGCTCACTGCGTCGGGGATCGCGGGCCTCATTATCACGCTGGGTATGGCGGTTGACGCCAATGTGCTCATCTTCGAACGCACCAAAGAAGAGCTTCGTGATGGTAAGGCTCCTCGGGAGGCGGTGCATCTCGGCTTCGCACGGGCATGGACTGCGATTCGTGATGGCCACTTCACCATGATTATCTCGGGCATCATTCTCTTCTGGCTCGGCTCGAGCATTGTGAAGGGCTTCGCACTGGTGTTCGTGCTCGGCACACTCGCCTCATTTGTTTCGGCGGTCTCGATCTCACGCCTTTACCTGCTCGCGATCGTGCCTGAAGAAGGGAAGGGTCGTTGGCACTTCTTGCTAGGGAGTGGCATCAAAAATATCTAATATGACTATCGTAAAATATCGGAAGTTCCTCTTTATCATAACGGGCGTCATTCTCCTTGGCGCCATGGCGGCTATCGGATACCTGGGCCTGCCTCTCGGTATCGATTTTACTGGCGGCTCGTTGATTCAGGTTGAGTATCCGAATGGTCGTCCAGAACTGAATGCGATCAAGACCGAGATCGATACCCTTTCGCTCGGCGATGTTTCAGTGCGTGAGGCAGGGGAACAGGCGGTGAATATTCGTACTCGTTCGCTTACTCCTGAGGAGCATTCTGCTGTTCTTGTCGCTCTCGGCAAAAGTGCCTCAACTACGGAGCTTTCCTACACGTCTGTCGGACCAGCATTTGGTAACCAGTTTGCCGTTAAGGCGCTCTGGGCTATTCTCGCCGTGGCACTCGCTATCACTCTGTATGTCGCCTTCGCCTTCCGCAAGGTGTCGCGTCCCGTGCCGAGCTGGATCTACGGGATTATCGTCATCGGAATGCTAGTGCATGACCTCATCATCCCGGCTGGCTTCTATGCCATCCTCGCATACTTTACGGGCGCATCAGTTGACGCACTGTTTGTCACAGCGCTACTCGCCCTCCTTGGGTACTCAGTCAACGACACTATCGTTGTCTTCGACCGTGTCCGCGAGCACCTGGCACACAATGAGAAAAACAATCATAAAGAGGCCTTTGAGACGACTGTGGGTAAGAGTATCAGCGAGACCTTCACTCGCTCGATCAACACGTCGCTGACGACAGCGCTTGGACTTACTGCGGTCGCGCTCTTTGGAGCTGCGGCGACACGCGACTTTGCTCTCGTGATGCTCGTGGGAGTTGTCGCAGGGACCTACTCTTCGGTGCTTCTCGCCGCACCACTCCTCATCCCGCTCGCGCGCTGGTACGTTAAGAAATAACTGTTCCTACGAACGGTTTACCGTCGAGATAGGCCTCGAAGCGGTCGAGGTGAGCGCCGTTCATTATCGCGACTTCAAGGTCGAGTGTCTCGGCCTCTTTAGCAGCAACGGGGTCAAAAGGGGAGGAAAGGCCAGGGTCCCAATGATCGGGTATGATCGCGCGGAATTCTGGCCACGACATTTTTTCAAACTTTTTTGCGTTTCCGTGTCTCTTTGGGTCTTTGTCGTAGACGTGGTCAATATTCGAGAGATTAACGAGGCGGTGTGAGCCGATATTCTTCGCGATCAACACCGCGTCATAGTCTGTCGAACATCCCGGCTGCCAGCCAGCCGCGACGATGAGGGGCTTCGATATGTCGATGTCTGCCTCCGGATTCTTGATCACGTGTGGGTAGGCAGCGTCGTTAAAGAGGACGCGCAGAAGGTGTGCGTTTAAGCGTGTCGCGTGGATACCGAGCCAGTCCAGATCGGCCGGAGAGAGCTCGCCGGCATTCTTCGCAGCGTCTTGATAACGGCGCGCAGTTTTCCCACCGCCGACAATGACACAAAAGGAGAAACCCTCATTGATCTTTTTTACGACAACATCACGAAACTGGTTGAGGAAGTCGACATCGATCTGATCGGGGACCATAAGTGATCCGCCCAGAGAGACGATAATTCGCTCGTGCGTGTTTTGCATGAGTAAAGGCAAGGGTGACGGCTGCGTATATCATACCCTCTCCCACTGCCCCTGCAATGTTGACAATGCGGTTGGCAGGGTATTTCATAAAACCAGAAGGAGGGCGCGCGATGATTTTAGCGACGGCGGAACAGGTCGCCGAGATGATCGGCACGACCGGATTCAATAACGGTCTCTGGCACCGAGTCGAATGGTTTCGTCAGACGGGGGGATTCCTCGAACCGGTTCGGTACTACCCCTGCTTAGTAACGGGTGAGATCATCCCTGGTGCCCATATCGAACTTACGAAGGAAGGAGTCCTCGTTCGGCTCGAGAAAGCCGGCCCTTAAAAGCCGGCTTTCATGTTGGACTTGACCCGCCCAGGGCCTTCCTGTAGGATAGGCAAGTCTCCCGCTTAGGCGGGAGGGGTGTTTTTTACGCTGTTTTTTGACAACGAAATACGTTCGAAATACGAGTCCCTGTCGTTCGCGACAGGGAAGAAAGATGTTATGAATTGTTTTGTTCCGCCTATTCTTAATGAGAGTTTGATCCTAGCTCAGGGTGAATGCTGGCGGCGTGGATAAGTCATGCAAGTCAAGGGGGCCCGCAAGGGCAACCGGCAAACGAGGTAGTAACACGTAGGTACACCCCCCGAAGTCGGGCATAGCCAGTCGAAAGACTGGGTAATTCCCGATAGTCCCGCAAGGGTAAAGGTTTTTCGCTTCGGGAGTGGCCTGCGTAGTATCAGCTAGTTGGTAGGGTAATGGCCTACCAAGGCTACGACGCTTAGGGGAGCTGAGAGGCTGACCCCCACCGATGGAACTGCGACACGGTCCATACTCCTACGGGAGGCTGCAGACGAGAATATTCCGCAATGGACGAAAGTCTGACGGAGCGACGCCGCGTGATGGATGAAGTGCTTTGGTACGTAAACATCTTTTATCAGGGACGAAGTTTATTGACGGTACCTGATGAATAAGGGGCTCCTAACTCTGTGCCAGCAGGAGCGGTAATACAGAGGCCCCAAGCATTATCCGGAATCACTGGG
Organism: uncultured Candidatus Saccharibacteria bacterium; assembly: GCA_964607655.1. Classification (GTDB taxonomy): domain Bacteria; phylum Patescibacteriota; class Minisyncoccia; order Phycocordibacterales; family Phycocordibacteraceae; genus C7867-001. The sequence goes on along the minus strand of CAZSKX010000003.1, from coordinate 5,327 downwards.
CGTAAAGGGTGTCAAGGCGGCCATATTAGTCTCCCGTAAAATCCGTGGGCTTAACCTACGGCCGGCGGGGGAAACGGTATGGCTCGAGGGCGCAAGAGGTGCACGGAACTCATGGTGGAGGGGTGAAATCCGTTGATATCATGGGGAACACCAAAAGCGAAGGCAGTGCACTGGTGCGTTCCTGACGCTCACACACGAAAGCCAGGGTAGCGAACGGGATTAGATACCCCGGTAGTCCTGGCCCTCAACGTTGCTCGCTCGTTCTACGGAGTATCGACCCTCTGTGGGACTAAGCTAACGCGGTAAGCGAGCCGCCTGGGTAGTACGATCGCAAGATTAAAACTCAAAGGAATAGACGGGGACTCGCACAAGCGGTGGATTATGTGGCTTAATTCGTCGGCAAACGAAGAACCTTACCAAGGTTAGAAATCCAACTGCATCCGACCCGAAAGGGACGGAGCCTTCGAGGGTGTTGGACAGGTGATGCATGGTCGTCGTCAGTTCGTGGTTTGAACTGTTCCCTTCAGTGGGGTAACGAACGCAACCCCCGTTGCCTGTTATCTATATGATCAGGCGAGACTGCTCCCTCACGGGAGAGGAAGGTGGGGATGACGCCAGATCAGCATGTCCCTCTGATACCTTGGGCTGCACACATAATACAATGGCCAGTACAACGAGACGCAATACCGTAAGGTGGAGCAAATCTTTAAAACTGGCCCCAGTACGGATTGAGGTCTGCAACCGACCTCATGAAGCCGGAATCGCTAGTAATCCCGGGTCAGCCAAACCGGGGTGAATACGTTCTCGAGTCTTGTACTCACCGCCCGTCAACTCAGGGGAGCTGGGGGTGCCCGAAGGTCTGCCTCGCGCAGGACTACGGCAAATTCAGTGACAAGGAGTAAGTCGTAACAAGGCACGGGTAGCGGAAGCTGTTCGTGGAACATATCCAATTTGGAACCGATGTAGCCCGAAAGGCGCATCATGTCGATTTTCTTCTTGCGAAGAAAGAGAGATAGTACTCGTCTCAAAACGGTACTCGGAAGTCGGATAACGTAACCCGATGGTCGTTTGAAAGCCACACGTGAGCTTTCAAATGGGAGCGGAATAGGCGGAACAAAACAGCATATAATATCTTTTTCGTATAACACAAAAGCACCCGAGGAGGGTGTTTTTGTGTTTCGAGAGTGACTAATATGAATAGCGCACTGGCGTGTTTAGTATCACGAGAAGATAGTATCCAATTAAAAACACTAGAGGGAGATAGAACCAGCGGAGAGATTTTCCGCGTAAAATTTGTACAAACGAGGTTATACCCGTAATAGGAATTAACAGCATAAGCAACATGGAAGCAGATTGGGAAATCGGGAATCCCCAGGCTAACATCCACAGAAATGCGGGCGCTGCATAGTAACCAGTACCCAGGATGATAAGAGCAAGGATTACAAGCAAGGTAGTTTTCATTTTTAGAATCATAGCATTCAGTAAGTGGAAAAATATGGGCATTTTTGCTACTATCAGGGGGTTCGATACGCACGCTTAGCTCAGTTGGTTTGAAGACAGTTCTGTCCATTGTGTCCTGTGTGCACGCTTAGCTCAGTTGGTAGAGCACTCGACTGATACTCGAGCGGTCCTAGGTTCGAATCCTAGAGCGTGCACACAGGACAGAATACTGTCTTCAACTTCACTGATACTCGAGTGCGATTACGCACCAGGTTCGAATCCTAGAGCCGGGGTCGCGGAAATTCAATGGTGACGACCATTGAATTATCTGTGACCACATGGTGCGGATTATGTCTGGCCACCAAGGTTTTACACAGCATGGTAGTGATGTGGAAAGTTAGCGCGTATACTTAGGCTATATGCGGGAGACACTCGTGGTTGTCGTGGTTGCGGTGGTGGCCGCGGTTATTGGTTTGCTTACGTTTGTCTTTATAAACAACAGCACAGCTCCTGTCGCTGAAGAAGAAGATGCTCCAGTCGTATTCCGCGAGCTGGCACAAGGTGATCGGTCCTCCGTAGAGCGCCGGGTCAACTACTTGGTATATTCAGAGGCCCAAATGAAGCAATTGTGGGAGCTGATCGGCGCAGTCGACGCGCCACCTGAGGTGGACTTCACCACCCATACGGTCATCGGGATCTTTTCAGGTAAACAGCCGACCGCAGGGTATGAGATAGCGGCGGATCGCATTATCGATACAGAGACTCGCAACGTTAGCATTATTACGTCTCGACCTGGAGTGAGCTGTCTCGCGGCACAGACGATAACCCAACCCTATCAGGTCATCATGGTCCCCAAGACCTCGCTCTCCTACAAGCTTGAGTACATACCGATGACGACGAGCTGCCTACGCTAGCCACGGCAGACAAAGTACGCTCGCTACGCTACCATGTGAGAAACATGGACGCGAAAGCTTATTTTAAGGATAAGAAAATCACGGTAATGGGGCTCGGGCTTCTTGGTCGTGGGGTGGGGGACGCGCGCTACTTGGCCGAGTGTGGCGCCGAGCTCATCGTTACCGACCTTAAGACCGAGGAGCAGCTCGCCGAGTCGGTCGGTCAGCTCAGAGACTTTTCGAATGTAACATTTGTCTTGGGCGAGCACCGGCTCGAAGATTTCAACAATCGCGATTTGGTCCTTAAGGCGGCGGGAGTGCCGCTCGCCTCGCCGTACATCGCAGAAGCCAAGAAGAACGGCATCCCGGTGCGCATGAGTGCGGATCTCCTTATGGAGCTCTCTGAGATTAAGACGATCGGCGTGACCGGGACACGCGGTAAGTCTACAGTGACCGAAATGGTACACCACGCGCTCAAGGAGGCAGGGCAGCAGGTGCTCCTTGGAGGAAATATTCGAGGCGTATCCAATCTCGAGCTTTTGAATCACGTGACTCCCGAATCAGTGGCGGTGCTCGAGCTCGACAGCTGGCAGTGCCAGGGTCTCGGGGAAGCGAATCTCTCGCCCCAGATCGCCGTCTTCACCACGTTCTATAACGACCACTTGAATTATTACAAAGAGGACCCGGGGCAATACCTTCTCGACAAGGCGAACATCTTTCTCTTCCAAGACCCAGATGACACGTTCGTAGTGGGGGGTCAGTGCGCACCACAGCTCATCGAGGCTTTCGGCGAGCACATCATCTCTAAGATGGTGATCGCTGATGAGAAGAAGCTCCCGGGCGACTGGGCGCTTAAGGTGCCGGGTGTGCATAATCGCTACAATGCCGCGCTCGCAGCTGCGGCGCTGCGTGCGCAGGGCCTTACTGATGAAGAGATTCGCAAGGGGCTGGAGTCCTTCCCGGGCGTCCCGGGGCGCCTTGAGTTCTTGGGTGAGAAAAACGGTGTGAAGATCTACAACGACAACAACTCGACCACTCCAGAAGCGACACTCGTGGCGCTCGATGCAGTGGGGACAAAAAACACAATCCTCATCATGGGTGGGGCAGACAAGGAGCTCGATATGAACAAACTCCTCTATAAGCTCAAAGAGGTTAAGCGCGTGATCTTGCTCGCTGGCACCGGTACCAGCCGCGTACTCGAGTTTATCGAGGGCGCCTCAGTATTCGACAGTCTCGGGGCCGCAGTCGACGAGGCTTTTGCTTCGGCTCACCCAGGCGACACGATTCTCTTCTCGCCCGCCTTCGCCTCATTCGGCATGTTTAAAAACGAGTACGACCGCAACGATCAGTTTGTCGCGCTCGTTAAGGCCCATGAGTAACGCTAATGATTTTGTTTACATAGATGAGCACGGGCTCCTGGGGAGTAATTTTTATTGGCACAAACACGAGGCTCATGGGATTAGTAAAGAGGACGTGATCAGTGCCGGTCTTTCTGATGAGCGTGTGCTAGTGGACTCAAGGATAATCTCCACATTGCAAGCGGTAGACAATCAACTCGCAACCAAAGGCTGGCGACTGTACGTGAAAGAAGGGTATCGATCGCCTGAATTGTATAAGGTTATTTACGATCGTCGCGTTGAGAAGTATGGAAAAGAGGCGACGGATCGTCTACTCAACATAGATACTATGCCTCACGCGCAGGGACTTTCTGTCGACGTGACACTTTTTGATCCCCAGACAGCAACCGAGATTCCGATGCGGAATAAAGAGGACGGCATCGAAGCGTTATTCATTGGTTTTTATCGAGGTAAAAATGACGAGGAGTCTAAGCGGTATCAAGAAAAACAGGACTACTTAGCCGGGTTGATGCTTCAGCAAGGGTTCCGTATCGGTAAACGACGTGAGTATTTCCACTTCGACTATAGACCTGATGAGCCGGAAAATTATGTATGAGTGAAGCAGAAATCAACGCAAAAATAATCTGGGATTATATGCTCATGCATCACGAGCTCAAACCTATGGATGCTATTTTTGCTCTTGGTTCAAGCGACGTGCGAGTGGGCAAGCGCGCGGCGGAGCTTTTCCTTAGTGGGTACGGGAAATATCTGCTATTGGCGGGGAAAAATGGAGGAGCACACGGGAAAAACGTGTGGTTTGAAGAATCTGAAGCCGAGCGATTTGCTGCAATAGCGCGAGAAATGGGAGTGCCAGATGACAAAATCGTCATCGAGAAGGAATCGACTAACACGGGAGAGAATGTTCGTTTTATGAAAAAGATCCTTGAGAAGAAAGGGTTGTCGTTACACTCGTTTCTTTTAGTGCAAAAACCTTATATGGAGCGGCGCTCTTACGCAACATTTCGGGCTCAGTGGCCTGAGGCGGAATGCATCGTCACCTCTCCGCAGGTGCCCTACGCAGAGTATGCAAAAGATTTGAAATACGCAGACCGATGGATTGATTTAATGGCAGGGGACCTGCAGCGCATAAGAGAATATCCCAAGACAGGGTTTCAAATCGAGCAAGAGATTCCACCCGAAGTCTGGACGGCGTATGAAAAGTTAATAAATTTGGGATATACAAAATATCTCATTAAAACATGATTGGTATATTTGACTCAGGGAGTGGAGGACTCACGGTACTTAAGGAAATTCGAGCACGGATGCCAAAGGCAGATATTGTCTACTTTGGCGATATTAAGAATGCGCCCTATGGCGTGAAGTCGACCGAAGAGCTTGCTGAGCTTACTGTTGCAGCGATCAAGCTCCTCGAAGAGCGTGGCGCGACGAATATCGTGAGTGCCTGTAACAGTGTTTCGGCAGCGCTCGCACTCTCGGTGGCTGACGGGATTACGCCTGAGCGATTGATCGAGATGGTGGGGCCGACCGTTGCCTCATTTGAAGACTCGCCAGCAAAGATTCTGCTCGTCGCGACGCCGGCGACGATCGAGTCAGAGATTTATCAAAACGGATTCAAGATGATCGGGAAGGAGATCGC
>CAZSKX010000002.1:143582-156070 GCA_964607655.1 uncultured Candidatus Saccharibacteria bacterium | reverse complement strand
TGGCGGAGAGGGCGAGATTCGAACTCGCGGTAGGGTTGCCCCTACGCCACCTTTCCAAGGTGGTGCTTTAGACCACTCAGCCACCTCTCCGTAACTTTTGTTACCCCAACGGGGCCCTTTCAGGGTAGCACTTATGCCTTTGGTTGCGAAAGCAGGGCCTCGATACGCTTCTCTACTGGCGGGTGCGTCGCGAAGAGGTTCTCGAGCCAACCAAGACGACTGTTCTCTGATTTGCCGAATGGCTCGTCGATAAAGAGGTGCGCCGTGGCGTGACTCGCCCGGCGGAGCGGCTGATTAGCATCACTTATTTTGCGCAGCGCAGAAGCAAGACCCTCGGGATAGCGCGTGAGCAGCGCACCTGAAGCGTCCGCGAGATATTCGCGACGGCGCGAGATCGCGAGCTGGATCAGCTGCGCAGCGATTGGCGCGAGAATGATCCCGACGATGCCAAGGATCAGCACCGCAGGGTGTCGATCGCGGTCACCGTTGCCGTAAAAGGCCATGCGGAGGAATATGTCCGCCACGATCGCAACGAACCCCGCGAGCACCACGGCGACGGTCATCACGAGGATGTCCCTGTTCTGAATATGCGAGAGCTCGTGCGCGATCACGCCCTCGAGCTCGGTACGGTCGAGCATCGCGAGGAGCCCAGTCGTCGCACAGACGACGCCATGCGCCTCGTTACGCCCGGTGGCAAAGGCGTTTGGCGCCGGATCGTCGATCACATAGAGCTTCGGCTTCGGGAGCCCTGCGGTGATCGCAAGATTTTCTGTCACCGTGTAGAGATCGAAGTGCTCCTCGCGCGTCGCGGGACGCGCTCGACTCATCGAGAGCACGAGCCTGTCAGAGAACCAGTACGCGTAGACGTTGGTCGCGAGCGCGAAGAAGGTCGCGATGTAGAGAATGCCCGGATTACCGTAGTACCACGCGACGGCATAGCCGATCGCGATAACCACGACGAGGAACCCGGCGATAAGCGCCCAGGTTCGACGCATATTGCTCGCGCGCTGCGCGTAGAGATTCATCGTTAGAATTGCACCTTCACCGGCTCGGCCGCAGCCTTGTCCGCTTCAGAGAGCTCAAAAAGATCCATGCCTTTGAAACCAAAGATTCCCGCAATGAGATTCGATGGGAATGATTGGATTGCTGTGTTGAGTGCCATCACGGTCGAGTTGTAGAAGCGGCGTGATGCTTGGATCTTGTCCTCGGTGTCACTGAGCTCCTGCTGGAGCTTGAGGAAGTTCTGATTTGCCTTCAGGTCTGGGTACGCCTCCGACACCGCAAAGAGGCTCTTCAGTGCTCCGGTGAGCATATTCTCGGCCTGTACGTGCGCACCTGCTGGCGCGTCCGCCCCGACACCCATCGCTGCAGCACGAGCCTTCGTGACGTTTTCAAAGGCGCTTGCCTCGTGTGCCGCATAGCCCTTTACCGTCTCGACCAAATTAGGAATAAGGTCGTAGCGACGCTTCAGCTGTACGGAGATATCTGACCAAGCTTCTTTGGCACGGTTAACGAGCGATACAAAGCGGTTATAGGTAAAAATGAGCCAGAGCACAACGATCGCGGCGACAATAAGCACAATGGTTGTAGTAGTCATACATAAAGTATGACTTTTTCTGCCCATAGTGCAAGCCCCGTGAGCAACCAGATTTCTCACGGGACACGTACGAAAAGCGGCCCTATCCCCGAAGGGATAGGGCCGCTCAGAAGGTCAGGCCGCAAACGAGAAGAGCCAGACCAGCACCTCGACCAGCGCAGCGCCAACAGCCCCGATGACCCACTCGGCGCACCCAGCCTCGTTGTTGGCACCATCCAGGACCGCTGCCCCGAGACTCACGCCAGCAGCGATGAGCCCCCATGCCGTAGGCGTGGAGCGTTCCTGCTCGAGCCACCCGACGATGGCGAAGAAGATCGCCGCCGTACCCAGCCCGAGCGCGATGATCGAGCGTTCGCTCTCGGGCAAGCTCGCGATGATCAGGCTAAGCGCCGTCAGCACCCCGACACCGAAGATTGCGAAGACGATCGCCCAGCCCCACGAGAGGCGCTCCTTGTATTCTTCCACTTCCACCATCCCCGCCGTTGTCGACATGATTTCGATACCTCCTTGCCTGTTGTGTACGTTGATGAAACGGGCTTCTGTGTCCTCTCTAAAGACCTGTGAGCAGACTGCACTATAGCGCTCTTTTTTCTTTCTTCAAGCGACTAATGAACAGCCTTGGCAACCGCCTTTACGACGCGCTTATCGAGAAGATCGGGAATAATATTTTTCGCCGTCGGCCGAGCGATAAGCGCGGCGAGCGCCCGAGCGGCGTTAAGTTTTGTCTTTTGCGTAATCTTCTTAACACCCTTGTCGAGCGCTCCGCGGAAGATGCCGGGGAACACGAGCGCATTATTGATCTGATTTGGGAAGTCGCTCCGCCCTGTCGCTACCACGAGAGCCCCCGCCGCGGTCGCCTCGTCGGGCAAGATCTCCGGCACGGGATTTGCGAGTGCGAAGACGATCCCCTTCGGCGCCATGCTCGCCACATGCTCGTGCTTAAGCAGACCCTTGCCCGAGAGCCCGATGAATACGTCTGCGCCCACCATCGCGTCGCCGAGATCACCGCTCACGTCGCGCGGATTCGTGATCTTCGCGAGCTCCTTCTTCGCAGCGTTCAGGTCTCGACGCGCGCTACTGATAACGCCTGCACGATCAAGGAGCACGATGTCTTCGATCCCCGCCGCGAGCAAGAGCTTCGCAACCGCAGTACCGGCAGCGCCCGCGCCACTGATCACCACCTTCAACTTCTTAAGATTCTTCTTCGCCACCTTTGCAGCATTAATAAGCCCCGCGAGCACCACGATCGCGGTGCCGTGCTGGTCGTCGTGCATAACGGGAATATCGAGCTCCTCGATAAGGCGCCGTTCAACTTCAAAACAATTCGGCGCTGCGATGTCCTCGAGGTTAATCCCCCCGAAGTTTGGCGCGATCGCCTTTACCACCGCAACAATCTCCTCGGGATCCTGAGTGTCGAGCACCAGGGGCCACGCATCAACGTTCGCCATCTCTTTAAAAATAAGCGCCTTCCCTTCCATCACTGGTAGCGCGCCATAGGGCCCGATATTGCCGAGCCCAAGGACCGCAGACCCATCTGAGACGATCGCGACACTATTTTTCTTGATCGACATCTTCCGTGCCTCTCGAGGATTCTTGGCAAGATAGGTCGATGCCGCGCCAACGCCCGGTGTGTACCACAGCGAGAAATCTTTTCGTTTTTTGAGCGATACACGCGCCTTGGTCTCGACGCGCGCACCTTGTTTCTTAAATGCAGCAACAATTTTCTTTTGGTCCATAGAGAGGAAGTGTACCACTAGAGGCTACCGAGCTCCCGCGCAAGCGCCTCCCGGGTCTGAGGCCCGACTTCACCTGTGGCGGTGAGCTCGTGCGCTGCCTGGTATGCCTTGAGCGCCGTTTCTGTGCACGGCCCACTCACTCCCGTGATCGGACAATCGACAAAGCTCTTACCCTCGGGCGGATAGTAGCCAAGATGGCGGAGCCCAGACTGGAGCGCATAGATACCTGCCGAGCCTTTCTTATCGCTCAGTCGCACGTCACTCCAATCGTACGGAATGGCTGCTGAACCACTCGTATTGAGGACAGGGTCGCCGAAGAAGTCCTGCAGACCGAGATAGGTCTGGTACGCGTAATCTTCGACCGCAAGTGTACGCACCGCCGCGCTTATAAACTGCGGCTCGTAGATGTAGCCGTATTCAATAAGGATCGATGCAGCGTCGGTGGTGTTGTGCGACCCGATCGCGATCAAATACTGATCTTCGACAACACCAACACTTTCCCGCGGGAGGGTGCTCGTCGCGTGATACGCGTGCAGACGCTTCGCGATTGCCTCGCCGATGTCCTTCGACGCGCTAGCGTTTGAATACTGCCGGTCAGGCACATATATGGCAAAGCCTGAGTGCTCGCCTACTCTGCCGCTCTTGCGCCCAGCGTGATCGTTGAGATGCAGATGGAGCGTGATATCAACCTCGTTCTCACTCGCCCACTTGTTGATACCGTAGAGCTTGAGCGCTGCAGCCGGCTCAGCCTCATTATGAAACACGCCCTCCTCTGAGATGATCTTGCCGGTGCGTATATAGCGCGCCATAAGTGTCTTCTGCTTGTCGACGAAAGCGGCGATCCGGTCCGCGTGCGTAACAAAGTAGCGCTCGAGCCTCCGTTCCCAGCGCCTCTTATCGCGAGCCACGATCACCTCGTAGTGCGGATTGCCACGCATAAACCGGGCGAGGTGATCCGCAATATCGACCACCACATCGCGCTCATAGACATTGCCGAATTCAGTCCCCCCTCCCTCGGGTCGGTGTCCGGGTACGATTAGCACGCGCACCCGACCCTCCTTGGTGTAGTCATCTGCGTTCAGGCCGGGGTCACTCTTGTAGGAGCTGCGGATCTCAGCTGAACTCGTGCTCATGACAAAAAATGTTGCCGCTGGCTGCTTAATATTTGCCAGGATGACCCCGATCTCTCGTTGCAGCACGTCTCGAGGCACGACCACCAAAACATTAAGCGCGACCAAACATCCCGCATACAGAGCAATCTGGCGCAGATCGTGGTGCATCCTCAGATTCTAGCATCAGCTTGTATACTCTAAAGGTGAGTCCTCACGACCCAATCGAGACACACTTTAAGCGCCTTCGGCCTGAGCAGAAGCGGGCGCTCGGGAAACTTGGCATCCGGACGATCCTCGATCTCCTCTACCATCTCCCTTCTCGCTACGAGAGCGCCGGAGAAACTGGCACGATCGCGGGCGTCTCTGCAGGGACTGAAGTCACCCTCTACGGGACCGTACGTAAGCCGGACGTGCGTAAGACCTGGAAGACGCGTCGGCCGATCGCCGAGGCCTGGCTCGAAGACGCCTCAGGGAAAATCAAGATGATGTGGTTCTCACAGCCCTACATCGCGAAGACGCTCGCGGACGGGATGGTCGTACGTGTCACCGGCCGCGTGAGCGGTGAAGCGCGCCCCAAAGGGGCCCCTTCGGGGAAGCTGTATCTCGCCAACCCCTCGATCGATCGATCGCCGATCAATCCCGAAGAGGCGCACGAGACGCTCTTTAATGACACTGCCGCGACCGAGGACAAGCCACTCTACCCGATCTATCCCGAGAGCCAGGGGATCTCTTCGCTCTGGTTCACCCACACTATTAAAAAAGTATTCGAGAGCGGCGTGCTCGAGGCGATGAGCGACCCATTGCCCGCTGAGATTCTGGAGCGGTATAAGCTGCCCTCACTTAAGAACGCGCTCATCTTCGCCCACACACCGCACAAGCTCTCTGACGCTACCGCGGCGAAGAAGCGCTTCGCCTTCGAAGAGATCTTCACGCTGCAGCTCGCGGTACAGCAGCGCCGACTCCTGACCGTAAAACAAAAGGCGCTGCCTGTTGCGGTCAACCGTAAGGCACTGAACGATTTCATCACGTCATTTCCCTTCCCCGCTACTGAGGCACAACTAAAAGCGATCGATCACATCGTGACCGACTTCGAGAAGGCACATCCGATGATGCGCCTTCTCGAGGGCGACGTCGGCAGCGGAAAGACTGCGGTCGCTGCCGCGACCGCGTACTTAGTCGCGACCTCGCTCCCGACGGGTCGCATCGCTGGGACACTGCAAGTCGCGTATCTCTGCCCTACTGAAGTGCTCGCGAAGCAACACTTCTCTACCTTCGTTTCATACTTCAAAGATCATCCGATACCTATCGGGCTCATCACCGGCAGCGAGTGCCGCAAGTTCCCTTCGAAGGTTCGTTATGAAGAGTCGGCCAAGCTCTCAAAAGCGGCTTTTAAGAAAATGGTGGCGAACGGCGAGATCCCAATCGTGATCGGCACGCACGCGCTCGTCGAGAAGTCGCTCGTCTTCAAACACCTTGCCTATGCCATCGTCGACGAACAGCACCGCTTCGGCACGATCCACCGGCAACGCCTCGTGACCAAGGACACGGTCGCGCCGCACCTCCTCTCCATGACCGCGACGCCGATCCCGCGCACCTTGGCGCTCACACTCTACGGCGACCTCGACCTCACCGTACTCGATCAAATGCCCTTGGGCCGTAAGCCGGTCATTACTGAAGTGGTGAACCCGAAAGAGCGGGAGAAGGCTTACGAACGCATCAAGAGCGAGCTCGCCGCGGGACACCAAGCCTACGTGATCTGTCCGCGCATCGACGAACCCGATCCGGCTAAGGAAATGGCCCTGCAAGCGAAGTCAGTTAAGGCCGAGGCCGCACGCCTCGCAAAGGATGTCTTTCCTAAAGCTTCGATCGACATCCTCCACAGCAAGATGACTCCAAGCGAGAAGGAGGACGTGATGCTCCGCTTCAAGGCAGGCGAAGTCGACATCCTCGTCGCCACCTCAGTAGTCGAGGTGGGCGTGAGCGTCGAGAACGCGACCGTGATCCTCGTCGAGGGCGCAGAACGATTCGGTCTCTCACAGCTCCACCAGCTACGCGGTCGTGTGATCCGCTCAACGCACCAGTCGTACTGCTTCGCTCTGCCCGAGACCTTCGGCGAAGTAACGCGCGAGCGTCTGAAAGCATTTAAGAATGCGAAGAATGGCTTCGAGCTCGCCGAGTACGACCTCACCTTGCGAGGCGCGGGCCAGCTCGCAGGCGGTAAGCAGTGGGGCGTCTCTGACATCGCGATGGAAGCGCTGAAAAATATTAAACTGGTCGAGGCGGCGCGCGGCGAAGCAGCGCGGCTCATCGCCGCTGATCCTGAATTAAAAAATTATCCTGCCCTCGCCACGCGCACCGCCGCTACCAGCCGCGAGATGCATTTGGAATAATCGCGCAAATTGTACAAACCGTTATCAGTGTCGTATGGTGAGTGAAGAAGTATGTGGAGGTATTAGGTAATGGACATTTACATCGCCCGCCATGGGCAAAATTAGGACAACTTCAACGGCATCCTGAATGGCCACCGCGATCGACCGCTCACTGAACTTGGCCTGGCGCAGGCACATGAGCTCGCGGATGTCATCAAGGCGCGTGGACTTACTTTCGCGCGCGTGTATAGCTCGCCTTTGTCGCGAGCTTACCGAACGGCCGAGATCGTGTGCGAGAAGCTCGGTCTTGAGAAACCAGTTGTCCGCAGGAGTCTCATCGAGCGCAACTTCGGCATCATGACGGGTCAGCTCGTGAGCGACATCGAGCGACTGTGCAAGCCCAATATCATCAAGACGGATACCATCACCTACTTTCTCTCGCCTGATGGAGCCGAGACGTTCCCCGATCTGCTCGAGCGAGGAAAAACGGAGCTGTCCTGGCTACAGGAGGCGCACGCGGAGGAACCCGTCCTTCTCGTCACGCATGGAGACATCGGCAAGATGATCTACGCGCGATTCTATGGGCTTCCGTGGCAGGACGTGCTCACTGGTTTTCACTTCGGCAATTGCGAACTACTACTGCTCGCTGACGGAGCTAACCCGCGCGAGCCGCACGTGGTTCGGATCGATCAACACAACCACTGACCAAGGAGGTTCTTACGGGGTCGCTCTTCGAGCGACCCCGTTTTCTTTTACCAAGAAATGAAATTCCTTGTGTTTCCACTCACCGGCGTAGTCGACGCCGATGTATTTGGAATAGTTTACGGAAAAGAGACGAGCCCCGATGCCTTGCGACATCGGGGCTCTTTTGGCGGACGGGGCTCTGGCTCTACAGCCGAGTCCGAAAGAACGAGTCGCCCTCGGGTGCGCCATGTGCTGTAGCCGTGAGATCATCTTCGGTGGCGCGTACAGGCTGACGTGAACGTTCTGGACGGCGAGTGTACCGAGAATAGGGAACCTCCCCACCAAGTACCTCTACCACTTCTGTCAGGAGCGCGTCGAGGCCTTCCTCGAATTCGAGCGAAATGCCGCAAAGTTCCCTCAGCGCAGCCGCGATTCGCTGCGCTCGCGCATCAACGACTGAGATCTCCGCAATGATCTCGTGCTCCTCGACGACGTCCTCAGCGGACACCCCATCATCGAAATTCGACGTTGCAATGATACTGCCTTGCTTATCGCGCGACAGAATGATTTTCATCCTTAAGTTCTCCTTGTGGTGGATTTCCTCGACGTTCCTTGAGGGCGGTCTTCCGAAACAGAATATACTATATAAATAGCCGACTGTAATGCTTTGTTGGTTCTCTAAAACCTGACATTACAACATCGTCGCAAAAACGAACAGGCCGTGTCCCTTGCGGGGCGTGCCTGTTTCTCGTTCGTTCGAGAGGAACTACTCCGGAGCATCGAACACTGCGTGAATACGCGCAAGTCTACGTTCTAACGCCGCGAGTTTGGCCTTCGTCTCGGCCAGTTCTTGAGCGAGTTTCGTCTTGCTCGGACTGACGCGTTTCAGTCTCTGTTCTGCTGCGTAGAGCTCCGTCCTCAGTCTGTCGATTCTCCGGCTCACGACTTCGTCGTAGTCTGCACTGCCACCAAGCAGTTTGCCGTCCTTCGGATTCCCGGGACAGGTGCCAAAGGGATCGAGACCAGTGGGGCCACCCGAGCGTGTAGGACCCATCCAACAGCCGCAGCCGTGCTTGCAGTCAGAGGTTCCACCGTGATCAGCGTACTCATGAGGACCGTATTCTTTAGGCCCATGTCCGTTTGCCATTACCGCTTACCTCCCTAAAGATCGTATTCGTAACTGCCCTCAAGTTGCCTTAAGACTCCACAAAAGTCAATTACTGCTTCTTAAGTAAATATCGAAAAGGTTTATCCTTCCACTCACCGGCGTAGTCGACGCCGATGCGGGGCGTCTTCTTAATCTGCCGAGGAGAGATCTTAACTCCGCGATCTTCGATCCAGATGTTTGAGAACTTTTTAAAAATCGGAAACAGATTGTCCTCGCGGGAGATCTCGAGCACTCGGCAGAGCTTACCTGGCCCGCTACAGCTTGGGTCGCCAAGTGCACGGATCAATACAGCCGCCGGGTAGTCCTGCTTACCTGTCACCACATTCAAGCAGTGATACATCCCGTAGATGAGATACACATAGGTATAGCCCGGAGGACCAAACATCGGCTCCGTACGCTTCGTGCGCCCCTTTGAGGCGTGGCACGCGAGATCCTGTGGACCGACGTACGCCTCCGTCTCAACAATCGGATATGCGTACATTTTATTTTTTAATTTGCGTACAAGATATTTCCCTAGAAGTTCTTGCGCCACGACGCGTGCGTCGCGATTATAAAATTCTTGCGGCAACACTTTCTTCATGAATCTATTGTAGTCCAGTCACAAATAATTTTCTGCTGAAAATTTTCGCGACCCCGCCTCGGCGCCGTCGCGCCTCCGGCCGGTGAACTACTTCGTAGTCCACCCGCTTGGACTCGAACCAAGGACCCTCGAGGTATAAGCTCGATGCTCTAACCAACTGAGCTACGGGTGGGAGCGAACGGCCACGCAGTATCATAATCGATACGAGTGGATAGGCATACTTTACACCGTTTGAGGCCCTCGGGCACGCGTGGTAAAGTCGAGTCTGACTTGGACCTTACATAAGGAGACACCAGAGGATGAAATGGCTGCACCATCTCATCTGCAACGTCGGTCAGTACTGTCGTAACTGTGGCAATTTCGTCACGAACCCTTCAGGAACCTGCCCGATCTGCGGGTACAACAACGGAGAACGCAAATCATGAATCTGCAAGGACTCGAACGAAGGATCCTGGGCAACGTGCTCCCCCATCCGGTGATCGTGGCCGGCGGAGTCTACAAAACCGCCGCCCACGTGGGCCTTGTGTGCGACACCGACGTGATCCCCGAATGGGGTTCGATCACGACCGACCCTCGTCCTGGGAATGGCGGCCGCGACTACTATGCCGAGTATCGGGACGTCCCTCACCAGGGGCGCGTCCTAATCCGGACATTGAACTCGCTCGGCCTGCCGAACCCCGGGATGAAACACGTCGAGAAGCACGCTGCCGATCTGCTCAAGCGCTACGAAGACGCCGAAAAGCCGCTCATTCTGAACGTCTCGGGCGAGAACGCCGACGACCTGCTCGAGCTCGTAGAGCGAGCGATCGCGGCGGGGTTCAAGATGATCGTGATGAACGGGGCCTGCCCCAACGGCGCGAATTCTGACGGTAGTCGCATCCCGATCCTCTGCTGGGACAAAGCGTCGGTCGCGTACTTCTTCGCGGAGTGCGATCGACGCTTCAGCGGCTCGAGGGCGGTCCTTCTCTGGAAGATCTCGAACGGGATCACCGAGGAGCTGCTCGAGTTCAACACGCTTGCCGTCTTGAACTCATTCGCGTGCCAGGGGATCATCAACGGCAACACCATACCGAACGTGGGACTGACCCTTCCGGACGGTGAGCCGGCGATCAAGACGACCAACGGCTTCACCAAGGGTGGGCTCGCTGGTCCGGCGATCCAGATGAGCGCTCTGCGCCAGACGTCCTATAGCGCTTCCGCACTCCGGCACACGAAGGTGGCGGTAGCCTGCGGCGGGATCAGCACGGCCAGGCACGTGCTTCTGGCCCTCGCCTGCGGCGCGTGGGCGGTCGAGGTGAACAGCGCGTTCCGAGAAGCCGGTGAGCGACCGAAGTTCATCACCGACCTGCTCGTCGAGCTCGTCGATCTGTTCGAGAAGCGCGCGTGAACAAAAGCCGGTTTGCGGAGGAAATCCCTTCGCAAACCGGCTTTGTCTTTTCATACTACCGTGTTAAAGTCCTCGCGGACACAGAGTTTTTTCAACCAACACAACCGCTCGAATAAGGAGTTCTGTCTTGGAACAACCGCAAGAAATCGAACTCGACGGCAGCGTCGATCCTCACTTCCACGGACGCAACAGCGGCCCCAAGGACGGGCGCATGAAGCTCGTACTCGCCGCTGCTGCACGAGAGCACGAAGCCCTCGTGCTGATCGGCAACACGGTTCCGTCGATTCTCACCGCGAAAGACGCGGACGCCTACCTCGCAGAGGCGGCGTCTGCTCTCCCTCGAGGTGCAACGACCGAGCTCTACGTCGCTCCGCTCCTCACCAACGAGACCACGCCCGAGATGATCTACGAAATGCGCCTGAACAAGCGCATCGCTTTCATCAAAGGCTTCCTCGAAGGAGTCAGCAACGACGGCGGCAAGAACGTGCGCGACGTGCGGGCAATCATGCCAACGCTGCGCGCCTGCCATGACAGCACCATCAATGCTCGTGCGCTCCCGGTGCACTGGCACATGGAGCGCAAGTTCGCGTGGAATGGTGCCCGTATCGCGATGCGTAATCGCGAATGGTACGCCGTGAAGCACGACCTCGCCCAGGTGCTCGCCCTCGATCCCGAAGGCTCGCATACGGTCAAGCACGTCTCTGACGTGCGGACGCTCGTGTGGCTGCGCCGGCAACGGCGCCGGGGCTTCCGCGTCTGGGCGGAGATCGCGCCGCACTACCTGACCCGCTGTCACGAGGACCTCTACGAGGGCGCGGGCGGTAAGGGTACGGCGTTCAACACCCACGATCTCTGCTGGCCGATCTACAAGTCAGCCGAGTCGCGCGTCGCGCTCCTCGAGGCTGCGCTCTCTGGTGACCCGTGGGTGTTCTTCGGCTCGGACTGCGCCTGCCACGTCGACGATCCCTCCCGGGAGAACGGGGTGAAGATCACCTCCGATGGTGTCGCGTGTGGCGGAGCAGCGATCCTGCCCGCGCTCTCGAAAGCGATCGTGATCGATCACTTCGTTCGACGCGGCAAGCAGCACCTGCTGAACGGGTTCTTCTCGAAGAACGTCCGAATCGCCCTCGGTCTCCCGCAGGCGCGGAGCAGGATGCGCTACGTCCGCGAGGATGTGGTCGTTCCCGACCTCTTTCCCGGCAGTGAAGCAGAGGGGTCGGTCAAGATCCGTCCGTTCATGCGCGGCGAAACGTACCACTGGGTGCAGAAAGACTAATCGATTTCCTGAGGAAAAATCGACTACAGCCCCGGACCATTCTGGTCCGGGGCTGTTTCTTTTTGGCCTCGTTTATTCGTCATTTCCTACTATTGACAAATAGTCTTAATAATGTTTACAATATGTGTCGGTACCAAGTTCGCGCCTGACACGGCGCCTCAACCCAAAGGAGAAAGCAATGGCGAAGTGCAAACCCGTCACCCTCGACCAGATGGTCGGGGGTCAACACTACATCAGATTCAGCGTCGACGTCTTCGGCCACATGTGGATCGAGACGTTCACTTTCTGCGGCGTGCCATTCCGGAACTGGCCCGATGGGAACCTGCTGGTTCACGGCCAAAGGCACAACCCAGCGAAAGTCTTCGGCAGGGATCTGTACATGTTCCCCTCTGATGCGGGACTACTCCCTGACGAACGCTCGAATCCGAAGCGCGTTTTCCGTTACACTGCCGCGAGCCTCGCAGTGCTGCGGAGACTCGAGAGCAGTCAAGATCTCATCGGATACCTGACTCTGATCGGCGTCGATAATCCCGAAACCGCGGCTGCCGAGTACGGAGTTAGCGACGACGACTTCGACGA
>CAZSKX010000002.1:66435-143482 GCA_964607655.1 uncultured Candidatus Saccharibacteria bacterium | reverse complement strand
ATAATCCCGAAACCGCGGCTGCCGAGTACGGAGTTAGCGACGACGACTTCGACGAGGAGGATTTCGAAGGCGACCTGCTCGATGACGATCGCGACTCCGAAGACGACTGGGACGGCGAAGAGGAAGCTCTCGGCTGAACCCCGTCGAACTCAACGACCTGAGGGTCGCATCTGAAAGGATGCGGCCCTCTTCCTTTTTCTATACGATGTCTGCTCCAGTAACGGGTGCGATGGTGATCCCCTCCTCTTGGCGCTTTTTCGGCGTAATGCCGTTCGCGATCAGAAGTTTTTCAAAATCTGCTCTCTCAATCGTTTCTTTCTCAATGAGTTCTTTAGCGATCGCGTCGAGCGCCTCACGGTGGTCGAGAAGCACCTGCTTAGCACGCTCTTTGGCCTTGTCAATAATGCTTGAAACTTCTGCGTCGATCTTGGCGGCAACGTGTTCAGAATATGGTTCGTTACCCATCACCCTCTCGCCGAAGGCGACTGGCCCAAGGTTATCGCTCATGCCGTATTTACTGACCATGTCGCGTGCGAGCGCGGTGATCACCATCAGGTCGTTGCTAGGCCCAGTGGTCACATCATCAAAGAGCATTTCCTCTGCCACGTAGCCTCCAAGGGTCGCCGCAATATCGTCGAGGAACTGTTTCTTCGACTGCATCTTCTTATCCTCAAACGGAAGCTTCAGCGTATACCCCGCAGCGCGTCCACGACTGATGACGGAGATCTTATGGACGGGATCGGCATGCGGCAATACCGAGGAGACGAGTGCGTGTCCTGCCTCGTGATACGCCGTAAGCTCTTTTTCCTTTTTCGTAAGCAAATGCGACTTGCGCTCGGGACCGAGCATCACCTTCTCGATGGAGCGGATGAGGTCATACTGCGTGATCTCCTTTCGGCTCTCGCGCGCCGCGAGGATCGCGCCTTCGTTCATAAGACTGTAGAGCTCTGCACCTGAGAAACCAGGCGTGCGCTCAGCGATTACCGAGAGGTCAACATCGGGGCCAAATGGCTTAAGACGTGCATGGACTGAGAGGATCTCCTCACGATCCTTTCGATCAGGAAGATCGATCGTCACGCGGCGATCGAAGCGGCCTGGGCGGAGTAGCGCTGGGTCGAGCACGTCGGGACGGTTCGTGGCGGCCATCACGACGACTTTCTCGTTTGGCTCGAAGCCGTCCATCTCGACGAGGATTTGGTTTAAGGTCTGCTCGCGCTCGTCGTTACCGCCCCCCACGCCCCCGCCGCGCACGCGCCCGACCGCGTCGATCTCGTCAACGAAGATAATCGCTGGTGCGGCACGCTTCGCCATCTGGAAGAGATCGCGCACGCGCGAGGCGCCGACGCCCACAAACATCTCGACGAACTCAGAACCCGAGATCGAGAAGAACGGCACGCCTGCCTCGCCGGCGACCGCACGCGCTAGAAGCGTCTTACCTGTTCCCGGCGCACCCATGAGCACAATACCTTTCGGGATCCGCGCACCGATATCGAGAAACTTCTTAGGATTCTTTAAGAAGTCGACAATCTCTACCAGCTCCTCCTTCGCTTCCTTAGCGCCAGCTACGTCAGCAAAGGTCACGCGTTGCGTTGCGTCTGAAGGGTCAGTGATCCGCGCTTTCGACTGACCGAAGGTGAAGGCCTGCATTCCCGCTCCCTTGACCTGTCGCGAGAGAAACCAGAAGAGTGCCGCGATAAAGATAAGTGGGAGGAGGATCGGAATGAGTGTCAGGAACCAGAACTGAAAACCTGATTGGCCTCGCACCGTGATCGCGACAGTCCGCAGCTGTTCAGGCGTCACCCCGTAGGTGGCGAGCGTCTCGGGGAGGCCCGAAGATGAGTCTTTACGCGAAGTCTTCTCTGATCCGTCAGTATAGGTGAGTGTAAGCGCATCTCCGTCGACACTGATCGCCTTCACCTTCTCGGCTGCGACGTCGGCTGCGACCGCCGAGAGCGCGATGTCAGTCGAGGGCGCGAGCGAGCTCGCGACAAACGAGTACAGACTCGTGAGGATAAGGAAGATTAATACCGTCGTGGTGAAATTACCAAAAAACGACGGCCCTCCCAGATTCCTCCGCCATCCGCGCCCACCTGAAGAAGAACCACGCTTCGATTCCTTCCCTTTTTGCTTCTTAGAAGATCCGTTGGCCATAATGAGGTACTATACTACATAATCCTATGGATCTCATTAATAACAAGAAGGCTCACCTGAAATTCACCCCTGTTGAATCATTTTCAGCGGGTATTGAGCTTGTTGGAAACGAAGTGAAATCGCTGCGAAACAAGCTCGGCAGTCTCGAGGGCGCGCGCGTTGTTATACGTGGCGGCGAGGCGTTTATCGTCGGGATGACGATCCCGCCGTATCAGGCCGCCAACACCAGTAAGGACTACGATCCTGAGCGGCCACGTAAGCTCCTCCTTAGCAAACAAGAAGTGGCTGAACTCGCGGCCGCAGAAGCGCGTAAAGGCTTGACAATAGTGCCTTTTTCAGTATATAATACTCGAGGTCTCCTCAAGGCGCGCATCTCGATCGTCAAAGGTAAGGGCAAAGAGGATCGACGAGAAGATCTGAAGAAGAAAGACGCCGAGCGTGAGGCCGGGAGAATATTGAAGAATCGCTGATCAGTCGCAGAAAGCTCGTGATGCTATCATTGGTTTTCTGGGGGTGACCGGCTTTGACGGTCTGCTCTTTGAAAGACGTGCGACGCCGTGCTCGCCTGTATTCACGTAAAAGGACAGGCAAACATACTTGCAGACAAAACTCTTGCAAGCGTAAAGTCTCCGTACTTCGGTGCAAAGGACTTTGCGTTCGCCTTCGCGTAAAAGCTTCGCGCTTTCGCCTAAGCGACGTCTCTATCTCTCGGGTGTCTACAGACGGAGATAGGGGCGGAATGTTCTGTAGAATCGGTGTGCCCTCTCCCGTGGGACATACTTAAATCAGGGATCGGGTAGGAATGGTTTCGTCTGCGTTCTTCGCATCCTACCTTAATACTTAACGCTGACTACGCGTCGTAGACTCTCTTTCTCTGACGGATTCGGACGCGGGTTCGATTCCCGCCACCTCCACAAAATGCAAACCGCCTTCGGGCGGCTTTTGCGTTGTGGAGGTGAAGACGCGGAGCGTCTGTGCGGGAATCGAAAGCCGCAGCGATGTTGCGCGAGCACGCGCAACCGCGAGGCGGGGTCGCGAGAAAAGCTGCTCGACGGAGCAGCTTTTACTTGTGACCGATAGCGTAATCGCGGTCTCGACACCTCCACACTATTGACAAAATACACCCTATGGTGTATTTTGTTTATGTTCCAAGTCAACGTTTCAGGAGGTCTTTCCATGCCCAAACCCAGTGATGAAAAAGTTCGTAGAATCGTGGACGCTCTCAGCACCAAGTTCGCCATGCTCGGCAGAGAGCCCGAGCCGCCGTTCAAGTTCCATATGGGTGTCGACGTCGAAAGGGTTGTCCGCGAAGTTCTTGCGTTGAACGAGGACGATCCG
Organism: uncultured Candidatus Saccharibacteria bacterium; assembly: GCA_964607655.1. Lineage (GTDB taxonomy): Bacteria > Patescibacteriota > Minisyncoccia > Phycocordibacterales > Phycocordibacteraceae > C7867-001. The sequence goes on along the minus strand of CAZSKX010000002.1, from coordinate 139,993 downwards.
GTACCGAACATCGATGCGACAGCCGTCGGCCAAGCAGACTGTGGGTGCGTTCACCACGCCGAAGAAGGTGTGCCCTGCATCCATGACCGCGAGCTCGCGAAGAACCGATGACTAGACGCACTCTCAAGACCCCGCCCGCAAACGGATTCCCCGTTCGCGCGAGCGGGGTTTCCATTTTTCATACTTACAATCGCCCTTGAACCCTCAAATACCTAAGAACGTAGGGAGTTCCAACTTTCGTGCACGATATCCACAAATATTGACACGTACACAGCTTCGTTCTATAATTGGCTCTGCGTTCGACGTTCTCTCTGCGGCCACTTGAGTCGTAGAAATTCAACTGAGAGGTGTGTTCGTGCCAAAAAATAGCAACCGTTTCGATCGAGGGATCCTTTGGGGCTGTGTTTTCTCTCTCGTGGTGGGCCTCGGCGCCCTCTTCGACGTCGTCGGGACGGGGATCTCATTTTTCGTTCTGGCAGTAGCGTGTGGGTGGGTGACCACATCCTCACTCCACGATCGCTGGTTCAATCTGGGAAGGAATTGGCAACGCTACGCTTCCCAGCAACCCGGCTTGACCGGCTTCGCCTACGGGTGCGCCGCGATGTTCTGGATCGAGGTGGTCGTCACGGCCACCTTCCTGCCCTGATCCTAAAATCTACGGCCCCGTCCACGAAGCAGCTCCGTCTGCTCTCGCGGACGGGGCTGTTTCAATTTAGATACCCGCCAGTAATAGCAAAGAACGCAAAGTAAATACAACAGCCCGCTCTCGCGGGCTGTTGTTTTGCTAGCTTCCTGCCGTTGTTATTTCTTCCCCGAGCCAAGGAGGTAGTAGAGCGCGAGTGGAGCAGCCCAGTTGGTCCAGCGTTCAACAAAGTCCCAGACTGGGTCGCCGCCGAAGGGCCAGCGGATGAGCGCAGTCCAGAGCCCCCACGCCGCCATCCAAAGAAGCAGCGGACGCACAGGGCGCACCAGCACAATAATAGCAAGCACTATATCCATAATCCCGACGACGAGCAGCATTGTCGTGATCGTGCTCGGATCAGAAATACCAAACGCCTCAAAATATTTAAACCAGCTCTGCTTACCCTGGATCGCGAACATTCCGTGTCCTAAAAACTCGCCCGCTACACCGACCCGCAGGATCCACTCAATCTTTTTTGCGTTACTCATATGTGTGCATTAGTGTCTAATGTCTATACATTCTAACGCTCCCCTAGCGACAAAAAGCGTCCGTCCACAGCACGATGACATTCTGGAAGCAACAGGAAACGCGGCGACCCCATGGTCGCCGCGTTTACATCGGCTCACATCATCAAGAACTTCCTCCCTCGGAGCTCTGTGGAGCTCCCCACGGACGCGGCCCGAGCGAGTGTAGAAGGGCTCTGCGAGCCCCGCACAAGAAGCTCGGCCGTGACTAGCGGATCACCTCCTTTATTCGAACGAAACGCCTGCGGCGCACGTCGCCAGCTCCGTGGGGTGAACCCAACGAAGGATGCTGTGGTTGACGGTCGGTTTGTTCATTGCAGCACCTCCGGATATAGGCTACACCCGCGAAAAAAGTCGTCAACCGATTATCTGTGGGTTTCGATAACGAAAAACGCCGACCCGGTGGGTCGACGCAGAAACGAACAGAAAGATTCACTGTCGGCACAGGGAGTGCTACGGGGAAGTAAAACACTCCCTGTACCGACCGGGTGGTGAATCCTCTTCAGAGGTTTATGGGCCGTTCGGCACAAGGCTCGAGCTGGCGCCCGTACTCACCGTTTTCTGTGGACCAAGGTCCACGGCTTTTGAATCATTGGTCTTCTACTGGGGTGGCGTGGTCGTGTCCTCCTCCTGCACAGGCCGCTGGTTCTGTTGAATGTACATGGGCCGGTCTTGCCCTCGACGTCCTTCTCGTGCGAGCTGGACGTTTCGAACTCTACACCCGCCCCCGAAAGGCGTCAATGACCCCCTGTGTATTACTACCGACGTGCTTTTGAACGCTCGTTCTCGCTCAAATATTGCTTGCGCAGACGCACCGAAGTGGGCGTGATCTCAAGATATTCGTCGTCACCCATAATCTCCATCCCGCGCTCGATCGTCAGATCGAAGATCGGCACAAGGGTCAGCGCCTCGTCCATGCCTGAGGAGCGCACGTTCGATTGGTTCTTCCCTTTTGTAGGATTCGCGAGCATCTCTTCACCCTTTGAGGTGTTACCGATCACCATGCCTTCATAGACTTCCATCGCTGGCTTGATATAGAGCTGACCACGGTCTTGGAGGCTCCAGAGTGAGTAGCCGAGCGCTTTACCATTGGCCATCGAGATCATCGAGCCAACCTGGCGTTTCTTGATCTCACCGGCGTACGGCTTGAAGCCGATAAAACGTGAGGAAAGAATACCCTCGCCCTTGGTATCAATTACGAAAATGCCCTTATAGCCGAGGAGGCCACGCGTCGGGCCGACGAGCGTGAGGCGGACGCCCGAGCCCTCCATCTTAAGGTCTTGGAGCTGGAAGGCGCGCTGGCCGAGTTTCTCGATGATCGCACCCTGCGCCTCGCTCGGAGTGTCGATCACCACTTCTTCAAATGGTTCGAGCTTCACACCGTTCTCTTCGTGCATAATCACGTGCGGCTGTGAGACCTGCAGCTCGTACCCCTCGCGACGCATATTCTCAAGAAGGATCGCGATGTGGAGCTCACCGCGTCCAGACACCGCAAACGATTCTGTCGTCGCTTGGCCCGTGGAGGCAAAGTCCACCTTCAGTCCCACGTTCACTTCAAGCTCCTTCTCGAGTCGCTCACGGATCTGGCGACTGGTTACATACTTACCCTCACGCCCCGCAAAGGGTGAGTTGTTAACGAGGAAGTTGAGCGCAATCGTCGGCTCGTCTACCGCGATAGCCGGAAGAGGCGCCACGTCCTTATCGGTCGTAATAGTCTCGCCGATGTAGATGTCGGGGAGGCCCGCGACGATCACGATATCACCCGCTGCTGCGCTCTCTGCCTCTACTCGCTGTAAGCCTTTAAAGGTAAAGATCTTGGTCGTGCGGCCCGAGCGTACGTCGCCCGAAGGTTTTTTTACAAACACTGTTTGGTTGGGTGCAATGGTACCTTCGTAGACACGGCAGATCGCGAGCCGGCCCATGAAGTTGTCATACGCGAGGTTAAATGGCTGAGCCATAAGCGTACCTTCAGCCGAATGCCCCGCTGAAGCCGCAGGTACTTTCTCAAGTATCAAATCGAGCAGCTCTGACAAATCTTTGACCGCGCCACCACGGCTTGGGAGATCGTCTACCTTGCGTGCCGCGACCCCATCACGTCCGACTGCGTAGATAACAGGGAAATTTGACTGCTCGTCAGAGGCACCGAGCTCGAGAAAAAGCTCGAGCACCTGCTCTTCTGCACGCGCCGGATCAGCTGCCGGCTTGTCTATTTTATTTAAAATGACTATCGGCTTAAGACCGAGCTCGAGCGACTTCTTAAGTACGAAACGTGTCTGCGGCATCGGCCCCTCCTGGGCATCGACCACGAGTAAGACCGAGTCGATCGAGCGGAGCACGCGCTCCACCTCCGAGCCGAAGTCTGCGTGGCCCGGGGTGTCCACGATGTTGATCTTGGTGCCCTTATATTCGACTGCTGCGTTCTTGGCGTAGATAGTGATCCCACGCTCCTTCTCGAGGGTGTTCGAGTCCATGCTGGTCCCCTCGACCACCGCCCCGGTCTGCTTAAGGATGGCGTCGGTCAACGCCGTCTTCCCGTGGTCGACGTGTGCGATGATAGCGATGTTGCGAATTTCCATGAAATAGAAAAGGCCTCCCGGCCAATGCCGACAATATATAACACTTCTAGAGATGGCACAACTTTGTTGGCACCTGCTGCTACCCGACCTGTGGCACTACTGAGCTTCTGAGGAGAGATTTTTAAGATCCTTGTAGATCAAAAAGAGATAGGTCGCAACAAACGGAGCCATTATTATACTGACTACGCGGCTGCCGATTTCATTAGGCACACTTATCGCGCTTTCCACAGCTCCTACCGCTATTGCAACAACTGCATATAGCAGATACAGCACACAAAGCCTCCCGAAGACGGCCCACCCATGCCCCTGTACATAGGCCTTACTTTTACGTAGTGCACCCGTACCCCGCACCCCCTCAACGGCGAGTACGTACATCGAGAGACTCAGCCATACGCCAACAACGATCCCTGGGATAATGAGCAGTATAAACCCGACCAAAACACACACGCCCATGAGTATGCTCACCCATATATAGGCTCCCAACATGCGCCAACCCTTCCCATACGCCTCACCCACACTAGTACGCCCATCTGAGTCGGTCACCGCAGCAAGCATGGCTGCGCCACCCCACACTGCCGCAATGATCATAAGCACCACGCCAAGAATCACGGCGCCAATGGCATTAATAACTGATTGATTAAAATCACCTGTCTGCGCAAAGGTCTGGAACGTTCCAAGAACACCAAGCGCCCCGATTGCCATAATCGCTGAGGAGACCACCACAGGAATGGCGGCTATGGCCAAGTACGTACCGATCTGTGAGGTATAGAGACCCCAGGCGTCCTTAAGCAGAGTCACCGGAGATCGCAACGAAGCGGACGCTACCGGACTCATAACAGGCGTTGGTTGCACGGGGATGATGGTTTCTTCAGGCATATATGGGTAGTGTACTATCCCCCACATCCCACGGTTGAGCTATACACAGTTACTGCTTAAGCCCCAGGCCATTGCGGATCAGATAGATCGCAACTGCGACCAAGACAACCATAAGTACGAGCAGCAGCCCGACCGAGTGAAGAATCGGCACGTCAGAGAATCCGAGGAATCCATAGCGGAAGCCGTTAATCAGATAAAAGATCGGGTTCACCTGCGTCACCCCCTGCCAGAAGCCTGGGAGCGACTCCACCGAGTAGAACACCCCGCCGAGATAGACGAGCGGCGTGAGCACAAAGGTCGGCACAATACTGATACCGTCCATCCCCTTGGCGTAGACGCCGTTCACCAGCCCCGCGAGCGAGAATACTATGCTAGTAAGCACGAGAAAGAGCGCGATGACGAAGGCGTTTGCAACAACGAGCTTGGTGAAGAATAGCGACACCGCGAGCACCAAGACCCCCACAATGATGCCGCGGATAACACCACCGGCGACATAGCCGGCAACGAGAAGCCAGGGCGGTGTTGGAGAAACGAGAATCTCATCGATGTTACGTCCAAAGAATTTCGACGAAAACATGACGAAGGAGGTATTGGCGTAGGACTGGGTCACCACCGCGAGCATCACGAGTCCGGGCACGACAAACAAAATATAAGGCACTTCTTGAACCTCCCCGATACGGCTACCGAGAAACGCGCCGAAGATGAGGAAGTAGAGCGATGAAGTCACCACCGAGGGTAGAAAGGTTTGCGGCCAGATACGCAGCATGCGGGCCGTATCTTTACGGATGATGGTGTAGAACGCAATCCATTTTTGATAGGCGGGCATATTATTTTTCTTTGGTGAGCTGGAGAAACACCTCTTCGAGCTTACCTCCGCGGTAACCTCCCTCGTGCGCCGATTCGTCGTGGAGCGCGAGCACCTCGTCGAGCGTGCCCCCCGCTACGATGTTCCCACGGTTAATAATCGCCACGTGCTTAGCGAGCTGTTCGGCCTCTTCGAGATAGTGAGTGGTAAGGAGAATCGTTACGCCCTTGGCGGTGAGCTGCTTAAGGTAATCCCACATGCTGCGGCGCAGCTCGACATCGACCCCAGCGGTCGGCTCGTCGAGGATGAGCAGTTTCGGTTCGTGAATAATCCCGCGTGCGATCATCAAGCGGCGCTTCATCCCGCCCGAGAGATCCATCGAGCGGCCATTACGCTTTTCATAGAGGCCCAAGTCCTTCAAAATCTGCTCCGCACGCGGAATCGCGACAGAACGTGGAATGCCATAGTATCCTGCCTGGTTCACCAGGATGTCGACGGGCTTCCCAAAGAAATCCATATTCATCTCCTGTGGCACAAGCCCGATCATCGTGCGCGAGCGCTCAGGCTCAAGTGCTGCATCGATACCAAACACTTCGACCGTCCCGCTTGTCTTGTTCACAAGCCCAGAGATAATCCCGATCAGGGTCGTCTTCCCCGCCCCGTTTGGCCCGAGGAGCGCGAAGAAGTCACCATGGGGCACCGTCATCGATACTCCTTTCAGGGCTTGCGTGCCTGAGGCATAGGTCTTTACAAGCTTGTCGATCGCAAGTGCCGGATGAGCAGAAGACTCTTTCATAGTCTTCGATTCTACCACAGTGCACTTTTCAGACTTAGCTGAACATCGCCAAAAGCGCGGCAATACCAGCGACCATCATTCCAACAATCGTCATCCAGCCGATAGTGCTTGCGAACCGACCATTTTTATACTCCCCCATCACGTGTCGATTGCCCGAGAGGCGCACCACGAAGTAGAGAATAAAGGGTGCGATGATGCCGTTGGTCGCTGCGGCGTAGATCAACATATGGATCGGGTCGATCTTGAGCAGATTGATCACCATCCCGAGCCCCATGGAAACGATAATGACGCCATAGAACGCGAGTGCCTGCTTAAACTTTCTGAAGAGTCCGGAGCGCCAGCCGAAGCTCTCGGCGATCGCGTAGGCGGTCGATCCCGCGAGGATGGGCACGGCGAGCAACCCCGTACCGATAATGCCGATCGCGAAGAGCGTCGTCGCGAAGGGGCCAAAGGGAGCGAGCGCTGCTGCTGCCTGAGTGGCGGTCGTAATATCGCGTACGCCGCTCACATAGAGAGTCCCCGCACATGCGGCAAAGATAAAGAAGGTAACGACGTTAGAAAAAGCCATTCCGCTCCAGACATCCCTCCGCATCACGCGCAGTGCGCCAGGGTTCGCGAGACTCCGCCGCGCCTTGATCGAAGTCTGCCCGTGCAAGATCTCTTCCTCCACCTCCTGCGAGGTCTGCCAGAAGAAGAGGTATGGCGAGATCGTCGTGCCAAAGATCGCGCAGAGTAGGATGATCTGCTCGCGAGAGAATACGATCGTTGGGGTGAGGGTGCGCATGATCACCTCTCCCCAATCAAGGCCGACCACGAACGCAACCGCCACATACGAAAGCAGCGCGAAGGTGAGATATTTCAGATACTGCGCGTACCGTCCGTAGGGAGTGAGGATCTGGAGCGCGAGGCTAAAAAACCCAAACCCAATTACGAGGAGCGGCGCAGAGAGTCCCGGCACGAGAAGCTGTGTCGCTGCCGCCATCGCACCAAGATCGGCAGCAATGTTCAGCACATTAGCGAAGAAGAGTAACGTCGTCACCAGATAGAGAGAACGAGCCGAGTAGTGCTTGCGGATATTCGCGGCAAGGCCGCGGCCGGTGACGAGTCCGATCCGTGCGCACATCTCCTGCACCACGGCGAGAAACGGATACGTAAAGAGCGCGACCCAGATAAGCTGGAGACCATACTTCGCTCCGGCCTGCGAGTAGGTCGCGATACCCGACGGGTCGTCGTCCGCCGCGCCGGTCGTGAGCCCCGGCCCAAGCTCGGCCCAATACTCCTTGATCTCGTCGCGGAGACTCGGCGGCGGCGCTATTGGCTCTGGTGGCATTACTGAAAATGATAGCACTTGCAGGTATAGAAAAAGACCCGGGGTGTGTCGCGACACACCTCCGGGCCCTCTTTCTGTTCACGCAAGCTCCTCTCTCGCGTGGTTATTCGGCGCTGGCGGACCAGCGCTTACGTGTGCGAGCGCTCGGCGCCGAGCGGATCGGTCATCGCGACGTACTCGCCGAAGGACATCGGCGTGAGCATCGTGAGGAGCGAGGAGCTGAGCTGGTTGCATCGGCCGAGCCGGTTGCCGTCCACCGAGATCACCGGGTTGCCGCCGGAGATCTGCTTGGGGATGACGACCTGATTCTCGAGCGGGTACGACGAGTCGAGGACGAGCGCGTCGACGGTCGCGTAGCGCACGTGCGTTTCCTTCGCGTTGTTCCTGCCCTTCAGCTTGAGCGTCACGCCCTCCTTGAGCTTGATCGCGCCGCCGATCGTGATCTGCGGCCCCGGACTGTTCCGGCATTCGATGCTCGCGACGAGGAGGTGCTTGACCAGCTCGATGGGAGTCGTCAGGTAGAAGCGCGACTTCTTGCCGCCGACGCACTTGCCGAAGCTGACCCAGTCGACGATGACGTTGCCGTTCTCGTCGAGGAGCTGGCCGAGGACCTCGGGGTTGCCGGTGAAGCGCTGCTTCGCCCAGACGACCGGGTCCTGAAACCCGACCTCGACGTCGACCGCCTCGACGAGCGTGAGCTCGCCGTTCTTGTTCTTGTTCTGCCAGTACCCCACGGTCACCGGGAAGGTCCCGATGGTCGTGAAGCCGGAGACGGTGACGCTCGGGCCCGGCGAGTTGGTGCACTCGAGATCGACGGCGATCACCGCCGCCACGATGTGGTCCTGGGGCGGCAAGGCGATCGACGCCTCGGCCGCACGCGGGACGAAGGCCGTTGCGAGGAGAACCACCGCGGCGAGCGCGGTGAGTTTCGTGAACAGGTGCTTGTGCATGGGAAAGAACTCCTTACATCCTGGTTCCCCACTCAGTGCGCCCCCTATGGTCGCCCCAAGTTCTCGTTTGCAGGTTCAAACGAGTTCACCCCACTCCAAAGGAGTGAAGTGACGTATCTAGCTTTGTACCACAAAGCTCATCAGTACGAAATCTTGACGTGTGAAAAACTCATTGAACCATTCGCGGTAAGTATACTCCGCCCGAGCCGTCTTCCTTTCTGTAGCCCATAATAATCAAAAAGTTAAAATATATGATGTATTCTGCTCTTACTAAGATCGCCAGTTCTGCAGTAGTGCTTTCGATCGCGCTTGCCCCAGCGGCCAGCCTCGCGAAGGGCAATCCCCACATCGAAGCCGAGGGCGCTGTCCGTGCCCAGATAGAAGCAAAGAAACCTTCCGGCTGTCTCAAGGCATTCGGGCACTTGGTCGCTCCAGGTTGGATTAAGAAGAATGGCGCCGTGTCAGTCGACGCAACCTGCTCACTCCCCTTCGGGATCAGCATGAAGCTCGGACTCGACTCACGTCCTGGTGGCGGAGACAATAATCCTCCAACTACCAGCCCAGACACGACGGCTCCCAAGCTCTTCTTTATCCACGTGAGCAACATCGGCACCTCTACTGCCCGCATCGGTTGGAATACAAACGAGCGCACCACTGGTCAGGTAGAGTACGGCACGACGACTGCTTATGGTCAGACGACTCCGCTCAATACAAGCCTGACCTTCAATCACCCGACGCGCCTCTCAGGTCTCACGCCAAACGCGACGCACCACTACCGCGTACGCTCGAAGGACGCCGCAGGCAACCTCACCGTCTCGGCCGACTACACCTTCACCACGAAGGCTCTCTCCGACACAACGGCCCCATCGCTCGTAAGTATTGCGGTCTCGAATATCGCCTCGACCACTGCCAAGATCTCGTGGACGACTAATGAGAGCGCGACCGGCAAGGTCTACTACAGTTCGGCAACTACGTTCAACGCGAACACTGCCAGCACGGTGGCAACCACCAGTCTCTCGACGAGCCACAACTTCAAACTCTCTGGTCTCACCGCGTCAACGACCTATCGTTACCTGGTTGAATCGAAAGACGCTGTTGGAAACGTCTCGACCTCATTCGTTGGCTCATTCATAACGAGCCTGTAATCACCCCTACGAAAAACGTCGCGCCCTAGGGCGCGGCGTTTTTTATTACGCTTCTCTAATACCCTTCGGGAAACTGGTACGAAGACGGAATCTGTTCCGGCGTTTCGGCATCGGTCCCGTACACGATCGTGATCTGTTGTCGCTCACCGAGCTCGAGCGTGCGCGGGTCACCCTCGTAGAGGTCACCATTTACGTAGACGCGCAACTTATTGGTGGTATCGGCCACGTGGCCTCCAATCGCATCTCTCGTGAGCTTGACTCCCCATACATCAAAGAAATGCCCGAGAGTAAAGGTTGCTACGTAGGGCGACTCGATATGAATAATGCCTGAGTCATCGTGACTGTGGATCGGCGAGATCCAACCCGCGCCGACACCGATATTGCCGGGTACCTTAACCACTTGCCCGTTTATAAAGATATCGAGGTGCTGGTGGATATGCAGTACTTGCCCCTCAGCCTTGAGGAGCTCTAGGTTGCTCGCTGCCATGCGCTCCTTGACGCCCTCAATGCTCCGATCCCATGGCGCTACACCTGTTTGGAGCCCCGGCAAGCCGGTCGGATCGGCTACTGTAATCGGCATCACTTCAGGCGTTGCGGTCTTAAGCTTTGACGACCACAGAAGCAAGCCTGCCACGAGAAGCCCGAGAACAACCCACCCGATTATCGCGTTTTTATCATTCATATCGTTTTTTCTATTCCACCAACCTAGATCGCTCGACCATCGCCCAGGTTATTGTCGGCTTTATATTTCTCGATCACTTCGGGGCGCTTCCCTTCCTTACACTCCGCGACAAACGCATCTGCCTCGGCAGCACTCGGGAAGCTCATATACGCAAGCGCTCCCTGACACACCTCGTCGATGTTCAACTTCCCCGTCGTGGCAGTATTATCTTCTTCAAGCGGGATAAATTTCACTGTGGCGACAAGCGGCAGAAAGTCTTTGTATAGGTCTGAGTCCTTGTCGAGGTACGCGCCGTCAAACACATAGACAAATCCCCCGTGCGCTACGACGACGACGGTGGCTGGGTAGAGACCGTCACGAGCATATTCAACTGCGTTCGCCCCACCGACAACCACCTCCTTCACCTCGCCCATCTTCAGCTGGATGTTGCTGTACTGCGGGTGACTCTCGGCCCACTGGCCTGACCACTCATTGTTCACATTCTTGTATACGCTGATAGAGATCTGTGCCGGACCCTCCCCTCCCTCGGGTGGCGTCTGGTTTGCCACTTCAGCGGGCACTACGTGAATAAAGCGGAAGAGTATCGGGTCAACGGCCATCGGGATCGCCTCGTTGATCACATATCCCTTCGGTCCGGTCCGGTACGCAAACTCAAGACCGATCTCCGGGTTTGAGTACGTGGCGAGGCCTTCTGCGCCTGGTGCCTGCGCCTTAGGCCCATACATAAGCGACAACACTGCCGCAACCACTACCAATACCGCAATAACTCCAGCATAAATATTTTTCATATATCGCCAGTATAAAATACTCTTCCGAAAAGGGGAGAGGCCGGCGCACCGTGGTGCGCCGGCCTTCTTCAGATTTCGTCGTGCCCGAGGAGCAAGAACCTTGTGAAGACCCTCGGATCGTTGTCGACGATCTCGACGAGAACCCTCAGATCGAGGTGCCGTGCTGCCGACATGGGGGCGATGGCCGCGAGGCCGTCGTACCCCTCTTCGCTACCGTGGTATCGAGCAAGCTCTTGTGCCGCGTGCCCCGTCGACGGGCACGGGAAGCGATCCTTCTTGCCGATGCCGAAGTGATCGAGAAACCCTTCGCACTGCGCCAGCGCTTCATGGTGCGACATCACTCTGGTCACATCGACCAGCTTGTTGATGAACCTCGGCACCATGAGACAGTGACTCACCGGATGATCGACCATTGCCAGCTGCCGAAAGGAGCAGCCTTCGCGCCTCATCTCCTCCAGCCGCTGAGTGACCTCAGGGATCTCACGCCCGAGACGCGAGTTGTAGATCGGGAAGACACCGAGCGAGCGCCGATCTGCTCGGAACATGCCGACCACATTCGGGTTCCCGTTGCAGTACACGATCTCGAAGTCCTTCGGATCCCAGCCCTGCCCTCTGAGCAGAACCGGAGTGACGTCGTCGCCGTTACTGAAAGCGTCGGCGACCAGAACTTTCTTTCGTCTCATTGGCCCCTACCTCCTTACCTATTGATGAAGATCAAACTGTACTAATGGTACGCCTTTAGCGCCCGAGCACAAGAGCTTATTTCAGGAAGACTGTGGCGAGAACGCCGAGCGTCACGAGCACGCCGCCGGTCACGTTACCTAAGGTCGGCGCCTCACCGAGAAAAATAAACGCGAGCAGGATCGTAAGCGCGATGGAGAGCTTGTCGATCGGTGCCACACGCGACGCCTCGCCGAGCTGAAGTGCGTGATAATAGAAAAGCCACGAGAGACCAGTCGCGATCGCCGAAAGAATCAGGAAGAGATAGGTGTGTTTAGAAAGTTTGAATAGATCTCCCGCGTTCCCTTGGATCAGCACGATGGCCCACGCAAAGAACACGATAACCACTGTACGGATAGCAACGGCCAGATTACTGTCGACATCCTTGATCCCGATCTTGGCAAAAATAGCCACTAACGAGGCAAAAAAAGCTGAGAGCAAGGCATAGATAACGGCGGGACTCATAAGGAACAGTATACGATACCCGATGAAAGATTCGACCCGTCAGCTCGTCTATAGTGGTGTAGAATGAATCGAGAACCTATTAACTGTAATCAACAGCATGAAATCAACCATTGAAACAGCCCTTTTGGGTGGGCTTACCCTCGCCCTTAGCCTCGCTCCGCTCGCTTCGGCACGGGCGATAGAAGCCGACGCCAAGCTAAACGCGGAAGTTAAAGTACGCGGCAATAGCGCAGCGACAACCTCAGTGAACGCGACGAGTTCAATTAAGAAAAGCGACGACCGCGGCTCAGCGACGAGCTCGGCGCGTCAAGAAAAGGGCGAGAAAGATCGAGAACAGGACCGCGGCAACGCAACAAGCACTGCCGCTAACGCAAAGGGCCAGGTTAATGCAGAGGCCCACCGTAGTACGGTAGCAGCCTTCGTAAAATCTCTACTTGCAGTCGCCGACCGCGAAGGCGGCATCGGCAAAGAGGTGCGCGAAGTAGCGCAGTCGCAACAGGATTCAGCAAGCACCACCGCTACGGCCATTGCCAAGGTTGAAAGCAAGGGCAAGTTGAGCACCTTCTTCTTCGGTACCGATTACAAGAGCTTGGGAGATCTCCGTAACGAGCTCGTGACTACGCAAAATAACATCGACAAGCTCGAGAAACTCGCTGATCAAGCTTGGTACACAGGCAACAAGGCCGAGCTCGAGGCGCAGATAAAGGCGCTCGAAGAGTCGAAGGCAGAAATAACGGCATTTATCGAGGCCCGCGAAGACACCTTCAGCCTCCTCGGCTGGGCGGTAAAGTGGTTCTCAAAGTAAGACTATCTTAGACACAGAACCCCCGCGGCTCGTTGCGAGCCGCGGGGGTTCTTCTTTATATCTAGCTAAAATAGCGCGTGAGTGCTGTCGCGATCGTCGCGACAAGCCCCGTAACGAATGCGCCCCAGGCCATATCCACAACCGTCATCACGACCGGCCAGTCACGCAGCGTGGCCTGGTTAGTAAGGTCATACGCGCCGTAAGCGGCAAGCCCGAGCACCATACCAAACAGATAGACCTTGCCGAGGCTCCATTCGCCAACAACGGCTGGCATCACCACCAGGAGCGCGACCGCGCCCGCGTAGATGAGGTAGAAGAGCACCGCCGGCAGAAGTTGCGCCGACTCACCCATTAAGTGCCCGATCTGTCGACCATAAAACGACTTAGCGATACCCACGATCCAGAGCAGGTCGATGGGTAACATGGCGACCAAGGTGGCGAGCGCAGCAATAAAAAACGTTTTCATATTTGCCTATTGTAACCCCTACATCGCCCGGCTGTCATAGGCCCAGTGGAGTACCGCCTGGCGCTGACGAGGCCGACACGCCGTGTCCCCTGCTCTGCAATTGCGCTTGATCTGCATAATATGGCGACCGATTGCCTTCCATCGTTTGACCTGTCTCTCGTCTTCCCCGGGGATTCGTCGGCCCATGTAATAGCGACAGTACCACTGAAACCAACCACGCGGATCATCTTTATAAATCCACCCCTTCTTCTGCCAGACTGAGAGCGGCTGCGAGGCATTCACGCCAAAATAATTAAGTTTCGGATCATGCTTCTCAGGAGAGAATTTGACACCCTTAAACCACGCCTTCGGAAACTCCTTACTGCAGTCGGTCATATACTTCCCGCCAAAGACACCGAGCTTCAGCATCTCAAAAGGCGTCAGATCAGGTTTAAAATCCTTGGCAAAGTTCTTCCCCATCGGCTCAGTAAGGGTGTACCGATACCCCTTTTGCATACGGTCATTCACGATCACGACCTTCTTGTTCATGCCTCCCACATTACGCTCCTTTAGACCGCGAGGGTTCGCCCGTAGCGTTCAGCTAAACGATACGTGACCGTCGCGACGACATAGCCAACAATCGCTCCCGCAAGAATGTCTGCCGGATAGTGAACACCCGCCGTGATGCGCCCGATCCCCATCAGGAGTGCGGCGAGCGCAAACCAAAGACCGAGTTTTTTATCATAGCAGTAGATGACAGCCGCGAGTGCGAAGAAGAAGCTCGCGTGTCCCGAGGGAAACGAAAAGGAGGTGTCGGTGAAAAGTGGGCGGATCTCTGAGAGCGCAGCAAAGGGGCGAGGATTCGGATACACCGCACGAATCGCCTCGACCACACCATAACGAGCGACTACGGTTGAGATCGCCGCCACAATAAGCGCCTTAATCTTCTTATCGCGCGGCCAAGCGACGCGGTAGAGCGCGATGGCCGCGACAGCCACCAGCACGAAGGCGAGGTAGGTAGCGAAGAAGGCGATGACCAGATCGCCAAAAGGCGAGGTGCCGACGAAACTATTTAAGCTAAGTGTGAGGGTTTGATTCAGACTCATATCACATCGCGCGGAACGTGATGTTTGCTGGCACGACAAAGAGCGAAGCGTCGGCTGTCCACGGCTGACAGTCGTACGAGTATTGCGTATCCGTACTCATGCCCTGGCCACTGGTGGACCCAGAACCACTACCCTGCGCAGTCATCTTCGTCTTAATGCCCTGCGGCATCATCGACGACCAGGTATATACATCAACCCCGTCAGAGATCAGGTGGGTCTCGACCGAGCCATAACTTGGCACGCTTGTGGTGAAGTCTGCACGCACCTTCCCGCCTGAGACGTAGGTGACGCCCGAAGAGACTGCCTCTGCGGTGGTCGAGTCAACAGAACACTTCCAGCTCCCTCCACGTCCGACAAGCTCAGCGATTGATCCCGTAAACTTGCCCGACTGAGCAGATGTCTCGGTCGTAGTTGTCGCTTCCTGCCCTTGGCCGAGAGTCACTGGTGCTGCTGCCGGCTGATTCAGTACGTAATACCCGCCCCCTACCACCACGACTGCGACCACCACCCCGATAGCTATATTTTGATTCATTTTAAATAAACGATTACTGATTCATCCTAGTATACCCTGTACTCCAGCGCGGGACGGTAGCAAGGCCCGCTAGCGAAGACGTTCAAACTGCGGATGCTCATGCCCATGCGACGCGCGCGTTCGGAGCTGTGAGATGTGCTTGTCGCGAATATCCTGAAGCTCGATCGCGTCTCGAGTGAAGCGCTTCACCAACGACGCAGCGTATGAGCCCCCGAGGAAGTGCGGGAGGATGACGTAGTCTGCGCCGGCCTCATAGAGCTCGAGCGCATTGTGGATCCGATGTGCCGCGACGATCACGACCGGCCCCTTACTGCCCCGCTTCGCTGCAGAAAGAATTATGAGATTGGTCTCGAGGTCAGGAACGGTAGACACCACGAGCTCACAGTCCTTGATCCGAAGATCGTCGAGCAGATCTGGATCGCCCGCGTCGCCATACACGTGCGGCACCTCCGTATGCGCCAATTGTCCGATGATCTCAGGATCATGGTCGAGCACACGAAACGCAATCCCCTCATCCTGAAACAGCTTCACAAAGTCATATCCGATCCGACCACCGCCAATAAGGAGTGCTGGATATTTCGGCATACGCACCGCGCGCTCACGCACAACACGCCGTTCGAAGATCCCCAGGTACGGGGCCGCATACGTATAGAGTTGGTCAGAATAGAGAATGAGATAACTCGAGATAAAGATCGTGACGATACCCACGAGAGTCACGATAGAAAGAACCGCTGGCGGTACCTGTCCCAAGGAGACGCCGAGCGCGACAAGGATCAACGAGAACTCACTGATCTGCGCTGCCATCATGCCCGTCTGGAAACCAGTCTTCTTGCGATAACCGAGCACCCCAAGCACCACAAGCTGGAGGAGCGGATTCCCGATGAGCACATACACGGAGAAGATGAGTGCTGGCCAGAAGATCGTCTGCACATCACCCACGCTAATATGCGTACCCAGCAAGACGAAGAATGCGACAATGAAGAAATCCTTAAGCGGCGCGAGGCGCGCACCGATCTCGTGTCGACTCGGCAAGGTCGAGAGCGCGATACCTGCGATAAGCGCGCCACCCTCGAGCGAGAAACCGATCGCAGCAAAAAGCGCAGAGACACACATACCCCAGGCTGTCGCGAAGAGGAAGAGCAGCTCCTGAGAGCGCGTCATGTACCGGTGCAGGTGTCGAATCAGGTAGTGAGAAAAAAGGAAGACACCGACCGCAGAGGCAACACCGAGACCAAGCGTCTCAAAAATCTCCTGTCCCGTCCCTTGTGTCCCCGAGATAAAGGGAATGAGGAAGAGCAACACGATCGCCACAAGATCCTGAAGCAAAAGCGATCCGATCGAGAGCTTTACATACAATTTGTCGAGGTCGCCCTTATCTGAGAGCAGCTTCATTACGATCACCGTGCTACTGAAGGAGAGCGCAACACCGACATAAAGCGCTGTCACGAGGTCGAAGCCGAGCGCAAGCGCGATCACAGCGCCCACCCCGCCGGCGAGTAGCACTTGTCCGAAGCCGCTTAAGATAGAGACGAGACCGTAGTCCCGAAGCGCCTTGGGGTTCATCGTGAGCCCCACCGAAAAGAGCAAGAAGGATATGCCGAGCTTACTGAACAGCTCGAGTGTCTCAGTATTTTGGAAGATGCCGAGCGCGAACTGCCCGACCAGGAAGCCAGTAATGATATGGCCGATAATGAGCGGTTGACGCAGAAACCGCATAAGGAGCGAGACCAGGGCAGCCACGCCGAGCAGTAGCCCTATTTCGGCAAAGACGTCGAGATTCATGTCCTCAAGTATAGCGTACCTCGACCGAGATCAGCCCACGCGCGACCGACGCTTCGCGAGGTAGTACCATGCCCCGACCGCAACAACGACCACGAGCACGCCCAACAATGCGTAGTCTTCAAACTGCGACAACGCATCAGCGTAGTGTACGTAGAGCTCGCCCACCTGCCAGCCCAAAAGTCCCAGCAGGAACGCCCGCAGGAAGGAGCCGACAAACGTAATGAGCGCGAAGGCGCGAAAGGGGTATCGAATAATCCCCGCGAGGCCAGAGACCGCTACGCCAGGAACGATCGGTATCAGGCGCAGCACAAAGAGCGCGACCTCATCTCCCGCGCCGCGCGTAAGTCGTACTTCCACCTTCTCGATGTCCTCCCATTTGATCCCTGTCCAACGCTTGGTCATATCGATAACTGGCTTCCCGCCGTAGTAGCCGATCGCGTACACCACTGCCGAGCCAATACTGATACCAATCGATACCGGAAATGCGATAACAAGCACCGAGCGCAGCATCGCCTCGCCGAGCGACAGGTCTGCCGACAGGAGGAAGAATCCTGCCGCAAGCGAGATAAGCGGCGAAGGAATCGGCGATATTACCTCCTCGATAAGCGTCGCAACAAAAACACCCCACGCCCCGTACCCCGCGATGATGGACTGAATATAGACGATGAGTTGATCGATCATGCCGTCGGTTCTTGGGTGGTGCCACCATCCTTATTAAAATCATGTGAATCCCCGGGTAGGAGATTTATAAAACTGATCCCTACGGGCTCGAGATTGCCTCCGATCCAGCGCGGAATACCTGTACGACGATAGGTTTCGTTATACATCGCATCATGAATCGGAAATGCTTTTTTCGGCTTCACCGCCTTCGCATAATCAATCGCCTCCGCGATCTTCATCCATGGGCCACCAGTGGGCAGCGCGAGCACTTCGACGGCTTTCGGCGGGACGTCGTGGAGTGCATCGCCTGGCATAAAAAGCTTCTCTGCGATTAAGTAGCCTGTGTTCACGCAAGGCGATGTGTCGCCATAAATAATCGCGTGATCGGTACCGTGGCTCTCGATAGAGATCCCGCTTACCTCAACTCGCTCACCCGGCACGATCGCAGCGTACGAAATACCCGCTTCTTCGAGCTTGGCACCGACAGCGGCATGCGTCACCACCTTCGCGCCAGGGTTTTTTGCAAGGAGTGCTTGGAGCTTCGGCAGGTCGAAATGGTCGGCGTGTTCGTGAGTGATAAGCACGCCCGCAAGCCCTGTGATATCTGGCGTCTCATTCCACGACCCGAGGTCAGTGAGCAACTTCACGCCCTGTTCTTCAATCAGTAAGCAGGAATGCTCGAGTTTAGTAATTCTCATGACCACTGCACACTAGACGAAGTAGCTCGCGAAGACAGCGATCAGAAGAACGGTGAGAAAGTAGTAGGCAGCATCTGAAAAGAATTTCTGCCACGCGAGCTTGCCTCCGGTCGCACCCCAGATACTATTCGTGCCGACGACCGGCACCATAAAGCAGAGCCAATCGAAAGCGACAAACCCTGCTGCCATAGAGAACGGGAGTCCGTTGGCCATACTGAAGGTGACGATGATCACGACAGCAAACGAGGTGAGCAGCGAGAGCGCTGCTTGGGCGACATAACTCTTCCACATATGCGGCTTCGCCGCTTCTATCTTGGCCTTTTGTTCTTCGGGCGAGAGCTTGTCGAAGCCCATGGTCCGCATGTGGATCTTCCCCATCGGGGTGTTAGGGGCGTACCAGAGACTACCGATAACGATTGAAAAAAATGCACCTGCAAGCGTGAGTAAAACGATGGTCATGGAATGAGATGATTATTCTGGTTGGGAATACTTATAGCGTAGCACGCCCCTATACAGAAACCGCCCGACCAAAGCCAGGCGGCTTCGGTCGGGCGGTGAGGGCCTTAGGCCCAGTCGAGCTTCGCGATCGTCTCGGGATCGGTGATCTTGCGAAAACGCGGAATCTTCACCCCATCCTTCTCGACTTCTTCGAGCCACATCTCGACTGGTCGCGAGTCGAAACACGGCACACCGAGCTTGCGCGAAGCCTGGTAGACGCCCGCTTCAGCGTAGAGGGGCCGGTAGATGACGAACCAGACACCGTCTTCTTCGGTGTGAGAGCTGACGCCAAGGACTTCGTAGGCGTAGTTGTTCACGGGCCCCTTCGGGTCGTGCTTGTAGTGGTAGTAGAGGCCCGGCTCGGGCACTCTCTCGGGCAAAATGATGGCCATGGTGTGTACTCCTTAATCTTCAGTCCTCAGCGATTTTACCACGGCTGGGAAGAACCCTTGCCGGCCCTATCTGAGCTCTTGCGGGTTAGCGCTCTAGGCGGTACAACGTCTACAGACGGCCACAAACAAAGGGGTACATCATGCCTATATTCCTGCCATTTCTGGTTCTTTTTCTCTACGTATCACCCGCTCGAGCGGCGACACTTCCCGTTCACGAATTCGGCCAGAGTCTGCTCGCAGCAGAGGTCGACCGACGGATCTGTGACAATGTGCGCTATCGCATGGGCATCCCGAAGATCGATCCGCTCGCGACTACGATGATGCTCGACTGCCGTCAACGCTTCAGTCGACTCACTGATCCTCGGCCGCCCTACACCTGGGTGGAGAGTCATGAGGAGGCGGTCGCGATCTGCGAGCGCTACGTCAATCGAGCCTCATTCGATGGCACGAGTGATTTTCTCACCATCGTGGAGACTCGCGAGCTCGAGGAGTGCGTCGAGATCGAGCTCTCGAGGTAGGCTACGGAGCCCGACGAAGACACCAGGTCTTCGTCGGGCTCTTTCTCTATCTAGACTAGCCGAAGGTGAAGGCGTAGAGACGTACCCCAGGCTGTGCAAAGCGAAGTTCGAGCTGGTGTTCGCCAGGACTCTCATTCGAAATGAGTGTGTAGAGCTTACTTTCCTGCACCGTTATCGTCTTTATTTTCTTACCATCTTGCCAGACTTCGACCGGCGTCGGTATGTCGGCACTCATCACGAGGTACACCTCCTTCGCTCGATAGCGATAAGCGACTGACGCACCGGCAGTAGATTCGGTGTACTCGTCGGTGATACGCCAGCGGCCACCCAAATAGAGCTTATTAAGCAGTATGGTGCTCGACAATACGTAGGTCTGTTCGCCCGCTCTCCTAGGACTGCCGTTCGCGAGATACTCGTTGCGCAGTGCGCCGAAGTAGGTCTCCGGACTCTGTGCGGTGGTCGTCTTCGCGTCGATAGACACCGTCGCGAGAGCGTCATCATCTGGCACAGCTTCGCCCAGCACCTGCGCCCGCTCGGCGAGGAGCTGCTGAATCTTTCGCTCCGTCTCCTCATAGGCGCCCTCACCGATGTGGTCATAAACGATGTTACCGTGGATGTCGATCAGATACTTGCGCGGCCAGTAACGGTTACCGAGCGCGTTCCAGGTCGCGTAGTCGTTATCGAGCACGACCGGGAAGGTGATCCCGAACTCGCGCATTGCTGCCTCGACATTCTTCTTATCCTTCTCGAAGGCGAACTCGGGCGTGTGGAGGCCGATCACGATAAGACCATCGTCCTTATATTTCTCATACCAGGCCGTCACGTACGGGAAGGTGCGCTGACAGTTGATACAGGAGTAGGTCATGATGTCGAGGAGGATTACCTTCTCACCCACATAGTCGGCGAGCCTGATCGGCTTGTCACCTGTATTCACGAATCCTGAAGGGTTTACCAGCTCGATATACGGTTTCGCGAGAGAGGGGCGGCTCAATGTCTGCGAAGATCCCGACTCTTGTGACGAAGCTCCGATCACGAAGAGGCCACCGATGACAAGAGCGAGCAAGACGGCGCCGACAATGTGTTCGCGCTGCATACTATTCGATAATCTCGAGCAGGCGATGCTCGATCTGAGTAATGTCGAAGTAGCCACTGTCGAGCAGCCGCGCTTCGAGCTTCTTCTCGTATCCCGTCATGATGAGTATGCCGAGCAGGACGAAGAGGAGCCCGATCCCGCGTTTAAACGCGCCCCGCGAATCGGCAAGACCGCCGAGCTTCGCTGAGAAGCGTTCGCCGAGAAGCGCGATGAGAAGCAGGACGAGCGCGAGCCCGAGCACATACGCGATAAGATAGAGTGTGCCGAGGGCAAAGCTCGCCGGCAGGACTGAAGCGAGGATGACGAAATAGGTCGGGGAGCAGGTCGAAAATATCGGCCCAAGCGCAGCACCGACGGTAACGTCACCCCAGAAACTACCCTTCAGATGCCCTGCGCCGAGGACCTTGTTCGATCCGCTGGAAAGCTTGGCGAGTCCCGGGAGCCGCTCCCAGAGCGCCGGGAACACGAGCGTAAGACCGAAGGCGACCAAGATACAGCCCGAGAGATAGGTCCAGACTTCTGGCGGGATCATAATGAAGGCGGTCGATGCCTTCAGGAGATAGGTGAAGACGATAATCGAGAGCGAGAGCGACCCAACGATGATATACGGCGTCGCACGACTCCGGCCTGACGCAGAGGCGCCGATAACAACCGGCAACAGCGGTAGAATGCATGGCGCGAGTACGGTCAACACCCCAGCGATAAACGAGAGCGCGAGGAATGCCATCGCTACTTAATCTCTCCGACGAGCGCCGCGAGCGAAGGGCTGCCGGTCCACTTCGCGATTTGATTCCCATTCGCGTCTACCTGGACCATCGTGTGTTGATACGTGACGCCGTACTTCTGCTTGAGCGCCGTTTCCGCATCATAATTAACGTCGAGGATCGTCACGTCTGCGGGGATCGATCCGCTGTTCGCGCGAATGTCAGCGTCAAGAGCACGGCAGGTCGGGCACCACGAAGCGCGGAAGAAGAGGACGACCTTCCCCTCCTTGGCGAGCCCAAGTTTCCCGGGGGCATACGATTCGTAAGCACCTACTCCCATTTGTTCACTCTCTTTCTGCATCATCGCGCCCTCGTCACTCTTATCCATCATGACATCTGGCGCAGAAGTCTCATTCTGCGTCATCGTTTCCGAATCTTTTTCCATCATGACCTCATCCGTCTTCTCCATCATCGCGTCGTCAGCGGGCGCTTGTGAACCGAGCGTCCACCAGCCGAGGCCGACGAGGATGGTAATCAATGCCGCTCCTATTACAACTTTAGTCCCATCCATACGATATATCGCTAGTTATTGCTATGCCCCTAGTCTAGCGGGCTCGGGAGAAATGTAAAGGCGGTTTTACACAGCTAGCAGTAGTGGTCGAGGTAGAATCGTGTCGCCAGCTTGGCGATGACCATCACACCAAGCGCGACGACGATCCACGGATCGATCGCATGCGCGAGCCCTTGGTATATGAGGCCAAGCGTGAGCACACCGAGACCCGATAGATACGCGACTCTCCCGGCGTGACGAGCGTGGAGCGCGTCGCGCTCGTCGTGTGCCCGCTCGCGCATGACAAACCCCGCCCATATAATCGCGAGGACCACCGCGCCAAGCAGCACCGCCATCTGTGCCGGCGCTGGCATCCAGAGCATAAAGGGGTCGGTGAGAAGTACGAGGAGAACAACAAGCGCAAAGCCTGTCGTAAGGGGTGCGTAATTATTTTGCATAAGAAATAGTAAAAAGTTCTTCAACAGGGACCTTAAACGCCCGAGCGAGCTTAAGCGCGAGCAGGACCGAGGGAGTGTAATTCCCCTTCTCGATCGAGATAATCGTCTGGCGCGTCACGCCCACACGCTCAGCGAGCTCTTCCTGCGTCATCGCTCGCTTCGCGCGAAGCGAGTACACATTATTCTGTACCGTTTGCTCGGCCATCGTTTGAGTCTACCGCGCCTACAAACAGGCTGTCAAAGACGCTTTACATCGACAGCACGCCCTATAGCTGATACCCGTGCTCCAACAACGTTAATTTGAAAGTGGGATAGTCGCGATACAGCTGCCCGTTGAATCCGGCTTTATTTAGACTTTCAACATGATCCTCTCGATCATCCCAGTACAGGATCTCTCCCTTATCCAGCACTCCATGCTTTTCTTTCAAAATCTGGAAGATTTTTTCCAGCCCCTCAGGACTATGTTTGTACACGCCGAGGTCAGCTGAACAGATTATTTCATCAAATACTTTGTCGTATGCCAGCTTGGTAACGAGGTACTGCTTTCGATATTTCTCTTGATTAGTCGCCAGACAAACAACGGCTCCTTGTGCCTTTAGTCTCGAAATAGAGTCATACACGTTGTTGTAGACTGAGTCGCCGATTGAAAACCAATACGCGAGCAGGTCATCGACAGAGCCGCTCCACTTCCACGCCTCGAGCACTTTCGCGAGCTCTTCTTTAAGATCTGCTTTCCCTACCAAACAGTCCTTAAAAGAACCTTCGAAGAAGGGCGCCATAGTGGTGAAATCTACCCCATACTCTTGCGTATACTGCTCGCTGAAACGGCCACCATAGGTGATCATTCCATCGTTGTCATAAATGATTGCTCTCGGCTTTTTTATATCCCACAGTGTACCTCGACGGTACCGACTGTCTACACTGGGGCGATGTTGGAACCTACGTGCTAGATGCCAAATCTCTAAAATGCGCCACGAGTCGCTCGTAGTCTGGTCTGACTTTCTTTCTCAGAGGGTCGTAGGCAATTTTGTTTGTAAAGTCTCTCTCCAATTTGGGTAAGGCCCATTCGGCGACCTCTTGCGGCGATTCGTGTCCCAGTCGTCCCGCTTCTGCGATTTGATAGAAATCACTTACGAGATGGATCACCCCATCCCCGGCAGCCATAGCCTTGCCTTCTGGAGTGGCGGGTCGGATATCACCGTGACACCCGTGATTTGTAATTGCGTCGTCGACGATGATAGACATCTCGTCATCAGTAAATCCGGTCTTCTGTAGCAATTCTCGGGCGATGTGCAAACTCTCTTGTTCGTGCTCGGGATCTTCTCTTTTCATCACTGCGTCAGCAATATCGTGAAGAAGGCCACCTGCTTCGGCCAGGTCCGGGTTGCCTCCGTATTCTTGAGCAATCTTGCGAGCCTCATCACCAACAAGAATCACGTGCTTGTCGTAGATCCAATCGGCCCAATCAGCACGCCCAGGGCGTTTTTCTGAATACAGCTCATGAACTTCTTGCCGCAACCTCTCAATCGGTCTCATTGACGCCATTGTATCAAACTAGACGAGCTGACCGTTTTGGGGCGATGTTGGAACTCTTCTACAGAACTTCGACGTCTTCCCGGCCTTCAATCTCAAACTCCAATTCAGCGATTTCTTCTCGTAAGGCTGCTATACGATCTCGGTCAGCATTAAGGGTGACTTCGAGCTGAGCCAGTTCGTCTCGGCGCTCCTACAACATCTCCTTTAGAGCGGGTATCTGGTTCTGCATTTCTACAATGTCCTCGGGAGACATTTGAGGATACTGTTCTTGTTCAGGAGTCTGTGGTTTTAGCGGACCTTCTTTTGTCATAAAGGCAGTATACCAAGACCTGATTAGCTGCCGGTCAGGGACTCGAACCCCAATTAACGGCTTCAGAGGCCGCTGTCCTACCATTAGACGAACCGGCAATTGCTTAGACAATACACTCTTTAGGGACTTTCTTCCAGCCCAGTACTCTTACAGAGTACCGCGCAACACGCTCGAGTACTTATTAAACACCGGCGTATTAGTGTACTCACTACGCAACTGCTCCCATGAGGCGCGCGGTACTCCCGCCTCTATGATCGCCTCCAAACGAGAGAGCACTTCAGCGGGCGAAGTAAAATCCGCGACCCAATGGTCGAGATTCACATTACGTAACGTCTCAGCGAAGCCGGTGTGCTGGCTCACCAAGACCGGCACTCCAGTGGCGAGCGCCTCTTGCGCCACATTGCCGTACGTCTCGAAGTGTGAGGGCATGATAAGCGCCCCCAGCCGCCTATAGAAGCTTGGGAGCCGCGCGTTATCTACCGGTGGAGAAAAGGAGATGATCCCCGAAGCTTTTTTGTACTGTGGCGAGTCAGACTTAATATCAGAAATTGCTTTGACTGCGTACCCCGCATCAACCTTACGGTTATGGCGCGCGAGTGAGACCAGAAACGCTGGGTTCTTCACGCGTGTCCAGCGACTCACCATCCCGATAACGCGCTGCGACACGGTCTGTGGTTCCTCAAAGAAGGCCTCTGGTGTCGGGTTCGGGAGAATGACCGCCTGGCGAATCGGGTGCCCGAAGACGTCTTGTTCGACGATGGTTCGCGCGTGCTGTGAGGGGAAGACATACGATACGTTATCGTCATCAAACTCACGCTCCATCGCGAGAAAAAGGTCCTTCGCCTGCTGCTCCTTCCAGTGCTCAACCTCTTTAGAAAGCACACCGTGGTAGTGGACGATGATACGCGCTTTGCCGTAGCGCCGTGCCGCCTGAAGGAGACACCACGGGAGAAAGAAGGTGCCGTTTACGAGAATCACGTCTGGCCGTACTTTATGAATTTCTGCGAGATAGGCTGCGATCACGGGCTCATACGCTGTTCGTACTCCGTCGAGGTGAGCCACCGTCTTTACGACGTCGCCAACCGACGGGTACGCCACCGTCTCTGTGTGCAATGTAAACTGTTTGGCATTGCGTACCAACTCGTGGGGAATGTTCTGCTGCTCACCGGGCAGCATGATATCGACACCGTACAAAAAAAGAGCGGATCGTTGATCCTGTTCGTTGTGGCGGATGAAATTTGAGAGATACTGCGCGATTCCCGCCACGGTATAAAACCGTATATTGGTAAGCACTTTCACTCCCATATCCTAACATATTAGAACAGATTTGGCAATCCCCTTTCGGCAATTTCCGCCTAAATAGCCAACTAAATCTTCATCAAAAGCTATTTCCCTTTCTTGCGATTATCAACGGCTACCTTAAGAAATTCGGTAAAGAGTGGGTGCGGCGAGAGCGGTCGTGCCTGGAACTCGGGGTGAAACTGTGTGCCGAGCATGAAAGGATGCTCCTTCTTGGGCAGCTCGGCGATCTCCATCAGAAGTCCGTCGGGTGATGTGCCACTAAAGACAAGTCCTGCCTTCTCGAGCTGCTCGACGTAGCCGTTGTTGATCTCGTAGCGATGGCGGTGACGCTCGTCGACGAGCTCCTTCTTATACGCCGCGCGGGCGATCGTGCCCTTCTTCAGATATGCGGGGTAAGAACCGAGGCGCATCGTGCCGCCGTACTTGCCTTCCGCGAGGTGTTTCTTCTGGTCGAGCATCACGTCGACGATCGGGTGCGCAGTCTTTTTATTTATTTCAACCGTGTGAGCGTCCTTCAGCCCGAGCACATGTCGTGCATACTCGATCACGAGGAGCTGCATGCCGTAGCAAAGCCCGAAGTACGGAATCTTGTGTTCGCGTGCATACTGAATCGCCTTGATCTTCCCCTCGATCCCTGACTCGCCGAAACCGCCCGGCACGAGGATCCCGTCATAGCTCGCGAGTGTATTGACCGACTTCCCTTTCTCAAAATCTTTTGCGTTGACCCAGGTGATGTTCGCGCGCTTACCTAGCTTCGCGGCCGAGAACTTCAGCGCTTCGATCACTGAGAGATATGCGTCTGATAGCACAAAGTCACCCGTATCAAAATATTTCCCAACGATCGCGATCTTCACCTCTGGGGCTTTCTTGTTGGCTGCTGCTGTTGCGAATTTCTTCCAGGCAGCAAGCGAGGCCTTACGCTTCTCGGGGAGCTTCAACGCCTCGAGTAGCGAGTCGCTGAAGGCGTCCTTCTCGAAGTTAAGCGGCGCTTCATAGATCGAGCTAATGTCAGGAGCACTGATCACGCGATCCTTCCGTACCGAGCAGGAGATCGCGATCTTCTCTTTACGCTTCTCATCGAGCGGCTCCTTCGAGCGGGCGATTATGAAGTCAGGCTGCACGCCGTAGGAGTTGAGGTCGCGCACTGCGGTCTGGGTCGGCTTGGTCTTCATCTCACCGATCGTGCCGGGTGTAGGCAGGTACGAGACCATCACGAAGAGCACGTCGTCAGGGTAGCGCATCTTGAGCACGCGCGCCGCGTCGATGTAGAGCGCGTTCTGGAAGTCTCCGATCGTGCCGCCGATCTCGACCACTGACACACGACTACCGTTGTAGGAGGCCGCGGCCTCGATGCGCCGTGTGATCTCGTCGCGCACGTGAGGAATCGCCTCGATACACTTCCCTCCGTAGCCAAGTGCGCGCTCGCGCTCGATCACCGTCTGATAGACCATCCCGCTCGTCATGTAGTCGTCGTTGGTCAGATCACGACCGAGAAAGCGCTCATAATTACCCATGTCCTGATCGGTCTCGAGACCACTCCTCAAGACGAAGACTTCGCCGTGCTCGGTGGGATTCATCGTCCCCGCATCGACGTTCAAGTATGGATCTACCTTAACCAGGTTAACCGGATACCCCTTCTGCTGGAGGAGGAGCCCGATCGAGCTCGTCACCACTCCCTTACCGACGCCGCTCATCACCCCGCCAAGGACGAATATATATTTGTGACCTTCTTTAGCCATACCTTTACGCCTTGAGGTATTTACGAATCGCGAATATCGAGGCCACGGAGCCCAGAAGCACACCCGATCCAAGAACGATTATGAAAATAAGGGGGAAATGTCCGGCGTAGTAGCTACCGAGGTGGAAGCCGCCGAACCAACTGGCCGTCTTGCTTCCCGCATACCAGGTGATCGGCCACAACGCGACGAGCACAATAAAAGCCGAGATCGTCCCCGTGATCACGCCTTCAAACACGAAGGGCGCTTGGACATAGGCGTTACTTGCACCCACGAGCTTCATCACGGCAATCTCTTCTTTAGAGGTATAGATCGCGAGGCGGATCGTCGCGAAGGCGATCAAGATCGACGCGATGGCGAAGATGAAGATAATGGCGAGCCCGACCTGGCGGGTCGCACTAATCGCGAGCGAGAGTCGGTCAAGGGTCGGCTTGTTCTGCTCATAATTAATCCGATCGACAATTGAAGAGCTGCCTCCCGAGAGCGTCGGAGAAGCCTCGAGGAAGTTGATGATGCTCTCGTACTGTGACGGATCCTTCGCGCGCACAGAAAGCGAGGCATCGAGCGGATTACTGCCGAGCTCGTCGAGCGCCTGGAGCGTGAGTTGATCGTTTGCGTGTCTGCTGCGGAAGGCGGTCAACGCCTCCTCAGCTGAGGTGTAGCTGACGCTTGAGACCTCGGGAAGCTTCTCGAGCTGCTCTTTCACCTGGAAGATCTGCTCCTCGCTCGCCGTGCGCACGAAGTAGACTGAAATATCTACCTTCTCCTTAACCAGGTCGAGCGTGAAGCCCAGAAGACCCGAGAGGAAGATAAGCGAGCTGATGATCCCGAGCGTGGTGGTCATCACGAGCACCGTCGCGGCAGAGACGGCACCACCGCGCATGAAATTTTTCGTCCCCGCAACCATCACTCGTTTGATTACCATCCAGTTCATAGTTCTATGTTATAGGACATAATTGCCCGCCGCATCGTCACGCACGACTTTTCCCCCATCCATAGTGATCACGCGCTTGCCGATCGCTTCGATCACCCCCTTGTTGTGGGTGGTGATGATGATCGTCGTGCCAAGCTCATTAATCTTCTTTAAGATCTCTACGATCTCATACGTATTGACGGGGTCGAGGTTCCCCGTCGGCTCGTCAGCCACGATCACGTCAGGCTGGTTGATGATCGCGCGACCGATCGCAATACGCTGTTTCTCTCCGCCAGAGAGCTGGTCGGGGAAATGTCGGGCTTTATCGGCGAGGTTCACGAGTTCGAGAATGTACGGCACATCGCTCGCGATCTCTGAATCAGAGCGTCCCGTCGCCTCCATCGCAAAGGCGATGTTTTCATAAGCGGTCTTATTCGGTATGAGACGGAAGTCCTGAAAGACCGTACCGATCTTGCGTCGATAGTGGTGGAGTGCTTTTGCCGGCAAGTCATTCACATCAACTGATTCAAAAAAGATGGACCCTTCGCTAGGACGCTCCTCAGCAAGGAGCAGCTTAAGGAGGGTCGTCTTACCTGCGCCTGAGTGTCCAACGATAGACACAAATTCTTTGGGGGCGACTGAGAGCGTCACGTCTTCGAGTGCCTTCGCGTTCCCGTAGCGTTTCGTGACTCGGTCGAAATAAATCATGCTCGACTACTATTGTACCTCACTCTGCCCCACTGCATCAATAAAGTCATCCAGTTCTCCACTTAAGACCTTATCGGGATTGCCCGATTCGTGCCCTGTCCGGTGATCTTTCACCATCTTATATGGATGCAGGACATAGGAGCGGATCTGACTCCCCCACTCGTTAGCGGTCGTGGCCGCTACCGAGCGGCCTTTCGCCTCAGCCTGACGCTTCGCCTCCTCTTGAGCATAGATCTTGGCCTTTATAAGCGCGAGCGCCTTCTCGCGGTTAGCCTGTTGGCTGCGCTCGCTCGAGGCGTGGACTGAGATATTGGTGGGGATATGGAGGATCCGCACCGCGGTCTCGCGCTTATTCACGTTTTGCCCGCCTGCTCCGCCGCTCTTGGCGAAGGTGATCTCGAGATCGTCAGGTTTAAGCTCAACCTTATCCTGTGCGGTGAGCACAGGAAGCACCTCAACCAGCGCGAAGGAGGTCTGGCGCTTACTCTGTGCATTAAATGGTGAGATGCGCACCAGCCGATGCACGCCTATTTCATGCTTCAGACGACCGTAGGCTCCTGCCCCGTCAATTTCGAGCATCAGGTTCCGGTACCCCCCATGGTCATTCTCATTGGAATGGATCTCTACCGTACGCCAACCCTTTAGAGCGGCGTATCCTTCGTACATCCGTCGGAGCATGGCGGCGAAGTCTTCTGCGTCATCGCCCCCTGCGCCCGCGAGAACGGCAAGCGTCGCGCCGCCCCGGTCGTGAGGATCGCCCCCGCCTCCTTCCTTCAGCGCCTGGTACTCTGCCACGATTCGCTGCGCCTGATCTTTATCAGCCCAAAAGTCGCTCGAGGCCATAAGCGCCTCGATTTCTTTAAGCCGTACCTCAGTCTCGTCCATTGGTATATTTTAGCAGATTTTAGGCCAATCTTGACAAACGTGATGTTTATCTATATAATAGGCCCAGAGGACGCTTGTGCGTCTAAATACCCGCCCTATCGGGCAACAGGAGGCCATCATGGGCAAAGGCAGTTCTCGTCAGTTTCCATCCGGCATCGCTCCTTACGAGCGACCCCCTACCAACGAACGCCCTTCCCGGCGCCCTACGCCGGCCAGAGAACCTCAGCGATCCTCGCGAGTGGTCATCGCATCACCGTCGTACATCATCTTCATCAAGAAGCTGAAGTTCGGTCCGGGCGCGTTCTGGAGTCTACCGGGAGGACGAAGAGAGCCCGGTGAGAAGGACGCCCTTCAGACCGCGTATCGCGAGACCGCAGAGGAGGTCTGCCTCCGTCTCGGGAAGCGTCACGCGCTCTGCGTCTGGGAAGAAGCGCGCAAAAACTGGAGAAACGTCGAGGATCTCGTGCTTTTCTTCCTCTCCGACGAGTTCATCCTCTCGACGCCTCCTGAGGGCGACGAGAACGGCGATCCACTCGAAGTGAGGGTCTTCCGCCGAGATGAGATCCCGAGTATCGCACCTTTCAACGCCAACCACCGAGACATGCTCGCAACGGCGCTGGCGTACCTCGAGGACGAGGGGTTGTAACCGGCCGCGGGTCGCGGGGAGAAATTCTCCTCGCGGCCCGCTTTCTTTTTTCTGAGCCGCCTCCCAGATTTGAACTGGGGACCTACGGTTTACGATACCGTTGCTCTACCAACTGAGCTAAGGCGGCACTATGATCGGCCTCGAACGGCCTGGAGCCGATGGTCGGGATTGAACCGACGACCCCCACCTTCGCTTACACCTCTCCTTTATATATACGAGAGGGCTAGACTGTATCTTTATCCAAAAAAATGGATACCCTTGTCAGTCGTTCGGGCGATTGTTTATCGCCACGGTCTTGTCCATTTCTGGATATTAACCGTTATTCAGGATTCACTCGACCGTTACCAGACGAGTGGGCAGGGACCGCGTCCCACCATGGTGGTGCTCTACCAACTGAGCTACATCGGCTTATCGCACCTTCGCATAGTAGCCGAGTTCTTTGATTTTTTCAATTTCGGCGAGCAATATATCCCGCAGCTTCTTGTTATGAAAGTACACCGTCACCACTCCATGAGCTGACTTCTGTCTATAGGTTCCAATTTTCCCCGAGCGAGTGTTTATCAAGCCAATAATTAATCTTCCCTTGCGAACAGTTTTGCGACTTTGCAATTTCAAAGACCGATTTCTTCTGCTGTAGGTACAGGTCACTGAGCAAATCCTTGTCCATTTTCCCAGCATACCGCTCTGTGCAGTATTTAGTAAAGCACTGCCTGTAGAGATCACAACTCTATGAATACAGTAAAATGCCGATCAAGATTGCCCCGTTGAAGAGAAGCATCAGGATGTTTGCTAGAAATATCTGCATATCGCGATGCACGAGACCATACAGTGCCCACATGCTGTTGAAGATACAGAGGAGTACCCAGGTGGTGAGCGAAAGTCCCCCCGCACTTTGGTCCTTATACACCCGTTCGATCTGGGGCAAGAGCGCGAGCGGCGCAAACACGCCCACACCATACATCACATAGTCGAGCGCTCGCTTCCAGGGGACGCGTGCGGGAAATGGTTCGAGCCCCTTGCTCACGCGAGCGCGGCGGCGCAGGTGATGAAAGCCGTGCATTTGCTTTAGTATACGACGCTTCATGTGTCCCGACCGCACGTTACTCACAACAGCACAGCGCCCGTAACTATTCGAGGTATCTTGTGGTTGTAAAAAATATGAAGAAACAATCCAAGATCGCGATCGTACGACGTGCGTACGTTAGGACAGGCGTAACCTTCATAGGAAACAATTAATATGTGCGGCATTGTTGGCTACATCGGCAAGAAGAACGCGACCTCCTTCCTTCTCGAGGGACTCGCGGCGCTTGAGTACCGCGGCTATGACTCAGCAGGGCTCTATGTCTCCGGAAGAGGTGCGATGAAACGTGCGGGGAACGTGCGCGTACTGGCCGAGAGCGTGCCGGCTGACTTTACCGGCACGGCCGGGATCGCCCATACCCGCTGGGCGACTCATGGCGCGCCGACCGAGGTGAATGCCCACCCCCACACCGACACGCGCGAGCAGGTCTGGCTCGTGCACAACGGGATCATCGAGAACCACGCTGAGCTACGCGAACGACTCACTCAAGAAGGTGCTGTCTTTCGCTCTGAGACAGACACCGAGAGTCTCGCTCAACTCATCGGCCACTACTACACAGACGGAGTGCCGCTTGAAGACGCTGTCGTTCGCGCCCTCACCGAAGTGCGGGGAGCTTATGGCGTTGTCGTCGCCTCACCGCGCGAACCCGGCAAACTCGTAGCCGCACGTCTCGGAAGCCCACTCCTTATCGGGATCGACGCTGATGGCTATTACATCGCCTCAGACGCTACGCCTCTCCTCCCCCACACTCGCCAAGTGATCTACCTCGACGATCGAGAAATCGCGGTCATCACTCCGGAGGGATACACGATCACGACGCTCACGCGCGAACCCTGCACAAAAACAGTCGACACGCTTGAGTGGGACCTCGAAGGGGCGCAGAAACGTGGCTACGACCATTTCATGCTGAAAGAAATAATGGAGATTCCCGAAGTGATCGAGAACACGATGCGCGGGCGCGTTGACGTGGCCACTAACCAGATCCATCTTGGCGGCCTAAAGGATGTTGAATCTGCGCTCAAAGGAGTTAAACGAATCATCGTCACTGGTTGCGGAAGCGCGTATTATGCCGCGCTTGTGGGCGAACTCCTCGTCGAGGAACTCGCGGGTATCCCCGTCGAAGTCGAGATCGCTTCTGAGATGCGCTACCGGTCGTGGACCGCAGACGCAGCATCGACGATCGTGCTCGCCGTCTCACAGTCAGGCGAGACGGCCGATACCCTCGAGATGGTGAAAGAGGCGAAGCGGCAGGGCGTCCTCACGCTCGGTATTGTGAATGCGGTAGGCTCTTCGATCGCACGCGAAACCGACGCAGGCGTCTATAACCACGCCGGCCCTGAGATCGGCGTGGCCTCGACCAAGGCATTTGTCTCTCAGCTTGTCGTCTTCGCGATGTTCGCCCTCTATCTTAAGCAGCTCCGTGGAGAAAGCCTCTCGACCCAGCTCCTTCACGAGCTCACGCGCCTGCCTGAGTATACGCGACGCGTACTCGCCGACGAGAAACATATACAGCAGGTCGCGGCGCAACTCGACGGCGTAACGAGCGCGCTGTTTGTCGGACGCAAGTTCCAGTACCCGATCGCATACGAGGGCGCACTGAAGCTCAAGGAAGTCTCCTACATCCACGCCGAAGCGTACGGCGCCGGAGAGATGAAGCACGGCCCACTCGCGCTTATCGACGAACACTTCCCCACGATCGCGCTCATGCCTCACGACTCGATGTATGAGAAGACACATTCGAATGTCACCGAGATCCGCTCCCGCGGCGGGAAGGTCATTACGGTCACGAGTGGCACTACTACCCCTGACCGAGAGACTATTGTAGTCCCCGACACCCATGAAGCCCTCCTCCCTATTCTCACCGTCGTGCCCCTCCAGCTCCTCGCCTACCACGCCGCCAGAGGTCGCGACCTCCCGATCGACAAACCGCGCAATCTGGCCAAGTCGGTCACAGTTGAATAGCACCTCCTCAAGAGGACAAATGGAAAAGTCTTTGGTAGGATAGCCATAACGCTTGCGGGTGTAAGCCTCTTCGAGGCTTGCTCCCGCTGCGTTCGATCGCAGACAAAAGTAAAAGTCTTTCGTCTGCTCTCTCACTTGCGGGAGTAGCTCAACTGGTTAGAGCGCCGCCCTGTCACGGCGGAGGTTGCGGGTTCAAGTCCCGTCTCTCGCGCAAAGTCAGAAAAATGCCGGGTTGGTCCCCGGCTTTTTCTGTACTTTTTGCATTGGACGGGACTTGAAGACCTTGTGAGGGATTTTGCGAATACGTGGAGCAGAATCTCCACAAGGTGTACAGATCCTGTAAGGATCAAGTCCCCGGGGTAGCGATCAGATTAGTCCTGACCAAGTCCCGTCTCTCGCGCATCGGTTTTTAAGGTTTATAGAGAGGTGAGGTATACTAACGCCAACTTATGAAAAGTATTATTTTTGAATACTTCTCGGGCATTTTTGATATTAGGGATGGCAAGGAACAGGAAGAAAGGATCGTCGAGAATATAAAGAAGGGCGTCGAGTTTCGCGGGGCGAATCTTTGGACGCTAATTTTCGCAGTATTCATTGCCTCCATTGGCCTCAATATTAATTCGGTTGCGGTTATCGTTGGTGCGATGCTTATCTCACCGCTCATGGGACCAATAGTTGGCCTTGGTCTCTCATTGGGGATCAATGATTCAGTCTTACTTAAGAAAGCGCTTAGAAGTCTCTCGATCGCCACGATCATCGGGGTCGCCATATCGACCCTTTATTTTTATCTAAGTCCGATCAGTAACATTCAATCCGAATTGCTGGCAAGAACGAGCCCAACCATTTATGACGTCCTCATTGCTTTTTTTGGCGGGCTTGCAGGTATCGTGGGTAGCACTAGAGCAGAAAGAGGGAACGTTATTCCTGGAGTCGCAATCTCTACGGCATTAATGCCGCCGCTGTGTACGGCCGGTTATGGCATTGCGACAGCGCAGCCCGCTTTCTTTTTTGGCGCCCTTTATTTGTACGCAATAAATTGCATATTCATCTGCCTAGCAACATTCCTTGGAGTGGAATACCTCAGATTGCCGAATGTTGAGGTTGATCTTGAGCAGAAGAGAAAAAACAAAAAAATAATGACCATTGTCGTTGTTCTTATGGTTATCCCTGCTACGTATCTGGCGGCAGTTTTTATCAGGGAAAATAATTTCAATCAAAATACAGAGAGATTCATCAAGGAGACGTTTACAAACAAGGGACACGTCATTATTTATAAAAGCATCCAGTACGGCAGCAACCCAAATAAAATTGAGTTGGCTTTCTTGTCAAAACATTTCGATTCATCAGAAATCTCCACATTCAAGAGCCGACTTGCCGATTACGGATTGCACAACACTGAGCTGGTAATAAAGCAGGATAGCGCCTCGCTGAGCGAGGAAGAGTGGAATGCTGCCATTTCTAGTATCAGAGATGAAAGTGAGAAGGTAAAAGCCTTGGAGGAGAAATTTTCTCGTGGGCTTGTTGGCGTAGAGGCGGCGGCTCAAGTCCTAAGCGAGGCTCAGGCCATTAGCAATAAGATCGTCCGTTTAGCGCTAGGAAACTTATCTTCATCTGGAGCAGACACCACTAGCGGATCTGGCCCATCTGATACGGGAGTGGTGGCTGTCGCTATTATGTACGTATCTGAGCTTGCACAGCCCCTTTCCACGAGAGAGCAAGAAACCCTATCTTCTTGGATTAAGAGCCGTACCAAAAACCAAGACTTGCTTGTCTATTTTATATCCCAACGAAACTAGGGTCCTACAATTAGGATTCCGGTTCTCACGTCGTCCACCAGGTCACGCATCGGTGCCGTTAGCCAGCTTCATCCCGACTTCAAGCCAGGTAGCACATACTGTGGCTTGGCCTGATCTTGTTCCTTTTCTGTTCTGACTTCAACCCGGAGGATCGTGCTCATGTATAGCGACGTGCCAGCGCCAGCAACCCAAGGCGATACCGTACTGATGAAGAGTGACGTCATTGCGGCGATGAGCCTCACTCTCGTCGGCGGTAAAAATCCCTTTCTCCGCGACCGCGGACCACACACCGTCCAAGAGGTACATCTCGAAAGAGACGGCCGATGGTCGTATGTTCTCGATCTCGGAGAAGGAAGCTGGGACTACCGCTTCCTAGCCGACAAGTTCCAGAGGATCGAGGTAGATCTGGACGCAGAGATCAAACCCGTGATGACGGGTTCGCAGCCGCGCATCCACGTCGGTTCATGAGCCCCTCGTCCGCCAGTCGGACAGAATCTTCGCCCCCTCGTCTTGAGACGAGGGGGCTTTTGCATGAGATTGTCGAACGATTCTTTTTTATACCAATCCCATTCTCACTTCATACGCTAGATCGTGCAGAGGTGATTGACTTTTGGTCTTTTATATGCTATATAAATTATGGCTCTAGTTTGGATTTGAGTCAGGCGACAACTCGAAATCCTTTGATACCCATTCCGTCGCAAAAGGGAGAACTCGGAATATGATTTCAAGTGAAGTTTGGGAGCGGGGCGGCACCGACGAAATGACCCGCGGCTCGTTCTACCTCGTTCTGGGCATGATTCTTTCGTGGGGCTTTGCGCTCACAACGATCGTCGCCCAGGCGACCGGTACGTGGGAGCCCGGCATCGGCGGCATCCTGCTCGTGGGCCTGGGCGTCCCGATCGTGGGGATCTTCCTGTCTGTCATGAGCGGTAACGCGCTCGTTTCATTCCTGGGATTCAACCTGGTCGTCGGAGGGCTCAGCGCCATCCTCGGCCCGGTGCTCGTGATGTACGAGATGAAGGAGCCGGGGCTCATCGAGCGGGCAGCGACCATGACGGGACTCGTCACAGCGACGATGGGAGTCAGCGGTCTGCTGTTTCCCAACTTCTACCGCTCGATCGGTGGCGCGCTCTTCGGCGCACTGACGGCCCTGGTGGTCGTTTCCTTTGCTCGCCTGTTCATCCCGGCGATCCAGGGAGTCGGTGTCATCGACTACGCGAGCGCCGTCATCTTCGCTCTCTACATCGGCTATGACATGTGGAGGGCAAGCGAGATCCCGGCCACACTCGACAACGCGGTCGATGTTGCGGTATCCCTGTACCTCGACATCATCAACCTGTTCCTCGATCTTCTGCGGATCATGTCCAGCTCGGACGACTAGACGTCTTTGACGTCGTCGTCTTTAGGCCTCACGGCCGGAAAGGTCTCACCGACCTAACCGTTCGTGAGGCCTTTCTTATTTTGTCTCCAACCCCACCTCTCACCTCCCTGATGGAAGTCTTTAAGCTGGATGAGATCGACGAGCTGTTTACTCTGATTTAGTACGCGCTATTGAAAGGAGTGCAAATAAGAGACTGATGGAGAGGGGGCCGATGAAGAGCCCTGCCGCTCCAAAGAACGCGAGTCCGCCAAACACCGAGAGGAGCACGAGGAGTGGGTGCAGCTGCATGCCCTTCCCCATCAACCTCGGCCCAAGAAAATTATCAATCATGCCCACCGCCAGGACCGCCCATACTGCGAGGCCAATTGCCTGCACCATGGTGCCGACAAGAAACAGATACCCGACCGCGGGCACGAGCACGAGCGAGGTGCCGACTCCAGGGATGAGCGAAGCCAACGCGGCAACGACTCCCCACAAGACACTGTTTGGCAACCCAAATAACGTAAATCCTATTGCACTAAGCGTCCCCTGGAGAAGGGCTATGGTCAGACTGCCCCGTATCACCGAGTTGATAGCACTCTCAAGCTGGACACTTACCACCTCGTCGTCTGCTTCGCTCAAGGGGCTCACCTCGATCACCCACTTCCGGAGCCGCGCGCCATCACGGAGCAGGTAGTACAGGGCAATCACGAACACAAAGAAACTAAGCAGTAACCGAGAGGCTCCTCCGAAGGCGCCACCGAGACTGCCGAGCAGCCAGGCGAGCGCCTCTCTACTGTACTCATCGATTGAGCCTTTGAGCTCTGCTTCTGAGATCCTGAGGCCCGGAGCGTACTTTGCAAGTGTAGTTTCTACATCTCCAAACACGCCGCCCAGCGACAGCTGCTCCTGCCCCACTGAGAGCGACAGGTAGAGCTGTTGTGCTTCGTGTACGATCTGCTGAGCGATAAGTGTGAGCGGCACAAGAATACAGATAACTGCGACGAGTATCGTGGCGAGAGCCGCGAGACTCGGTAGACCCCTCATGAGGCGCAGGATGCGACGGTGGACGGGCTGCAGCACCACCGCAAACACTGCTGCAAGTATCAACATCACGAGAAAAGGACGAAGAATCAGAAATGAAAGGACCAGAGAAATAAGAATAAGCGCGGCAAGGAAACGATCTCGAGAGGCGGTAAGACTCATACACTAAGTATAAAACGTACGCACAAGAACGCTAGTAGCCCTTCTTTACGAGAGAGGGTTAGCGGCGGACACGGGTCTCGGATAACTGATCGAGACGGTGGTGCCCCGCGAAGAGCTCGATCGTTCTATGCTCGCGCGTAACTGGTTACAGAGCGTATCTATAATATTGGTGCCGAGTCCGTCCGTAATAAATTCGGGCTGCTTGAGTCCAACCCCGTTATCGCTGATGGTGAGATTCCAACTCTTTTTTCTCTTGTTCACCGTGTAGACGACCGTTATGTCTCCCTCCCCCTCCGGGAACGCGTGTTTCAGGCAGTTAATGACGAGCTCCGTGGTAATCAATCCCATACCGATCGCTTCATCGGGCGTAACCGTACCAGGCGTCCCGCTCACCGTAAGAGCGATCGGCTTACGGCCCCCGATCATAGAGCGCGCCAAACTATTACAAAGTGTCGTTAGGTATTCCACCACAGGAACCTCTGAGTCATCTCCGGTCGGGTCGAGGTTACGCTGTACCGTCGCGATAGACAGAATGCGATCGTGCGCGTCTTCCAGATGCTGCTTACTCTCGGCTGACTGGACGCTGCCTGCCTTTAGAAGAATAATACTCGCAATGAGCTGAAGACTGTTGGCGATGCGGTGACGCATCTCTTTGAGCAAGATGTCCTTCTGGCGCATGAGCATCGTCCGCTCGGTAACATCTTCGATGGAGAGCAGCATCTTCCGCTGACCGTTTGGGTAGTGGATCTCTTGCGCATTGAAGCGAATGACTCGTCTCCCAAGACCTTTAAATTCATGCTCGATCTCATAGTCTTCAACGACCTTCCTTTCCGGAAGCACTTTCTCTAGAAGTTCGCGTAATTCCGGAATATCCCATCGTCCCTCACCGAGCTCATAGAACAGCTTGTCATGAGCGTTTTCGTAATCGGTATGGAATTTCTTATAAAAGGCCTTGCTAGCGATAATAATGCGCAGATCGCCATTGAGTACAACCAATGGATGACGGATGGTGCCAATTATGGCCTGGAAGAGTTCGGGGTCAAACCCCTCGACATTGTTCACTTGCCCATAGCATACACCCCAGGCCAATGAAAGTCGCATGAAGAATTGCCAACCTCTTGCCCGAAACGGCGCTACTCCACGCCCTACCGGCGAGCCGGCAGCCTGCTCCAAGCGCCGAAAGCGGATCGATGATATCATTGGTTAATGAAGGGACGCGACCTCGACCGAGAACAAAGCGAAGAGAAACACACGCTCCAGAGGTTTCTCAAGGTCTATAACGCCGGACTTCCGGCTGGCTTCCCTCGTGCCTCGGCAGCCCTACTCGAGAAGTATAAGCAGGCCCACCCTGGACAATTTAAGGGAACTGACGCCTGGTCGCTCGACGTGCATCGAAAGAAGTTTATGGACTGGCTGCCGATGTACTTAAAATCGCTCGAGCAGTAATTGACAAAATCTTAATACTCGCTATCATTGGCCTATCAACCAGCGCTGGATCCAAAAGGAGTCGGGATCGAGCTTCCTCTTTCGGCACACTGAATTGATCTTAGAAACAAACACTATCTACCATGGATCAAGGTACAGTAGCCAAGAAGACCGACAAGGGCTTCGGCTTCATCAAGCGTGATGGTCAGGAAAAGGATCTTTTCTTCCATTCCAACGAGCTTAAGAACATTTCGTTCGATGCGCTCCAGGAAGGAGATACGGTCTCTTTTGAGGTTGGCGACAGCCCTAAAGGCCAGAACGCAATCAACGTAAACAAGGTATAACCTTCGTTTGCTAGATCAAAAAGAGGCACGGAAACGTGCCTCTTTTTTGATTTTCAGGTTTGCATGTAGGTAGTGGTTACGCACAGACTGTTTAGCGTGTTGACAGCTTTCTAGAAAAGGAGCATGGTAGAAGTAGAAACCATAGGAGATCATTGATGCTACCCATCGACCTTGTTCTTGTTCGTCACGGCCAGTCTGAAGGAAATAAAGCAAAACGCCGCTCAGAGAAGGGCGACCACAGCGCCTTCACTCCCGAATTTCTCGATCGTCACACCAGCAGTTTCAGGCTCACGGCACTCGGCCGCGACCAGGCGGTCGCGGCAGGCACCTATCTGAAGAGCGAGTTCTATCGCAACGGCTACGGCTTCGATCGTTGCTACGTCTCTGAGTACAATCGAGCGCTGGAGACGGCCGCGCTTCTGGAGCTACCCGAAGCACGATGGTTCCGAGAATCGTATCTCAGCGAGCGTGATTGGGGCGACCTTGACGTCTGTCCCGAGAATGAACGCGCGGAGAAGTTCGGTGATGCACTGCGGCGCCGTGTCACGGAACCCTTCTTCTGGCGACCACCGAATGGTGAGTCCTTCGTACAGCTGTGTATGCGGGTTGATCGAGTGCTCCACACGCTCCACCGCGAGTGCGCACGAAAACGCGTGATCGTCGTATGCCATGGTGAGGTGATGCTCGCGTTCATGGTCCGGCTTGAGCGCATGACCCAGGAACGTTTCAGGCAGCTCCATCTCTCACCCAAGCCCGAGGAGCGGCTGCATAACTGTCAGCTCCTGCACTACACTCGCAAAGACCCGTCGACTGAGAGGATCGACGATCATGCAAACTGGCGGCGGATGATCCGCCCCACAGACACACCCATCTGGGAGACCGAGTGGGAGAAGATCGAGCGTCCGGCGCATTCAAACGAACAGCTACTCGAGTGGGTGGAGAGAACACCCGCGATGATCAGCTGAAGAACCCCGGGTCGAGAAGCGAAAGCTTCTCGACCCGGTTTTTTAATTACGGTAGCGGGTGCTGACGGCAGTTTGGTCAGGAGTAATCGCCTCGTCGTCACTCGCCGATTCTCACGACCCTGCCTCGCGGTTTGGTCTGCTGACCAAACACCGCTGCGGCCTGCAAATCCTGCCGAGGCGTGTGTAGACACGCCTCTCCGTCAAGCACAACCACTAACGCTTATTGTGCTGACGGCAGGATTTGCACCTGCGACCTTGGGTTTATGAATCCCACGCTCTAACTACCTGAGCTACGCCAGCGATATGGGAAACATTATCAAAACTTATGCACCGTGTCGATCTCATGTCGTGGGGCATTCGTTTTACACTATATGTATATGACTACCCACCAAACTCACCCTTCTGCCATCGCCCGCATACTCTTCTACGAAAAGAACAGCGCGGTACTCTGGCTCCTCGTGCGCCTCTACCTCGGATACGCCTGGCTCACAGCTGGTTTGGAGAAGTTTGCTAATCCTGCCTGGTTTGGAGGAAACGCAGGCGCCGCACTGACTGGATTTGTCGAACGGTCACTTACGAAAACAGCAGGAGCTCACCCTGACGTCTCTTTCTGGTATGCGAGCTTTTTGAAGAGCGTGGTCCTTCCCCAGGTCACCCTGTGGTCAAACATGATAACGCTCGGAGAACTCGCCGTCGGTCTTGGTCTCATCCTTGGCCTCTTCACCGGCGTGGCCGCCTTCTTTGGTGGGTTTATGAACTTAAACTTCCTCCTCGCCGGCACCGTAAGCACTAACCCTCAGCTCCTCGTACTCGCCTGGCTCACCGTACTCGCGAGACGCGTCGC
Organism: uncultured Candidatus Saccharibacteria bacterium; assembly: GCA_964607655.1. Classification (GTDB taxonomy): domain Bacteria; phylum Patescibacteriota; class Minisyncoccia; order Phycocordibacterales; family Phycocordibacteraceae; genus C7867-001. Next base: position 98,394 of record CAZSKX010000002.1, on the reverse strand, counting down.
TGGATATATCGGCCTTGATCGCTATCGCGCCTCGATCTTCCGCTCACTCTCTCGCTAGATCTATAGCCCAATATAATTTCCAACAAATTCGACGTCGCTTCTGTTGAAGACCGCATCGCCCGTGACGTCACAGACCTTCTTTGCCGGACAGGCTGCACCACTCGCGAGAATACGCTCGAGTTCTGAGGTGTCAGTGGCATTAAGTTTAAGGTCGTCGTTGTAGTCGAGTTGTCCCGGCTTCGCGACGCTGCCGATATAGTTTGCGAGGACGAGCGCGTCGCTCGCGACTGCCCGACCGTCCTTGTCGAGGTCGCAGAGCTTGCTGCCCGGACACTTCTGCGCACCCACAGCCACATCGAGTAGAAACTGTACGTCAGCCTGATCAGTCCGGGCATCATTGTTATAGTCGAGCTGACCGTACACGGGTCCATTTAGCTCAAAGCGCACCGGCGTTGAACTCGCGACCACTTTTCCCTCAGCACTACCCGCTGACGCGCACCCGTAGAGCTTATTGAGTGTGGTGCGCGTGGCAGCACCAAAAAACCCGGTCCCTCGAGCAAGCCCGAGCGGAGCCAAGATCTCTGTCGCGTGCTTTTCTTGAAATGCCGTCACCGCGAGTGTTGTCTGCGCATCGTAGATACCCGTAACGGTCACTGTATGCCCGTCCGCACGGAGCGCGTTTTGGAGCGCGGTCACTTCCTGGCCAGCAGAGCCCGGACGAACATTTGCCGCGAAGGTATAGCATCCATACTGAGAGCTTGAACGGCTGATGAGATCGTTTTGTACCTGGGTAATAAGATCCTGGTCTGCATTAAATGACTTCAAGAGTGCGACCACTGCATCGATTTGAGCGGTCGAGAGCGGTGCTGCAGCCACAGGAGAAGCCACTACGAGCAATGAGAGCGCGACGAAGCCTCCAAGAGTTCTGATTAACGTACGCATATTTCTATAGTACACCACAAAAGTCTCCTCGGGGAGCACACTTATTCGTACCTGAGTGCGTCGATAGGATTCTTGCGGGCGGCCTGGCGGGCTGGATAAATCCCAAACGCTAGCCCCGAGAGGGTTGAAACGGAGAGCGCCAAGAAGACGGCAAAAGGCGGAAAGGCAAAAATCCACTCAATTCCCATAAACGCGTTGATCGCGTAATACGCCGCCCCAACCACAAACGCCCCGAGGAGGATGCCCATGAGCCCGCCGAGCATGGTAAGGAGTATGGATTCGATAAGAAACTGCTGCAAGATATCGCGTTCAGTCGCGCCGACCGCCTTGCGCAGGCCAATCTCTCGAGTACGCTCGGTGACCGATACGAGCATAATGTTCATAATGCCGATTCCTCCCACAATAAGAGAGATCGCCGCGATGGCGGACAGGAAAAAGGTCAAAGCTGACGTGATGCTCGTCACGATGCTGAGCGCTTCTTCCATCGCGGTTACCATGAAGTCATCCTTGGACGGATCGGTGATGCGATGATTTTGTCGCAAGACGGAGGTGATGCGTTCTTTTACAAAGTTCGTGTCGTACCGAGGATCAAACTGCGTGCTGAGTTCATGATAATAATCAATATTGAGCATTTGCTTCTGCCCTACCGAAAGGGGCATCACGGCATAGTCGTCGAAGCTGAAAATGCCCGCACCCTTCGGCGCAAAGACTCCCACGACACGGAATGAAAGCCCTTTGAGGCGCACTTGTTTCCCTACTGGCTCGACATCACCAAAAAGATCTTCGGCCACATTTGATCCCAAGATCACGACCTTGTTGTAGGAGCGCATGTCTGCGTCGGTAAAGTTGTACCCGCTCGAGAGCTCCATGTTGAACATGTCAAAACCGATCGGAGAAAACGCATGCCAGACGACCGATCGGTCGGTGTCGCCATAGGCGATCCGCGACTGTCCGCTCACACGCGCCGCGACTCGGACAATTGAGGGCTCTTGTTCGAGCGAGTCCACATCGCGCTGCGTGAGCGTCTTAATGATGATGCCCTGTGCAGCAGCTGGTGGACCATTGGTAGGTGCGCCGGGGTTGACGGCAATCAGGTCTGAACCAAACGACTGTACCTGCGCGAGGATATATTGCTCCGCCGAAGAGCCAAGAGACATGATGATAATCACCGAGGCAATGCCAATGATAATCCCAAGCATTGTCAGCGCCGAACGCATCTTGCGGTGAGCAAGGCTTCGCGTCGCACTGACGAAAGCATCTCGGAGAAGCATATTACTTAAGCGCGCCTGTCTTATGTGAACGCTGCTTGTGCGCCTTCGTGTCGCTCTCGATCTCGCCGTCTACGATCCTGATGATCCGACGTGCGTATTCAGCCGTATTGGTCTCGTGCGTCACGAGAATGATGGTGTGCCCCTGCTCGTTTAAGTCTGCAAGAATGTCCATGACCTGTTCGCCCGACTTTGAGTCAAGATTGCCCGTTGGTTCGTCGGCGAAAATGACCCCTGGTTTCGTCACGAGAGCTCGGGCGATCGCCACACGCTGCTTCTGCCCGCCTGAGAGTCGACCCGTCTCGGTGTAGAGTTTTTCACCGAGACCAACCCCTTCAACCGCCTCTTCGATCCTTGCCTTTCGTTCGCGTGAAGGGATGGTTGAATACAAGAGCGGGATCTCCACGTTGTCGTAGACCGTAAGCCGCGAGAGCAGGTTGAACGACTGAAATACGAAGCCCATGTCTTCGTTACGCACGCGCGCAAGCTCACGGTCGTCCATATCTTCCATACTTTTCCCGTTGAAGGTGTACGCCCCACCCGTAGGACGATCGAGGAATGAAAGAATACTTAGCAGGGTGGATTTCCCTGATCCAGACGGACCCATGATAGACACGAACTCACCCTCCTCGATCGAAAATGTAACCCCACGGAGGGCACGAGTAACCGTCTCTTCTTCAGAAAATTCTTTTTTGAGATGCTGCACCTCAATCATGCGCTACTGCTTCAAGCCAACGTTCAACACCTGATCACCCTCTGCTACTCCCGAGAGGATCTCCACCATGCCCTCCTCATCTTGGATACCGCGGGTTATAGGCACCCGAAGCGGCGTTGTGGTGGCAACAGTCTTAACATAACTGCCCGCATCATCCTCAAGGATCGCGTACTGCGGCAAGAGGAGCACGTCGTCTTTGCTGCGTGTCATGATGTCGAGGTTTACCGTGAGTCCACTCTTCATCCGAGGATCGGCCTTATCGAAGGTGGCTTTGATCTTGTAGTCAACAACGCCGTCGATGATCGTCTCAGCGGGATCGATGTAGAAAATCGTACCCATAAACGTCTCGTTGGGGAAGGCATCGAGCGTCATCGAGACCTTATTCCCAACCGCAATCTTCCCGATATCCGTCTCAGAGATTCCAGCCGTTATTTGGAAACCTCCCGTTGAAATAAGGGAGATGAGTGGAGCTCCTGCGGTCGCGGTCTGTCCCACCTTCGCATCAAACTGGGTCACCGTACCTGAGAACGGTGCCACTATCTGAGCATTTGCGATATTGGCCCGCGCTATCGCGATTCTGGCCGCCGCCTGTTCAACACTTGCGTCGGCGACGGCGGTTGAGTTCACGCTCCCGCTACGGTACGAATCTCGTGCCGTCGAAAGCGTCGCGAGCAAGGTGCTTACCGTAGAGCGCGCAGTGGTGAGCGCAGCAAGCTGCGTAGCGGTCGCGCCTGAATTAGAGTCATTCGCCGCCACCGCGATCTTGTTCAAGAAAGTCATGACGTTAGTAGCGGTCGCGTTAGCCTGAGTCAGGAGCGTAAGCGGATCTTTTGACGAAGCTTCTGTTAGCGCGGACTTGTAGGCCCTCATATCTTCAGCAATCCTTGCACGGTCTCGTGATAATTCGCCAAAATTGTACGCTGGCGCAGATATGAGAAGCTCTGGCCCATAGGCAGTACTGCCACCAAAAAATGTATCGACCTTGTCGTACAGAGTTGTATCGATCACTGTGTAGGCAGACAAGTATGCGTTACGCGCCGCGGTTTCTGTCTCCCCTACTGGAATGGACGAACGAGAAGCAACGGCGCTGTCGTAGGCAGCCTGCGCCTCCTGGAGCGCAGCCTGGAGCGAGGCGGTGTTAAGCACTGCGAGGACTTCGCCTGCAGATACTCGATCGCCCACCTCACGGTATACACGAGCAATCATCCCCGAGCTTTGGAATGCTAGGGATACATTCTGTACGGCTTCTGTGCTTCCGGTTACTGACACCGTCTCCGTGATAGGGCCCCGCGTGACCACAACAAACTGGTACTCCTCCGGGCGATTTGCGCTGTAGTACCAATAACCGCCTCCTACAACAAGGAGGGCAACACACGTGGATATGATCCAGTGCTGCCGAACCCATCGACTGACATTTTTCGCGCCTTGAATAAGCTTCATGTACGCACCATTATACCACACGAACGTTATTCCGTCGTCTGGCCGTCGAAATGCTCATCAGCTGCTTCTGCCTCGGCCTTTGTTATATGGATAGTACCGTCTTTGTGGTTAGGCGGAGCGTAGAGCGTATAGAGCTTCATCGACTCGGTCGAGGACGTGTTGATGAGGTTATGCTTCGTCCCTTTCGGCACCACGATAGCTGAACCGTCCTTGATGAGGTTTTCGACTCCATCGAGTACAGCCTTCCCCTCTCCTTGCTCGACGCGCAGGAACTGGTCAAGATCGTGCACCTCTTCGCCGATCTCCTCTCCGGGCAATAAGCTCATGACCACGAGCTGGACACGCTCATCGGTATAAAGCACCTCACGGAAATAATTATTGGTAAGCGCTTTGTCTTCAATGTTAGCGATATATCCTTTCATCATCACAGTATATCAAAATCAAATAGCCACAGCTCCTGCCGTGGCTATTTTGATTAAAGAGACGCTTATGCAGCTGCCTCGCCTTCTGCTGGCATCTCGGGCATCGCCGGAGCCTCAACAGGAGCCTCCTCCTGTGTTTCAGGGGCTGCTTCCGGAGCGTCGGTAGCCGGTACTGCCTGGTCATTTACTTCATCCATGATGTTTGTGGTTGGAGGCTACAAAAAATGTAGCCAGCCATGTGATTAGCTGACAAGCGTCGACCACGAAACAATGGTAACAGGTCGCCCGCACTTCGCAAGAACGTATTCCCAAACTGTCCAAGTTACAGTATAGTGAACGCACTTCGCCCCGCGGAGCTTTTATTTTTTATATATGCGATCAAAACGAACCAAAATTGTAGCCACTATCGGCCCTGCCTCGTCAGACCCTAAGACCCTGGCTGCCCTTATCAAGGCGGGCATGAACGTCGCGCGCGTCAACTTCTCTCACGGCGATCACGCCGAGCAAGGGGCTAAGATGGCGAATATTCGCACGGTCGCAACCGAGCTTAATGCCCCCATCGCGATCCTCCAGGACCTCTGCGGCCCTAAGGTCCGCATCGGCGACTTCGCTGACGGAAGCATCACCCTCGTGAAGGGTCAGACCTTTACCCTCTCGACCACGCCCTGCGTCGGCACCAAGGACAAGGTCTTCGTAGGCTACCCCCACCTCCACAAGGAAGTGAAGAAGGGCTCGATGATCCTCCTCGACGACGGTCGTCGCACCCTCGAGGTGCAGAGCGTCCGCGGGACTGACGTGATCACCAAGGTGCTTGTTGGTGGCACGATCAAGGGACGCCGTGGCGTAAACGCCCCCGGCGCATTCTGTAAAGTGAGCGCAATCACCGCGAAGGACAAGGTTGACCTCGCCTTTGGCCTTAAGGAGAAGGTCGACTTCGTTGCCCTCTCCTTTGTACGCTCGGCCGACGATGTGAAGAAGCTCCGCGCACTCATCTTGAAGCAGTCACCAAAACACGTCCCCGGGATTATCTCGAAGATCGAGACGCCTGAGGCGGTTGCGGACATCGACGCGATCATCGCTGCGAGCGATGGGATCATGGTCGCTCGCGGCGATCTCGCCGTAGAGGTCTCGGCAGAAAACGTGCCCTTTATCCAGAAGCAGATCATCCGTGCCTGTGTCGCCGCTGGTAAGCCGGTTATCACCGCGACCCAGATGCTCGAGAGCATGGTGAAGAGTCCGGTCCCGACCCGCGCCGAGGTGGCCGACGTCGCAAACGCGATCCTCGACGGCACCGACGCCGTGATGCTCTCTGAGGAGTCAGCGCTCGGCGACTTCCCGCTCGAGGCCGTATCGATGATGGCAAAGATCGCCTGCGAGACCGAGAACCAGCCGACCTATCGCAACCTGTTTAAACATTTCTTGAAGCGCGAGGAGTACGATCTTGTTGACGCTCTCGGCCGTGCCGTTGCTGAGACCGCGATACGCCTCGACGTGCGTGCGATCGTCGCTCTCTCAGAGAGCGGCTATACAGGACGCATGATCGCCCGCCATCGCCCGATGCAGCCGATCATCGTCTTCACCCCGCACGAGACCACGGCGCGCAAGCTGGCCCTCTCCTTCGCCTGCCACCCGATGCTCGTTACCTCCTTCGAAACAGTGCTCACTGTCATCGACGAGGGCAAGAAGGCGATCCTCTCAGAGAAGCTCGCCAAGAAGGGCGACCGGATTATCCTCGTAGCGGGCGTACCGCTCGGCAAGGCCGGTAACACCAACCTGATGATGGTACAAACCGTCTAAATACCGGTTTCAAATAAAAATACGCGCCCCAGAAGAGGCGCGTATTTTTATATATGCAGCTAGATCTCCTGGCTGCCTGGACTGCTACCTCCACTGTCGCCGCGGCCGTAGTTGCTATCGTCCTCGTTACTACGGCCTCCGTGGGATGCCTTGCCACCCTTACGACCTGCCTCACGAGCCTCTTCTGAAGTAAACTCGTGCGCAGTGCCCTTCTCGTGTGCGGCTTTGCCGCCCTTGCTTGCGATCTCTCGCTGCTTCTCTTCATCCATCGACGCAAATCCGCGATTACTGGTTCCTGCCATACGTTTGGTAGTTACGCTCTGGTAATCCTCACACTCTTTTTTTGTCGACCAGCCCCGAGTATACAAATGAGCGTGTTAAATTTTGGTTAACGAAGAGTCCGCGCGTTAGACGTTACGCGAGAATGCCGTGCGCAAGATTATAGTCGACGAGTTCTTGGGGCGTGAGCACCGCCTGTCGTTCCATAAGCTCAAGCACTCGGGTAACACTCAAAGCTCCTTGCGAACGTTCGGCGATCACGCCTGCGTACTGTTCATCCTTAAGTCGATCTTCGCGCAGCATAGAGGCCATTTCTGTGGTGGTATAGCGCTGCGCGCCGAAGAAACGGCCGGCCGAATGGAGGAGGAGGGTCGTACGAGCAGTCACATAGCGTCGTTCTCCCGAGAGGAGGATAATAACGCCTGAGGAGTCGACATCTCCTGAACCGATCGTCACGAGCGGAGCACGGAGTATGTGACGAATCGTATCAAAAAAGTTCATGGCGATACCCGTAGGCCCACCCGTCGAAGTCACCATAAGAAATACGTTCTCACTCGGAGCCTTGTGCATAAGCCGTTCGATATCTCTAAGCACCTTGTCAGAGAGCGCTCGAGTAACCGCTCCGTTGTAGCGGAGTGTTCGTGCTGGGGTGATCGTCGGAGCAAAAAGGGTGTCTTGCGCGATGCGTGATAGGACTACTTTTTTCGGAGAAATTTTCACTGACATTGAGAGAGTATAGGGATGGAGGTTACATGAAGCAAGCTCAGCTTTTGCGCATTCTCAGCAAGAACAACAACTGTAGCGTGCCAGATGAATCGTCGGTAAATTTAAATGCCCGTGCGTGACAGCAGTCACGCACGGGCATTTTCTTTTTCCGAAAGAACCTCCTCAAGCGGCGCGAGCGAGGCGCCGAGCAATCTCCACATTGGTGAACGCAGGATCGTCACTCACGTCACGAACGTGTCCCGCGAGGAAATCCGGCATGATGGTCTCCTCGTCTTCACGCGTGAGCTCGTGTTCGAGGAGCATGAGCCCGTGTGGCTGGTGGAATACGTCGAGCTCGAAGTACTGATTCTTCCACACGAAGCAGTACCTGGTCTTCTCGACCTTCCCGAAGTGCGGGTCCACTCTGCGCAAGAACGCAAAGTATTCCTTCTGGGTGATCTTCTCCTCGACCTCCTCGCGGACGCCCTGTCGAAGCAACCGCTTCATCGTGTGATAGAACGCCTGGCCACCTCCCTGACTTCGCGCTCGGACCCGCTCGACCACGCCCTCTTCTTCGCTCACCAGGTAGTACTGGGTGATGCCGACAGGTTGGACGGGCGCAGGGATCCTGCTTACGTCGAAGCCGGTCACGTGGAACTTACGCTCGATCTCGAGCGGCGCAGGGATACCGAGCACTCGACAGATAGCTTCCAGCACCCGCGCCCTCTTCCACACGAGGTCACCACGATTGTCGATCACTCGCAGATGGGGGTGCCCCACCCACGCAGCCAGCGTGCGCTCGTCGGCCTTGCGCGCCTCGTCCACCGTCTCACGGCGCGCCGCATTGTTCTCGCGCGTGTAGAGATGTGGCGCGTCATACGCCACCGAGCGCAGAAAGATCGCCGCATCGTAGCGCACGTCACGTGCTTGCACGAGACTGAGGCCTTCCCCAGCGAGCAAGAGCTCGAACTCCTGCGGCAAGGTGTACGCCCCGATGTCAGGCAACCCTCGATCACAGAGGAACACCACCTTGTCCGAGTCGATATGCATCGCGCTTTCGAGGAAGTAGTCTTCATCGATCCTTCCCTGCCGAAGCAGGTGTCGCTGAAAAACGTTGACCGGCACGACACCCGGCCTGATTCCCGCGAGACTGACCTTGGTGGCCGTCTCCGGAATCACGATCGGATAGAAGCCCAGATCTCCAAGCTTCTGTTCAAGTCCGGCCAACGCAGTTGTTTTACCTGCGCATGGACCGCCCGTAATGGCAATCTTTGGAATTACTTTCTGTCGCATGTGCGACCTCCCTTTGGAAATTTTGAAGAGCGTTACCCGCCGTTACGATATACCCGTTCCACCCAAAACGCAAAAGGCGCTCTTTCGAGCGCCTTTTGCGTTTAGTTACTTGTTGCGGGAGTCGGAATCGAACCGACGTATCGGGGTTATGAGCCCCGCGACCAACCTCTAGTCCATCCCGCTATGCTATCTTAGTCGCCCGACGCTCACAATGCAAGCAGTATACGCGCTTCTTTTAAGCCTGCAACCTGAGCCTTAGATTGCCCCCCACTCGCGAAATACATTCTCGTAACGCGCGAGAGTGCGCTGTGCGAGCGTCTCAGAGAGCTGAAATGCTGAGCCCTCGTGCGCGATCTGGTTGCGCACTTTGTGCGCCTCCCAGGCGTCCTGCAGACTCGCGAGATCCGCGACATCGACACTCTTCAATTTGTCTGCGACTCCGTCTCCTACATAGCCACGCTTATTCAATACATCGTCGAGCATGATGTCTGCCTCGGTGATCGCCTCGCGCCATTGACTCTCGCTGCCGCCCTCAATCAAGGATGAGATGTGCTTCCAGCGCTGATTTACCTCGTGCGCCTGCTCGGGGGTGACAAGAAGCGTACTGTAGAATTCTTTCTCTCGCTTGCGTAGTTCTAATAAACGCATGGTGGCATAGACAAGCACAAAGAGTCCGAGTACCGAGAACGCGTACCCTAGTACAACGATCCAGGACCACACCCGCGCGACAAGGACCCAGAGCGGGTTGAAGTCTCCTGACGTTCCTTGCACGCCGTTTAAAAGTTCGTAGAGCCGACGGAAAAAATACTCAATATTGAGCTGGTCTTCCTGCATGCCTTCTTAGTATAGCCGGAATTCTATCTGCTATGGCGCGTTCTCGACAGCTTTCGCCAGAGCAAAAAGAAGATGTTCAGCCTGGTGCGGAGCCGTAAGATGAAGGCCGACCGGCAGCGCCTTCCCTTCTCTCTCTACCGTACCCATCGGTACCGAGAGCGCAGGCATCCCGGTCAAGTTTGCCGTCACGGTGAACACATCTTCAAGATAGAGCGCGAGCGGGTCATTCACCTTCTCGCCAAATTTAAAAGCCGGAGATGGCGTCGTCGGGAACACAACAACGTCTACCGTTTCAAATGCTTTATTGTACTCAGCGCGGAGCACGTCACGCGCAGCCTGCGCCTTGTGATAGTACGCGTCGATATAGCCCGACGAGAGCACGAAGGTCCCCAAGAGAATGCGCCGCCGCGTCTCTTCGCCAAATCCTTCAGAGCGGCTCTGTAGGTAATCGTCGAGCAGTGTCTCGCCACGCGTGGCGTGCCCATAACGGATACCATCGAGACGTGCGAGGTTGGTCGAGACCTCGGCCGGCATCACCACGTAATACGCCGCGAGCGCATACGGACTCGTGGGGAGCTCAATGTCGACGATCGTGTGTCCCGCCGCTTCTAATTTTTTAAGATTTTCTTCGAACATGCTCGCGAGATCTGCGTCGACCCCTGCGCTAAGAAACGCTCTCGGGACGCCGATCTTCATTTTTTCCTTTGCCTCTCGTTGCGGATACAGGCCTTCAGGGGTGGTGGTCGCATCAAGCGGATCAATACCGCGAATCGTTTCAAATAAAATACGCGCGTCCTCAACTGACTTCGTCAGTGGTCCCGCCTGGTCGAGCGAAGAGCCCATCGCGATAAGCCCTGATCGCGAGACCGCGCCATAGGTAGGTTTCAACCCCACGAGGCCCGTGAGCGCGGCGGGCTGGCGGATCGAACCTCCGGTGTCGGTGCCAAGCGCCGCGATACACATATGCGCTGCGACAGCTGCCGCCGAACCGCCCGAAGACCCACCTGGTACGCGCGCAGTATCTATCGGATTCTTCGTAGCGCCAAAGGCTGAGTGCTCTGTCGAAGAGCCCATGGCGAACTCGTCCATGTTCGTACGGCCGACAAAGAGCGCCCCTGCCTCTTTAAGCTTCTTAACTACCGTCGCGTCATAAGTCGCGCGATAGTTGGCGAGCATCTTGCTTGCTGCGCTTGCGATTCTCCCTTCTATCAAAATATTGTCTTTGATCGCGAGCGGAATGCCACAGAGCAGCGACGCATCGCCCGCATCAATCCGCTTCTGCGCCGCTTCAATCGCCGCGTCATCGGCATCAAAAATCTCAAGAAATGCAAAAATCTCTTGGTTCTTTTTGACCGCAGCGGCGTGGCAGGCGTCCCAGAGCTCACGCACGGTAAATTCTTTAGCACGCAGACCACGCGCCGCCTCGACTATTGTGAGTTCATTGAGCGATTTATTCATGCGTAATCACCTGCTTGACCACGAGCGCGTCGCCCTCGCGTGCAGGGAACTGTTCAGCGAGCTTCTCCGTATACTTCCTCGTCTCGTGTGGCTCGCCATCCTTGCGCATCACGTTGTAGAGCGCCGGCTTCTTACGGTCGATCCCCTCGGGAATCTTAAGCGACTCAAGTTGTCCGACATACGCCAAAATCGCATCAAATTCTTTCGTAAATTTCTCTAGTTCTCCCTCCTCGACCTTGATGCGCGCGAGGGTCGAAAGTTTTTTTACGTCTTCAACTGTTGCCATACGCCCACTCTATCACGCCCTGAGTTTCTTGAGGAACTCTGCCTCGTCGAGCACCTCGACACCGAGTTCGCTGGCCTTATCGAGCTTGCTTCCGGCGGCCTCACCGGCGAGGACAAACGAAGTGTTCTTAGACACTGAGCTCGCCGCCTTGCCTCCCGCCTTACGTACGAGTGCCTCGGCCTCTTCGCGCGACAGGGTCGGCAAGGTCCCAGTGACCACGACCGTCTGCCCCGTCAGGGGCCCTGCCGCTGGCGCGTCGACCTTTTCGATCTTTAAGTACGTGATGAGTCGCTCGAGGAGCGTCTGGTTGTTCGTATCGTCAAACCACTCTGCCACCGCCTTGCCGATAATCGGGCCGATACCCTCCACCGCCGCGAGCTCTGTCTCAGTCGCCTTGCCGAGCGCCTTCAGGGTACCGAAGCGTGTCGCGAGCAAAAAAGCAGTCTCGCTCCCCACGTGTGGAATGCCAAGACCGATCAAGACCCGGTCGAGCGGCTGGCGACGCGCCGCCTTGATCCCCTCGAGAAGCTTCTCTGCCTTCAGATCTTCAAACCCTTCGAGCTCGAGGAGCTCGTCTTTAGTGAGTTCAAAGATATCGTCGAAGTTGGCGACGAGTCCGGCCTGCATGACGGTCTTCACGGTCTCCTTCCCCATCCCGTTAATATCGAGCGCGCCCTTACTTGCGAAGTGGATCAGCTTCCGCGACTGCTGCTCGAAGGAACCGGACACCACACACCGATGCGCCGCTTCGCCGGGCACACGCTCGATCGCGCCATCACCGCCACAGAGCGAGGAGTGGGTCGGGAACTTCCACGGCCGAGCACTCTTCGGTCGCAGTTCTTTTATGACTTCGACTACTTCGGGAATAATATCGCCCGCCTTCTGCAAGATCACCGTGTCCCCGATGCGAATATCCTTACTCGTGATGAAGTCTTCGTTATGCAAGGTCGCGCGTGCCACCGTACTGCCCGCTACTAAGACCGGCTGCATATGCGCCACGGGGGTCAGCTTACCCGTGCGCCCGACCTGAAGCGTGATGTCTTCGATCACGGTCTGCACCTGCTCAGCCGGGAACTTGTACGCGATCGCGAAGCGCGGTGCTTTACCGGTGTAGCCGAGCAGCTCCTGCTCCCGACGACTCTCGACCTTGATCACGACACCATCGAGCTGATAGTCCACCTGCTCGCGTCGCGGACCATTCCATTTCGTGTAATACGCAAACACGTCCTCGAGCGACTCGGCATGCGCGTGCTCAGGGTTAATCGGGAGCCCGAGCTCTTCAAGATACGCGAGCTCCTCGCTCTGGGTGCTCGGGAGCTCCTCAGAGGTGGCTGCTACGTCATAGAGAAACGCCCCGAGAGGTCGCGCAGCCGCAATTGAAGGGTCGAGCTGGCGGATCGAGCCCGCAGCAGCGTTACGCGGGTTAGCAAAGAGCGGTTCACCCTGCCTCTCTCGCTCCTTATTAAGCTTTTCAAACCCTGAACGCGTGAGGTATATCTCTCCCTCTGCGACCAGATCAACAGGGCGCGCGAGACGCTCAGGCACTTCTTTGATCGTACGCACGTTGTGCGTGACATCCTCCCCTACCACGCCGTCGCCGCGCGTCGCCGCGGTCGCGAGCACACCCTTTTCGTACGTGAGCACGATTTTGAGTCCGTCGATCTTGAGCTCGAGGTCGTAGGCAGGCTCAGTGCCGGTAAGCTTTTTCACCCGCACATCAAACGCGCGGATCTCCTCCTCGCTAAATGCATCATTAAACGACCACTGCGGCACCGTGTGCTTAACCTTTTTTAAAAACGGTAGCGCCTCACCCACCACACGCTGGGTGACCGACTCGGCGCTCGCGAGCTCGGGGTACGCCTCTTCGAGCTCCTTTAATTCGCGATTGAGCGAGTCATAGGCAGCATCCGAAATCTCGGGATCGTCGAGAGTGTAATACCGATGCGAATGATGCTCAAGCAGCTCTCGCAGTTTTTTTACCCTCTCTTCCGCCTTCCTGGACACGGCCATAATGCCGTTACTATACCAAGTATTTACTTAACCGCCTGTAGGCCACGCACGGTATAGCGCCCACTGAGAGGCAGATCCCCATCTTCGCAGCCAATACTATATCCTTCTGAGAAGAAGTACGCCTTCCCATATCCCACAGGGGGCTTGTGTATGGTCACCTTCGCGCAGGATGCTGGAGTTGTGGGGAAATCAAAGTATGCGATCACGACCCAGAGCGGAACGTCTCGGTCTTCATCATAATCGGTGCTAATGGATTCAGCGGGCCCTCCATTGCACGGTATGCTCGGGGTGCCCGTGGGCCCCGTAGATTCGAAGTACCTAAACACCTTCTTACTGTCAGCGTACAAAAGACACTCGAGTGCAACATCCGCGGCAAAAAAAGCGTACTGCGAGTCTCGGGCGGCGTTGGCCAGAATGGATTGCTTATAGCCGAGCGCGCCGATGAGAAGCGCAAAGGCGAGCATCACCGAGGTGAATATCACAGCGACAAGGAGCGCGAAGCCTTCGTTTGTGCGCTTGGAGGTCATGGCAGCCATCGGGTGAAGTGGCCGACGATCTCGACCTTATAGGTAGTACCGTGGAATGGCCAAGAGACGGTGGAGACCACCTCCACTTCGTCTTGGTCAGCAGTTACGAATCTCGTCTTTATCGTTCGTGTGTAAATGGTGGGCTTGAAACCACTTCCTGACTTTATTGTGTATTCTCCACTATCTTCTTTGATATAAAGCGTGGGACAAACGCTTCCCGGACAGAAGGAGAGCGGGATTCCCTGATACAGGTCGAGATAGCAGCCTGTCCCGCCACATTCATCAATCACATCATCCTTAAACTCATCCCATCCGTCCTGAGACGCGGTGGCTCTGCTGGCCGAGTAGTAGTGTTCAAGATACTTACTGTCTCGATATGCACGAGCATATTCGACGCCCTCCTGCGCGAGGTACGAGGCGGTGAGCTGATTGTTAGCGTTTTGTGCTGCAACAAGCGCCCGCCCCGCGCCATAGGTCGGTGCCGCGACAGAGATCGCGAGGATCGCAACCGCTACCATCGCTTCGACAAGGGTAAAGCCTTTCATAGATTATAGGTCGATAGTTCTCATGACAGCTAAAGTCTCGACCGCAAACTCTCGGTCCTTCCCCGCACCGACGTTTACCTTGCCCTTGATCACAATCTTCACATTAGCCTGGACAGGGTCGTTGGCCTTAAGCTCTCCATCAAGATCAAACCCAAAGCTGGTAATGTCGATCGCTGGATCGGTGAGGGAGGCCTCATTTTGAGTGATGCGCCCTCGCGTGCCGTTCACTTCACGACAATACGTGGTCTCTGAGCCATCAGGGTTGTTCACCATAAGGCCATCTCCAGCGCCACATGGCACGACTTGGTACGTGTTGCCGCTCCGGATAGTACGGATCATCGTCTCAAGGGCGTACGACAGGTTGTTGATGCCGGTCGCCTGCGCCTGCGCCTCGCGGTTAAGCGCAATCATGACCAAATACGCGCTCGTCGACATCGACACGACTGACGCAACAAGTGCAACTGACACCATCAGCTCCACCAGGGTGAATCCTCGAGACTTTTTCATAGTACTGATGCAGGACATTCTTTAGAGCCAACCGTCACCTGCCCCGTGGAGCCCACGTACACGTGACTGGTACCACCCTGGGGAGAGGCAATTTCAAGGCAGGCGCTAGCGCCTTCTACATAAGCGCCCATGTAGCTCATAAACGCTTTCGGATTGGGGCGAGCAAATACCATGTCGAGAGACTGACCTGCCCCCACCTCATCGCGAGGCGTTGCAGCACCCGGCCTATATCCATATACGTTAGTTATTTTCATACCATTCCCGAGCGTATACAACTGCACCTTTTCACTATCGCCATCATACGCGCAATTACCCGCTATCGCGTCGGGTTCGCTGCCATCTGCTCCAGTCCGTAATTGATGGCATTGATTGCTATTACTAGGCGTATTCTCATCTGCAAAGAACGTGAACGATGCAGAATTTGGTGTGATGTGTATACCGTATCCCGTGTTACTGAGCATGTCGCTACTCGTCACCCGAGTACCGAGCCCGTACGTCTCAGCTGAACGAATAGTAAGGGCAACATCGTATGCGGTATACGAGAGCAAAATCGTGCGATTGAAAGTCGTATGGCTCGTCGTCATCACCACGGTAAGGACGCCGATGATCGCGAGCACGATCAGAAGCTCGACCACCGTCACGCCGCGCTTTAGAGTGTAGAACTGAGGAGCAGTAGTGCGAAAGGGTTCCATGAGATGAAAAAATGTGCGAGGAGAAAGCCAGCAGCCAGAAAAGGCGCGAACGGTACCTCAACTCCCATTCTAGAACCCTTTGGCCGCCGTAACAATATGATTATCCCAATAGCTGCCCCGACCCAGAAGGAGAAAACGAGCCCCATAAGAGCATCTTGCGGCCCGACGAGTAGCGCGAGCGCGAAGGAGAGCGGTGCGTCAGCAAAGCCCATCGCCCTCCCCCGCGAGAGGTAGTGCATCGCCAAGAAGAAGATCCCTACTGCCCCCGCTGCCATAAGTGCAGCCTGAAGAGACGGCGCATCTGGCGAGACGATCGTGCGGAAGAAGAGCGCCACGACAACAAGACCGTAGAGTAAGGATGGGGGCAGGATCTGGTGCCGCAGGTCATAGAGCACAAGCGCAAGAAGGAGCGCGAGGGCGAGCAGGAAGAGCCCCAGAGGTAACCCAAGCCCCAGCGACTGGTATGCCACCACAAAGAGGACTCCCAGCAGAATCTCTGTAAGGGGTGAAAAGAATGAGAGCGTCGCTCCACAGCACTGCGACTTCCCTCGTAGGACCACATACGAGATCACGGGGACTAGTGCCAGCGCCGGAATGGTTTCATTACAGACATCGCAGCGCGACCGCCCGTTAACTATGCTGTGGCCCGTGTGGAGCCGAGCGCTGACTACTCCCACAAAGCTCGCTAGAATGGCGCCAAGCGCAAAGAAAAAAAAGTCGATCATGATGGACATGCCGCGGCGCCCTCAGTTCCGCCACCAAGATTCGGCGCCTCGGTCGCTGAGGGCATGGTTATGGTTCTCACTGCATTGCCGCTGCTGTCTACACAGAACCATGTTGTGGGATCGCTACTAGAGAGCGCCGCCACGGCATATGATTTACCCCAAAAAGCATTCGCACATCGAGTGTTTGAAACGCTCCCAAAACTCATGCTTCCTCCGGTCAGCTCTGCCGCTTGAAGTATGGCAGCCCAAACCTTTGGGTCCTTAAATACCGTATTCGTCATCTCGCTATAACAAAGACCCGACGTACCAACAGGCCCCGCCCCGCCGTCTGAATTATATTGCTGCCCTTTCCCGACTGTATAGAAATATACCTCCGCCTGAGTTTGAACTGTTTTAAGGTTGGACACGATGGCAGCGTCGCGGCTCTTATCCCGGGCACCACTCAACGATGCAAGCACGATTGCTGAGAGAATCCCAACAATCGCGATCACGACAAGAAGTTCGATCAGTGTAAAGCCTTTGCGGCTTTGTTCAAACATATTCTAATGCCCCGGACAGCGCGGGCCAGAGAGCGTCGCCACCGTCGAACCTCCTTGATAGCCCGTCGAGTCAACACACCAATATTTATTGGAGTCAGAAATAAGTTGTGATTGTACTGCATAGCCTACGTTTGTGCTCCGACATATGGCGCCCGTCTCTAGATTCGCCGAATTTAATCCGGTGAAAAGTGGCTCGATCTTGGTGCTCGCGAACATCCCGGTCTCGCAGTCATTGGCAACCCCAAACTTGTTTCCATTGTATAGAGCGTAGAGCTCTGCGGCGTTTTGGATCTCACGCAATTGCTTCTTAATGGCAGCATCATTACCCTTATGCCGTGAGCCACTGAGCGAGGTGAGCGCGACCGTAGAGAAGAGGCCGATAATGGCCACGATCACCATGAGTTCTACGAGAGTAAAGCCGCGCTGTGACACAGATTAATTATAGGCCGAAAACCGCTGTAACCCAATCACGACTGGGGATTGCCAGAGGCCATAAAAGAAAAGCCGCCTTGCGGCGGCTTTTCTTTTTCTACCTTATTCTCGAGATTACGATGCTGGGCAAACCGTCATACCATCGACAGCGCCGGCGACCGCGATTTGTTTAGATGCTCCTGTAGAGTCAACACACCACGCATTGTCTCCGTCCGAGACGAGTGGTGCGGCCGCTGCCCATGCTGAGTCGGTTGACCCGCACTTGATATTCCCCGTGCCCGACACCAGACCTGCCATACCTGAGTCTGTGTCGATGAACATAGCGTCCCCACAGTCTGTCGCAACGCCGTACACGTTACCGTTTGCCCCGTAGTAAATCTCGGCCGCAGCACGCATGCTTGAGAGCTGCTGCTGGATCTTAGCGTCCTGAGCTCGTGAACGGGCTGTGCCAAGCGAAGCGAGCACGACTGCCGAGAGGATGCCAATGATGGCGATCACGACGAGCAACTCAATAAGTGTAAAACCCTGAGAACGATTCTTTTCCATAGTATTTATAGTGATTAATACCCTTATTGTACCCTGCCCCAGATTCGAAGGCGAGGCGTGTGTGTATAACTCCTGCCCTTTGAGGCCTACGTCTCTACCCGCTTATAGCGCCGCGGCGAGGTTATAGACCGGGAGGAGCACGGCCGCCATAAGTACCCCGACACCGACGCCAAGTGCCACGATCATGATCGGCTCGATGAGGCCCACCAGGGTGTCCACCGCGTTCACCACTTCGCGGTTATAGAACTTTGTCAGCGTAGCGAGGATCTGTCCTAATTCTCCGGTTTCCTCGCCCACTTTGGTCATGGCGATCATAATGCCCGGAATTTCCGGGTAGCGAGAAAACGCATCTGACATCGCGGCGCCCCCCTTCACCGCCTGTTCCACCTCTCGCAGAACAGTTGCGTAGGCTGCATTTCCCACCACTGACGCTGTGATTTCAAACGCTTCAACGACTGAAACGCCGGCGAGGATCATGGTCGAGAAGCTGTCGGCGATGCGCGCGAGATAGAGCTTCCGGTAGAGGTCGCCGATGTATGGCAAAGAGATCTTGAAGCTGTCGAGGAGGAGCTTGCCCTTCTCGGTCTTCGACAGCTGCCAGAGGTAGACTGCTCCACAGATGAGCGCCACAAGAATCATGAGGCCCCACCGCACCAGAAATTCAGAAATGCCGATGACAATCTTGGTGTACATCGGGATTTCTCCACCCGCGTCAGCGAGCACCGAGCTAATATTCGGGATCACTAAGGTAAGCATGAGCGACATCACGGCGAAAAAGACACAGATCACGAACGCTGGGTAGATGAGCGCGTTCTGGGCTTTGTTCATCACTTCATAGGTACGGTCGAGATAGTCAGCAAGATACAAAAAGGTCATCGAGAGCTTTCCCGATTCCTCACCCGCCTTCACCATGTTCACGTAGTAGGTGCTGAAGACCTTGGGGTGTCGCGCGAGCGCCCGACTCATGGGCGTACCTCCCTGGATATCGTCGGCAACGGTATTCAAAATGCTCGCAAGACGTTCATTGTCGACTTCAGCAGCGAGCAGACGGAAGACGCGCAACGCCGAGACCTGCGCCTCAAACAACGTCGCGATCTGGCGCGAGAGGATAACAATTTCCTTATTGGAAATATGGGCAAAAATCGTAACCTTTTGTCGGAAGAACGACTCTTTCTCAGCAGGCTCGATGAGCGAAATGACGAGATTGCGCCGCTGCAAGGCGGTCACCGCGAGCTCCTGCGCAGGAGCCTCAATGGTTCCTTCGCGTTCGTGCCCATCTTGGTCAACTGCTTTGTAGCGAAATAGCATAATTAGAGATAATGCTCGAAGGTCTTCGGATCCATCGCATGCTCATAGGCGTGCTCGACCGTGATCTCTCCGCGCCGAACAAGGTCAGAGAGCATGCGATCCATATCGATCATGCCCTCCTGTGAGGAGGTCTGAATCACTGAGCTGATCTCATGCGTCTGGCCATCGCGGATCAGCGTACTCACGGCGTTGTTGTTGATAAGGAGCTCATAGGCCGGGATAAGCCCGCCTGACACGCGAGGAATAAGGCGCTGAGAGAAGATGCCTGCGAGAGAGCCTGCGAGCTGCACACGCACCTGACCTTGTTGCTCGGCCGGGAACATGTCGATGATACGATCGATCGTCTGGGCAGCGTTGTTGGTATGGAGCGTTGAGAGGACCAAGTGACCCGTCTCAGCAGCAGTCACTGCCGACGAGATCGTCTCGTAGTCACGCATCTCTCCGAGCATGATCACGTCCACGTCTTCACGGAAGGTGCCTTGGAGTGCTGAGCTGAAGCTAGGCGTGTCGACATAGACTTCACGCTGGTGAATGATTGACCGGTTGGGTGTAAAGAGGTATTCGACAGGATCCTCGATGGTGATGATGTGTTTGGCCTGGGTCTCGTTGATGCGGTTGATCATCGTCGCGAGCGTAGTGGACTTACCATGCCCCACCGGCCCCACGGCGATGAAAAACCCTTGCTGTCGCTGAGTAAACACCTCGAGAATGGGCGGAAGATTCAGCTCCTCAAAAGTCCGGATCGCGTGAGGAATAAGACGGAGCGCAATCGCCGTTGTTCCCTGCACCCGGTAGCCGTTCACACGGAAACGGGCTCCGTCTTTGTAGGCGTATGAGAGGTCGATCGACTGTTTCTCTTGGAAGACGTTCCACCGGTCTTCAGGCACAATCGACTTCAACATTTTCTCTGTGTCTTCATTGGTTATCGGCTGGAAGCGCGTAAGTGGCACCAGCGCGCCAGAGACACGTATGACTGGCACTCCCCCCGAGTAGACGTGGAGGTCGGAGCCTCCCTGGCTCACGACGGCGGCGAGGAGTTCTTCAAAAAGAGCTTCTGCCATGGTTATGCAGGGGTCGCGTTTGCCCCGATGATTCGCACTGTCTCAGCAAGCACCTCCGAAGGGATCGCTGACGCCTTAACGATGTATCCGTCTACGTTGTACTGCTTGGCCTTCTCGATGTCAGCGTCTAATCCCTGGTTCGAAAGAATGATGACCTTCGACGTGGGCACAAGTTTTTCCTTACGCAGGGCTTCGAGCACGTCGAAGCCACTCACTCCCGGCATGATGATGTCGAGCAAGACGGCGTCCGGAGCCTGGGTGTCTGGTTTGCGTAATGTTGCGAGGAAGTCCTGGCCACTGTTAAAGGCCACCACCTCGTGACCAGCGTTTTTAAACTTAACCATGTATAAATCGAGTAAGAAACGGTCGTCATCGACGAGATAAATTCGGTAAGCCATATGTACTCTAAGTATACACCCCCTATGCTACGACCTCAGAAGCCTCGGGGAAAAGATCTCCCCCGCCCAGGGTATTCACCTCTTCAAACGCAATCTGGCCTTGTAATGCCTTAACGATCGCCTGTTCCCGCATCGTAAGCATGCCGCCGGCACGCGCCGCAGCGTACACCTTCTCCTCCACCGGCTCCTTAAGCAAGACCTGCTCGATCTCGTTATTCATGACCAGAAACTCAAACACCCCTTCGCGACCACGGGTCCCCGTGGGGCATTCAGCCGTCGGTGCTGCATGATAGATACTAGTAAACGGTGGAAGCTGCTTTTTATACTGCTCTGGAAGGTCGGCAAACTGCTTATCGAGATACACTTTTATACTCTCACTTACGGGCTCTGACTTCCCTCCTCCAGGACACAGCTTTTTGACTAGACGCTGCCCAATGACACCGATCAATGTCGGCGCAATAAGAAAGGGGTCGACTCCCATGTCGACCAGACGAGGGATAGCGCCGGCTGCACTGTTGGTGTGGATGGTGGAGAGCACGAGGTGTCCTGTGAGCGCTGCCTGCACTGCGAGCGCGGCGGTCTCCTTATCGCGGATCTCGCCGACCATGATCACGTCGGGGTCCTGGCGGAGAATCGATCGAAGACCGTTGGCAAAGGTGTAGTCAATCTCTGGACGCACCTGACTTTGAGAAACGCCGGGGATCTGATACTCCACTGGGTCTTCCAGAGACACCACGTTGACCGTATCTCGATCCATCTGCGAGAGCATGGCGAAAAGCGTTGTCGATTTACCTGAACCAGTTGGTCCCGCAATAAGCAGAATCCCGTACGGCTCTTTCAACATTCCCTGAAGCGATCTCTGTTGTTCTGGATTAAGTCCGATCGTGTCGAGCGTCGCGGTGGTGGCGGACTGGTCGAGAATACGCATTTCCAATTTCTCGCCAAATTCTGTCGGGAAGGTCGACACACGGAAGTCGATGCGTCGCTTCTCTGCCGTAGCCGAGAAACGGCCGTCCTGTGGCTTACGCTTCTCGTCGAGACGAAGCTTTGAGAGGATCTTGATACGCGCGACGACAGCGTCATGCACCTTGCTCGGCAACTCGAGAGACGTGTGCAGCTCGCCGTCCATACGGAAACGCACTCGCGTTTTAACCGCAGAAGGCTCGATGTGGATGTCTGAGGACTGACCGTCAATCGCGTAGCGTAGTATCGTCGATACGATTTTCGTTACCGGCGCATCCTCTTTGGTCGGATTTAGGCCTGCGGTGGCGGCGAGATCAAGGGTCTCTTCCTCAGCCACAAGCGGCCGCCTGATCGTTTCTTCATCATGCTTCTCAGTGCGCTTGGCGAGGGTGTCGTATTCTGAGAGAGCTTTCCCCACCTCACCCGACATGTTTTCGTAGGCCTCAATAACACGGTCAAAGTCTTCTTTCGTTATAAGAAAGACCTTGTAAGGTACGCCAATTTGTCCTGAGATAAACTGGAGCGCGTCAAGCGACTCAATGTTATCTGGATCAATAATGCCCACCTCGAGGGCGCCGTCTATGAGCGCGAGCGGCACAAAGCCGTAGTGCTGCGCCGAGGTAACCGGGATGTACACGAGCGCCTCCTGCTCAGCCGGGGGCTCTCCGAGGAGACGTACCGGGAGCCCATAATCCTTACCGACCGCCAAGAGCGCGTTCTGGAGAGAGACGTTGTGTTCAGCCAGCACGTCCGCGAGCGGTCGCTTCTTAGCCACCTCGGCCTCGACCGACGCTCGGTCTGTTACTGATAGGAATCCTTTATCAACAAGTTGACCAAGAAAGTTCATTCCTCATTGTTGCGCAGCTGCTGCGGCCGCCACGCCAGCGATTGGTGCGAAAGGATCAGTGCGTCCAGACTCCTCAGGAGCAATTGAGGTCGTTATATCAGTAAGCGCGATGAACCGTGGATCGCTAAAGACATTCGTATCAAAAGAGATCGGCTCGAGCTCGGTCACGAGCGTCTGAAACCGCGCTTGTGCGGCGTTCTGACCCACGTCCTGACTGAGTGTCGGCTCAGCCTCGTTTGCCGTTTGGTAGTACCAGTACGCGCCTCCAGAGGCGATGAGCGCGGTGAGCACAATGAAGATTGTGTTTGCAGAGAGTTTCATAATCAACGTAGCCAGTAGAAACGAATAGTCATCTGATAGGTATAAAGACCGGTATTGGTTCCCTGTACGCCTATACTCCTCACGTCGAGCAGGCGCTCGCTGCGCTCGACTCCCGCCAGGAACTTCTGGAAGGCCTCGTAGGAACCCGCAGCGGTGAGGGTAAGGTCGACTGACCCCGTGTGGGTTGTTCTACCGAAATCAGCTCCTGCACCTATGCCCGTTGAAAAACCCTGGGAGCTGTTATTCGCGTTTGTCCCCGTCGGCTGCGAAACATCAATATTTGAAAGGGCGAGCCCTGAGCGAGCTGCAAGCGCGTTGAGTGCGAGAATCAGGCCGACGTTGTCGACGCCGTCGGGAAGCATCGCAGAGAGCTTCGCCAAGTCATTTTGATCCATCGCATCGCGCTTTTTGAGCAATTCCTCTTCTCGAGTAAGGTACGAACGCGCTGCTTCGAGAGCGTCCTCGTCAGCAGCAATCGCCTCCTTGACCTCAGCAATATCGCCGGTCCACACAGGATTCACATACCCGGCGAAGACCCCGAGTGCAAGTATCAGCACCAAGATTGGAAGGAGGCGGTTGTTCATAGCTCTGTGCTACTAGTGGTGGTCGAGACCATGATCGACGCCGTATTCTCTTCCCCGGTAAAGAGGACGAACGCCGAATCAACAGTTGCCGAGATACTAAAGGAGACTGAATTGTCCTTGTTCACCGACAGGCGCGAGAAGATGGCGTCCTTGATGCGTCCATCTGACGCGAAGCCCGCTGACGCCGCGGCAAGCGCGTTGAAATTCTTAGCTACGCCGGTGCCTTCGATGGAAACCTTTCCACCATCGGCCACCGCTATGCGCAGAGTCGAGAAGCGGACGGTGTTCGGCAATATCGCCCCGAGCGTCTCGAAGAAATTACTCAACGCGAGGTGATTGCTGAGCAGCATCGTCGCTGAGGTCAGCCGATTATCGAGACGTACGAAGTTTTGCGCGATGGTGGAGTCGATCTTTTTCTGCTCAGCCGCGAGTTTTGCGTCCGCACTTTTGAGCTGCCCCTCGAGGACCTGAGCGTAGAAGAAGACGCCTCCCGCCATGGCTAGAGTTATAAGAAAGATCAGATATGCAGCAACATTGAAGATGCCGATGAAGTCAAACGTGTAGCGCCGCTGCACCGCCGTGTTCGTATGCGGAACGAAAGAAGTAGGTATGGTCGGAGGAAGGGCCATTTTGTTTTAGTATAAACCAGAAAAGGAGAAGTTATCTACTCCTCTGTGTAAAACACTAGGATATTTACACCTCGTCGAGCTTACGCAACGCGAGACCCACCGCGACAGAAAATTCTGGCCCAATCTCTTGCAGTACTGGACGCATAAACGCAGGCGCCTCAGTCTTGGCGAAGGGGTCAGCCACCTGCACATCGATAGAGAAGAATTTCTTAGCATAGGTGCCCAGCTCCTTCGTCACCCCTCCCCCGCCCGTAAGGACGATCGCCGTGATCGGTTTCTTGTGCATCGTCTCGTACTGAAGGAGCACGCGTTTCGCTTCTTCAAAAATACGGCCGAAGACGAGCTCGGGAGAGTCACCCAGCTCCTTACTTAAGCCCTGCCTCTTCTTCAACATTTCGGCACTTCGTATAGGCACATTCTGCGAGACGGAGATGGCTCGCGTGATGTCTTGACTGCCCGCGCTGATGGCGTGCGAGAGCGCGACCACGCCGCGCTCAACGATGTAGGCCTTCGTCGTCGATGCGCCCACATCGAGCACCATCGAGACCTTCATCGGCTCGCGCACCACCGCACGAATGGTGCTGAAGATTTCGATCTCGTAGAAACTCGCTGAGAGCCCTGCCCCTTCGACGATTGTCTGCAGCAGCTTCAACTCGTCGTTATGCACAGCAACCAGGAGCACCTGCACTGTTTCTTTCGTCTTTGTCTCATTATCAGGAGACGCGAGCTCGGGCACCACGAACCAGTCGAGCTGCACTTCTGACACTGGCACGGGGATGTACTTCCTCGCTTCAAGCTCAATCACTGTCTTCTGCTCCTTGGGGTCCTTGCGGTACGGAAGCGTGACCAAGGTAAGCAGCGAGCGCGCATACGGGATCGAGAGCGCAGAGTTCGTCGTGGTAACCTTCGCCTCGCGCAGAAGGTCTTTCAGAGTCTCCGTGATCTGCTCTGCAGAAAGATTCGTGGCCTGGCCGATCTCGGCGCCACCGTAGGGACCGAGCGCGAGCTCGCCGTAGGTCTCGAGCACCGCCTGGCCCTTCTCTTTCTTCAACTGTACGACCTTAAGCGAGGACGAACCTATGTCCACCCCGAGCACGCTTTTGGGCTTAGGTGCGAAAAAATCGCCTAGAAACGACATATTTTTATAGTATCACGCATAGTCTCGCTCACGCGGCTGTCGGGAGCCTAAATATACCGAGGTCTCCGAGCGATTTCTCTCCACGCGGAGGAACGAACGTCGCTTTGAGCTGCGAGCGCACCTCGACCGGAACATTAGGCAGCGAAGCCACCGCATCGACCGCGGCATAGCTGGTGTCGTACTCGCCGATCGTCTCCTTCTCTCCAGTCGCACGATCATGCTTCACCAGTCGATCAGCCAAATACGGCTCTCCCTCGTGCTCCTTACGCACGTGTTCAACCTGCCACATATACGTACCCTCCTCGTGCAGCGGTGTCGTAAAGACTTGTGCATCACTCGCCACGCCTAGATGCGCTGCGCCTATTGCTGACTTAGCCATCTCAAGTAGCGACTTCGCCGACATGTCACAATAGTATCATGCGTCAACTGCTTGATTTGTTATTTCCTCCACGTCCAGATGAGCGAGTGATTCGCGACATCTCTGTCGAAGAGTTTTTGTCACTTCTTGCGGCACGACTTGTTGACGAAGGGCCCCTCCGTGCCACGAGCCTCCTCCCTTTCCACACACCCATAGTCCGCGCCGCCCTACACGAGGCGAAGTATCACGGTAGCGAACACGCCTTCACTCTTCTCGCCGCAGCACTCGCCGCCTACCTCTCCGACGCGGACGACTTCGACAAGAACCTGGTGCTCGTTCCCGTCCCGCTCGGCCCCGCGCGCCGCAAGAGCCGCGGGTTTAATCAGGTCGAAGAGGTGTTGCGTCGCGCCATGCGCGAACTCGACACCAGCCGTTTCGCCCTCGTTCCCGCGCTCTTAGAGCGCATGCGCGAAACACCGTCTCAGGTCTCGCTGCCGCGAGGAGAACGCGAACGCAACATGCGTGGCGCGTTCGCTGCGCCGCGCCCCCTGGACCCACTGCTCACGTATATACTCGTTGACGACGTGGTGACCACCGGCGCAACCCTTCAGGCGGCTACCGACGCGCTCAAAAGCGCTGGCGCAGCGCACGTCTTCCTACTCGCCCTCGCGCACTAAATTTGATATTCTGCCCATACACGGAGGGGTCGCACCCCGAAGGGGCCCCTTAGGGGTAGTGACCTAGTGCGGCGGTTTGCTAGAGAGTTCGTTATGTACTTTGTATACATTCTCAGAAGTTTAAAGTCTGGAAAACATTACATCGGCTCAAGCGCTGATGTCACCAAACGCCTAGCGATGCACAACCATGGTTCAACTCCATCAACTAGACCGTATAGACCATGGATTTTGCTACACACCGAAGCATTCCCTGACAAATCGGCCGCAGAGAAACGAGAATGGTATTTGAAGCATCCGAAGGGATACCTTGAGAAAAAACGAATCTTAGCGCAATATTAGGATACCGGAGGGGTCGCATAGAGGCCTAGTGCGGCGGGTTGCTAACTCGCTATACGGGTAATACCGTATCGAGGGTTCGAATCCCTCCCCCTCCGCCAAGTTTTAAAACGTAGTTTGAAAACTACGGAGGGAGTACAGCGTAGCTGTACGGGAGGGATTCGAAAGACGGAGCGAGATTTTGGCAGTAGCCAAAACCGCGAGTCAGGGTCGTGAAAATGGGTGCGCGACGGCGCAAGCATTATTCCTGACCGGATCCCGCCCCCTCCGCAAAACTAGCCAGTTACCATGTGCTATAGATTGAATATGAAGAAGAGAATAATAGTGTCTCTATCAGTCTTCCTTCTCTTGGCAATAATTGCGGGAACCTCCATTCTTTTTTATGTAAATAGAGTTGAGAGCCTAACAGAACGGACCGGAAAGTATTTTGATGAATCTGGTAGACAACTTGGTATTTGTAAAATTGAGAGCAGGCTAAGAAAATTTGCAGACGCGACAGAGGCAACGACTTTTTATTACACGGCTAATCAGGAGTACGTGGGACAGTGCAAAGGAGCAAGCAACGGGGCGGGATGCTTTAGAAATCTACAAAAGCAACCTAAAATCTGCAGTTTTGCCGATCTACAAACCCAATGTGATAAATCAATTTATCCTGATGGGGCAACGGCAAAATATGTCTGTGTCATTGAGTAGGTCGAACCTGAAAAAAATCCGCAGAGATTTGTGCATGGCCGAATCCCTCCTTCCGCTCAATGCCCCGCGTGCGTATGCGTGTGCTTGGGCTTGTACCCCTTGAGGTAGGAGACCGCGAGAAGGGTGACGATCGGGACGGTAAGAATAAGACCGATGCTTCCTACGATTATCCGCACGATCTCTGTGGCAAACAACTCTGAGTTCACCGCTGCGGTAAAACCGGTCGGCGTCAGGTAGAAATACAGAAGCAGAGGGAGGGCGGTGCCGGTGTATGCAAGCGCCAGGGTGTTCACCAGTGCGCCCACATGCTCTCGACCAACCCGCAGGGCCCGTCGATACGCCTCCCATTTGCCCATGGTGGGATTACTTCCATATAACTCCGTCACGACCGCGGCTTGAGTGACGGCAATATCGTCGAGCACGCCCAAGACACCGATGATAATCGCGCCGAGCAGAAGCGCCGTGAAGTCTAGGGTGCCGTGCGTATTGAAGTTTAGATATACAGCTTCTTCAGCCGCAAATCCTGATAAGTCGGTCCCTTGGACCGCGAGCACAGCGAAGACTCCGGTGAGCAATACCGAGATCATCGTACCGCCGTAGGCAACCACCGATTCTCTATTGAATCCGTGCGTGAAGAAAATAGCCGCAAAGAGTATCCCCGCAGCCACCACGAAGCTCGCGAACAATGGGTCCCAGCCGTTATGAAGCCCCGGCAGAAGCAGGTAGAAGATAGCGAAGAAACTCCCGGCGAGTGCACCGAGCGCTCGCACGCCTTGCCACCCGCCGAAGATAACGGCCGCGAGCACAAAGAGTGCGCTAAGCAAAAATAGGGCGTCGGTACGATCGATGTCGACGATGCCGAACGTTTCTACTCCATCGACATCAACGTTGTAATTGAAATAAAACGTGTCCCCTCGGTCGAGCTCTAGATAATCGTTCTCGATCGTTATCACCTCCCCACCTTTTGGACCATCGAGCACCTCGACTCGTACTGTTTGGTACAGATGATCCGTATCAGTGCCCGGAATCTCTCGCATCTCCTGATGCAGGATTTCTACCACCTCCGCGCGGAAGGTGCCCTGGTAATCATTATGTGCTTCTTGGGCGTTGCCGAGAGCAGGAGAGAATCCTACCGCAGTAAGTACCAGCGCAACCGCAGTAATCGCCCTCGATGTAAATCGGGATAAACCCATGCGGTCAATGGTATCAGGTCGCGCTCGATATGCCGCATCCGGTATCCATTTCTGAGTATTGCAAATAATTTGCATTAAGCGTATGCTCCTTGTATGACTTCACCTGATTTTCCCGCCCTGCTTCGGGCAAGTGGGTTGCGCGCCACCGCGGGGCGCGTTGAACTCCTGAAGGCTCTGTCGCGAGAGAAACAACCGGTGACGATCGACCACCTCACCAAGAAGCTTGCCGACCACCTCGACACGGTGACCCTCTATCGAGCGCTCGAAGCGCTCAAGGATGCGCGTATCGTCGAGCGCACCGACTTACAGCACGGCCACGCGCACTATGAACTCCTCGTTGATCGCCCCCATCATCACCACGTCGTTTGTCGCTCGTGCGGGAGGATTGAGGATATTGAGATACCGCACGCGGCGCAGCCAGAAAAAGAAGCTGAGCGCCGAGCCAAGACCTTCTCGGTGATCGATAGCTACACGCTTGAGTTCTTTGGACAGTGCGTAGGGTGCACCTAACTATTAGCGAGCAATAAATCTTTATGGCCATACTTCCAACTCTTGTGAGCATACTTCTGGTAAGTCTCGTTTCTTTTGTGGGCGTGGTAACCCTTGCACTCGGTCGGGAGCGACTTAATCGCAGCCTCTTTATCCTTGTGAGCCTTGCGGTTGGCGCGCTCCTCGGCGACGTCTTCGTGCACATCATTCCCGAGTCCTACGAAGAGCTCGGTGACCCGACGCTCGTATCCTTACTTGTTATTGCCGGCATCCTCGCCTTCTTCATCCTCGAGAAAAGTCTCCACTGGCACCACGAGCACACGGACGAACACGCTGAAGAACATCAACACCCGCTCGGCCGACTCGTGATCGTCTCCGACGGCGTGCACAACTTTATCGACGGCCTCTTGATCGCGGCGAGCTACCTCGTCTCGATCGAGATCGGTATCGCTACCACCATCGCAGTCGTCCTCCACGAGATCCCTCAGGAGATCGGCAACTTCGGCGTACTCCTCCACGCCGGCTACAGCAGAAGCAAGGCACTCTGGTACAACTTCCTCTCGGCCCTGACTGCCTTTGCTGGTGCAGGCGTTGCTCTTTTTCTTGAGAGCGCTACGGAGACCTTCGCGCTCTGGCTGCTCCCTATTACCGCCGGTGGCTTCATCTATATTGCCCTCTCTGACCTCATTCCCGAGCTCAACAAAGACCGCAGCGCCCTCCGCGGCAGCCTGCAAGTCATCGCAATCATTATCGGCGTACTCGCGATGATCGCACTGCTTGCGCTCGAGGGATAGCCCCGAAGAGTAGCCTCGACAATACCGGCCCGACTCCCTCGCCCACACCCCTGTAACCTCTACGGTGTGGATCCGTCATAAGTAGTACACCTTACTCTCCTCATGAATCCCTTCATGAAGTTCTCATCGCCCATGGGTGAGTATGGGAGGCGGGAGTATTGCTCATAAATTAGTCCCTGTATGCGAATATTACTCGTTGAAGATGAACCCAAGCTCGCCACCACAATCACCCACGGCCTCGAGAGTAAGGGCTACGCCGTCGACACCATTATCGACGGCCAAGAAGCCCTGACGCGAATTATCCTGCACAGCGTCGATTATGACCTTATCATTCTCGACCTGATGCTTCCCACTATCGACGGCCTCACGATCTGTAAGGAGATGCGCTCTCGAAGCATTGTCCTTCCGATCTTGGTCCTTACCGCCCGCGCCGAGGTCGAGACCAAGGTCGAGCTCTTACTCGCTGGCGCTGACGATTACCTCGTTAAGCCCTTTGCCTTCGAAGAGCTCTTCGCGCGGGTCCACGCGCTTCTGCGTCGCCCATCTGAAGCACTGCCCGAGACACTGCGTGTGGAAGGGATAGAACTCAACACAACCGAACATGCCGTCATGAAAAACGGCAAGCCTCTCCCGCTCACCTTAAAAGAATTCGGCATCCTCGAATACTTCCTTCGTCACCCAAACGAAGTGGTGAACCGTGAAGACTTACTAGCCCACCTCTGGGACTTTAACTATGAGTCATTCAGCAACGTTATCGATGTCCATGTCAAAAATCTCCGAAGAAAACTTGATGACGGAACGACTCCAAGCATATTGGAAACAATTCGCGGCATTGGTTACCGACTTCGCGCGCAAGTATAAAAGCGACGTCTTCCTGCAAACGGAAGTCAACATCATCAGTCTGCAAGTGGCCTACGCCATCATCATCCTCCTTATCTCGGTAGGAGGTGTGATACTTACCACCGAAGCCTCTGCTGAAAAGTTCATTCTCATAGCGCTCATTATTCTTGGAATGACCACCCTTCTCGGGTATCTGGTGGCACGTCGAGCGCTCGCTCCGGCGCGCACTGCGTTAGCTTCCCAAAAGGAATTCATCGGCAACGTCGCCCACGAGCTACGCACTCCGCTCGCCATCATCAAGGCCAACACCGAGGTCCTGCTCATGGAAAAGCGCGGCGACCGCTACACCCAAGAATCTCTGGCGAGCAACGTTGAGGAATTAAACCGCATCAATGACATCATCAACAACCTCCTCACGTTGAATGTACTCGTCCAGCCCGAGCAGGTGGTCTTCGACCACGTCGATTTTGGTACCATAATCCGTCGTATCGTCGCCAAGATTGCGCGCCCCACGCGCGAGCGGCCCGTGCGGATCAGGGTGCGCGTTGGTAGCGACTGCCTCGTCTGGGGAAATGCGGCCGCACTCGAACAGATCGCTACGAACATTCTGAAAAACGCTATCGAGCACACCAGTCATGGAGAGATCGCCGTTACCGCAGAATGTACCGTGGAAGGTCATTTTGAATTTTCCGTACGCGACACCGGCACCGGCATCTCGGAGCGGGATCTGTTCCGTATCTTTGAACCGTTCTACCGCGGCGACCGCGCACGCACACGCAGTGAAAATATCGGTTCGGGACTCGGGCTCACTATCGTGAGCGAACTGGTAAAGCTCCATAAAGGCCGCGTGAGTATCAAGAGCGCGCCGGGCCAAGGCACCACTGTATCTGTCATGCTCCCCCGCGGAAGTAAGCGAAGCGACCAGCTTGAGGGCACGTCACCCATGAGCGAAGTCTTTGCAGATTTCTGGAACGGCAAACGTTCAAAATGAGGCGATTCACAAACGCTTCACCTCGCCTCTCGTATAGTGCATCGTGTGCAGAAAGAGATTAGGAATTATTGATGCGATACGTGATATGGATACGACCGATCTGATAGTGCCGCGCTCGTGCACTAAGACGGATAGGCTGAGCGCGTAAGTCGGGGGAGCTTTGCGGGACGACCGTAAGGCTCCCCCAACGTTTTATACCGATGTAAGGAGGGGTCCTCATGGCCGTCTAGAGTGCTATCGGCTATGCAAAGGGCCCCTTCGGTCTTGGTTATCCTCGGAAGTGCTGCTCCTGTGCTTAGGGAGGGGCGTATGATAGAACGTACGCGCACCCTTTTGATGAAACCATCTTACGAAGAAGCTTTTCTCGAGGCTTTTGA
>CAZSKX010000002.1:0-66335 GCA_964607655.1 uncultured Candidatus Saccharibacteria bacterium | reverse complement strand
CGCGCACCCTTTTGATGAAACCATCTTACGAAGAAGCTTTTCTCGAGGCTTTTGATGAGCATGCCGATGCTCTTTTTCGCCATGCCGCGTTCCGACTCTCAGACCGCGAGAAGGCAAAGGACCTTACCCAGGACACCTTCATCAAGGCTTGGGAGTATCTACGCGAGGGTGGCGAAGTACGCGAGTGGAAGAGTTTCCTGTACCGAATTCTGCACAACGCCATCATCGATGAATACCGTCGCAAGAAGAGCCGTTCGCTCGACGCGCTCATGGAGGAACACTCGACAGCCGTGATCGCTGAACTCTCTGTTGACGGCCATCATGAGATCGAATCGGCCGCTGACGAGACCATCCTTATCGAACGTGTGCGCGCCCTCATCCCAGCCCTGTCCGAGACAGAACAGACTGCACTCTCCCTGCGCTATATTGACGGCCTTTCACCACGTGAGATCGCGCAGATACTCGGCGTGTCAGAAAATGTTGCCTCAGTGCGCATCCACCGTGCCGTCGAACATCTAAAACAGGCCGTAAAAGAACGTTATAAAAATGTATGAAACACAATTTTGAATCCATCTTAAAAAAGACTGCGAGCGATTACTCGCTCACCGACTCTGAGCGCAGCCACATGCGTCGCGTGCTCCGCGAATACGCAGCCTTCCGTCCCGCGGGTGCGAACCCGTCGCGCGAGGTTGGCGTCCTCGCTCAGTTCCGCGCCCTCGTTACGAGCCGTCCGCTTGCGCTTGCGCTATCGGCGTTTCTTGTTGTGGGGATAGCTGGCACCGGTGCCGTCCAGGCTGCCGAAGGAGCTCTGCCTGGAGACCCTCTCTATGGCCTCAAGGTGAGCATCGTTGAACCGCTACACCTCTCTCTCGCTTCTGCTGGGACAAAACATAGCCTCGAGCGCACCTTCGCAGAACGCCGACTCACCGAGGCAACAGAACTCGCAAACCTCGACCGTCTTTCGCCCACGGCGGAAGCTGTGCTCGCGGCCCACTTTACCTACTACTCGTCTCTCGCGCTCGCTTCCTCTGAAGAAAGCGCCTCCTCAACCCCCATTTCTGAGGTGACTGCTGAAGACTTTTCTGCTCGGCTCTCGGCTTATGAGGCTGTTCTCGCTCGACTTGAGACCAGCCGCAGCAAGAGCGGGTCAAAAGCCTTGCGCACAGCGATCCGCCAGGCCACTCTTGGTGTAGCAAGTTCTACCGATTCTAAGAACGAGGACGACCTGTCTACCGTGGCCTCGCTCCAGCTAGCCGCAGAAGACGCACTCGACCGGTCAACCATTGTCGTCACTTCGCTTAGAGCATCAGTCCCCACTTCTACCTCAGCTCAGGCCGCCAAAGTCCTCGCGGACGCCGACGAACTACGCAATCAGGGTGCAAAATTCCTCGAAGAACGCGACACTAAAGCTGCTTCAAAAGCTTTCAAGGCTTCCATGCGTGCATCGACCCGGGCAAACATCCTTACGCATGCCGCGGCCAACTTCAACATCGACGCCTTTGACCACGACCAGACGGCCACAAGCACGCCCGAAGATTCTTCGCGAGAAGAGGACGAGAAGGAGGCCGAACAGGGGAACACAGATCGCCAGGGCGAATAAAGAAACCGGCCCTTCAGGGCCGGTTTCTTTAAAACTGACTACGCAGTGTTACATCGCTGCTGCTTCACCACTTACACTACAGTGGCGACAATCCTTCTTATGAGAAACAGCGAGAGAGAGGGCGCTGAGACCCACGAGAATGTACACAACCCACTCAACCTGGGGCCATGATCCGAGGATCATGCGCACCACGTTCCAATCACCGCCCGCAAAACCCCCGAGACCGACGAGACCCCAGTTAAGGGCGCCAATGATCACGAGAATGAAACTGATGGAATGCATTCCTTTCATAGGAGTAAAACAGACGATTAAAGCGGTCATGAGCCGCTACCTATAGTATGACCCTTTGTGCATACTCTGGGACGGGCCCTGTGTATACTGAAGAATAATGCCCAGCGATCCTACAGCCCTCCTTATTGCGCTTGGCACCTTCTTGTTCGTTATGTTTATCGCGCTCCGGATGCGGCCGCGACGCTTCTATATCGTCCGACACGGAGAAACTGTCCTCAACGCTAAGCATATTCGCCAAGGAGAGGAGGGTGAACTTTCAGAAGAAGGTCGTGCACAGGCTGATCGAGTCGGCGCTGCGCTTGCTCCGCTCCGTATCAAACGCATCATCTCAAGCTCGTACCCTCGCGCACAAGAAACGGCAAACTTGATGAACAAACACCTCCACGCTCCGATTGTCGTGTCTCCCCTCTTTGCCGAACGACGCAATCCTCACGAGATCATCGGAAAAAAGCGCAGCCTCCCGGAGGTGAAAGTTATTGTCGATAAAATTGAGAACACCTACCACGACGACGACTATCGCTACTCAGATGAAGAAAATTTCGCAGACCTGAAGGTGCGCGCCCGCAAAGCACTCGCACTTCTCTCACGACAAGGGAAAGATCGGACGGTCGTGGTGACGCATCACGTCTTCCTGAAAATCCTCCTCGCCTATATGCTCCAACACGAATTCTTACACGATGGCGATTTCACCAAGGTGTCGTATTTCAACTTCTCGGACAACGCCACCGTCTCGATCGCCGAGTACAACCCGTGGCGGCGCTTTTCGCATACTCGAGGGTGGAGGATCCTCGCTTACAACGTTCAGCCTGAAGACCTCACTAAGAAAATAACGGACCCCGAATAAACAAAGAGCCCCGTGCAAAGGTCGTGCATTTACACGAAACTCTTTGCACGGGGCTTGGCCCGTCTACTTGAACATAGACGTGGCGCCTTCGAGCCTCAGCCACCTCACGGTGATGAGCTCGTAGTTGACCACGCCGAGTACTCCACCCGCGATAGCGCCAACAAGCGCATTACCCGTGTAGTAGCCGATGGCTGCACCGATTGCTGCATCCACCGCGCACAGGAGTCGAAGCTCCGAGTGGATCAGGGTGAAGTACAGGACGACGAAGCTCTTCACTGTCTTGGCGCCCTCTTCGATCTCGGCAGCAACGATTTGAATTGCTTCCGGAATCCCGTTCATGATCCACACGATTCCCTTGATCCCCTCGCGTAGGGCCATGACGTAGAGCCTGCTGACGCTGTGGAACTCGAGGGGTTTGTACACGTAGGAGGAGTTGCCTTTCCTTTCGTCCTCCACGGTTGTCCAGTAGAGAATCGTCACGAATGATGCCACCACGACGGCACAGAACAGGCCGACCACGGTCGCCCCGATAGTGTGAAGAATCAGCTTCTTCAGACTGTTCCCCGCCAAAAGCTCCAGGATGAGGTATGGGATGACGAGCATTGCCACGACCGCGTGGATGAATCCGTAGAGCCAGTTACCCCAGCACTGCAAGAACTGACGATTCGGACGCCAGGCGACGGTACGACGGTACGCGATCGGGATTGCAGCTGCAGCTTCCTCGAAGAGGTACCCGAAGTAGCCGACGACGGCACCAGTAATCAGACCAGCCCACCAGAAGTGAGGGCTCATTTGCAGCCCCACGAGACTCCCGATGAGCGCGCCAGCGGCGCAGACCAGGAAGATACGAATGGTTGTGTTCACGATGAACTCCTTTTGCCACCTTTCTCGAGGTGGCTATGGTTTTTCAGGACCCGTTTTCCGTATATGACTATACAATAAGTGTCTCCATCAAGTCAATATACGAAACACTCGGCCCGCTTTGCGGGCCGAGTGTTATTGTTTTGAATTCTGGATTTACGAAATCAAGATTTACAAACACACGGACCCGTTCGCGCATACGCGAACGGGTCCAGAAGTTGACCTTTAGGGGACAAAAGCCGTAG
Organism: uncultured Candidatus Saccharibacteria bacterium; assembly: GCA_964607655.1. Lineage (GTDB taxonomy): Bacteria > Patescibacteriota > Minisyncoccia > Phycocordibacterales > Phycocordibacteraceae > C7867-001. The sequence goes on along the minus strand of CAZSKX010000002.1, from coordinate 62,494 downwards.
CCGAGCCAGTGCGAATATGGAAGGCGCCCGTCCAACTCGAATTATGCTCGAACCTGTTCTCGGGCCGAATGAAGCGCCCTGCACAGTCGTAAGGATGGTCTTTGCCTCCGTACGAAGGCTTGAACTCGTCCCCAGAACAATCAATCCCGAGCTGCCCCGCGCTTGCAAACAGCTCGGGATGCACGAGGACAATCGAACCCACGCCGATCGTATCGAGACCGAACTCATTCGCAACGAAACATTTGCGCGCGTAACGAACCTTTCGTCCTCGATGCACGACACCGAGCTGCCCCGCTACGATGCAGATGCCGCCTGGCTGTTGATCGCCAAGCTCAGCAAAACACCGCTCCGTAATCGTCGCGCGCTGCAAGTACTCCGTCTTGAACTCGTTCTCGGCTCGCATCACCTGCAGGTGCAAACGCCTCGTCACCATCTCAAGGACGAGCTTCGTCGCCTGACAAAACTTTTCCTGCGAGCCTCCTGCATTCGGGAAATGTCGGCGCGCGAGCGCCGAAACCGTCGGTACCGCGAACCAGCCCACGTGCTCGAGCACATCTGCCGGCACGAACGATGAGAGCCTTGGCAGCCGGGACGCGTACGTGTACGCGTCCTCTGGGTCGAGATCGAAGACCTCCGCGATTTTTGCGATTTGGTCCCCAAGCGACTTCGGTCCCTGATACTCTGGTGAATGTACGAACGTCGAGGGAATCTCCTCGAGATCCAGCTTACTGACTCGGGGAGTGATTATTCCCATCACTTTTCTCCTTTTCTCTTTAGTGTGACGATCAGTCTGGGCGTATCTCACCATACTCCCCTATTAAAATCAAACGCCCGGCTCTCGCCGGGCGTTTGAGAAAAACTGTGACGAAATTTAATACATCCCGTCCATGCCGCCTCCGGCTGGTGCGTCTTTCTTAGGCTCAGGGATGTCGGCTATCGCGGCCTCGGTCGTGAGGAGCATCGCAGCGGCTGAGACTGCATTCTCAAGAGCCATGCGTGGCATCTTAGCCGGGTCAACGATACCGGCCTCGAGCATGTCGTCGATCACCTCGTCATTCTTGGCATCATAGCCAGCATTTGCCTTTCCACTCTGGACCTTTGCCACTACCGCGCTTGCGTCGTCCTTACCCGCGTTCATCACGATCTGTGCGAGCGGCATCTCGAGTGCGCGCACGACGATCTCAAAGCCGCTCTTCTCGTCAGCCGAGAGTTTGTGCTCTTGATTGCCCAGCTTCTTGGCGATCTTTGCGAGCGCGGTGCCACCACCCGGGATGATGCCTTCCTCGATCGAGGCTTTGGTCGCCTTCACCGCATCGTCGATTTTATCCTTCAGATACTTCATCTCCGTCTCTGTCGCAGCGCCCACTGAAATCACCGCGACACCACCGCTCATCTTGGCAATTCGCTCTTCAAGCTTCTCCTTGTCGAACTTAGAGTCCGAAAGCCCGATCTGCTTTTGCAACTGGGCGACGCGTGCTGTGATCTCAGCCTTCTTGCCCTTTCCGCCCACAATCGTAGTCGCATCCTTGGTGGCGACGACGCGTGTCGCTCGACCCAGCACTGAGAGATTCGCATTCTCGAAGGTCATACCGAGCTCGTTGCTGACTACCTGACCGCCGACAAGCGTCGCAATGTCAGCAAGCATGTCCTTCTTACGATCGCCATAGCCAGGAGCCTTGACCGCGAGCACTGAGAACGCGCCGCGCAGCTTGTTCACGATAAAGGTCGAGAGGGCATCGGCCTCGAAGTCGTCAGCAATAATAACCACCTCCTTCTTCCCCGACTGAATGATCTTCTCGAGGAGCGGGAGGATCTCCTGCACATTAGCGATTTTCTTGTCGGTGAGGAGTACCAGCGCATCCTTCATCTCCGCTTCCATGCGCTCAGGATTCGTGACCATGTAGGCCGAAGCGTAGCCCTTATCGAGCTGCATGCCTTCGACAATGTCGTACGAGAGCTCCATGCCCTGACTCTCTTCAACGGTGACCACGCCACTCGAGCCCACCTTCTCCACCGCCTCAGCGATAATCTGGCCCAACTCTTCACTCTCTGCTGAGATCGAAGCAACCTGCTTCACCTCGCTCTTTCCTTTTACTGGCTTGGCCATCTTCTTAAGCTCGGCAAGCGCTGCTTCTTTGGCCTTTTCCATGCCTGAGCGGATGCCCATAGCGTTTGCGCCCTTCTGCACGTGCGCGAGACCCTCCGTCACGAGCGCCTCAAGAAGCACTACCGAGGTGGTAGTGCCGTCACCCGCAGTGTCGTTCGTCTTGCTCGCCACCTCCTTAACGATCTCTGCGCCCATGTTTTCAAAACGATCCGGGAGAGAGATCTCCTTCGCGATCGAGACGCCGTCGTTCGTGATGCGCGGGCCACCATAGCTCTTCTCCATCACGACATTGCGCCCCTTCGGGCCCAGGGTGACCTTTACCGCGTGAGCAGCGTGCGAGAGACCCTTCGCGATACTCTTACGTGCGTCTTCAGAAAATAGAATTTGTTTAGCCATGAGTTTCTCGGTTATTTAATAATGCCTAAAATGTTTGACTCCGAGAGGAGATAGTAGGTCACGCCGTCGATCTTCACCTCGTCATACCCGTATCGCGAAAAGACGACGGTATCGCCGGCCTTCACCTGCATCGGGACTCGTTTGCCGTCTTCAAATTTACCTGGACCCACGGCAACCACTTCGCCTTGCGCGGGCTTCTCCTTATCGACAGTGTCGGGGATGATAATGCCCGACGGCAGCTTCTTTTCTCCCTTCTCAACAGGGAGGACTACTACGCGGTCGCCAAGTGGCGACAGGGAAAGTTTCTTCGCCATAAGAATTGTAGAATTATGATTACCTTAATAAAACGCCCTGTACCGAAGGAGTATACCGACAACCCCAAGCAGCTGCAACGACTCTACTACCCGTGATTATTCTCCACCTTGCGTCCGGGACCAATCCCATGCTAGAGTGGTCTACATCCATGGAGGCACTCGTGTCGGTTCTACCGTACGCAGAAATCATCCTCTCAATACTCCTCATCGTTGGCATCGTGCTCCAACAGCGCGGCGCAACTCTCGGGGGAGCCTTCGGAGGTGATAACTTCGCGTCAACCTTTTATAAGCGCCGAGGCGCTGAGAAATTTCTCTTTAACGCGACGATCGTGATCGCGATCTTGCTCGTCATCTCAGCAATCCTCAACTTCCTCCTGGCTTCGCCGGTATGACCCGCTTTGACGCTGTGCGCGAGCGTCTCGCTCCTCTTAAAGAGCGTCTTGATCGTTCTTATTCGATTCGATTCGTCGAACAGGCTCATGCCTGGCTCGAGAGCCTTTCGCCTGGCGATCGAGCAGTCGCCTACACTCTTTCAGGTCTTGTCGCGATTACCTCCCTCTTCGGGGTGTACGGCCTACAGCAGTCACTGCTCGTCACCGAGCCGGCATATGGCGGTTCTCTCGTCGAAGGCGAGGTGGGCAGTCCACGGTTTATCAATCCCCTCTTGGCCCTGTCCGACTCAGACCGAGACCTCTCAGCGCTCACCTATGCTGGACTTATGGGCCTGTCGGGAGCAGGCGAGCTCATCCCGGTACTCGCGAAGAGTTATGAAATCTCCCCTGACGGAAAAACCTACACCTTTACCCTACGCTCGGATGCTAAGTTTTCTGACGGTTCCGCAGTGACCGCCGGCGACGTCGTGTTCACCGTCGAGAGGGCGCAAAACTCTGCAATCAAAAGTCCTGAGTATGCCAACTGGTCGGGCGTGCGCGCCGAAGAAGTTGATGCGCGCACCGTCCGCTTCACTCTCGCTAAGCCCTATGCGCCTTTTATCGGACTCACCACCCTCGGCATCCTCCCTGCAAAGCTCTGGGGGCCTATCTCTGAACGGGAATTTCCTTTCTCTACGTATCAGACGGCCCCCGTTGGCGCTGGCCCATTTAAGGTTACTGATGTGTCGAAGAATGCCGCGGGCCTTATCCAAAGCGTGACCCTCTCTGCAAACAAATATTATCCTCTCGGGCGTCCGTATCTCGACTCGATCACGTTCCGCTTCTACTCACGCACCGAAGATCTCGCTGACGCTCTAGCCGACGGGTCAGTCGAAAGCGCCTATGATATCCCGAGCCCTTCAGCCCGCAGCGCTCCGTATGCCCGTGTCTTCGGCGTCTTCTTCAATCAAAGCGAGAAGCAGGTCTACACGCGACTCGAGGTACGAAAGGCTCTTTCGATCGCTATCAATCGCAACAGGATCATCGAAGAGGTGCTCGGCAGGTCAGCCACCCCCATCATGGGCCCGGTCCCGCCGAATCCTTCAATCACGCAGCCGCCGATTGCTCCCGCAGAGGGTCGCATCGAGGCTGCCGCCGATGTCCTCACCGATGCTGGGTGGGCCTATAGCTCTACCGATCGTGTGTGGACGCACGCTGGCGCAAAACAAACCCTCGATGCCATCACGGTCCGCACCAGCAACGTGCCTGAGCTCAAGAGTGTCGCCAGCGCGGTGAAGAGCGACTGGGAGAAGCTTGGGATCCCCGTAACCATAGAGCTCTACGAGCCAGGCGATCTCTCGCAAAACATCATCCGCCCCCGTAAATATGAATCTCTGCTCTACGGGATGGTGATCGGACGAAACCAAGATCTCTACGCCTTCTGGAGCTCGCAGGAGCGCAATGATCCCGGTCTCAATATCGCACTCTACGCGAACAAGACCGTCGACGCGCTCCTTGAGAGCGTCCGGACAGAGACCGACACGCGCGCACGCCTTCGCGACCTTCAGAAGATCCAGGACACGGTGGCTGCCGAGTATCCTGCCGCATTTATCTACGCCCCGAACTTCACCTACTCCATACCGGAGGACGTCGGAGGTGTCGTACTGCCCCAGATCATTACGCCCTCAGACCGTTTCGCAAACGTGGCGGAGTGGTACCGGGAGACCGATAAGGTGTGGCCATTTTTTGCACGTGCGGCGAAGTAATTTTCGTACTTATTAACAGAAATAAGTAATTTATTAAATTAAACTAACCAATAACACTATGAACCAAGCACCAGCACCAGCACCGAGTCCGATGCGCGCTCCCCCAGAGAGGTCGAGCCCCGCACGCCCAGGCTCGCGCCCGCCTCGCCGTTCCCCAGGGGGTCGCCCCGGCTTCGATCGCGGCGGACGTGCCCGCACCGGCCGCCCCGGCGGAGCGAGTCGTCAGATCCAGCGCATGCTCCGCAGGCCAAACTCAATGCCCAAACGTGAAGCACAAGCTGCCGACTACTATCCTGAGCCAGCAGCAGCAAACGTCGTACGCATCATCCCCCTCGGTGGCGTAGAAGAAGTGGGTCGCAACATGACCGCAGTGGAAGTGGGTGCGACCGGCGACATCCTCGTCTTTGACGCGGGCTTCCAGTTCGTCTCTGAAGAAGGAGCTCCCGGCGTGGACTACATCCTCCCGAACACGAAGTTCCTCGAGAAAAATGCTGAGCGCGTGAAAGGTGTCATCATCACCCACGGTCACCTCGACCACATCGGTGGGATCCCCTTTATCCTTCCCCGCTTCGGCACCCCACCGATCTATACCCAGATCCTCACTGCAACGATGATCAAGAAGCGTCAGGAAGAATATCCTGATGTCCCAAAGCCTGAGATTATTGAAGTGGAAACCGGCCAGTCGATCAGGATCGGCTCGACGAAGGTAAAGTTCTTCCCCGTCACCCACTCGATCCCCGACTCGATGGGCGTCTCGATCGAGACTCCACACGGCAACGTCGTCATCACCGGCGATCTTAAGCTCGAGCACGAAGACAGTATCCCCTCTGAGCGCGAGCAGAAGACCTGGGGTGCGCTCGGCAAAGACAAGAACATCTTCTTTATCGCCGACTCGACGAACGCCGAGAAAGACGGTTTCTCCGTACCTGAGTCACGCGTACACGAAACGCTCGAGGAGATCGTAAAGAGCGTGCACGGGCGCCTTATTATCGGCACCTTCTCGTCACAATTCGAGCGCATGGTGCGTCTTATCAAGGCGGCTGAGAAGTATGGCAAAAAGGTGGTGACTGAAGGCCGCTCGATCCGCAACAACCTCGAGATCGCACAAAAGCTCGGCATCTTGCACGAGATGAAGGAGACTCTCATCCCCGCCACTGAGATTGAAAACTACCCTCCTGACAAGATCGTGATTATCGCGACCGGAGCCCAAGGTGAGGAGTTTGGCGCTTTGATGCGCATCGCGACCAAGCAGCACAAGTCGATCCGCTTCCACGAGCGCGACACGGTAGTGCTCTCTTCCTCGGTCATCCCAGGTAATGAGATCGCGGTGCAGCGTCTGAAGGACAATCTTTACCGCGCCAACCTCTCGATCATCCACTACCGTACAAGCGACGTGCACTCAACCGGTCACGGCAACACCGGCGAACTCGTTTGGATGAACAAGCAGGTCAATGCAAAATTCTTCATGCCTGCCTACGGCTACCGCTCGATGACCACCTGTCACGCGCGCGCCGTCGAGGCTTCAGGCTTCCCCAGAGAGAACATCGCCCTCGCCGACAACGGTACGGTGATCGATATCATCGACGGGGAGACGATGATGATTCACAAGGAGAAAGTGCCTTCGAGCCCGCTCGTCGTGGACGGCTTCAAGATCGGCGACATGCAGGAAGTGGTGATCCGCGACCGCCAGTCGCTCGCGAAGGACGGCATGTTCGTCATCATCGCGAGCGTGAACCTGAAAACCGGCAAGCTCCGTAAAAGCCCCGACATCATCAGCCGCGGCTTTATCTACCTGCGCGAGAGTCAAGATCTCTTAAACCAGGCTCGCCTCCTGATCAAGAAAACGATCGAGGACTCGACCAACGGCATGAACCCGGTCGACCTCGACTACGTGAAGAACAACCTGACCGACGTGATCGCCGGATTCCTCTTCACTCGCACCAACAAGGCGCCGATGGTGATCCCGGTTTTGATTGGGATGTAACCCGAAAACAAAATACAAAACACCCCGCGCCTCTGGCGCGGGGTGTTTTGTATTGTTTCCCTAGTTACAAGTTAGCGCTCTGATCTTAGCGCGCGTAAGCGGACCAACGAATCCTGTTGGACTGATACTTTGGCTAGACTGAAAATTTTTCACCGCCTGAAGCGTAAGCAATCCGAAGTATCCGGTCGGCTCGGAGTTAAGGTGCCCACTTGCTTGCAAGTAATCTTGCAACCCCGAGACTGCAGTGCCCATCGACCGATAGCGCAAATCTTGCGCAAGATTCAGGCACGCCGAGGCACCTGGCTCAGGATCAATATCTGCGGGCGCTGCTGTCGTAGCGAAACAAGGTTTACCATTCTCCGAACTATACATCTCCCCTGCTTTGCAGACCGCCGGCCGCACTATAGGCGCCGCAGCTGCACAAAGTTTACCGTTCTCGGGGCTATAAACCGCTCCGTCCTCACAACTCAACGCACCTGAAACCAACGGTTTTTGTGCCTGTGCCGGGAACGTCACTGTCACCGTCTTGCTTTCTCCTGTAGAATATCCGTCCTTAAACAACTTTAAAGTGAACGGCACCGATATTGGTTTTGTGTTACCAACTGGTATAACCCCTACCACGTTGTGACTCTGATTCTGATAGGATACCAGTCCACCCTTTTCGCATCCGAACGTTCGACCAGACTCCTTCGAATAGAATTGAATAGACCCTGTCGCGCACACGAAGTCTATTGACGCATCGGTAGGCGCCGATGTGTACCATGAGAGCTGTGAAGCGCCACCTACGGTATTTGGCGTTGTCGCTGTAAACGAAAGGATGGTCGTTTTCGAGGCCGCAAATGTCACCGTTACGGTCTCGGTTTCTCCTGTAGGATTGCCGTTGCCGTTAAGCACCGTTAGAACAAAGTCGACAGTGACGCTTCTCGTATTATTTTGTGGCTGAATGGTAACTACATTGTTAGTCTGGTTGGTAAATGACGCAACGCCGCCTTTATCACAGCTTGGGCGCGACCCCCCTTCTTTGATGTAGAAACTAAGTCCGTAGGTATTCGAGGGACAGATAACGTCGATCGAGACACTCGCTGCCTCTGAAGTGCGCCAGGCAAGATCCACGGCTTGAGTCCCTACTGCGGGATCCGACGCCGTAAACGAGGCAATGGTCGCCGCATGTGTTGACAGAGCACCACCAAACAAAGAGATGAGAACAAATAAGGGGATATATTTTTTCATATTCAAGGAGTGTTAATGCCTTGACTGTACCACGAAGGAGTGGCGCGGAGGTTCGGTCGTGGGGACACTGTCCCTGCGCTAACATAGCGCCCATGGTGATCCCGGTTTTGATTGGGATGTGGTGACTCAAGTATAAAAGTGAAAAGCCCCGAACGAATCGCCGTTCGGGGCTTTTCGTTCGGGGCTGACTCATGCGACCTCTTTGGCAGGAACCACTCCCTGCGCCCGGAGCTCGCGCACCTGGCTGCGGTAACGAGCAAGGAGGTTACAGTTGTGCCGAATCTCACTCCTCCTCTGCGCGACACGCGCCCGATGAAAGGTCGACCCTGAGTCGACCGCACTGAGCGCTGCGCTTTTCAAGTGTTTGCGCAGCTCCACATTTTCTGCCTCGATCTCCTCAATCTGCTTCAGAGCGAAAGCGAGGTCGTCTGCAAGGCGCGCTTCACGCGACTTGAATAATCTGGTGAGCCATGTCGTCACAGGGCAATCCTCCTTCACTGTCGTTATGGGAACGTCCTAAAAACAATATACCATACTCTTTATGTATGTCTATGATCTCCCGCGAGCCTATACCCCCGCCCACTCCGCGCCACAAGACCCTCCTGCACGAGGGCCACAAGCGCCTCCCCCAATTGAGACTCGCGCTGCGGGCCAAAGAGGCGGCCAATCTTCCCTCGAGACGCCGGACCAGCAGCAAGCGCGCGAAGGATCGCACCACGGGCTTCGCGCAAGGAGCCCTTAAATGCGCTCTGTTTGGTGTAGTGCTTACTCTTATTGTTTATCTTCACTCCTGACTTCTTAAGGTGCGCGCCATAGTCCATGAGCGTGCTGTACCACTCTCTGCCCTTCCCTTTGGGGTGCACCCGTTCCAGGATTTTTATAATCTCTTTGTCGGTTACTTCTTTCTTCTTCGGGAAGAAGTGGTGCGTTACCGCTGTGCGGATATTGGTCTCAATAAACACCGCGTCCTGACTGTATGCAAAAGCCACTACCGCTCCAGCCGTGTACGGGCCGATGCCCGGCAGTGCAACGAGCTCTCGTATTGTTATTGGAAACTTACCCTTATGCTCTTCGACTACTGCTTTCGCGGCGTGGTGGAGCATCTTTGCCCGGCGATTGTAGCCAAGCCCTTGCCACGCCTTTAGCACGTCGGCGAGCGGTGCAGCCGCGAGCTTCTCCACCGTTGGGAACTGCTTTAAGAGGTTTTTATAAAAAGGGATCACGCGCTCGACCTGCGTCTGCTGAAGCATCACCTCAGAGACCAGAATCTTGTACGGGTCGTTGGTCTTCCTCCACGGCAAGTCATGCCGCCCGTGCTTCTTATAATGCGCCCAAACTGCCTTTCTAAATCCCACGGGGTTCACGTGTTTAAGGCACCCGGTAAGTAAAGGTCTCACTGAGGTGCGTACCGTCTGGTGCGTAGCAACCAAACTCTTGGGTGAAATCTGAGTGTACTGGCAGTGTATTACTTATATTTCGAAGTAGTACACCAAACGTACGCTCTTTTTCGGGCGCATACTGATCAGATGTAGTAGTGCCCCATGGCGACTTCACATAACATTGATACATGTTCGTTGCGGTCAAGCGCACCATATCCTGAAAGAATATTCCATTCTTGATGCTTGTAGTGTCGGTATTAACTAACACAATCGCGCCGTCCGGGGCCACATACCAGCGGTTCTGCGCGTCAGGGAGGATAACCGCCGAGAAGCTGTAAGGAGCCGTATTGAGTAGTGTTGTACTAATGGTTTTGTCATGCGCCTCCCCAAGATATATATCTTTCTCTGTCCCTCCTTCCTGCGGTGGAGGCTGTAAGCTTATCGTCTTATAGAATCGCAAGATAACGTCTACAGGCCCATTTTGCTTGAGACTATCCACCGCTTCTACCGATAGGTTATACGAGTTGGTAAAGGGTATGACCCCGGAAGACCCCGAAGTGATCCTGCCGATGTGTCGTTCATTATCACCCCTCTTTATCGAAACCAGCGCGCCTACGCCAGGGGGCAAGGGCGCGGCAAAGTTTACCGAGAGCGGCACCGGATAACGGATGACTGTCGCCGATGTTGGCGCGACAACAGCAGGGATCACCGGGATACTGGGGAGCCCGCACTCGGTCGTGCGCGCCTCCACTCCATTGGTGAGCATGAAGGTATCAACTATGGCTTCTGGGTGGGTACTCTGCTGAGCCTGCTCATCGCCATACGAATCGGAAAAAGTGTATATCAAGATCGCATGGTCTCGATTGGTCAGAATCGCCGCTACCGATGATGAATAGCCCGCGTCACCTCCGCCGTCCATCATAGCCGAGAGCTGTTGAGCGCCAAATGGTTCAGTGTCACAGCGAACGGCCGCTAAACCGCTGGGAGCATATGTACTGCTAAACCAGCGACCAAGCACATGATCATAAAAAGTTCCTTCGCTGTTCCGTCCCCCTATTGATAAACCTTTCTTCTCGACCACATTAATGAAAAAACCAAACTGTTCACTCCCCACCCCGGTCACGTCCCCATTTCGAAAGGTCGAAGGCGTTTCGGTCAGCTCCACCTCGGGCGGGTACGCGAACGCAAAGCCATATTTCGCATTGTGATATATCTTCCATCCAGAAGGGGCGTTTGGTATAACGTAGGCCTGCGGGGTAGTCGAGGTCGTGCCGGAGGTCGAAGCGGCTAACCATTGATGAGAAGTGCCATACAAAACGTAGCCACCGATCACGAGGGTGACGACAAGTGCGGAAGCCAAGCTCTTAGGTACGGCGAGCATAGTATTTAAATATTGTAGATGACATCCTTACGCTCCACGACGATCTCCCACTGCCGCACTTTGGCATGCTTATAGAGCTTGGCGTTCGGGTTAAAGGCGATGGGTCGCTCCACCATCTCGAGCATCGCGACATCACTCTCGGTGTCGCCCACCGCTACCGACCCCTCGAGCGTGAGATTCTCTTTGCGTATCGCGCGCTGAAGCACTACGTTTTTATTAAAAATGAGCTCCTTGTCTTCGATGGTGCCCGTGAAGCATTCGTTCGGGCCAATCTCATAGATCGTGCCGTAGACCTTATCGAAGCCCATCTCGTAGCCAAAGGCGTCGACGATAAGCTTCGGCGAGTGCGAGATCGCGAGTAGGTAGTAGCCCTGGCTCTTGAGCTCCTTGATCAGGTCGCGGGTATAGCGATAGACCCGGTTTTTCTTCTCTTCGACGATCTCTCCGGCGATATACTGCGCCTCCTCATACGAGAGCCCTTTCGCCTGCTCGGCGAATACCTGCACCACACGCATGATATATGCTTCGTAGTCGCCCTTGCGATCGAGCCATTCGGTTTCCTCCTTCTCATACGCCGCACGAGCACTCTCTGGAAACTGGCCCTTCTGGATGAGACGCTCGACAAGCTCGATCAGGAGCGACGACCGGAAGATCGTCCCGTCGATATCAAAAACTGCGACTTTACGCGGAGTGGATTCCATACCCCCATGGTACCTTATTTCGCTTTGGGCCAAATGTTTGCGGCCTTGGGATAGATCTTGGTGAGGGGGTGTCCCGTGCAGTCGTGGGGGCGGGCCGGGCAGACATAGCGACCGTAGAGCACGAGACCGTTGTTGACGTACTTCCAATCTTTCTTAGGCACGAGCTCTTCTAAGTCTTTAGAAATCTTCTTGAGGTCTTCTTGGCCGGTAAGGTCGAGGCGCTTGGCGAAGCGCTTCACGTGCGTGTCGGTGGGGATCCCTTCCCAGATATCGTAGAGCTCACCGAGGATCACGTGCGCGGTCTTATAGCCAATACCGGGGAGCGCCACTAACTCCGCTTCTGTTCGTGGCACTTTGCCCTTGTGCTTCTCGATAATTACCTTTGCTGCGCCAATAATCGCCTTGGCTTTGTTATTAAAAAATGGGATGGACGAAATTTCTTTCGTGAATGTTTTTGGGTCTGCAGCGGCAAAGTCTTTCGGCGTTTTGTATTTTTTAAAGAGTGTCGCGGTGACCTTATTGACTGCCTTGTCGGTGCACTGCGCCGAGAGCATCACGCTCGCCACGAGCTGGTACGGATACTTATACGCGAGCTCTGTTTTGGGTGCTGGGTATGCCTTCTTCAAATACGAAACGATTTTTTTCGCGCGAGCCTTGCGCTCTTCGAGCTCTTTCATTTACTCAAAACCTTTAGGTCAGCGATCACCTCTGCCGCATGCGTAAGCGGCTTCACCTTCTCATACACCTTCGCGATCTTCCCCTTGGGCTCTACTAAAAAGCTCGTGCGCTTCGTGCCCATATACGTGCGACCCATAAACTTCTTCTCGCCGAAGACGCCATACTCCCCCACCATCTCCTTGTGCTCGTCGGCGAGCAGGGTAAAAGGCAGCTCGTACGCGTCAGCAAACTTCTTGTGGCTCCTCACCGAATCAGTCGAGATGCCGATCACCTTTGCGCCGATCTTTGTAAAGTCTTTCAACTGGTCACGAATCGTACACGCCTCGATCGTACAGCCGGGCGTATCATCCTTCGGATAAAAGTAGAGCAGGAGCCAGGAGCCCTTATAGTCCTTGAGCGCATGCGTCTTACCGTCCTGGTCAGGGAGCGAGAAGGCGGGGGCAACCTCTCCGACCGTAGGCAGCTTCATGGCTAGAGATCGTCCTCTTCGCTATCGCCCGGGAAGGCAGCTGAGAAGAAGAGCGAGAGTAACACTCCGGCACAAAATGCAGTAAGGCCGAGGACGATAATCCACCCTATGATCGGGAGCAGCGCCACGAGTGAGAGCGCGAGCATGCCCAAGACTCCGTCGTGCCAGAGGATCGTGTCGCGGCCGAGGAAGCGGCGTACGAAGAGCGCGCCGAGCAGGATGCCGGCGTACATAAACGCGAGGAAGACGAGTAAGGCATACGCGATCGTAAGAAGCACGGCAAGCCCGATCCCCACAAATGTCAGTGCGAGAAGCACCAAGAGGATCGGTGTCGCCACGATGGCAGCAAAGCCGAGGAGCGCTGTAAGCAATACACTGCGAGTGCGGCGCGTCGTCGCACGTAAGACGACTGCCTCAGCGAGACGCGGGAAGAGCCCGGCCAAAAGCCCGGCGAGAATAAGCGCCCCGAGGATACGGACCAGGAGGAACACCGCGACGCTCACTACGGCGAGCGAGCGCGAGGCGCTCGCATCGGGGAGATACGAGGCGCTGGTGTACTCTACCGGCCCCTTGAGCACCGCAGTCTCGGCGACACGCGCCGGCTCAGGAGACTCATAACTAAACTTCCCCTTGATCACCGCGCTGCTGCCCAAGGTAACCGCCCCACCGGCCACCACCTTCACCTCTCCAGAGAATTCTCCATCGAGATACACATTGTTCGCATATACGATGACCGGGCCCACGGCGCCAGAGGTCATCGAGACATTAGCGCCTGCGATAAAGACACTCCCACCTGCGCGCGCATTATTATCGACACGATACCCGGCGATGATCACGTCCCCTGCTACCGCCTCATCAATAGTGATGTTGCCTCCTGCGGTACGCAGATCGCCGCTAATAGGAGCGCGCACGCTCACGGTACCGCCAACAAACGTAGCGTCTTGTGCGACAGAGCCGGCCGAGACGACCGACCCTCCAGCCACGACCAAGTCGCCCATGGTCGGCGCCGTCACCACCACCGAACTGCCACCGATGTATGAATTGCCCGGTGCTGAGGTGGTCGCGAGCGGCGCCTCAGAAGCCAAGAAGGTGGCTGGAGGCGCAGCAAAGGTCACCGCAGGAAAGAAGAGCGCACAAGCGATAAGCAGGAATTTATTCATGATTTTAAAAGCGCGGCACGCGCTCGCTTAAGGTGATGGATAGGGACGGGTTCGATAAAAAGAGCTGCTATAAAAATCCCCATCGCTACTACGGCTGAGACCAAGCAATACATACAAAGCGCTTCGATGAGGAACACCTGCGTATAGATGCCATAGAGCGACACGAGCAGACCAACCGCTGCGAGCACCTGCAGCGTCCAGCGAAGCATCTGGTTCATAAGGAAGAGTTCGAATGCTGCGATTACGAATACGAAGGTGTAGAAGAGTATCCCCCAGGTCGCAAGTGGCATGCCGAGAAGTTGGGCATAAGCGCTCGTGACGACGATATTGCAGCCATCGAGGCTCGCCACGTTACAGATCAGGGGAGCTCCCTGACGCTCGCTCTGATCGATATAGTTCGACACTGCGAGCCCGCAGAAGGCGAAGACAACGATGAGTCCGGCAGCCCAACGCTTCATATAGTCAGGATACGCGCCCTATAGCCAAGATGCAATACAGCAAGAAAAGGCCCCCTGTCGGTATACGACAAGGGGCCTTAGCCATCCTACAGCTGAACACTCGGGGGGCTGTCTTCGAGCGCCCTCTTACGAAGTATCAGCGCGAGGATCACCGCGACCTCGTCACTCGTGATCGTCCTCAGCCGCAAACGAGCGGCAAGGTACGTCACACTCTCATCACTCAGCTCACGTGCCAAGAATGCGGTCGTCTCTTCAACCGAGTATCTCCCGACGATGTTGCAGAACGGAAGCAACTCCTCGCTAGACACCTTGTCTCTACCGTTCACAAAACTCTCGAGCTCGGTAAGTGAGACCTCGGCACGTTCCCCTCGCTGCGTAGACATATCTTTGCACCCCTTTAGGTAGGTTGTTGCTGTGATGGCTGATGGTTAAGGAAAGATCGGTCAGATCGTATAAAAACACCATCACCCCGTAGTATTGATGAAGATGCTGTGCGGTGGTGGTACCATAGAGTCGATGAAAGAGCTCACTCCCGAAGAGAAGCACGTGATGTTCGAGGGCGGGACTGAAGCCCCCTTTAGCGGCACCTACGTCGACAATCACGACGAAGGCGCGTATCGCTGCAAGAATTGCGGCAGCGAGCTCTTCAGCTCAGCCGCTAAGTTCGACTCCGGTACGGGCTGGCCTTCCTTTACCGACCCGGCTGTGGCTGAAAATGTCGGAGTCCGTCAAGACAAGGACGGCTATCGTAACGAGGTCTACTGTAAACACTGCGACGCGCACCTCGGCCACGTCTTCGACGACGGCCCAGCCGACAAGGGCGGCAAGCGCTACTGCATCAACTCAGTCTGCCTCGATTTTAAAGAAAAATAAAAAAACCGGTCGATGTTACTCGACCGGCCCCGATGCCACCTCTTTGGCAACGGTAGGCGTCGTCGCCCGAAGGGGCTGATACCCTGCACGGTATTCTATCACCGAGATTTATATATGGCACACCACGCGGCCGGGGTGCTTTTCGGCGTAACGTTGGTGGTATTCTTCCGCGCGATAGAAAGTCTGGACGGGCTCGACTGCAGTTGCGATCGTCTTAGGAAAATACTGCGGGGCAAGCTCTTTTATCACTTTTTCTATAACTACTTTCTGTTCGGGCGAGTGATAGTAGGCCACTGAGCGATACTGCTCGCCCACATCGGGCCCTTGGCGATTCATCTGCGTGGGGTCGTGAAGAGCGAAGAACTTACGCACGAGCGTCTCGTAGCTGACCTTACTCGGGTCGAAGCTCACCTCCACTGCTTCGGCGTGCCCGGTCGTACCTGAGCAGACCTGCTCGTAGGTGGGGTTCTCGGTGTGCCCGCCCGTGTAGCCTGAAACAGCGTCCACCACACCAGGGACCGTGAGGAACGACGCTTCAACACACCCCAGAAACATCCTGCCGCAAACGTTGCCTTCTCTACCTTTGATTCCATCCTTAAAGTGTACCCTAATCTGTTAAAATAATGAGCACACATGCCACCTCTCCCCCTCCTCGGCCACGTGATCGTTGACGCGCTTGGTCACCCTCTCTTTCTCTCGGCGGCGATCGTCATCGGCGTATTAATTCTCGAAGACCCAACTGTTGTACTCGTCGGAGTACTCGCCTCAGACGGAGCGATCTCAGTCCCGCTCGCGCTCGGTTCTTTATACGCCGGGGTTATCTTGGGCGACATTATCTTCTTCTCGATCGGTCGCTACGCGAGTACTCACCCGAGGTTTGCGAGATATGTCGACCACGACTACGTAGTCCCTGTCCGCGCCTGGCTCGAGACGCGCTACGCGCTCACTCTCTTCTCGGCTCGATTTATTCCCGGATCCCGCCTGCCCACCTATGCCGCAAGCGGCTTTATCGGGAAGTCATTCTCGACCTTCCTTGCCACCGTCGTACTCGCGACTGCACTCTGGACCACCTTTCTCTTCGCGCTGTGCTACTGGTTTGGCTCGATCACTGCAGAATGGCTTCAGCGGGAGCGATGGATCATCGCTGGCATATTCATAGCGGCTCTGGTGGGCGCTGGACATTTCAACGTGTTCAAAAAGAAGATTAAAAATGGTTTTTTGGTCAACTCGACGGAGCTATGAACGCACGCACTAGGCGAGCTGTGGGCGCGATCGTATTACTCATCTCTGCCGTTACGAGCGGCTACCAAGTAGGCGTCAGCGACCGGGCTCCCCTGCCAAATATCCCAGCTACGACCGTCACTGCGCCTGCCGCCGGCTCGACCCGCATCGTCTACTCGCTCACCGCACAAAACGCCGACAAAGAATTAATTGCAGTTATTGATGGGGCGAAGACGCACCTCTATTTCGCAATCTATACCTTTACCCACAAAGGTATCGCTGAGGCGCTCGCGCGCGCCAAGGCGCGCGGTGTGGACGTGCGCGGCGTAGTCGACAGTGGCCAATTCCAAGAACAATTTAGTTCAGACGTGCGCGAGATTCTCGAGAAGGCTGGGATTCCCCTCGTCGTCGAGAAGCACCCGGGTGGCAACGGGATCATGCACCTGAAGATGCTCGTGACCGACTCGACCTATGTCCACGGGAGCTATAACTGGACCAATTCTGCCACCACCATTAACGACGAGCTGCTTGAGATCGGGACTGACCCCACCTTGCGTAAAGTACATGAAGATTTCTTGCTGCACCTACTCGAGGCCTATAAGGGCAACTCCGTGGCCGCTAGCGCGGCCACGCCCGTTTTTGCCGGGACGATCCCCTACACTGAGGCGCCAAGCCACATTGGCGAGGAGGCCCGAGTCACCGGCACGCTCCTGCGGGCCTACACCGCCAAGAGCGGGGTCACCTTCCTCGACTTCTGTAAGGACTACAAAACCTGTCCCTTTACTGCGGTCATATTCGCTGACGATATTAAGAAGTTCCCCGACCTCGATTCCTACGTCGGCAAAGCCGTCACCCTCACCGGAAAAATTAAGTTGTATCAAGGCAAGGCCGAAATCATCCTCGAGGACTCGTCTCAGCTTTCAAAATAGTTGCGCAAATGCTTGATTTTATGGTACAGTGTGAGAAATCTTCCAGTGGCCACTGACCGAATCCTCATCAATAACGAGATACGCGCCCGCGAGCTGCGCGTGATCGGCGCGCAGGGTGAAAACCTCGGTGTTATCTCGCTCCAGGAGGCTCTGGCCGCTGCCAAGGCCGCCGGCCTCGATCTTATCGAGATTTCGCCCTCGGCGGTCCCACCGGTTGCTAAGATACAGGATTATGGTAAATTTGAGTACGAGCGTAGCAAGAAGGAAAAGGTCGCTAAAGCCAAGGTAAAAGTATCCGAAACCAAGGAGGTCCAGATCAAGGTGGGCACCGGGGATAATGATATGATGCTGAAGGCTAAAAAGGCCGCCGAATGGCTTTCTGAAGGCCACCGGGTACGGGCTGAGCTCTTCCTCAAGGGTCGCTACAAAGGGATGGATGAGAAGTTCCTCAAGGAGCGCCTCGAGAAGTTCCTCGTACGGATCCCTTATGCCTACAAGATCGCTGAGCCTGTCACCAAGAGCCCAAAGGGTTTTGCTGGGGTAGTCGAGCGAGATCTCGCCGCTCAGCAAAAGAAAGAAAAAGAGGCGAAAGCCGCACAACCACACCATGATGAAAACCAATAAATCCTATACGAAGCGTCTGCGCGTTACGCGTAACGGTAAGATCGTTGCTCGCGCAAAGGGCCAGAACCACTTCAACGCGAAGGCGAGCGGTTCAAAGCGCTCTGCTAAGCGCCGCGCGGTCAACATCACGCTTACTAAGCGTGTTCGCCGCCGCTTCCTTGCCGGCACCGCAGCTGCATAATTAGTTTTAATATAAAAATTTATGGCACGAATTAAAGGAGGAGTTTCAGCACACAAGCGTCGCACAAACATCTTGAAGCGCGCAAAGGGCTTCCGTCACGGTCGCTCGACGAAGATCAAGCAGGCCCACGAAGGCCTGATGAAGGCGGGGCGCTACGCCTTCGCCCACCGCAAGGATAAGAAGACTGATTTCCGTCAGCTCTGGATCGTCCGCTTGAATGCCGCAGTTCGCGAGAACGGCCACAAGTCGTACAGCAGATTCATCGCCAAGCTTAAGACGGCAGAGATCGCCCTCGACCGTAAGGTCCTCGCGACCTTCGCAGCTGAGCACCCCGAGATTTTCACCCGCATCGCTAAGAAGGTCGGTTAATAGCCATCCCCTTCTCACACAACCGCCGGCCATAGGCCGGCGGTTGTGCTTTTATATTTTCTTCACGCCTTCTTTGGTAATCTCAAAAATCTCCCCGAGCTCGGGCACTACGGCTTTAGCGCCTAAATAGTCGTGGATGCGCTGTGCGAGGAAGCGCTCGGCCGCCGGCTCGCCGATAGCGACAAAAATAGTTTTCACCCGTTTACTCTCAAGCGACGCCTCGACAAAGGCGAGGAGCTCGTCGCGATCAGCGTGTGCTGACCATCCGTGGATCGTCTCGATATGCGCGCGTACTTTTACATATGCGCCATTAAGCTTCACCTCCTGTGCGCCGTCCTGGAGCCTACGCCCTGGCGAGCCAGGTGCCTGGTACCCCACAACGAGGAGTGTCGTCTTAGGGTCTGGCAGATATTTGGCCTCCCATCCTCCGATACGGCCTCCGTGGCTCATGCCCGCACCTGCGATGATGATCTTCGGCCCTTCTACCAGCGCAATTTCTTCCGACTGGTCATGACTCGCCGTTTGTTTCAGGAAGGGAAACTTGAAGAGACTCTTCTCTCGCTTCATCTCGGCCTCAGCCTCTGGTTTAAAGTAAGTGTTGCCCCACTTCTCATACACTGCCGTTATCTTGATCGCGAGCGGCGAGTCGAGAAACACAGGAACCTGCGGCAGCTCGCCTGCATCAAAAAAGTTGGAGAGCTCGTAGAGCATGAGCTGCGTGCGCTCGAGGGAGAAGGCGGGGATAAGCACGGTGCCGCCGCGCTCGATCGCACTTTTTAATACATCTCGAAGCTTTGTGACCCGTTCTCCGTGCTCCGGGTGAAGTCGGTCTCCGTACACACTCTCCATCAAAATCGCGTCTGCATCTGGTATAGCCTCCCAGTCAGGCAAGAGCGGCGATGGGGAGTTGCCGATATCTCCCGTAAGTGCGACGCTCGTACCGTCAGCATCTTTCAAACGAACGCTCGCCGAGCCTAAGATGTGGCCCGTGTTGCGAAAATAAGCCGATAACCCGGGCGCGATCTCTTTCTCTACGTGATACTCAAGTTCTTCGACGAGATTAAATGCTGCCTCTACATCTTCGCCTTCAAACGGAGGATCTATACCTCGTTTCTTGGCATCCTCAGCAAGGATGCCGACCGAATCGAGCAATATCAGCGCCGCGAGGTCGCGCGTTGCTGGTGTCATAAAAATCTTCCCCTTGAACCCATCTTTCACGAGCTTGGGAATTCTCCCCACATGGTCGAGATGCGAATGCGTTACGACGAGTGCGTCGATGGTGCCGGGATCAAAAGGGAACGCACCGTACACGTGTTCGTGTACCACGTCTGCCCCTTGCTCGATCCCGCAGTCGACCAACACTTTTGCTGTATCATTCTCTACTAAAAAGTTTGAACCCGTCACCTTCCCTGCCCCGCCATACGCCTGTAACCGAAGTGCCATAATGCGCCTATTTTAGCACGATATTTCAGGGGTACTTGACTTTTATATGAAGATATGCTATCATTGCTTTATAGCCGCTTGGGATAGGCCCTCGCGAGTTACTCGCTCGAAAGAGATGGAGGATCAGCTCATGAAAGTGATGATGTACCTCGCGAAAACCTTCGCGCTCACCGGCGCCATCTTCATGACGGTTCAGCTCGTGAATGCGCACTGGGAGCAGCAGCTCCCCGCGTACGCGTTCTGCGAGACGCTCGAGGCCACCCCGGCCGAAGAGCGCCTGGAGGTCTGTGCCGACCAGAACACCGTCGGCGCGATCGGGTTCAAGTGCGTTGCGAGCCCGTACAAGGACGCGCACGGGAAGGTGGCGTACACCTTCCACGCAAGGCTCCTCGGGGCCGACTCGAACACCTGCACCGTGGAACTGTAACCACGCCAAAAATACAGAACGGCAGCCAGTCTCCCCAGAGACTGGCTGCTTTCTTTTTTGCTAGCCACGAGAAAACCGCTCATCGCTGAGCGGTTTTCTCGTGGAGCTGTCCTGTGATGGCAACTTAATTTAGACAGGTGGGATACGTAGCGGCACTGTCTAGATGATCCTTGCGGAACTTCACAACAACTACCTGAATAACGTAGTTTCCCTTAAGTTAACCAAGTTGCTTTCTCAAGAACAGCTCCTACTTTCTATAATACACCCCCTGTCAAGCAGCGCTGGGGACAAGTCCCGTGCAGCTTATTCCCCCAAGATACCGTCGAGCTCGGGCGAGTAGATGATAGCGTCTTGAAGCTGGCGGTACTCGATGATTTCTTCTGGCTTAAACCAATGCGCGATCTCAGCGTTTGCCTCTCCGACTGAACCTGAAGCGTGGATAAGGTTACGCACGGCACGTCCATCATTGTCAGACATCTGGTACGAATCGAGCACATAGTCACCGCGAATGGTACCCGGGGCACTCGTAAGTGGCTCGGTGCTGCCGACGAGCTTGCGCACGATCTTTACCGCGTGAGCTCCCTCCCAAATCATCACCACCACTGGCCCGGCGACCATGTACTTCTTCAGCCCCTCAAGAATCCTTCCCGTAATCTCGTAGGGATCTTCTGAGGGCGGAACGAGCCCTTTATCCTTGTATCCTGCAATGGTCTTCTCCCCTGTGACGCGTCGCCACTCAGGGTCGAGAGTGTAATGCTTCTCGACATGTTCTGCGTTAGCGAGGACCATCTTGCTCGCCACCATCTTAAGACCAATATTTTCAAAACGCTTGATGGTCTCCCCGACAAGTCCGCGCTGCACCGCGTCAGGCTTAAGGATCACGAGCGTTCGTTCAGATTTTGGATGTGGTGACATAAGTATAAAAATTAATCCGCCCTCGGGCGGCGCCGTGAGGCTATGCGGTAATGATACGCGCCCCGTCCGTCTCAATCAAGATCGTGTGTTCGAAGTGAGCCGAGCGTGAGCCATCTTTGGTACGGTACGTATAACCGTCTGGAGCGAGGATGACCGCCGCTCGGTCGGCCGCAGCGATCGGCTCGAGCGCGAGCACCATTCCTGGCGCAAGCTCCTCCCCCTCCCCTGGTCGGCCGAAGTTCGGCACGAAGGGCTCTTCGTGCACCCTCTCTCCCACGCCATGTCCTCCGAGCTCTTTAACGACCTTAAAGCCTGCCTTCTCGATCTCAGCCTGGATCGCCGCCGAGATGTCCCCAATATGCCCGCCCGGCTTCGCCGCGGCGATACCAGCGACAAGCGCGTTCTCCGTGGCGTTCAGGAGCTTCTGGCTCTCTGCATCGATCTTCCCCACAGCGACCGTGATCGCTGAGTCGACGATCACGCCTTCGTGCGAAAGACCAAGATCAAGCCCCACAATGTCTCCTTCTTTCAGAGTCTTCAGCGATTCGTTCGGGATCCCATGCACGACCTCATCGTTGATCGATACACAGAGTGTTGCCGGATACGGCCGCGGAGCACCTTCTGGAGAGTAGCCAAGGAAACACGGCTCATCGCCCCCCTCTCGGATCATCGCTTCTGCCAGGTCATCGAGCTCCTCCGCCGTGACCCCTGGAGCTACTTTTGCCTTAAGGGCAGCGAGGACGGCAGCGAGGCGCTTCCCCGCTTCGATAAGATGTGACTTCTGCTCGTCGTTCGCGATCGTCATCCGAGATTTAAGACCTTGCGCACGTCTGCCGCGATCTCATCAGGAGTCTTCTCGCCGTCGAGTTCGGTGAGAGCGCCTTGTTCACGTAGGTAGCTGATTCCTGGTTCGGTGTTCGCATAATACTCTTGCAGGCGCGTGTCGAGAGCTTCATCATCCTTGCGACCACTGGTCTGCTTACGCAGCTCAATACGGCCTCGCACGGTCTCATCAGAGATCTTGAGTTCGAAGATGTGATACGGTCGATCAAGCCATTTGAGCGCATCGAAGACTATCTGCGCTTCAGGAAGCGTGCGGCTCGTGCCGTCAAAAATGATGCTTCCCGTATCAGTAATACTAAACAACTTCTTCAAGAAGACGTGGCTTGCTACCCAGTACGGAGTGAGCACGCCCGCATCCATGGTCGCCTGGAGCTTATGCCCTGCCGCCGTGCCAGCCGCGACAATCTCGCGGAGCCCCGCGCTCGTGCCAAAGGTCGGCCAGCCGGTCGCAAGGGAAAGAAGCTCGGCCTGGGTCCCCTTCCCGCTTCCCGGCTTCCCAATAAAAAAGGTAATGTGTGGTTGATTCATCGGCCTAGTGTATCACTAGCCAACAAGAATTAATACTCGCGGAGGGAGACCTGCGCGTCGATCTTCTGCGCGAGGTCGAGGGCGACCTGGACGCCGATCAGGAGTGCGGTACCGCCGATCGCAAGCGTTGTGATGCCCGTAAGGCCTTGGATGACCGACGGAGCGACCGCGATAAGGCCGAGGAAGACTGAGCCCGGGAAGGTCACGCGGTGTACGACGTTACCCACGTACTCTTCGGTCTCGCGGCCTGGTCGTACTCCTGGGATAAAGGCTCCCGTCTTTTGGAGATTTTCTGCGACGCGGTGTGGCTCGAAGGTCACTGAGGTGTAGAAGTAGGTAAAGAGCACCACCAGCACGAAGTAGACGGCGCCATACTGCCACGTATTAGCCAAGAAGGCGCTATAGTTCGCTGCCCAGACAGTCGCGAAGGAGAATTTCCACGCGCCGAGCGCCGTTAGGACCATTTGCGGGAGGAGGAGAAGTGAGAGTGCGAAAATGATTGGAATCACTCCGGCCTGAAGCAGGCGAATCGGGAGATACGTAGCTGCGCCCTGAGAGAGCGCTGCCCCTCGTACCGCGCGCGCATAGGCGATCGGGATCGAGCGCTCAGCGTCAGAGACGACTACGACCGCGTACACCATCGCAAGCCCAAGAACAAAGAATGCGAGGTAGGCGGGAATGTTTGCTGCCGTCGAGGCAAAAAGGGCCTGCGAAATACTCCCTGGGACGCTCGCGAGGATACCGGCCAAGATAATGAGCGATACACCGTTCCCGATGCCAAACTCCGTCACGAGCTCACCGAGCCACATAAGGAGGAGCGAACCAGCCGTGATGATGCAGATGTTGGCGACAAAGGCTGCCGAACCAAGCTGTGGAATCACGCCTTGGTTTTGAAGCAAGAAGAGGAACGCAATCGATTGCAATACCGCGATCGGGATACAGAGCAGGCGGCTCCACTGGGTAAACTTTGCACGTCCCGCCTCCCCTTCTTCAAAGTAGGCTTCCTTAATCTGCGGGAAGATAATGGTGCCGAGCTGCATGATGATCGACGCCGTGATGTAGGGCCCGACACCAAGCATCACGATCGAGAGCTGCGAGAGACCTCCGCCTGAGAAGAGGTTTAAGAGTCCGAAGAACTGATTTTGTGTGAGAAAAGCGGCAAGCGCATTACGGTCGACGCCAGGGATCGGGATCGTCGCGAGCAGACGAAAGACGACAAGTGCCCCCGCGAGGAAGAGCATGCGCGCACGAATATCGCGATCGCCAAAAGCGATTTTTGTTTTCCTGACGAAGGTCTCAATCATGGCTTAGGCGGCCGTCGAGAACGCCGCGGCGGCTGTAGCTGAGAGCTGGCAACCTTTCAGCACCAACTTCTTCGAGAGTGTGCCCGTACCAAGAATCTTTACGCGAGGAGCACGACCTTTCACACGGTGGACAAGACCCCTTGCGAGGAGCGTTGCCGGAGAAACCGTCTCACCCGCGTTAAACATCTCATCGAGCGTCGCGAGATTGACGCTCTGGTACACAACGCGCTCAGAGCGTACGGTACGCGCACGATTCTTGCCGTGTCCACGACGCTTCGGCAGCTTCTTCAAGAGATCGCGGACTTCCGGGCGGATCTTGTGACCGGCACGTGCGGTCTGACCCTTACCGCCGCGTCCGCTCGTCTTGCCGCGCTTACCACCGCGCCCTACTGGCTCGGGAATGTTACGCTTGGTCCTTGCTTTAAGTGAGTGTAATTGCATACGAAAATACTAGCATTATGAGGCCTTGGTCGAGAGGCTCTTAAGCGCCTCTACCGTCGCACGAGCGATGGTGAGCTTGTTCTTGGAACGGCTGTGGATCTTCGTCACCACGTCAGTTACGCCACCCAAATCGAGTACCGTACGGACTGCCGAGCCGGCAACGAGGCCGCGACCCTTCGAAGGAAAGATTTCAACTGTCGACGATGCGTACTTTGCCTTCACCGCGTGTGGGATTGAGCCCGACTTCGTACGAGGAATCGAGAAAAGATTTTTCTGCGCATCGCGCGTCGCCTTCTCGATCGCAAGAGCAGTGTCCCCCGCCTTCCCAAGACCCACTCCGACGCGGCCCTTGCGGTCACCGATAACGACCACGAGGCTGAAGTTGAAGCGGCGTCCGCCAGCCATAACGCGGGCCACACGGCGCACGTCGATCGTCACCTGGTCGAACTCGCCACGCTCGCGAGGCGCGCGCGTGCGCGGCGAACGGCCACGGACAGCACCACGACCACGCGACTCGCGCTCAGGCGCTGCTGCAGCAGCCTCTACCGGAGCAGCTGCGGTATCGTTCGTCTTTGGTTCGAGTTTCGTGGTATCCATATAGTTTAAAAAGTAAGTCCGCCTTCGCGTGCAGCGTCGGCCACAGCCTTCACCTGACCCGAGTACTGGTATCCGCCGCGATCAAACACGACCGAGGTAATCCCAGCAGCCTTTGCCTTCTTCGCGATCGCCTCACCGACAGCCTTTGCCTGTACTGACGGGGTGCCCTTGAACTCGCGACTATGTACTGCGACCAACGTCTTACCTGTCGTGTCATCGATCACCTGGACCGAGATAAAGCGATTGCTACGGAACACGGAAAGACGTGGACGCTCCTGCGTGCCTTCCACCTTTGCGCGAATCCGGATACGACGACGTGTCCGCAGTTCTTGTTTTGTTTTAGCTCCGTGAATCATAAATATTAGACAGCCTTCTTACCCTGCTTACGGCGGATCACTTCACCATCGTAGCGAATACCCTTCCCAAGGTACGGCTCCGGCGGCTTGATGCGGCGGACATTTGCAGCAAATTGTCCGACGGACTCCTTGTTTGAGCTCGAGAGGGTGAGCGCATTTTTCTCAAGGACCGCAGTCACGTCTTCAGGAACTGCAAGTGTTACCGTGTGCGAGAAGCCGACGGTAAGCACCAAGTCTTTGCCCTTAAGCTCCATGCGGTAGCCGACACCTTCAAGAATAAGTTTCTTGGTGAACGGCTGATCGACGCCTTGGACCATGTTCTTCACATGCGAAGCGAAGGTGCCCGTGAGCGCGCGTGCCAGCTTTGATGAATCCTTCGGGGTGACGACGATGCCTTCGGTCTCAACTGAGATCTTCACTACCGGATGCACACGCTTCGTCAGCGTCGCCTTCGACCCCTTTACCGTAAGGGTTCCGCCATCCACCGTAACGGTGGCCTTTCCAGGAGAGATTGGTTTTTTAGCAAGGCGACTCATATGATTACCAGATTTCAAACAGCTCTTCGCCGCCAACCTTTGCCTTACGTGCCTCAACGTCAGAAAGCACACCTGCTGAGGTGGTCAAAATGCGAGCTCCGACACCACTGCGCACACGGTGAGCGTCTTGGTGCGCAGCATAGAGACGACGACCCGGCTTGCTGATTCGCTTTACGCCATGAAGACGAGCGATTCCTTTCTCGTTGTAGCTGAGCTCAACCACGAGAGTCTTCTTAGCACTGCCCTCTTTCTCCTTTACTTCAACCCGTGTGAGGAATCCGAGCTGCTTCAGCTTCTTGGCGATCTCAAGAAGATAGCCCGAATACGGCGCGTGCACCTCGCGCTTGCTGATCGCAGCCGCGTTCTGTAGACGAATGATGAAATCTCCTATGCGGTCGGTTACCATGATGCTTTTTTGACGCCGGGAATCTTCCCGTCGAGCGCAAGTTCGCGGAACTGAATGCGTGAGAGCCCAAAGGTGCGCATATAGCCGCGGGGGCGGCCCGAGATCGCACAGCGGTTCTTCAGGCGCACCGGGGAGGCGTTGCGGGGGAGCTTCTGGAGGCCCTCAGCGTCACCGGCAGCCTTAAGAGCCGCGCGCTTCGCCGCGTACTTCGCGACGAGCTTCATGCGCTTCTTGTTGCGTGCTAGGACTGAGGTTTTTGCCATAAAAAAATAAGCTCGGAAGAGCGTGTGCTCAGATTATCAACGTTTTACGCTTCCGTCAACGACGAGCGGCATTCCGATATGACGGAAGAAAGCTTCGGCCTCAGCTTTCGTTTTTGCAGTCGTAACGATCGTAACCGCGAGTCCAAACACATCCTTCAAGTCTTCGTCTGAAGTCTCGGGGAAAATGGTGTGCTCCTTGATCCCGACCGTCATGTTCCCCATGTCATCAACAGCCTTCGCCGAGAGGCCGCGGAAGTCGCGGGTGCGAGGGAGGGCGATATGGATAAACTTATCGACGAAGTCATACATACGCGCGCCACGAAGCGTTACCTGGAGCCCGACGGTCTCGCCCTCGCGCACCTTGAAGGACGCGATCGAGAGCTTTGCCGGACGCGCTGAAGGCTTCTGGCCCGTGATCTTCGCAAGACGATCAGAAATGAGCTCGACTTGCTTCTTGTCGCGCTTCTTACCCACTCCGGTCGAGACGATGATCTTGGAGATGCGCGGGCCCTGCATCACGCTCGTGTACCCAAACGTCTCCTTGAGCGTTTGGAATGAGGTCTGCTGACGATCTTTGGTAATAGACATACTTCTCAAAATTATTTCTCAACTATTTTTCAATACGCGCGACATTCGACGCATCGATCGGACGTGGTCGCTCGACGATGTGACCCGACTGTCCCTGGCGGCGCTTCAGGTGACGCTTCGCCATCGCGATCCCGTCGACCACCACCTTACGCTCCTTAGGGAGCGCACGGAGAATCACGCCGGACTTGCCCTTGTCCTTACCCGTGAGCACCTTTACCTTGTCGCCTTTTTTTACATGCATACGAAAATAATTAGACGACTTCGGGCGCGAGGGAAGCGATATTGTGCCACCCCTTCTCTGAGAGCTCGCGAGGGACCGGACCGAAGACGCGGTTGCCCTTCGGACCCATCTCCTTACCCTGCTTCTCGATCAAGACCACGGCGTTCTCATCGAAGCGGATGTAGGAACCGTCCTTGCGAGCAAACGGGCGGGTCGAGCGGACGACCACCGCGCGGTAAATATCCTTCTTCTTCACCGCCTTGCGTGGCTGCGCCGTCTGGATCGAGACGATAACCACCTCACCGATACGTGCATAGCGCTTGTGTGAGCCCCCCGGCACCTTGAACACGCGAGCGATCTGGCCGCCTGAGTTATCTGCTACTTTTACGATTGATTGAGGCTGCAACATATTACTTTTTGATAGCGAAGCGCTTCATCTTCGAGATCGGACGGACCGCGACGATCGTCACCTTGTCCCCCACCTGAGCTTCGTTGCCTGGGTTGTGTACGAGGTACTTCTTAGAGAGCGTGCGGTACTTCTTGTACTTCGGGTGCTTCACATAGCGGTCCACGCGTACTGTGGCCGTATCGGTCATCGCCGTCTTTACGACGACTCCTGAGAATGCTTGGGGGCGAGTAGTTTTTGTTTCCATAAGTAAGTTAGGCGGTCTTGCGAGCACGAACCGTTTGTTCGGTGAGCACGCGTGCAATAGTCTTACGCAGCTTGCGCGGTGCGTTCGAATCCTTCGGGCGGGCACCCGCTGCCGCAAAGCGCTCAGTGCGCAGCGTCGCACGCGACTCTTCCAGAAGCTTCTGGAGCTCTGCTTCGCCCTTCTCTTTAAATGAAAGCTTCTTTGCCATACGTAAATAATTAGCGCTTTACGACCGTCGTCGAGACCGGGAGCTTCATCCCCGCGTGGCGAAGGTAGCTACGCGCGACATCCTCAGCAACACCATCGAGCTCGAAGAGCACACGGCCTGGACGTACCTCAAAGACATAGTGCTTCGGATCGCCCTTACCGCTACCCATACCCACCTCGGCTGGCTTAGCCGTCACAGGACGATCAGGGAAGATACGGATCCAGAGTTTCCCGTTCTTCGCGACCGCACGGGTGAGTACCTTACGCGCTGCTTCAATCTGGTTGCTCGTCATGCGAGCACTGGTCGTAGCCTTAAGACCAAACGAGCCAAAGGCTACCGTGGTGCCACGGGTATCGGGGCGCATAAGACGCTGCGGGCTCTTGCGTCCAGTCTGCCACTTGCGGTGTTTTGCTTTTTTAGGAAACAACATAAGCGTTTATTATGCGCGCGCAGGAGCGCGCTTGTCCTGATGAGCATTACCGCGGAAGATCCAGACCTTGATACCGATCACGCCGTACGGCATGTAAGCACGCTCGCTAGCGAAATCGATATCTGCAGCAAAGGTCTGGAGCGGAATGCGACCCTTGCGAAGCTCCTCCTTGCGGCTCATGTCAGCGCCACCCAAGCGACCAGAAAGTGTGATACGTACGCCCTCGACCTCACGAGCGGCCATGACCTTCTCGATCGTCTGCTTAAGCACGCGTCGGAACGGCATGCGCTTCTCGAGACCCTCAGCGACCATATACGCCACCACCGCAGCGTCGGTCTCTGCTTGGCGAATCTCGTTAATGTCAATCTTGAGCGTGCGGCGGTCGGTCGGAGCAGTCTTGCGCACTACCTCAGAAAGTTCCTTGCGGAGCTTCGCCACGTTCTCGCCTGAACGACCGATAATAAGACCCGGGCGGGCGCTCGACACTACAACGTGAAGCTCGCTTGCTGAGCGCTCGATCTCGATACCGCTCGAGTACGTGCCACGCAGACGCTTGGTCAAAAAGCGGCGGATGGTCTCGTCTACCATGATGTTCTCGCGGTAGTTCTTCTTATCGCCAGCAAACCAGCGACTCCTCCAGCCTCGGATGGTGCCGAGACGGTGTGCATAGGGATGTACGGTATGTGTCATATCAAAATTATTTGCCTGCGAGCGTGACCTTCACGCGTGAGCGGCGACGGCGGATCTTCGAAGCGCGACCAAAGGCGCGGGGCATAAAGCGAGACATCATCCCGGCGCTCTCTACGATGATGTTCTCCACCTTAAGGTCTTCGACCTTCTCCCCCGTCTGCGCCGCGTTGGCCGCTGCGCTCTTGATGAGCTTAGCGATCGGCTCTGCTGCACGCTTAGGGAGGAAGGTGAGGGCCGCAAGCGCGTCCTCTACCTTCTTGCCCTTCACGAGGTTCGTCACAAGGCGGACCTTGCGGGGTGACTGGTTATAGGTCTCGAGAGTAGCGGTAGCCATGGTTATTTCTTAGCAGGAGCGGCCTTGGCAGACTTAGCAGCATCAATACCGGCCTGAGCCTTCTTTTGCTCCATTTCCTTCTGCATCTTGCCTCCGTGACGGACGAACTTCTTCGTCGGGGAGAATTCACCTAGGCGATGCCCCACCATCTCCTCGGAGACAAGGACTTCCACGTGACTCTTGCCATTGTGGACACCAAAGGTAAAACCGACCATTTCCGGGCTAATCTGGCTCCGGCGCGCCCACGTCTTAATAACCCCCGCAGTGGAAGGTTTAAGGCCTGAGATTTTCTTCGAGAGTTTGACGTCTACGAAGGGTCCTTTTTTAAGCGATCGCGCCATAGATAAAGCAATGAAAAGCCCGCTGTGCGGGATATACGAAAGATACAGGAAGTACTTTAAATCGTCAACAAAGGCCTACCTGCTATACTTGCTTTATGATCCTTAGGCACTACCGATTAGCCCTACTCATTGGCCTGATCCTCATCGGCGGAGGCTACCTCTACCTCCATCCTGAGATGTTGCCAGGGCAGCTGGGAGTCACAAGCTACATCGGCCCAGGCGATACTGGTAAAATTGAAGAACACGCCAACTACTACGATATCGTCGCTACGTATGCCACCTCGACCCCTCTCAAGGCCGCCGCGGGGGACCATTCTGACCAAGTGGCAGTTGGTCTCATGAAAGGCTTTATCACGACCGCCATTGCCCAATTTAAGACCGACGGCAAGTTCGACGACCTCACCCCAAAAGACATCGCGATGATGGGCTATGACGAAGGACGCAAGCAAAGTCTTCAGATGAGCTACGTTTCTGCCATTTCTCCCCGCACCGTCTCGTATATCTACACGCTGGCGCTTGATACCTTAGGTGCTCACGGGAACACCGACTATAAGACATTCACGTTCGACCTGCAGAATGGGCGCGCCCTTAAACTTAATGACTTGTTTATTCCCGAGAGCGGCTACCTCTCGCGACTCTCCGGCCTCACCCGCGCATCGCTCGGCGCCGAGCTTGAATCCGCACCAGACGACCCTATGATCGCAGCGGGCACGACCCCAACAGACGCGAGCTTTCAACATTTCTTCTTAGATAATGACTCTCTGGTCATTCTTTTCCCGCCGTATGCGGTAGCGTCGTACGCCGCGGGCCCTCAGACAGTCGCCATTCCACGCAGTGAATTAAAGAATATTTTGAAGCCTGAGTATCAGTAATGTTTAAAGCGGCCGTTCCCTCCGGGAACGGCCGCTCTTATTGCCTCAGATCTCGTCGATCTTGAGGATGATGGTAGTCGGTATCCAACCGATATCGTCGAACGGCTCTTGCTTGCCGCTGAATCCGACGGTAACGCGGGAACCGTTGATTTCGAGCGTGCTGTCCCTGCCGAACGTTCGACCCTGCTCATCCGTCACGTCATTCGAGGCGTCAGCTCCGCTGCGCTCGATCTCGGCGATCTCCTGACCAGACTGAAAGACCTTGGTCTTGATCCACAGGTACGGCTCCGCGGGTGTACCTACTTTTATCTCATCTCGGCCATGCACTTCAATTCGGATCCAACACGCCAAGCGGTCGAACGATCTGAAGTAGTCGACATACCCCGCGTACTCGTCGTCGTTTTCTTCGAGAACAACCGGAATGGTGATTTCCATCAAGACTCTCCTTTGGGAAACTTTTACAGACTAAATATAACCATATCACGCTCCCACAAAAACACAAGAGGCGGCAGATGCCGCCTCTTGCTTCTCTTCGGGTTTAAAATTAACCCTTGCGCTTCTTGCCGACTTTGCGACGAGAGACGATAAACGGATTTGAGTACTTCTTCGGCGTACGAGTCTTCTGACCCTTTCCGGTTGGCTTACCCCACATGCTCTTCGCACGGCGGAGTCCGCGACCCTGGCGCCCTTCACCGCCTCCGTGTGGGTGATCGACTGGGTTCATCGCAGTACCGCGAACAGTCGGACGGATACCGAGCCAGCGGCTACGGCCTGCCTTACCGAGCACGACGAGGTTGTACTCCTCATTGCCCACTGAGCCGACCGAGGCCCACGAGAGATCTGAGATCTTACGGATCTCGGTCGAAGGGAGCTTGATCTGTGCGTAGCCAGCGTCGTGAGCGACCACTTCAGCGAAGGTGCCTGCGCCACGGACGAGCTGTGCGCCAGCGCCTGGAGAAAGTTCGATATTGTAAACGAACGTACCAACAGGTATCGCACCGAGCGGCAGACGGTTACCGGGCGTAACCGGAGCCTTTTCAGAAACGATAAACTTAGAGCCGACGTGAACCGTCTTAGGAAGGATCACATAACGGCGCGCGCCGTCCGCGTAGAGCGCAAGGCCTATGAAGGCGCTGCGGAAGGGGTCGTATTCAACCGTCTCGATCTTAGCCGGAATGTCCTTCTTGTCGTAGATGAAGTCGACATCGCGAAGACGACGCTTGTGACCGCCTCCCTGGTGGCGCGTCGTGATACGACCGAAGCCGTTACGGCCCGCCTGGCGCTTCTTAGCGCGCAAGAGTGGCTTGTGCGGCTTATCGCCCGAGAGAAGGTCTCGGTACGGCAGGGTCGTCATCTGACGGCGGCTCTTGGTGGTTGGTTTGTAGGTCTTCATACTCTAATAATTAAGCAAATGTGATGGTCTCACCCTTGTTAAGGTAGACATAGGCCTTACGGCGCGCAGCGCGAACACCTACCCCGCGACGCGTACGCATGTTCTTCTTCTTCGCAGGAAGATTCACGATGCGGACGGCTTTCGGTTCAACGTTGTACAAGGCCTTTATCGCAGCAGCGATCTCCGCCTTACTTGAGCGCGTCGAGACCGCAAAGGCGTAGACACTCTTTTCAGTCGCCAACAGCGCCTTCTCAGAGAACCACGGTGCGCGGATAACGTCGTTGGCTGTGCCGTCGACAAGCTTCTTTACCGCACGTGCCTTGTGCGTCTTCTTTGAAGCTGAACCTTTTTCTTTTTTTGAGTTAAAAATTGCCATACGTCAGATATTATGCGGCCTTTATACGCGCAGCGAGTGTCTTGAACGCCTCCTCCGGGTTCTCGATCACGAGATACTTGTAGGTGAGGAGCTGAAGCGGATTCAAGTTTCGGATCTCCTCGGTGGTCACATTGCCCATGTTGCTGAAACTCTTGATCGTATTCTTCTCGTAGGTCGTCATCGCGACGAGCGCCGCGTTCTTTTTCTTCTCCCTCATGCCCGCGGCCTTTCCTACCGCGAGGAACACCTTCTTGGCCTCAGCGGTCTTCGGCGTACCGAATGAAATCTTGTCGACCAAGATGAGCTCGCCGTCCTTGGCCTTACGTGAGAGCACTGAGAGGAGTGCCTGAACACGCTGCTTCTTGTTTATCTTCTCGCTATAATCGCGATCCTTGCGTGGGCCAAAGGTGATACCGCCGTGGCGCCAGATCGGAGAACGGCTTGAGCCGTGACGTGCCTGGCCGGTACCCTTCTGCTTCCAGGGCTTCTTGCCGCCGCCTGACACTTCAGCACGATCCTTGGTGTGAGCACGGTTCTGACGAAGGTTCGCCTGGATACCGGTCGTGACCTGATGCACGAGGTCAGCGCGCCAACGAGCGCCGAAGATCTCGGCCGGAAGTGCGATTGTTGAAATCTTCTTACCGTCCATGCCGTAGACGACTGCTTCGAGAGCTACCGATGCCTTCTCGGCCTTCGGTGCCACCTTCTTAGCGGCCTTGGGGGCTGCTTTCGTGGTCGTCTTCTTGGTTGTCTTGGTAGTTGCCATAGTAATAAAAGTTATGCCGAAACGATTTCGAGCACGGTACCGCGGCGACCAGGCACGGCACCCGAGACGATCATCTGGTTCGTCTTCGCGTCTACGACGAGCACCTTGAGGTTCATCACCGTTACGCGATCCGTACCCATGCGGCCGGCCATGCGAATACCCTTGGCCACACGACCGCCGGCGCGCCCGCCTGAGCCACCGATCGAGCCCGGCTCACGCTCAGAGTGCTTCTGACCGTGAGAACGAGGACCGCCGTGGAAGCCGTGACGCTTAACTACACCCGCGAATCCCTTACCCTTCGTAAGGCCCGAAACGCGCACGATGTCGCCTACCTGGAAGGTGTCGACGGCGATCTCGCTGCCCACCTCGGGGCTAGCGTCGGTCTTAAATTCCCGAATAGTCTCAAACCCCTTGCCCTTGGTGTGGCCGAGAACCGCCTTAGAGACGTTCTTGGTCTTACGTGAGCCGCGACCAATCTGAACGGCGCTATAGCCGTCCTTGCCGTCCTTGGTCTTAACCTGGGTAACCGTCACCGGGTCAGCGACAAGGATCGTCCCCGCTACAGCGCGGCCGTCCTCCCCGTAGATACGGGTCATCCCTACTTTGGTTGCGAGTGTGAATTTCATGTCTAGGTAAAGCAAATCGCACGACAGCAATCGCGTCGTGCGATTTGCTGGAGGTCCCCCCTATTCAGGCCGGGGACATAGCGATGTGACCACTCTACACGAGCCCCCCTAATAACGCAATATGTGAACTTTGTGTACAAAAGACACATTGACACAGAGCCTCCCTCACGAGACCATGAGGCCATGCCTAAGACAACCGCCGAGAAACATCTCCGCTTCGCCGTCATTGCCACTGACGTCGTACTTTTTATCGTTAAGGACAAGCAGCTCCTTGTTCGACTCATGCGCGTACATCGCCCACCCCACTTCTCCAACACCCAGGGCATGCCCGGCGGGCTTATCCATGAAGAAGAAACCGCCGAGGAAGCGGCCGAGCGTGTCACACGAGAGCGCGCACTCGTCGATCCAGAAAAAATATACTTCGAACAGCTCTACACGTTCAGCGGTATCAACCGCGATCCCCGTAGTCGAGTACTTGCGGTCGCCTACATGGGCCTTGTGTCTTGGGATCGTCTTTCTCCAAGTGAACAAAACAATACGGAAGACGCATGGTGGGTTCCGGCAACAGAAGCGGGTAAGCTTGCCTACGATCACAACGAGATTCTTAGAGTGGCCACTGATCGTCTTCGATCGCGGATCACCTACACCACAGTAATCGGCAAGCTCATGCCAAAAGAATTCACCTTAACTGAGCTCGAGCAGGCGTATGAGTGCATACTGCACACCAACCTCGATAAGCGTAACTTCCGCAAGAAACTTACTAAGCTTAAGTTCCTTGCTGAGCTTCCTCACAAACGCACCGGGGGCGCTTTCCGCCCCGCGCAGCTCTACAAAATGACCTCGGCGAAGGTGCACGAAGTGGAGGTTCTCTAAGTCCCCTCTTTCCCGTTATCCCCAGAGGTGCTTGACAGGAAATACGTTAGTGTATAAGATACACTAAGACGGATACGAAGGGCAGAAAGAATCCTCTTTTTTTACCTTTAGTTAGTGTATTAGATACATTAAGTCGTATTCGCGTTGGCTCTTTACAACTAAAGGAGATACCCTAATGAACATGAACAATAAGAACATCGGCGTCATCATGGGCCGATTCCAGGTGGCCGAACTGCACGAAGGTCACCGGCACTTGATCGAATACGCGCTTCGCGAGAACGATCAGGTCGCTGTGATCATCGGACATGGAGAAGCCCTCCTCTCGCCCCGCAACCCCCTCCCTCCCCTGGTGCGAACCCGTGTGGTCCAGGAGCTCTACCCTGACGTGGTGATCCTGCAGCACAAGGACCATCCGAACGATGCGGAGTGGTCGACCAGACTCGACCGTCTCCTCGAGGAAACCTTCCCCGAGGCCACGGTACGTCTCTACGGCTCGCGAGACAGCTTCGCCCCCCACTACGGAGGCAAGCTTCCGGTCATCACGGTGCCCGAGCTGGGCTCTACCAACGGGACCGCGCATCGTGCCGAAATCTTCGGCACCTGCGACTGGGGAAAGGCATTCCGCGAAGGGATGATCGCTGCGCAGCATCTGCGGCCGGCGCTTTCCTACCAGACGGTGGATATCGCTGTCGTGCGCCACTCGACGAACGAGCTCTTGCTCGGACAGAAGGTGACGGACGGCGACAAGTGGCGCGTTATCGGCGGGTTCGTTGACCCGACCGACGAGTCGCTCGAAGGAGCCGCCTTGCGTGAACTGCGCGAAGAGGCAGGAAACCTGCTCACCCACGAAGTGACCTATCTCGGCTCGTATCGAGTCGACGACTGGCGCTACCGGGGCGAGAAGGACAAGCTCCTCACGTCGCTCTTCCTCACCTACCACATGGGCGGCGCGCCGAAAGCTGGCGATGACCTCGCGAGAGTCGCGTGGCACAGCCTGGCGACGCTCGACCTCGACACGATCGTCGAGTCGCATCGTCCCCTCGTCGCACGAGTGATCGAAAAGACTCGCCCAAAGTGACCCCACACACCAAGGAGGTGTGCCATGACGAGACCGAATCACGAAATTGACGACATCAACAACATCGAGCTTGCCGATAGTTACGGCGCCTCGCACTGGCTGCAGTATCCGCCTGACATGCAGGAGATGCACAGCTTCTTCGAGAGCCGCGGCGGCGACTTTCCACACGTGACTTACTTCGGACTGCAGTACTACCTGAAGAGGTACCTCGCCGGAGTTCGCATCACGCCTGAGAATGTCGAAGAGGCGCGCGAAGACTTCGAGATGCATTTCTCGGGGGATTCTTCCATCTACAATCGCGCTGGATGGGATCACATCGTGAAGACCGGGGGGCGACTCCCGATTCTCATCAAGGCTGTGCCGGAAGGCACTACAGTGCCAACCGGCAACGTGCTTCACACCGTGGAGAGCACTGATGAACGCGTCCCGTGGATCGGAAGTTACGTCGAAGGACCGCTTTCGCTCCCCTGGTATCCCTGTACGGTAGCCACTCAGGACAAAGACTGGCGGAAACTGATTCTCGCGTACCTCGAAAAGACTGGCGATCCTTCGCTGATCGACTTCAAGGTGCACGATTTCGGTTTTCGCGGTTCGACCTCAGTCGAGTCGGCAGGGATCGGCGGCTGCGCGCACTTGCTGCACTTCCGCGGTACGGACACCCTGCAGGGGCTCCGTGTCGCGCGCAAGTACTACAACGAACGCATGGCTGGCTACTCCATCCCGGCGGCCCAACACAGCACGATAACCTCGTGGGGTCGACTGAAAGAACTGGAAGCGTATGCCAACATACTCAACCAGTTTCCGACGGGTACTGTAGCGGTCGTTTCGGACAGCTACAACCTCTTCGAGGCATGCCGTGAACTCTGGGGCAACCGCCTCAAAGACCGTGTGCTCGGCCGCGAAGGAACGCTGGTGGTCAGACCAGACAGCGGCTTCCCGCCCGATGTGGTCGTGTCCACTCTGGAGATCCTCGGTGAAACCTTCGGCTACACCGTGAACAACAAGGGCTATAAGGTCTTGAACCCAAAAGTCCGAGTGATTCAGGGCGACTTCATCGACCGGGAAAACAAGATGATCGAACGCATCTTGCAGGTCATGGAGTGGAAGCGTTGGTCGGCTGACAACATCGCCTTCGGCTCTGGCGGCGGGCTCTTGCAAAAGATGAACCGTGACACGCTCAGGTTCGCCTACAAGTGCTCGGCGATCAAAGTCGACGGAGAATGGCGTGACGTGATGAAGGACCCGATCACCGATCCAGGCAAGCGTTCCAAGGCGGGACGTCTGGCGCTGGTGAAGGTGGATGGAACTTACGCCACGATGCGCATCGAGGAAGCGGCTCGGCTCGGGCTCAAAAACGAGCTCGTGCCCGTGTTCAGAAATGGGGAACTCCTGGTGGATCAGAGCTTTGCCGAGATCCGCGAACGAGCGCTTCAGGACTGAACGCTCGAACGCCCGTGCGTGGTTTAACCACGTACGGGCGTTTGTGTGTAAGAAAAGGCCGGCATCTTTCGATGCCGGCCTTTACGATTGCTTCTCTGGTTTTCTGATCACTGCGAGGAGTTCGAGGTTGAAGAAATGGTGCTTCCATTGCTTCTTGAAGGCCTCAACCTCCTCGAGAGATTCAAATTCCCGATGCCCCGTGATGTTGAAAGCGATGCCTGAAGGCGAGATGCTCACCAGACAGCGTGGCGGCCGCTCTGAGGGCAGCAATTCCAGTAGATACATGACATACGCTCCTTGGTCCGTCTGCTCCTCTGTGTACCACAAATAGCTCTGTAGAGACAACAAAAAAGGGCCGGCACCTCTCGGTACCGGCCCTCGTGCTCGAGCTCGTCGTGAGCTCAGGCTGCCCACTGCGTGAGCTCGTCCCAGTGTTTCTTCGGTTCACTGATCCTCTTGGACCCCGCCCTACAGAGCGGACAGTCTACCTGCTTCCACTTACGGATGTTGTAGTGGGCACCGTAGATCAGCTCCTCGCCCTCGAGCTCGTACTCACCCGAACGGTGCACGAGCACCATCGGATGCGGGATGAACTTGACCGGGGTCGAGTTACCGGATCGCATACCAGCTCGTACTGCCTGGAAGGTATGGAGCGTCGTCGCGAGCTCCTCTACCTGCAGGACCCACTCGTCCGCCTCGATAGCGAATCGCTTCCAGAGCTGGGTCTTATCGGGACCCTTCTCGGTGAAGTCGTGTTGTGCACCCAGCTGGCGAGCCACCTCGAACGACAGCGTCGCGCCCGCATGGTCAGAACCGACGACCCAGGCGACAGGACCGCGATACACCTTCCGCAAGCGGTGTACGAGGTGTGCCGCCATGAAGCTCGTGATCTGCGTGTAGCGGAGCGCGCGAAGCACGTCCACGAACCCGTCACTGCAGTCGCCTGCCGTAAGCTTCACGTGCGGAGCCCTCGGATCACCCGAATGAGTCCAGAGCGCTCTGCACTGCTCGAAGATGTGCCGGATGTCGCCGTCGGTCGGCTCATACGCCAGATCTTCATACTTGAGTTGCCGGATACCCGCGAGATCCAATTTCTGAATATTCACGCTTCCTCCTTCAGTCGAGATTACTGGAGCCATGCCCGCGAGGCGGACTCACGAAAGGATGCTGCTCGACAATGTTTCCGAGCGCCTCGTAGTAACAGTCCTCGTGGGCGGTCTTCGTGACATCGCCCACCTTGTAGGTCATCGGTATTCCGTCAAGCTCCTTCGTTCCATCGATTTCATTGCCGCAGAATTCGCATTTGTGCATATGAAAGATCTCCTTTTGTTTTTCTGCCATCTACCCTAACACAAAACCGCCCCTTTCGGGGCGGTTTTGCTTAATCTTGGCGGTCGCTTAGACCATCTTCACATCAATCGTCACTCCTGAAGGGAGATTGAGGTTCGTGAGAGCCTCGATCACCTTCGGTGAAGGGTTCATGATGTCGATAAGACGCTTGTGGATCCGCATTTCGAACTGCTCGCGCGCATCCTTGTGGACGAACGTTGAGCGGTTCACGGTCCAGCGCTTGATCTCGATGGGGAGCGGCACCGGGCCAACAATCACTGCGTCAAAGCGGGCTGCAGTATCCATGATCTGCTTCACCGACATATCGAGAATCTTGTGCTCGTAAGCACGGACTCGGATACGTAGCTTGTGTTCAGCAGCTGGTGCATCAGCCTTCTTTGAAGCGCGCTTGATCGCTGGCTTTTTGGTTGTTTTTGGTTCAGTAGGCATGAGGTACAGGAGGTAGTCGCCTACCCCGAGAAGATTACGCTGTAATCTTCGTTACCACGCCGGCGCCGACGGTCTTGCCGCCTTCGCGGATCGCGAAGCGCTGCTGCTCCTCAAGAGCGACCGGGG
Organism: uncultured Candidatus Saccharibacteria bacterium; assembly: GCA_964607655.1. Taxonomy (GTDB): domain Bacteria; phylum Patescibacteriota; class Minisyncoccia; order Phycocordibacterales; family Phycocordibacteraceae; genus C7867-001. The sequence continues at coordinate 23,051 of CAZSKX010000002.1, read as the reverse complement.
CCGTAAGCTTCACTGTGAAGGTCACAGTGTCGCCTGGCATCACCATCTCCTTACCCGCTGGGAGCGTCACCTCGCCGGTGACGTCCGTGGTGCGGATGTAGAACTGGGGCTTATAGCCTGTGAAGAACGGCGTGTGACGACCGCCTTCGTCCTTACCGAGGATGTAGACCTCAGCGTCGAAGCCCGTGTGCGGGGTTACCGAACCGGTCTTCGCGAGGACCTGACCACGGTGCACGTCTTCCTTCTTCGTACCGCGAAGAAGGATGCCTGCGTTGTCGCCGGCCTGACCCTCCTGAAGCTGCTTGTTAAACATCTCAATACCGGTGACTGTCGTCTTGGTCGTATCCTTGATACCGACGATTTCGACTTCTTCACCGACTTTGATGATGCCGCGCTCGATGCGGCCCGTAACTACGGTACCGCGACCTTCGATTGAGAAGATGTCTTCGATCGGCATGAGGAAGGGCTTTGCCACCTCGCGCTCAGGCATATCGAAGTAAGTGTCCATCGTATCTACGAGGGCCTTCACCTTCTGTGCCCACTCATCAGCAGCGTCCTTTGACTCAAGCGCCTTGAGGCCTGAACCGCGGAGGATCGGCGTGTTTGCGCCGTCGTAACCCTGCTTGGTGAGGAGCTCGCGGATCTCTTCCTCGACGAGGTCGATGAGATCTGCCTCCGCCACCATGTCTACCTTGTTCAAGAAGACGATGAGCTTCTTAAGACCCACCTGCTTCGCGAGAAGGATGTGCTCGCGCGTCTGAGGCATCACGCCGTCAGTTGCGGCGACCACGAGCACTGCGCCGTCCATCTGGGCGGCACCGGTGATCATGTTCTTAATGTAGTCAGCGTGACCCGGAGCGTCGATGTGCGCATAGTGGCGCGTCGGGCTCTCGTACTCTGAGTGGTGGAGCGCGATAGTAATACCGCGAGCCTTCTCCTCAGGAGCGCTGTCAATCTTATCTACCTCCTCGACGCGAGAAGCATAGCCCTCGCCGGTGAGCATCGAAAGCACATGAAGAATGCCGGCCGTGAGCGTGGTCTTACCGTGGTCGACGTGACCGATGGTACCAACGTTCATGTGCGGCTTCGCACGATTGAATTCAGCCATATATCGGATAATTATCTGTTAAGTAACAATTAAATAATCCGACGCCTGTCTCAGGAGACTAGGTGGATCGGACCAAACCCTGAGGCCTGCCGATTCACACCCCGCTCCGCCCGAAAGTGGGCGGGAGCGAACAAGACAAGCCAAAGAGCGACGCCAAGATGCGTTATAGATACTATACGCAAGCTGTTCACACATTGCAAGAGCACGGCGGGTCACTTGACCCGCCGTGCTCTTTTTCACTCGTATATTCTGACCGGCCGGCTATGCGCCCGTCGCAGCGGGTTCGACCACGAGTTTAAATTCTTTGGTGGCTGACTGTGCTCCGGCCGTCACCGTCACCTTGAGCGTGAAGGTCACCGGCACCGTTGCCCGAACGCCGTTAAAGTACATGTCTGCAGGAGTGCCGACGACAGAGACTGAGTTGCCGTAGATTGTGCTAAACCCTAGCCCTGGCACCGGGAAAGCCCCCTTTTCTTCGCGAACGCTCCACGTGTAGCTAACTTTTTCAGCAGGACCACCTGAGGTAGAGAGGGCGACCTTGTAGGGCTTGCCCGACTGCGCGGACGGCAGCTCTACCGGCGTCGTGATGGTCAACTTGGCTGATCCGTCACAGGCTGTTCCTGTGGTCGTACTGGTGCCTGCTGCCGAGGTACAACCCGCCGAATAGCTCAGTACGGGCGCCTGGACCACCGGAGCGGGAGCTGGTTTGGTCGGCACTTGTACGGTGCTTGCGGGGCTCTGCTCCTTGACGGCGTCTGTCGTGGTCGCCGTCGCCCCAACAGTTTCGTCAATCACTGGCGTCGCGCCTACGCTGTAGAATCTGTACCCCAGAAACCCGAGCACAAGGACTCCAAGCACTGCAATACCTATATATTTCGAATTCATTTTTTCCATTCCGACAGTATACCGCAAACACCGGCCGCCCTCTCGGGCGGCCGGTGTTTGACGATTCTAAGACTAATTACTTGCGACTTGCGATGATCTCGTCGGCGACGTTCTTGGGCACCACGTCGTAGTGATCGAATTCCATCACCATGTTGCCGCGGCCTTCAGTCATCGAGCGGAGCGTGGTCGTGTAGCCGAACATTTCTGAGAGCGGCACCTTGGCATGCACCGCCTTGTTCATGCCGCGGTCCTCCATACCCTCGATCTGTCCGCGCTTACCTGAGAGTGAGCCGGTGATATCACCCATGAACTTCTCCGGCACCACCACTTCCACCTTCATGATCGGCTCGAGGAGGGCTGGCTTCGCCTTAGCGGCCGCCTCCTTAAAGGCCATCGAGGCCGCGATCTTAAAGGCGATTTCGCTTGAGTCGACATCGTGGTACGAACCGTCGTAGAGGTCGACTGAGACGTCGACCATCTGGAAGCCCGCGAGGAAGCCGCGCGTCATACTCTCACGCAGACCCTTCTCGACTGCCGGGATGTATTCCTGTGGAACGACACCTCCCTTGATGTTGTTGATAAACTCGAAGTGGTCCTCGCGAGTGACGTTCTTGGCGATCTTTGCCTCCGGGTCAACTGGCTCCATCTTCTTCATCTTGATCTTCACGTGGCCGTACTGACCCTTACCGCCGGTCTGCTTGATGTACTTACCTTCTGCCTCTGACGAGCCAAGGATGGTCTCACGGTACGCCACCTGTGGCTTACCGACGTCAGCACCGACGTTAAACTCGCGCTTCATGCGATCGACAAGAATCTCCAGGTGCAGCTCGCCCATGCCTGAGATGATCGTCTCTCCCGTCTCCTCGTCTGACTTGATGCGGAAGGTTGGGTCCTCGTCCGAGAGCTTGTGGAGCGCGACACCCATCTTCTCCTGGTCGGCCTTGGTCTTCGGCTCGATACGGAGCGACACCACTGGCTCAGGGAACTTGATCTGCTCGAGCTGGATCGGGTTCGCCTCGTCACAGAGCGTGTGTGACGTCTTTGTGTCTTTGAGACCCACCGCCGCAGCGATCTCGCCGGTGAAGACCTGCTCTACTTCTTCGCGCTTGTCGGCCTGAAGACGCACGATACGGCCCACGCGCTCTTTGGTACCGTTCGTTGCGTTGTAAATATATGAGCCCGCCGAAACCGAGCCTGAGTAGACACGGAAGAAGGTGAGCGCCCCCACGAACGGGTCGGTCTGGAGCTTGAAGGCGAGCGCACAGAAGGGCTCGTCGTCTGAAGCGGAGCGTTGGATAGTGTCCCCCGTCTTTGGATCAATGCCTGTAACCGGCTTCAGGTCGAGTGGGCTCGGGAGATAATCGACCACCGCGTCGAGTACGAGCTGCACGCCCTTGTTCTTAAGCGCGCTACCACAGTAGACCGGGAAGATGTTGTTGCTGATCACTGCTTTACGGAGAATCTCCTTGAGCTTCTCGACTGACGGTTCGTTGCCCTCGAGATATGCGGCCATCGCCTCGTCATCGTTCTCGACGATGCGCTCGACGAGCGCGGCGCGGTACTCCTTAGCCTGCTCAACGAGATCTGCCGGGATCTCACCTTCGATCACCTCGTCGCCCATCGCACCTGCGAAGGTAAAGCCTTTCATGGTAAGGAGATCGACGACACCCTCGTGTTCATTTTCAAGACCAATCGGGATCTGCATGCGGATCGCCTTAGGCGAGAGACGGTCGAGGATGCTTGCGTAGGAGTCTTCAAACGAGGCTCCGGTGCGGTCAAGCTTGTTGATGAAACAGACGCGTGGCACCTGCGCCTCGTCAGCGTAGCGCCAGTTCGTCTCAGACTGTGGCTCCACACCCGCCACACCGTCGAAGACGACGATAGCCCCGTCGAGCACACGCATCGAACGCTTCACTTCGGCAGTGAAGTCGATGTGTCCCGGGGTGTCGATGATGTTGAAGCGATACTTCTTTGACGCGTCCTTCTTGTCCGGCTCGTTGGTCTTACTCCAGAAACAAGTGATCGCCGCTGCGGTGATCGTGATACCGCGCTCGCGCTCCTGCTCCATCCAGTCGGTGGTCGTCTCACCCTCGTGCACCTCACCGATCTTGTGCTGGGAGCCGGTGTAGTAGAGCACGCGTTCGCTGGTCGTGGTCTTGCCGGCGTCGATGTGGGCAATGATGCCGAAGTTGCGGACTTTCTCGAGCGGATAATCGCGTTTCATATAGCTAGATAAATAAAAATAAAGGCGCCAAAGCGTTGGCTATACAATAGCTGATTGCGCAATAAAAGCAAAGCCCCTTGCGGGGCTTTGCGAATCGAACGTTCGGTATGTGTTACCAGGCGAAGTGGGCGAAGGCCTTGTTGGCTTCTGCCATGCGGTGCATTTCGTCACGCTTCTTGATCGCGTCGCCCTCGTTCTTGGCAGCGAGGAGGAGTTCGTTAGCAAGCTTGTCGGCCATCGGCTGACCCTTCTTGCTGCGCGCGGCGTTGATCAGCCAGCGGAATGCCAGCGCCATGCGGCGGTTCTGCGGCACCTCGCGCGGGACCTGGTAGTTAGCACCTCCAACGCGACGTGAACGAACTTCCATCAGCGGAGAGACGTTGCGGAGCGCTGCCTCAAAGGTCTCGAGAGGATCCGCCCCACCCTCTTTGATCTTATCGAGGGCATCGTAGACGACAGCGCGTGCCGTATCCTTCTTGCCACTCCACATGACTGCATTAATAAAACGGGTGAGTGTCTCTGACCCGTAGGTAAGGTCGGGGCTCCAGCTGCGCTTCTTCTTAAGGGGACGTCGCATAGTAGTTAGGCTTTAGGCTTCTTAGCACCGTAACGAGAGCGGCCGCGACGGCGCTTCTCGAGACCTGCAGTGTCGAGCTTGCCGCGTACGATCGTGTACTGGACACCGATGTCCTTCACACGGCCACCGCGGAGCAATACGACTGAGTGCTCCTGGAGGTTGTGTCCCTCGCCTGGGATGTAGGCGGTGACTTCCATGCCGTTGGTGAGGCGTACGCGGGCGATCTTACGAATAGCTGAGTTAGGCTTACGAGGGGTCTTGGTGGTGACCTTCGTGCAAACACCGCGCTTAAAGGGCGATGCGTAAAAGGTCGGACGATTCTTCAGCGTATTGAAGCCACGCGTAAGAGCCACCACCTTGCTCTTGCGAGCGGTGGAGCGACGGCGCTTCTTGGTCAGCTGATTAATGGTTGCCACGTAAAAATAAGACCCCACGAGGTGGGTCCTATGCAATATAAAGGAAAGACTCTAAATATGCAACCAGCTAGAGGTCCTTCTGGTCGATCGGCTCTCGATACGGGTCGGCTGTCTGCGCTTTTGCCACGGCGGCTTGCTGGGGCACGGGCGCCTTAGGTGCAGCTGGGGCTGCAGGTGGCAGTGTCGGCGCGACTGGAGGCGCTGGGGGATTAGGGCGCGTTTGTGCCGCGACAGGAGGCTGTGCTGGCACGGCCGGCATCGGGGGGACCTGAATGGGTTTGGCGGGAGCGCTCGGTTGGACCGCGGGCATTTGCACTGGCTTTATGGGAACTACTGGAGCGGGTCTCACTACAGGCGCCCCTTCCCCGAGCGGCAGCTCCGCCACCGGAGCGATAGTCGGAATAGTGGGAAGCGGTGTACGCGGCGTAGGCCTTGGTTGAGCTGGTGACTGCGCTCCCCCGACCGGAGCCTTTGGTGCCTGGGGTTGTGGCGGCACAGACGGCGTACGCGTAATCTTCACCAAAGGCTCGATATCGTTTACTCCTAAGGTGACCGCCGCGCGCGGCGTCGTCATCTTCTGTGGCAAGACCGCGCCGTCAATCTGAGGAACTTTTGATTCGTTTCGAATATACAGTGGCGACTGTAGCGGAGGCGCACTCATGTAGCGCGGCACCGAGATCGTCACAGGGTTCGGCTTTAGCGGCGGAGTCAACGGGGTCGACACCTCTCCAGACTCTTTCTCTCCCTCAGTCTTCTGTGGCACCACGTTTGCAAGCGCCGGATTCTTCTTAAGCTGGCCGTTCAACTGCTTACTGAGCGGCAAGAAGATCTTCTTCATCACCTCGAAGAGAATAGCGTTGACCATGTCGGGAGAGAACCCTGCTGCTTTAAGCCGATCGGTAAAATCATTCTGGTCGGTGAGCCCAATAAGCACATACCCAACTTCTCGCCCAAGAATAAACGCCTGGTCGTCATCAAGACGCAGCTCATCGTCAAGAGCGACCAAAATGTCGGTTGTCTTTTCGTCATTGAAGACATCCCTCGCCTCCACTGAGGCGTTCTTGTATGCCGCTATTACATCTTCAATTGCAAAAGGTTTGGTCGTCATACGCTACTAGGAGCCACCAGGGCGACTCTTCCCTCTTGAGAACTGTGGCTGCCCGCCGCCACGCTGTAGGTTCGGATTGCTGTTCTCAGTGTCTCCTCCGGAGGTATCAGGAGAGGCTTTCCTCGTTTTTTCTTTCGTCGGCAAGTCATGGCCAACCGTAGTCGCGAAGGTCCCCTTTCGTATCGAAACCTTTAACTTATCATTCGAGGACGCGTCAATATTTTTACCCCAGGTTGCCATGTCCGCGGGACTCAGGTCGCCCTCTTCAATTTTTTTCCTAATCACTTCAGTGTTGATGTGTGAAGCCATCGCCTTTGTCGTAAGCAGTTTGGTGTCCAACTTTGCCATCTGTGCGGTGGTGAGCTTCGCTTTGACGATTGCTTGTATCTTTTCGTCTGAGAGCATCGCCTGCACGGCATCCTCTCGAGCCTGTGCCACCTCTTCTGCCGACAAGGCTTTTTCATCTCGCGTACCCAATGCGGCTTTATACGCGGCTTTAAAGGCAGCATCGGTCTTACCTGCCGGACTGCGCTCTTTGAGCATGTCTTTCTCATAGCTCGCACGCGCGTCGCTCTTTGTGAGGGCTTCTCGCTGTTTGTCGTTGAATTCGTCGGCCACCTGCTTGACCAGGTCTGGCGGGAGCGCTGTTAGTTCACCGTCGCTGAGTGCTTTGAGGGCCTTCTTTGCCTGCGCAGCCTCTTCGCTCGTGTCCTCATTGTAGCCTTCCTTCCCTTTTGCCGCAGTGAGCCTGCCTACTGTGCCGGTAAGCTCTTTAAAGCGCGCCTCTTTCAGCTTCTCCTTTTGCTCGTCTGAGAGCTTATCGCTCTTAAGCAGCGCTAAGAACTGCTGCGGAGATAAGAGCTTGACCAGGTCTTCGTTTGCATTCTTGATACCACTGAGCGCCTCGAGCTGCTTGGTAGATGCCTGCGCGATAGCGAGGTGATATCGGTTGAGCGCCGTCTCTTCGGCCGTGATGGCATCATTGATCTTCTTTGCCTCTGCGTCAGTAATGCCTGGCTTCTTAAGGTCTTCCCTATGCTTCTTAAGATTTGCCTCGGCAGTCTTAATACGACTGGGTGCATCTTTAAGATCGATCTCGCGCTGCGCCTTAGCATAGTCTTCTCCTGATTCTCGATACCAATCTTTCCACGCGTCCACCCCGTACTCTTTCCTGAATTTCTCCGGTGTGACTGTTGCGCCCTTGCCCATATCGATGCCGTAGCCTTTAGCAACACCCCTTAGCAAGTCCGCACCTGGAGCATTACGCAGGTCGTAGGTCCTCTTCTGTAGCTGTCTCCCTGTGAAGGTTGAAAGACGTCCTGCTGCACCAAGCGGCGTAAGCAAGCCATGGCGATCATTGAGGGCTCGGACCCTTTTACTTGCTAGCGCTGCACCCAATCCTCCGCCAAGGAGACGTGGGGGCACCGAGAGGGCCCAGAGCGGAGCAGCCACGCCGAGCTTGCTCGCGAGATTCATTGCGCCACTTGCCGCTGCGGCCCCCATACTCTTTGCAGCGACCATAACCGCGAGCAAGAGCCCCATCGCCACGAAGAACGAGAGGAGTACTCCCCCAAACCCGGCCAGATCGTTACCATCGAGAAAACTCATCCAATTGGGCACAGCCTCTCCCCTCATAAACCCGTTTATAAAATTTCTATCGGTAATTACCGCCAGTGCAACGTAAAGAAGGAGAAGAAGGACGGGCGCGGTGATGGTCTGTTTGACCAATTCACTCCACCACCTCTTCGCCAGACCCTCGAGCTTCGGTATGCCGAGCCCGGCTACTCCGATCGGCGACGAGATGATGATAATTACCAACACCACAAATCGGGCGATTAACATAAACGCGAGCGAGAAGAGCACAAACGCAACAATAGTGAAGAGAATGATCGTCAAGAAAGCAATCGTCATCGACGTCAAATCCTCGTCAAAAACGGCCGCATTACGGGATGCTTCTCCGTAAATTGTCTGCAGACCCATGACCGCCATAAGTTTGTTAGAGATGCCTTCTGTCTCAGTGTCGTTATAGCTCGTGCTCGATGCGGGTTTCCCCCCGTTTATCTGAGTATAAAACTGCGTGGCAAAGAGATTGCCCACGTCGATCACTGCCTCTGCGGCAAAGAGGGAGAAGTTTAGTGCAACCGCCGCCATAAGTAGCTTAGGGAGCATGCGGTATCCGCCCCCGTACCAGTTGACATCGAGGATCACACAGAGCCCGAGCACCACGAAGCCGAAGAGTAGTGCGATGTTGCCTATATCTCTGAAGATCCGCCAAGTGACCCCGACAGCGCTTAAGTTGTTTACGTAGTCTCCCATGTGTACGACCGTGTGAAGTATCACATTCTCGAGCGTTATCGAAGCCACGGCCACGAGCCAGGCACAGAGCCCCGCTATGAAATTTAATACGCCCACCATCGCCTTTCCGAATAGACTTTTCCCGTCTGGAGCTGCCGGAGTCTTTGAAGCCGCGCTACTACCTCCGGCATTAGTAGAAGGAACGCAAGTCTCCCCATCGTCGGCAAATGTGCCTGATTGAGGAAGACCGCTGGGCCCCGGCTTCGTACAAGCGCCACCCGGAGTCCCGGTAGGAGGCTCGCCCGGCACACACTCATCACTACCAGCCCGAAAGTAGCCTGGCTTCAGATCCGCGGTGGTGCACGAACCCGTAGCCTGGGCGAATGAAAGGTGAGGCAGCACCCCCATCGTCAGCATGAACACCACAACAATAAATATTGTGTTCGCTAGTGTCTTCATGGCAATTCACAATACGGCATTAACAGGGCGGCATTTTCGGCCAATGCGATCATCTGGTCGAGATACGTTCCGTCCTCTAGGTGGAGTGACGGGGCATTATTGAACTGTGCCATATATGAGGTGGTCGAGGCTGCGTTCGTTATAGTCGCATTGTACGTCGCCTTCTGAAGGTCGTCGCTGGTAGGCGTGGCATTGCGCAATCTATCAAGCTGTTCAATCGGGTTGTCGCATGTGCCGGTAGTGCTCGAGGCTGTTACCAGATTGGTTTTTACTTCCGCTATAAGCGCATCAGCATCCGCCTTAGCGCTTTTAGATTTGATCCAAGTCTCATACGCCGTACTAATGCTGATGCGCTGCGTCAGCTCGCCCGTCTCGCTGAACAGAGCGTAGTTCGCTTCTGCGATAATAGCGTCTGCTCTAGGAATAAAGGTTGACCTTATCGACAGCGGTGCATTGGCTTTGCTTGTAGTGCAGAGGTCAAGGAGGTCATGTACGGTTGTTGACGCCGCAGTGACCTCAACACCGATCTTATCCCATGCGGAAACATACCCGGCGATTCGACCCAACAGCTCACTCCCATCGGATGGTTGTTGAGTCGTTAGACTTTCGCTGATAGCGCAGTTGTTTACGCCCGCATATGAGGTCGTTGGGTCTGAGAAACTGCCGTACCTGCCGAGCGTCGAGGTTGGTTCATTAGTTGTGGGATCAATATACGTCGATCCGACTCCCGCGAGACCCGCGTTAGGATTGCCCCCGCTCCCTCCAATAATGCTCTGTGCTAGCTGTACTGTCTGCATGACGCCCGCAATGAGCGACGTGATCTGCGTAGACGCGTCCCCAAGCTGAGCAATCTTGTCTGCATTCAGTCCCATGCTCTTCTCCAGGTGACCACTGATGACCGAACCAGGAGTCTTGATCTCTCCCGGAGTTCCATCTTTATTGGTACAAGGCGAGCCAGGCGACACGGGCAATTCTGCAGGTTCCTGACCTTCGAGCGTATTGTCGTTACACTGTCCGTTTTCCCAGTACCCAAGGGTCCCGTTAAAGTCACAGGACTCGAAGTCTTCTGGCGCAGTTTCACTTGCACCACACCACGACATGAAGCCCTTGCCCCAGCCAAGCTGGGTAGCAACAGACGAGGCTGCGGTCGTGACCTGCGACGCGAGCTGATATCCCGCATTATGGAAGAGGATGTATGGGTTATTTCTCTCTTGTGTTGTGAGCGCGAGCCAGGCGCGAACGCCACCCTGAGACCAATTACCTGCCAAGAACGCCGTGGGATTGCCGTTCGTGAAATTCCCCAATGTAGACCGATTCGCACTGAAAAATCCTTGGAGACTTGATTCTTGCAGATAGTTTCTCCGCAAACTAGTTGAAATTACTCCTGCATAAGGGGAGTCCAGGTTCCTTTGCAGCTGATCGGTAAAAGCGAGCGCCTGATTAGTCCCAGCACCCTGAAGTTGCCCAAGCAAGTTAGTCGCAAATTGACTTTGGCCTGTGCCATTAGATTGACCCGCAACAAAGGTAAGTATGCCTCCCGTAATCGCTTGGACTGCTTTGCCGGATTGAATAAACGCAAGCGGTTGCAATACGTACTGATTGAGGTACTCCAGGTACACCAATGCCTCCTGTGCCCTGACTCCTGCCTGAATGACCACGTCGTACGCAGCAGATAAGGCGTTTGTGATGCCGACAGGAATGTCGATAGTAGGATATGACGCCTCCGCCTTAGGGGGTGGCATGAGCAGCAAGCTCGCGGGCACGCTGACCGTAAACACCAGCAGCATCGAAAGCCCTGCTAGAAAGATTCGCGGCTTCATGGTTGGGGCGGCTTTTTCGCCTTCAGGTCTTCCATAACCTTATCCATGAAGCCAACGTACATAAAGCCAGGTTCACCCGGCACATGTATTACTCCTGCCTTCTTAAACGATGCATTAATGTTTAAAAAGGAGGTGCCTAGTTGTTGGGCAACATCAGTGTACTGCTTTAACGCAAGCATGGTCGTCAGAGGATCAGTCTCTGACTGTGTGAAGGCTTTTGATAATTTGGCCAGACGGGAAAGCGCGTTCACCATGCGTAAATGGTCGTCCGCGAGCAGTTCAGGTACCGGCAAGACCGCAAGACCTGCGGCGGTATCTTGGTAGAGTATTGCGAGCGCCTGCAGACCCGCCAAGGCAGTGGGGTCGTTCTCCATTAGGTGACCCTTCAGATAATCCACGGGAGTCTTTGTGACTTTCGCTTTATTGGAGAGGAAAACAGTCTCAGCCTCTGCGGCAAAGTTCTTAAGAGACTGCGCGTCGCCCGCTTTGACGATGCGCAAATCTGTCTTTTTCTTGAAGTCAGGGGGGGCGCCGAAAGATGCATCGAGCCCCTGAACAAGTTCAGCTATCAGTTTCTGTACGTCCTCGGCTGAGAGTCTGCCCTCCGGACTTCGCTGTAGCGCCAGCGTATAGGAAGAAATAACCCTCTCAGAAACTGCCCGCGTCAGAGTACCCCGCGGAGGTACCGGCAAGGAGTCTTCCGCGAGAACCTGATTCCGTTCCCCGAGATCTTCAGGAGTCACCCCCAAAGAAGCCTGCGGAACAATGAGTCCCTTCGCGACAGCGGTGGCGTCAGTCATGCCCAACTGCTTACTGTCTACCGCCTTGGGGTCCGTGCCGTACAAAGCCTCTTCCCAGTCGGGAAGCCCGTCGCCGTCAGAGTCTTTGGAGGCTATTTGCTTCAGCAAATCTTCTTCGGTGGAAGCTAAGACATATGCTGGTGCTCCGGCATCACGCGCGATAGCATACGCAGCGATAACGAGCGCAGCCGAGAAAACCGATGCGCCAATCACACGCCAATTCTTGTAGATCCCATTCCCCTTCATTACCAGAAGTATACCAGGCAACGACGGGTCAACTGACGTCCAATGTTTAGAAAATGTGTATTAAAACTAGACTCTAGCTAACACTGCGACCAAGAACGCAATATAGCAAAAATAGATAATGAAGATGGGCTTCTCTCCCTTTCCGGAAAGAAGCGCATACGCCGAGAGCACCGCGGCGAGGAGTGACGGAAGCCACAGTAGCGTCACTGGGATAAGGATTGGAACTAGTACATAAGCGGCTGCCGTCATTATGCTCATTACCTGTCGAGCACGAACGTCTCCCAGAAGGGTCGGGATCGTTTTAATCCCCGCCGCAGCGTCTCCCTCTACATCTTTAAGATCCCGCACATTCGTTATGAGCGTCATAGAAACAACCAGCAGTACTCCAATGATCCCTGGAAATACCGCCAGCGAGCGCGTTGGCATCATAAGGTAAAAGCCGAGAAGCAGGAAAGCGAGGGAAGCGACTCCGATAAGGAGTGACGAAAATAGTGGAATACGCTTTAAGCGCAGCGGAGGCACCGAGTAGACGTAGTAACTTGCGGTAAAGATACTAACCCAACCAAACGCGTGCAAACCGAGTGTGCTTGCCCCCACCGCCATCAGCAGTCCGAAGACGAGCGCCAGATCGTGCATCTCCTTCTTTCCCAATTGCCCAGTCACAAGTGGCCGCTCAGTGTTCGAAACACGATCAATAGGCTCATCAACAAGGTCATTTAAAACGATCGCAAACAAACAAGCGAAGAGCACTACGAATGCCGTAACCCCGAAGGTTATTACATCAAATACATACCAGGAGATCGCAGCGCCTGAAGAAATCGCGAGCAGCACACCAAGAACAACCATGAGGCCAAAATGGAACATGCGTTCATACCTAAGGTTGCTCACAACCGCTTCGTACACGTTACTGACCGCGCGACGACCCCAGTACAGGAAAGAGATACAGAAAACGAGGTAGAACAGCTGCGCCATGGCCACATCAAACAACCGCTCAAGAATGTACGTCACATTGTTCAGATCAACGCCGTATGTGAAGCTCCGTGCGAGCAGCGTGCTCGGCAAGGTTGCAAAAAAGTCTCCATTTGGCAGCATCCACGCAATAATGCTGGGCAGAATTGCTAGCACAAAGAGGAGAACATACTGCCCAATCATAACGCCCACAGCCGCTACCAAACGCCGTGTCTGAAGGTAGACGTACCCTCCAAACAACGCAATGAGCAAACCAAGCTCTATCCGTTGACCGATGGTTATCTCTGGCGTCAACGTAAATGGCCCAAAATATTGAAAGAAATACGAAACTGCCGTGGATGGCTCTAAGTTAAACAAATACGCCATGTGTGCACCTCCCATAGGAATATCGATGACTGGCGCTAGCCACATGATCGGCAACACGAAGAGTACCGAACGAGTGAGTTGGAGCAACGGGATCCCCGCAATCTTGTGTGCAACCACAATACTTAGAAACACTGAGCCGAGAAAGAACAATCCTACATGTAGAAGTGACGGTCCAGTAACGAGTATGGCCCCATCCAAGGACGGGCTGGAAAAGATCTCAAGGAAATAACGCAACGCCACCACCCCCAAAAATGCCGATACCCACAGGGCCACGCTTACCGGCGTATCTGAGACCTGCTTTACGATTCGGTGAATAGAATTTATCATTGCGCTATATTATACCCGATCTTCGACTAGCCTCCCTAGGCACACAACTACACACGTCTAAGGCGGGTTCCCTATATGACTCTCCGTAAAAAAGCCAGGAAACGACTCTTACCTGGTATAGTTTTGAATAACATATGCTTGATAAATATCTGCCTGTCGTGGCCTTTGTCTTGTTTGGCTTTCTGGGCATTTTGTACCTACAAATCGAACCATCTCAGCCGACCTACTCTGATAGTCTAACTTTTTCGAATACGGCCTCGTGGGATAAGGATTATTTTGCCCTTTTAAATGAGAAAACTCATTATCCTGAGGAACTATTCACCACTATTCAGCTACCACCCCCTCCAAGAAATTCTTCTGCTGAAACCGCAAAAGAGCTACAAACTCTTCTGTCCTACCGCGACCTTCGCTCCACTGAAGAGATCCGTGACATTCGACTCGAAGCCAATAACGACACCGTATACATTGCAGGCTATACGCTCTTGGACTATCGAGGTGGAAAAAAGTTTCCCGCTACGGCTGCCCTATTGAAAGACAGCTTTCAGGATCTCGAGGCGCTCCTGATGCGGTATAAACAACGTTTTGACCGAGTCCGCCCTAGCGTGCTTGAGCCCTCGTTAGAGACTGTTATAGAAATTCCAGGTCATCCTGCCTATCCAAGCGGTCACTCAACTCAAGCCCACTTTATCGCATATCTGTTTGGAGAGTTGGCTCCATCCCGCAAAACGGAATTTATTGCACGTGCTGATCAGATTGCGCTCAATCGAGTAATAGCAGGTCTTCATTACCCCAGCGACAGCGCAGCAGGCGTTCTGCTTGCCCAACAGTATTTCGACATACTGATGCGCAATGAAGAATTCCTGACTCTTCTTGCTGCTGCGAAGCAAGAGTGGGCTATGCACCCTGAGCTTGTAGAAGCCCCAGCCAATCCGTAAGACCGAGGTCCTCGGCACGGGCCTTCTCAGCCACTGCATCAGCGGTGAAACCGGCTCCTTCGAGATTGCTACGAAGATATTTCCTCTTGTGTGCGAAACCAGCATGAAGCACATCAAAGAACTCTTTCTCCTGTGCAACTGACATAAAGTTCTTGCGTGAAATATTTTTAACAGTAAGCACGGCTGAATCTACCTTCGGCGCTGGCCGAAACGCTCCACGCGGCACCGTGAACTCATATTTCGGAGTGCCGTATGCCTTTACCGAGAGGGAGAGAACGCTTTCCTTTTTGCTTCGAGCGATTCGCTCTGCTACCTCTTTCTGCACTAGGAGGGTCATGCTCTCTGGCTGATTCTTCGTTTCGAGAAACGTCCTGATGATCTCGCCCGTGATGTAGTAGGGAATGTTTGCGACCAGTCGATATTTTTTTGGCAAGGTCGCTGGGTCGAAATTTCTCACATCACCATAGTGCAGCTCTAGCTTCTTAAGCGCGATGTCATCGGCAAAGTCGTGGAGAAGCACATCGTAGAGCTCCCGATCCGCCTCGAGCGCAATCACTTTCTTCGAACGCTTCAACAACTCTTTCGTGAGCATGCCGGTGCCCGCGCCGATCTCAAAGACCTCCGACTCGTCGTCTACGCCAGCGGCAAGCACGATCCGCTCCGCGATACGTGCGTGCATGAGAAAATTCTGCCCGAGAGATTTCTTCGCTTTAATCATAGTCAATGCTCGGCTCATCATACTGTCCGAAGTCCTGGTACGCACGCGGACTTGTTTCGTCGTAGAGCAACAACGACGAGTCAATATCGGCCAGAAATGACGAGGGTTCTGAAATAAAATCGCTGCCGTAGATTTTCCGTATGCGGGCAAGCGTGAGGTAAAGCCGCTCTTTCGCGCGCGTCATCGCTACGTAGAAAAGCCGACGCTCCTCTTCTTCGTCACGATCCCGATCACCACCCATGCCCTGGTGTGGGAAAAGTCCTTCCTCCATCCCCGCGACGAACACGGTGTTAAATTCGAGACCCTTTGCCGCGTGAACGGTCATAAGCATTACGCCCGTCTTATTGTTTTGATCAATCTCATCTTGATCGCTCGCAAGCGCGGCGTCGGCGAGAAACGCACTGATCCCTTCGCGTCCCGGCGTCGCGTCGTGACGCGCCGCCACCGACGCGAGTTCGATCAAGTTCTCAAGTCTCTCATGGTCGTCCGCATTCCCTTCTTGAAGCGCTTTCTCCATTCCGCTCTGTTCGATCACGAGCTTCACGAACTGCGATGGTAGTGCGACTTCTGACTGCCGCGCGAGTTCTCTGATCGTCTGCTCGAAGGCCTCGACCTTCGCTTTCTCTGCGGGGCGCAGCGCGTCACGATTCCCTTCTACCAGCTTCCCCAGAGTCACCTTTCCGATCCCGCGCGGCGGATTTGCTGCTGCACGCATTTTATCTGCCTCGCGTGACGGATCGAGCGCGAGACGCATCCACGAGAGCACGTCTTTCACCTCCTTGCGTGCAAAGAAGTGGGTGCCGAGAAGTTTGTACGGTACTCCCGCACGAAGTAGCCCCTCCTCGAGCGCACGCGACTGGAAGTTAGTGCGGAAGAGAATCGCCACGTCTTCTGGCCGCGTGCCGTTACGCACGAGCGAGCGGATCGTGTGCGCGATCCATCGCGCCTCGTCCTCAGCATTGACCGCCATATGCACCACGATCGATTCCCCCGCGGCGTTATGTGTCTTCGATATGCGCTCTTTACGCTTTTTATTTTGAGCAATGACGCCGTTCGCTGCATCGACCAGATTCTTGGTCGAACGATAGTTATGCTCGAGCATAATTGTTTGCGCATTCGGATAGCGTTTCTCGAAGTGCAAAATGTTTTCCATCTTCGCGCCACGCCAGCCGTAGATCGCCTGGTCACCATCTCCGACAACAAAGAGATTCTTGTGCTGCGCCGCAAGAAGGCCAGCGAGTTTTTCTTGCAGCGCGTTAGTGTCTTGGTACTCATCGATGTGCACATATCGCCAACGGCTCTGTGCGAGCGCGCGCACCTCCTCATGCTCTTCGAGGAGTCGCACCGGGAGCGCGATGAGATCGTCGAAGTCGAGAGCCTTCTCTGCCGCAAGCGTCTTCTCGTAGCGCAGCCAGGCCTCACCGATAACACGCGGCGCGAAGCCCGACCGACCATGACGCTCATAAAACTCTTGCGCGCGCACCCCTTCCCCTTTTTGTTTCGAGATCCGGTTTAGGACCGCACGCGGGGAAAGCTCCTTTGTCTCGACATCGAGCGCCTTAAGGGCCTGACTGATCGCCCGTTCAGAATCGTCACGGTCGTACACTGAGAAAAAGCGCGGAATACCGATCGTCCTACCGTAGCTCTCAAGGAGCTCCCGGCCAAGGCCGTGAAAAGTCGCGATAAAGGGGGAGCCCCCCGAGCGGAGGTCGTCCCCGAGCAAGTGCTTCACTCGTTCGCGCATCTCCCGAGCCGCCTTATTGGTGAAGGTGACCGCCAAGACCTCATTCCCCGGAACTCCCTGTCGTATGAGGTGGTAAATCCTGGTGGTGAGCACCTTCGTCTTACCACTCCCCGCACCGGCGAGGACTGAAACCGGGCCGTCGGTGTGCAAGACGGCCTCTCTTTGTCGCTCGTTGAGGCCGTCGAGATAGGTCATTTGACAAATATACCCTAAAAATGGCTATCCACCTGTATGAAGAACGGGTGATTGACTAGAGTCTGTGCCGGGCTATAGTAGCCCTATTGCAGGGACGGATGTTATGAAAGAAATGGCTTAGTTAAGCCATTTTTGTATGTTCAGGACGACTGATATTCCTCGGGGGACTTATAAAACCACACGCACCACTTCTTATAATCGGATTCCTCGCCCTCACCTTTGCGGCGGCGGTTCTCCCTAAGTACGCGAGCGCCTTTTGGCCCTTCTACAATGCAAACGCCGCTCCAGGAGCGGTGGTTCCTAGTTCTACGACCGTCGTCCTCGCGGCTCCCACGAACATAAACCCGCGCGCCGGATCTGACGTGCCACTTAACACCTCGGGTGACGTCGCTCTGGTAGCAAGCGCTGGACCAAAGGGAACCCTCGCCGACGTAATCGACGTACCCGAGTCTGACCGCATCTCGGTCTACGTGGTCCGTCCTGGCGACACGCTTTCTGATATTGCTCGGATGCACAATGTTTCAATAAACACTATTATCTGGGCCAACAATCTCAAAGGCTCGAAGGATATACGCCCCGGACAGACCTTGGTCATCCTCCCGATCTCAGGCGTAAAACGTACGATAGTGCGGGGCGACACGCTCAAGTCGTTGGCAAAGACTTATGGCTCCGACGCCAACGAAATCGCGCAGTATAACGGTCTCGATCCAGCAACACCTCTCGCAGTTGGTACTACGGTTATTATTCCTGGCGGAGAGCTCGCCTCGACTGCCGTCGCCACGAAGAAGCCCTCTACCAGCGGAGGCAAGTCGCCATACTTAGGCGGTGGCGGCCCCGTCATCTCTGGCTACTACACCAACCCCGCTCCGGGAGGTCGTCTCACCCAGGGTCTCCACGGCCGCAACGGTGTCGACCTTGGTGGCGCTCGCGGAACGCCGATCGTTGCAGCTGCTGGCGGTACGGTTATCATCTCAAGAAACAGCGGGTGGAACGGTGGATACGGTAACTATGTCGTCATCAGCCACGCAAACGGAACCCAGACCCTCTACGGACACCTCGCGAATTCGATCGTCTCCTCGGGACAAACGGTAAACCAAGGCCAGACTATCGGCTACATGGGCTCGACCGGACGATCAACCGGCACCCACCTCCACTTCGAAGTTCGCGGCGCAACAAATCCTTTGGCACGCTAGCACACCGTTCGGTTCACACGACATTAATACCCTCCGGGCTATAGTGCGAGTCCCTCGCGGGTCGAGCGAAGAGTTGTTCGTCTCAAGGCGAACAAATAATTGCTAACTGATGACCAATCCCTATGTGGCAGGACTATGTAAACGCAGTGTTAGGGTTGGCGGTCTTGGTAGTGGCCTTTATGGGTCTTTCGGGCGCCACACTCAGCTGGACGCTCGGCATCCTCGGCCTCGCCATCCTCGTCATCGGGCTCTGGGGCGCAGGCGCCAACTCATCGTCAATGACGACGTATGAGCAGCGACACGCCTAACAGCGCCTAAGTAACAAAGCGCCGGACCGAAGGTCCGGCGCTTTGTTATGCTGTGCTATTCAAATCCAAAGAGGCCGCGCGGGCGGTACTGGAGTGCTTCATGGATGTGCGCCGGCGTGACCGAATCAGCACTAGCCAAGTCAGCGATCGTGCGCGCCACACGCATGGTGCGGTGATAGCTGCGCGGCGATAGATTAAGCCGTGCAGCTGCACTCAAAAGGGTTTCTTTTGCCGCGGCAGTAAAACCACTCTTTTCATCGAGCTCCTTACCACTCAACGCCGCATTGGTGTGCCCTCGCTTTCCGCTCCTCTTCTCTGCTCGCGCGCGAGCCCTCAGAACGCGCTCGCGTACCATCTGCGAACTCTCACCGGTTGAGAGCTTAGTCAGGGTTTCGTGCGGCACGTGTGGCACCTCGATCCACAGGTCGAGACGATCGACGATCGGTCGACTGATACGCCTTGCTTGTTTGGCTGCAGCGCGCATCGCTGTCTTCATATCGTCCGAGATGGTGTCTGCTGGGTTCATCGCGGCGACGATCATACAGTCAGCCGGGAAGGTGATCGTCGCACGGGCGCGCGAGACGGTCACCACCCGATCTTCAAGTGGTTGGCGAAGCGCTTCGAGCGCTCGCGATTCAAACTCGGGAAACTCGTCGAGAAACAGGACTCCTTTGTGTGCAAGTGTTACCTCCCCCGCCTTAGGAAAGGCGCCCCCACCCACGATCGCCACATGAGAAACCGAGTGATGCGGTGCACGAAACGGCGGCCAGTGTACGGCCTGCCCGTTATCGAGTAATCCCGCGGTCGAGTGGATCGCCGTAACCTCAAGCATTTCATCGCTCGTGAGCGGCGGGAGTATTCCCGCGAGCGCTCGCGCAAGCATGGTCTTCCCGGTACCAGGAGGCCCGTAGAACACGATGTTGTGCCGACCCGCCGCTGCGATCTCGAGCGCGCGCTTGGCGCTCTCCTGCCCCTTTACCTCACTCAGGTCGAGCGCGAGTGGAGGCGTCGCTACAGCACGATCACGAGAGAGCGCTGCGAGCTGCTTCTCTTTTTTAAAATGAGCAATGACCTCTTCCAAGGTCTCGGGTGCAAATACGCGCATGCCCTCGGCGAGTAGTGCCTCTTTGGCATTACCTTGTGGCACAAAGACGGTCTTGATGCCTTTTCGCTTCGCGGCTAACACCTGCGGCAACACGCCGCGCACCGCACGCAGCGAACCGTCGAGCGCGAGCTCTCCAACCAGAAGAGTCTCTTCGCTAAGCGGTTTTAGCTCTTCAGCAGCAATAAGGTATGCCACCGCGAGGGAAAGGTCATAGTGCGAACCCTCTTTCTTCAAGTCTGCCGGCGACAACGAGAGTACGATGCGCTTGTTCTGCTGTTTCGGAGACTTTACTCCTGAGTGGCGGATCGCGGCACTCAGGCGATCCCGAGCTTCTTCTACGGCCTTGTCAGCCAGACCAACGATCGAAAAGGTGTGGAGTCCGCGTGTGAGATCTGCCTCGACTGTGATGAGCTCTGCCCCTGATCCGACCGGCTGCGCCGCGAGCGTCTTGGCGTAGCCGTGCTTAGACGGCTTTGCACCCGCCCCCGACGACTGACGAGCCTCGCTCGTACGAGCCGTCGCCATACTTAGCGCATGTGCAGCGCGCAGGTGGTCGCTGAAGGATTCGCTTCAAGTCGCAGAGGCGCAATATCAGCCCCACAGACTTCGCAGGCGCCAAAGGTTCCTGCTTCCAGGCGCTTCAGAGCGGCAAGCACCGAATCATAGCGAGCTTCTAACGCATCGAGCACTGCCGCGTCATTCTGACGAGTCGTAATCACATCGGCCTGATCGATAGGATCAGTTTCATTGCTGTCTTCGCTCGGTGTCTGCTCCCAATCGTTCGGCACCGAAGGATTCCGCCGCCCAACACTCGCGAGCTGTCCTTCAAGCTGCGTCTTTTCTTCTTCGAGCTTTTTCTTAAGGTGCGCCGTCTTCATGCTGGGTATAGTAGCAAATATGCACGAATGTGCCCGTTAGGGCTGTGGGCGCGAGCCGGCCAACCGTTCTGCGAGCTCGGTGAACGCCGCTGCGTCACGTGCGATGACGAGCACGGTCTGGCTCCAGTAGCCGTACAAAAAGAGAGTACGCCCTTGGTCGTCTCGATACACACGGACATCATGATTCGCGATCACCTCGTCACGAAATCCGGCCGTCACCGCCACTCGAGGCGTGGTTGAGGCGGTGGTTGTGGCTGCTCTGGCAGCAGGTTTTGTAGGAGCTGCGGCTGGAGCGGGCTTCTTCGGTGTCGTGGTCGCCGTCGAAGTCGCAGTGGTCGTGCTCACCACCGGAGCCGGATAAGGTGGAAAGATGGCTGCCAAGTCCTTAGACATCGTCTTCTCCCACGAAAGCATGCCCGCGAACGTCTCGTTATACGAGCCTACACCCAAGATAAAAAACGGAGCCGTGCTGCCATTGGTATTTAAAATCCCTGCCATACTCGCCCCATTGCCTACGATGTTGCGTCGCACGATGTTCGGTGCAGCGAATCGCGCCGCAACGAAAAGAGTCTCCTGGGTCGTGGTGGCATCGTTGCTATAGAGAAGACGGACCGTGTTCGGCGAAAGACTCTTTCCGGCAGAAGCCACAATCGCCGCGACGATCGCGGCCCCCTTCTCCACCACCTCCTCCTTTTCTTCAAAAAAGATTGGCGCTGCGAGCGTGGGCGCGATGACAACAGGCGCATGCGCGGCTTGGTACTGCGTATATCCGATATACGCACCCACTCCTCCGACTAGCAGCAGGCCAACGCCGATGACAACATACAACGTCTTCTTGACCTGCGGACTCACTACGCTGGTAGCGGAGTGTCCTGAGTCCTGCTCAGCAGCGAGGATCGTCATCGCTGAAGCACCCTTCGACTTTACCCGATCGGTAAAGTCGCTCGAGTAGGTGCGCAGCGGCTCGACACGAGCCGTCTCGGTCTCCGCTTCGACCTCGTCACTACTGATACCGATCGGCCGCGAGATTTCAGTTGACCGCTGCATACCGCGAGCCTTGTCTTGTGCCATCTGCGCATGTAACCGCACGAGCGCTGCTGCCCGCATTTGTTCATTCCATTCAAAAGGCTTGGGGGCGCTATCCGCTTCTGCGGTCGGGGCGTTCGGAGTGAGGGTAGGCTGCGGCAGGTTTACCTGTGGCACCTCGGGTGGAATTGGCGCCGTAGGCAAGGGTGCAGTTGGTGGTGCTAAAGGCGCAGGTGCCGGCACAACAGACTCGGGCTGTGGTGCTCCTGGCGCGGGCGTAGTCGTGGCCTGCTCATTCGCAACCAACTTATCGTATTCGGCAATGGGCGCAAGATCAGGCTTACCTCCCTTCTGGGTCACCGCGATATCACCCGCAAACGTGCGGATGTATCGTTGATCGTTCCCACCACCAGTGTCAGACATGCACTACTAATAGTAGCGCATGTCGGGTTATGAACGCGAAGAGATTGTGTATCGCTTCGGATCGTCGCACATGTCAGTGAAGGCGTGCGCCACTTCTTTCAGCTTACTCGAGGAAGATTTTCCAAAAGAAATCACTTCGACCTGAATGCCCCCTTGTTCAAGGTATTGAATGAGTGGCACGAAGTCGCCGTCGCCAGTGACAAGCACAACGGTGTCGATCTTATGGGCAAGCTTGATCGCGTCAACCGCAAGCCCGACGTCCCAGTCGGCCTTCTTGGCCCCGTCGGCAAAGATCTGAAGATCCTTCACCTTAGTTTCGATGCCCATCTTGGTGAGTGCTTCGAAGAAATTCTTCTCGTCGCCGCTCTCCGTCGAGATCACGTACGCGATCGCACGCACGAGTGTGCGCCCCCCGACTGCCTCTTCGAGGATGTTGCCGAAGTTTACGCGCGCCTTATAGAGATGCTTCGCGCTGTGATAAAGATTTTGTGTGTCTATGAATACGCCGACACGCTGAGCGGGATGTTTAATAACTGCCATATAAATAGCTTATGAAAACAAACGGTAATAAAACGTAGCCGAAGCTACTGATCTATTCTAACACCAGGAGAGAGGCCTCTTACTTCTTAAGACCGAGCTTTTTGATGAGCGCAGTGTAGGCGCGCTTATTGTTGGTCTCCAAATAGCGGAGGTGGCTGCGACGGTCTGCGACCATCTGCAGGAGGCCACGGCGAGAATGGAAATCCTTAGGATTCTTCTTCAAATGCTTGGCCAGCTCATCGATCTGCTTTGAGAGAAGGGCGACCTGCACTGGGGCTGAACCCGTGTCGGTATCGTGTAAAGCAGCGTTTTTGATCGCTGCGGCCTTTTTCTTGGTTGTTAACATAGACCTCAGTACCTTACCATACCTTGCGATTTTCCGCAAG
>CAZSKX010000001.1:225513-464554 GCA_964607655.1 uncultured Candidatus Saccharibacteria bacterium | reverse complement strand
CTTGTCGTTGAAAGCAATGGCTATTGCGATCC
This sequence comes from uncultured Candidatus Saccharibacteria bacterium, assembly GCA_964607655.1. Lineage (GTDB taxonomy): Bacteria > Patescibacteriota > Minisyncoccia > Phycocordibacterales > Phycocordibacteraceae > C7867-001. The sequence goes on along the minus strand of CAZSKX010000001.1, from coordinate 464,522 downwards.
ACAGCTCGTTCGCGGATAAGAGGGACTAGACAGAGGTATTTTAAGCAAAACCCGCGCGTGAGCGCGGGTTTTGCATTTTGTTGGACTAGGGTAGTAAGCCGAATTCTGTATCACGGGCGTGATGGCGATCATTTATCTGGGCCACCTATTACTAGACAGCTCGAGCGGCACTCCCGCAGATTGCTCTTCGGGCACGGCCTTGCACACGGGTAAGGATTTTGCCGTTTCAGCCGAACTAAATCGGATCGTTTCTGTTCGCACCTCTATCCTCGCGGACGGTGGGCGTTACCCACTACCTGTTTTCCTGCCGAAGCAGGGAAGTGTGTTCGGACTTTCCTCCCGGCTACGTGAGCCGAGCGATCGCCTTGCCTAGTCCGGGTGCATTATACCACAGTGAAAAATGCTGTCACCTGTGCGTAATCAGGCACGGGGTACGATATACTGGTATGAGTTATTCATTAGTTGTAATAGGTAATTATCATTATGCCGGAGAATACATCAGCACTCCCGGGGCGTCGCCCCATTGATCTGTGGACGTTGTGGGCCCTTCTTGCCACGCTCGTGTTAGCAGTCGTCATTGTTACGCCGTACTTCGCTCTCCCGAGCGTCGCGACGAAGACCTTTGTTCTTGCGATTGGCGCGATTCTCACGCTTGCGCTCTATGTGATCGCTCGTCTCTCACGCGGCTCGGTCGTATTGCCGCCGCTCGTGCTGGTGGGCGCGCTCTGGCTGCCGGTGGTCGGCTACCTGCTCTCGTCGGCTTTCTCAGGAGCATCGTTCACCAACGCGCTCTGGGGTACTGCGCTTGAGAGCGACACGCTCGGTATCATGCTCGTGGTGGCAACACTCGGGACGCTTACGGCGTTTGTGGTGCGTCGCGCTGAGCACTACACCTCTTTCCTCTCCGTGGCCGCGTATCTCTACACGGCTCTTTCTGTCGTGCAGATCCTGATACTTCTCGTGGGGCAGGCGTCTCCTCAGACTGTCTCGCCCGCATTTTCTCTGGTTGGTTCATATGAAGATCTGGCCATCCTCCTCGGTCTTGGGGTAGTCAGTACGCTCGTGGCTATTCGCTTCTTCGAACTCTCACGTAACACCCGCCGGGCGCTGACGGTAGCGACGGTTCTCTCTCTGATAGTTATCGCGATAACGAATTCGACCTTCGTGTGGGCCGCGGTGGCGCTCGGAGCCCTTGGACTCTTCATCGAGGCCGTCATGATGCGCAAGCAGTCGGTGGATGAATCTGAGCTCGACGAAGTCGCTCTGGTACACGAGTCCTCAGTCGAGGGTGAGCAGGGCAGTCACTCGATGCTCCCGGCGCTTCTCGTGCTCGCGGTCGCAGTCTTCTTCCTCCTCGGGAGTAATCTCGGAGGGTCACTCGCGGGAGCGCTTAATGTAAATGTCGTCACGGTAACGCCATCCTGGCAGTCGACGCTCGATGTGGCCAAGCAGACCTACAGCACTGCACCTTTCTTCGGTACTGGTCCGGGCTCGTTCCTCGCCCAATGGCTCAAGTATCGCGACCCATCCCTCAACTCGACCGTGTTCTGGAATGTTGATTTCCCTGCGGGTGTCGGCACCATTCCGACCTCCTTCGTGACGACCGGTATCGTTGGCGCGATCACCTGGATTCTCTTCCTGGTATCCTTCCTTGCGCTCGGACTACGCGTGCTTATCGCACGTACGCCACGTGAGACTGCAGTTCGTGCCACCGCGATCATCGCCTTTATTGGGGCGGTGTACCTGTTTGCAGCACTCATCTTCCGTAATCCAAGCACGGGTGCTCTTGCGCTCGCGTTTGTCTTCGCAGGACTCTTCGCGTCAACGGTGCGGTTCTCTGAACACGCTCGTCAGCGTGGGGTGATCTTTACCAAGAGTCCACGCATGGGCTTCGTGATCGTCTTCTCGCTCACCCTTCTTCTCTTCGGCTCAATAGGCACGGCGTATTCACTTGTCGGTCACTACTTGAGTCTGGTGTCCATTGCGAACGCAAGCACCGCCTTCTCGAAGGGAGATCTCGATAAGGCAGACCAGGCGCTCACGCGGTCACTTTCCTTCGCACAGAGCTCTGCTGCATATCAAGCTCAGGCCAACCTCGCAATAGCGCGTCTGAATCAGATCGCTGCGTCCACGACCTTGAAGGCCGCCGACGCACAGCAGCTCTTCCAATCGACCCTCTCAAACGGCATCAATGCGGCCATTACGTCGACCCGCCTCGCTCCCAATAATTATCAAAACTGGCTTACGCTCGGTAGTCTCTATGCGCAGGTGGTGCCGCTTAACGTCTCAGGAGCGTATGATAGTGCGAAAACCGCATACGATAAGGCCAAGGAGCTCAATCCGACGAGCCCCGATATCGTCTACACTATTGCGCAGCTCAATATAGCGAATAAGAACTACAAGGCTGCAGAGGAGGATCTGAAAGCGGTCATTGCCCTTAAAAACGATTACACGAGTGCCATATTCCTCCTCTCCCAGGTGGAGGTACAAAATGGGAATGTGAGAGAGGCGCTCGATGCCGCCCTTGCCGCAGCCTACTTCGCCCCTAAGGACGCGAACGTGCTCTTTCAAGTAGGCGTGCTGCGCGCAGCGACGAACGACTATAAGGGAGCAGCAGAGGCGCTCGAGGCAGCCATCGCGGTGAACGAACAGTTCGCGAATGCGCGCTACTTCTTGGCGGCGGTCTATGCCAAGCAGGGTGAGTATAAGAAGGCGATCGAGCAGCTTCAGAGCATTGCTGCGTACTCGAAGGAGAATGCTGATGCGGTCGCACCTATGATCGCGAGACTCGAAAAGAATGCAAATCCATTCCCAGCGAACCTCCTTACACTCTCGCCAGCTCCTGTCCAAGAGAACACAAAAACTGCTCCCTAAGCGCATCTTGGCGACCCGTTCGCTCAGGGGGAGGTTCTAGAGTACACTAGAGGAATTATGGTTCGAGAGACGTTTGAGCGTGCGCGCACGCGGCTCGTGACTCTGCGCACGAGCGCGTACTCGCGCATAACTGCGCCGATCCAAGGGCTTCATCAAGCAGCGTATCTTCTTGCGGGTCTCACGCTCGCGTCACAGCTCCTCGCGCTCCTGCGCGATCGCACCTTCGCCCACACGTTTGGTGCAGGACAGACACTCGACCTCTACTACGCGGCGTTCCGCGTTCCCGACCTCGTCTTCGCGGTCGTCTCTTCGCTCGTCAGTGCGTACGTCATTATCCCGCGTATCACTGGCCTTGATCGAGAGGCGACCAAAAAACTCCTTTCGGAGACGGCCTCGTTCTTGCTCGTTGTGGGTGGAGCGGTTTGTGTTGTGCTCGCGGTGTATATGGGGACGTTCCTGTCGTGGCTCTACCCAGACCTGATGATGACCTCAGCCGCCGACTCGTTTGTTCTTCTGGGGCGTATGCTTCTTATCCAGCCGATTCTCTTGGGGCTCTCAAGCATCTACTCAAGCGTGACCCAAGTGCATCGACGGTTTTTTCTTTTTGCGCTCTCTCCCGTTCTGTATAATCTCGGGATTATTATTGGGACGGTCTATCTGTATCCCGTCTTTGGGCTCCCCGGGATCGGTGGAGGCGTGATTATCGGCTCCTTCGCGTACTTAGCGGTCAATTTCCCAGTGCTAGCCAAGGCGGGCGTTTTCCCAAGGCTCGTCTGGCCAGATCTGCGGGAGATGGGGCTCATCATGAGAGATTCAGTGCCCAGGTCACTGGCGCTCGGCATGAACTCTATCATCGCGCTTGGTCTCACGGCGATGGCGTCACGTATGGGCACCGGCTCGGTCTCGGTATTCACCTTTGCCTTAAACCTTGTTGCAGTCCCTCTCGCACTAATTGGCTCTTCCTACGCGGTAGCCGCCTTCCCAGCGTTGTCGAAAGCGTCAGCACTCGAACATAGAAACGAGTTCACGCGTATTCTCTCGTCGAGCGCGCGGCACATTCTCCTCTGGTCGATGGTCGCCGTGGGGCTCATCATAGTCCTGCGTGCACACTTGGTGCGCGCGATTCTCGGAACGGGTGCATTCGACTGGGGAGACACGCGCCTCACCGCAGCACTCCTCGCGCTCCTGTCGATCGCTCTCGCTGCGGACGCACTTAAGCTCTTATTCTCGCGCGCGTTGTATGCGGCGCGACAGTCGTGGCTACCGCTCTTCTATCAGATCGCGGCAGGTGCGGTGACCTTCATCGCTGCCTACTGGCTGCTCGTGTTGCCGGCAGAGCGCTTCCTCTTCCCGCTGGCGACGCTGCTCAAGGTGCGCGATGTACCCGAGATCTCGATTCTCTTGCTTGCGCTTGCAGCAGCATTCGGGCAGATATTCCTGGTTGCGCTTTCGCTGCTCGCTTTACGAAATATTGCACCGGGACTTGCCACCTCACTCCTCGTACCGTTACGTGACGGGACAATCGCGACCCTCGTGGGCGGTTTGGCTGCTCGTGCGGTTCTAGCGGTGGCTGGAGATATTGCTTCGCTGACCACGCTCGCGGCGGTCTTTATAGAAGGCCTGATTGCGGGTATTGTGGGGATTGCTGCGGCAGGAGCGACGCTCGCAGTCTTAAAGAACCCAGAATTTGCCGTGATTCTTGAGGTGGTGCGGCGTGTGCTGCGACGAAAAGAACACGCCGCTGACGTTCTCGAACCTGCGGCTGAAGAACCTATGCATCAATGAAAGCTGAACACATTAGAAATTTTTCCATTATTGCGCACATCGATCACGGTAAGTCGACCTTGGCTGACCGCTTGCTTGAGCGTACCGGTACGATCCCAGAGCGTCTGATGCGTGACCAAGTGCTCGACAAGATGGATCTCGAGCGTGAGCGTGGCATAACGATCAAGATGCAGCCAGTGCGCATGATGTATTCGCTAGCTGGTACGGACTACATTTTAAATCTTATTGATACACCCGGTCACATCGATTTCTCATACGAAGTCTCGCGTGCGCTTAAGGCCGTGGAGGGCGTCCTCCTTCTGGTGGACTCGACACAAGGGATCCAGGCCCAGACGCTGACCACGCTCGCCGCTGCCGAGGCGCAAGGGTGCACAATTATTCCCGTGGTCTCAAAGATCGATGCACCTGCCGCACGTGTCGAGGAGGTTAAGCTTGAGTTGGCGGACCGGCTCGGCGTGATGCCCGAGGATGTATATGCCGTATCTGGTCGAACCGGTGCGGGTGTTGAGGAGCTTTTGCGTGCGATTGTAGAGAAGGTCCCGCCACCTACTGCGTCGATGGCAGAAGAGCCTCGCGGACTTGTCTTTGACTTTTCCTACTCGACCCATCGCGGTATCGCGGTGTTTATGCGCGTCTTTGATGGGTCGTTTAAAAAGGGGCAGACGCTTACTTTTAATAATGCCGAGAAGGAGTTCGTCGCGCTCGAAGTGGGTACGTTCTCGCCAGACGAAACGCCACGCGATTCTCTCGGGGCAGGAGAGATCGGGTATGTAGTCACGGGTATTAAAGAGCCGGGCATCGTGGGAGTCGGAGATACGGTTCTTTCTACCAGGGGTACGCTCCCAGCGCTTCCGGGCTATGAGAAGCCGCGGCCCGTGGTCTGGGCGTCAGTCTATCCAGAGAGTCAGGACGATCTGCCGCTTCTTCGCCAATCGCTCGAACGCTTGCGCCTCTCCGACTCCTCGCTTTCCTTTGAAGAAGAGTCGTCGGGCGTCTTAGGCAGAGGCTTTCGTTGTGGCTTCCTTGGTCTGCTCCATCTCGAGATCATCACCGAGCGCTTGCGTCGCGAGTTTGGCCTCCGGCTCGTGGTGACGATCCCGACGATCTCCTACATCGTGACGACCAACAATGGTAAACATGAGACGATCTACACTCCGGCAAAATTCCCTGAGTACGGCGATATTAAGCAGATCGAAGAGCCGTGGGCACGGGTGATCGTGATCACGCCAGCCGACTCGCTGAGTCCCCTGATCCAGATGCTCTATGACCACGAGGCCATCACCCAGAGCACCGAGACTTATCACGACGGCAGAATCCAGATCGTTGCAGAGATGCCGCTGCGCGAGCTTATGCGCGGCTTCTTCGACAAGCTGAAGAATGTCTCGTCGGGCTATGGATCACTTTCCTATGAGATTATTGATGAGCGCGTGGCTGACGTGCTGCGCCTCGACGTGCTCGTCGCCGAGGAGCCAGTGGCCGCCTTCGGTCGCGTGGTAGCGCGCCGTCGTGTCCAGGAAGAGGCAGAGAAGATGGTCGAGCGGCTCTATAACATCTTGCCGAAGCAGCTCTTCGTGACCAAGATCCAGGCGCGAGCGCAGGGGAGGATCATCTCTTCGCGCACCCTCTCAGCGATGCGTAAGGACGTGACGGGCTACCTCTACGGCGGCGACGTCTCGCGTAAGAACAAGCTGCTCCAGAAGCAGAAGAAAGGGAAGAAATTCCGCGCCCAGTTTGATAAAAACCGGGTGGAAATCCCCGAAGAGGTGTTTATGAAAATGATCCAAGACGCGGACCGATAGCTTGACAGCATACATTTTATAGTATATAATGAGCCTGCCCAAGAGGAGGCTCATTCCTCGTTCTGGGTTGTCGTTTGAAATAACACATGGTCCCCGGGCAGCCCTGCCCGCAAGCCCAAGGCGCTAAGCGCTAACGGGAAGTCACGTATTCGTGGCCGAGCAGGGTGGGTTTAGGCCGAAAGGCACCCCTGGCTCGAGGAGATCAAATGGAAAAAGGGAGTCTCCCGATCGAGAGCTTTCGCGACAGAATCGTGGAAGCCGTTCGTAACAACCCGGTCGTGGTGATCACGGCCGAAACGGGTGCAGGGAAGAGCACGCAAGTGCCTCAGTACCTGCTTCAGGAAGGCCATCGCCTCGTCGTCACTCAGCCGCGCCGGCTGGCCGCCCGTACGGTGGCCGAACGCGTCGCGGAGGAGATCGGCGAGGAGATCGGTCAGACCATCGGCTACCGCACTGCGGTAGATCGAAAGGACTCGTCCGCTACACGCTGCCTCTTCTGCACCGATGGTCTCGCGCTCGTGCGCGAGCTCGTGGGTGCAAACCGAGGTATTCTCGTCCTGGACGAGGTTCACGAATGGAACGAGAACATGGAAGTTCTCGTCGCGTGGGCAAAGCGCCAGGTCGAGATGGGTTCGAACTTCAAGGTGGTGCTCATGAGCGCCACCCTCGAAGCGGAGAAGCTGGCGGCGTTCTTCAACGGCGCGCCGGTGATCTCGGTTCCCGGAAGGCTTTTCCCCGTGGAAGAGCGTACCCCGAGCGCGAAGCTCATCGACGACGTGGCGTCCCTCGTTCGCGAGGGTCGAAACGTCCTCGTCTTCCAGCCCGGAAAGCAAGAGATCAGCGAGACCTGTGGTGCCCTCAAGCAACTGCAAGCGGCCGCTGAAATCCTGCCCCTACACGGCGAGCTTACCCCTGAGGAACAGGCAAAGTGCTTCAAGCACTTCGGCCGTCCGAAGGTGGTGGTGTCGACGAACGTGGCGCAAACCAGCGTCACGATCGACGACATCGACGCGGTCGTGGACTCCGGCAAGGAACGGCGTATCGAGCTCGTCGATGGTGTGGAGGGACTGTACCTCCGCCCCATCTCGCTTGCGGATTCGACGCAGCGCAAGGGTCGTGCGGGCCGGACGAAAGCCGGCATCTACATCGACCACTGCGATGCGTTCGAGCGACCGGATTTCCCGGTCGCCGAGATCATGCGCAAGCGCCTCGATCAGACGGTGCTCAGGCTCGCTATCGCGGGGTTCGACATGGAGGAGCTCGAATTCTTCCACCAGCCCGATCGGAAGGATATCCACGACGCGCGCCAGACGCTCATCGGTCTCGGCTGCATGACTGCAGACGGTGCTGTGACGGCGACTGGCAAACTCGTGAATCGTCTTCCGGTGTCCGTGCAGTACGCACGGATGCTCATCGAGGCTGACCGACTGAAGGTCGTCGACGACGTTCTCACCATCGCGGCGATCTTGGAGGAAAGCGGCATCACCGTGCCACCTCCGAGCATGAAAAATCCGGATCGTCCGGACTGGCGCCGCATGGTGCCCGGCGAGACCGAATCCGATGTGCTGGGTCAGCTCGCCGTCTGGCGCCTGGCCGCGAGCATGTCGAAGGACGAGATGAAGAAGAAGGGGATCAACCTCCGGAAGTTCTTCCGGGCGAAGGAGATCCGCGAGCATCTCGAACGAGCGGTCAAGTCGTTCTTCAAGCTCGGGTCGACCGGTCGTCGTGAAGACATCCTGAAGTCGGTCTCTGCGGGGATGGTCAACCATCTCTACAAAGGCGATTATGGGCTGTACGTCAACGGCGACGGCGCGAGCCGCGAGCTCGGGTCCAACTCCTTGGTGGGTTTCGGCGGGTGGCTGGTCGGCAAGCCCTTCGATCTCCAGATCGAAACGCGGCGGGGTCCACGGACTCTGCGGCTCATCGAGATGGCATCGAAGGTGAATCCGATGTGGCTCGCCGAAATCGCGCCGCATCTCGTACAGCAGGTGAAAGGAAAGGATCGGTACTACGACCCACACGGAGACGTAGTGGTTTCGACCGTGCAGGTGCTCTTCAACGGCCACGTCCTTCAGGAACAGGAGATCGAAGACCGGTCGCCGGAAGCGGCGCGTCTGCTTGCTCAGTGGCTGGTACACGGACCCTATACCGATGACCGCAAGGTCGATGAAGTCCTGCAATGGAACCTCGCACGACAGGAGCGTGCGCGGATGCTCAATCAGAAGGAAGGAAGGGATCACTTCAAAGTGCTTTCTTCCCACGAGCTGATCGACCACTACGTGGTCGCGCTTTCGGGCGCGACCCGGATGGCCGACATTGTCCGGCCGGAAGCGCTCAGGCTCCCGGCGCTCGACGAGAGCATCTGCAACCGGAAAGTGAATCTGAAGGATGCTGACCTCTCCAGTCTCTTCGGAGGCGGCGGAAGGGTACGGTAATCCTCGCGTGTCGTAGTCACGTGAAGTTCTTTTAACACGAGGGCACTACGAGCTCTCCTTATAATGCCCCGGACGCACTTGTGCGCCCGGGGCATTCTCTTTTCATATAGAGAATTCGTTCAGTTATACTAAGCTCATGCGCCAGAAACAGATGCGACAGGGGCTTATGCTTGGCCTCTACGCGCTTATAGCGCTATGGCTTATTTCCCTTATCTGGGGGCTCGTCGGGAAGGCGCGGGTGGCGATCAATGAGGCTCATGAGGCCGAGCGGCAGTATGAGACACTGGAATACCGGAAAGGTAAGCTCCAGGCCAACCTAGACGCTCTTAACACGCCGCTCGGGAAGGACGCGGCGATCCGCACGACCTTCGGAGTTGCGCGCCCCGGCGAAGAGGTTATTGTGGTAGTACCGCCGGCCGAGGCCACGACGACGCCCGAAAAGTCGTGGTGGCAGAAGGTGCAGGACTGGTTCTAAAGCGGGTATGGTTTAGTGGCAGAATGGTTGCTTCCCAAGCAACAGACCCGGGTTCGATTCCCGGTACCCGCACTAGCTAAATGCTACACTAGAGTTATGCTTGGATTTGAAAAGCTTCGCCCTGCCGCCGCTCCGCGTCAGGAGTCTGCTGAGAAAACCCTTGTGGAGGAACGTCGTGAGGCTATTGATCGGGTGATCCGAGCGTTTCCGGGGCTGCGCCCCGTCATCCTCGCCTTTGTGACCTCTACGGCGCTCATGTCTGCGCCTGAGTATGTGCGTGCGGACACAGGCAAGACCACGACCGAGGATTCGCAGGAGAACCGGCCTGAAGTCTCACCAGAAGTCCGTTTTGAGATACCACCCGCCGCGTCTTACGAGCACAGGATGTCCCTCGGTAGGGAAGGCGAGGACGAAACCATCCAAGTTCATGCAGAGGGGACTATTCCTGAATCAGCAGAAAACATTGTGATTGGCGTTAACCGAGATAGTGCTTCGAGGCTCGAGTCTGTAGACGGCCAAGGTCACATGTCTTACTCCTTCAGTAATGATTTTTATATTCTTCCGATAGAAGGGGAACCTTTGGTGAGTGAAGCAGGAAGAGTCTTTCAGATAAAGGGTGTCGGGGGAACCTCTCAAGAGGCCCTTCAAAATGCGCTTGAGGAAGCGGCGCATTCTATGGGGATAGATATTGAGTCGAGGCCGTCATTTAAGGAGAAGTCTGACAGCGATACTGTTTCGTCTGACTTTACCAGTCACACAACCACAATGGCCACGCACGCCATCAAAGGGTATCGTGTGGTCGAGCAGCAGGATGACTCTCTGGACGGGATCAAGGGAGCGCGTGGCTACTGCTCGGTGACCGTCGAGATCGTGCCTGCGGGAGCATAACCCTATACCTATGCGCATCGTGTACAAACTCCTTACGATAGTGGCTAATAGCGATTTATCAGAGGAGGACAAGGCGTTTTTAGGGAAGCACGTTTCTTCTCTAACGGACGCTGAGGCCGGCGATCTAGTGGGTGCTTTTACCAAGTATCCCCAGGCGCTTCCCGCCTATGTCGAGTACATTACCCAGCTTAAAGAGACAGGACCCCGTACCCCTGAGCAGATTGAAGCGCTGCTTAAAACGGTGCTCGAAAAGGTCCAAATTTCGCCATAAGGGCTGTGGATAACTCGTATGTTATAATCGGCGTATAACTTAAAAAACATGGACAAAGTCGTCACCATCTACAGCACCCCAACTTGCCACTTCTGCCACATGGCGAAGGAGTTTTTTACTGCCAATAATGTCCAGTTTACTGACTACAATGTCGCTACCGACCTCGAGAAGCGCCGCGAGATGATGGAGAAGTCGGGTCAAATGGGCGTTCCTGTGATCACGATTGGTGATGACCTTATTGTCGGCTACGACAAGGAGAGGATCGCCTCGACTCTTGGTATAGCCGCGTAAGCGACAGCCCTCTTAGTTCAATGGATAGAACGGCTCACTCCTAACGAGCTGATCTAGGTTCGATTCCTAGAGAGGGCACAAAACGACAAAGACTCTCCCCTGCGGGAGAGTCTTTGTCGGTTTTCCACAAACGTATTGACAAGGATACCCCCCTGGGGGTATCCTTGTCGTATGCAATATATGAATGAACAAAGTAAGGCTACGGTTGTGCGACGGCTTAAGTTGCTCGAAGGTCAGATCCGAGGTCTCCAGAAAATGATTCAGGACGACACGTACTGTATTGACGTGATTACACAGACTTCAGCCGTGAAGCAGGCACTGTCTAACGTTGAAGACCTGCTCCTCGAGAATCACTTGGGCCACTGTGTCTTTAATCAGGTCAAGGCGGGTCAAACAAGGAAAGCCCAGGACGAGATTATCAAGGTGTATAAGCTAAAGAGAAAATAGTATGCACACCCAAACCTATCGAGTGAAAGGGATGCATTGCGCCTCCTGCTCCTCGGTGATCGAGAAAACGTTTAAGAAGGTCGATGGTGTCATGTCGGCGGACGTGAACTACGGTACCGAGAAGGCAAAGATAGCGTTTGATCCTGTTAAGACGAATCCCCACGAACTCTCAAAGCACATTGAGCCACTCGGGTACTCGCTCGAGGTGCAGACGTCTGCCGCAGCGATGGGGATGAGCGAGTCGGAGCACGCTGCGCATCTTGGGCTCAACCAGTCAAAACAAGAGAAGCTGGCCGAGGTGGCGGATATGCGCACCAAGGTGTATTCGGCCGTCCCTATAGCACTGTTTGCCGCTCTCGTGATGGGGTGGGAAATCCTCGCCAAATACGAGATTGTCTCAGAAATGGGGGAAACTCTTGAGGAATTCTTTCACCATCTTCTCCCCATACTCGCGACATATATTCTCTTCGTGGTGGGTAAGCCCTACCTGCTCGGATTCTACCGATTTCTCCGCTACGGGAAGGCGAACATGGATACCCTTATCGGTATCGGTACCGTAACGGCCTTTCTCTATAGCTTTGTCGTGAGCGCGTTCGAAGAGGTACTCAGTCCCTTTATCAACGTCGAGTATCAGTACTATGACGTAACCATCGTCGTCATCACGTTTATTGCTTTGGGTAAGTACCTCGAGGCGCGATCGAAGATAAGGACGGGGGATGCGATCGAGAAGCTTCTCAATCTGCAGGCGAAGACGGCGTTCGTAATTCGAGATGGTAAGGAGACGGAGGTCTCTATTAACGACGTAGTGCACGGCGACCTGATCGTCGTGAAGCCCGGGGGGAAGATCCCGGTTGATGGCGTGATAACAAACGGCACGTCCTTTATCGATGAGTCGATGGTGACAGGAGAGCCGATGCCTGTCCAAAAGCAGGTCGGTGACGCGGTTGTGTCGGGCACTATAAACACGAGCGGTTCGTTCACCTTTACGGCCACCAAGGTGGGCGCGGAGACCTTGCTTGCCCAGATCATCACCATGGTCGAGGAGGCTCAGGGGAGTAAGGCGCCGATCCAGGCGCTCGCGGACAAGATTTCTGCCGTGTTTGTGCCGACGGTTCTCGTCATCGCGTTTCTTACGCTTGGCGTCTGGCTGCTTATCGGGTCGCAGTATATGGAGTTTTCGCAGGCGCTCTCCTTTGGTCTGGTGTCGTTTGTGGGAATACTCGTTATCGCCTGTCCGTGTGCGCTTGGCCTCGCGACGCCGACCGCCATTATCGTGGGTGTCGGCAAGGGGGCTCGGGAAGGCATCCTCATCAAGGATGCGGCAACGCTCGAGAAACTCCATACGGTAAATACCGTAGTTGTCGACAAAACGGGGACCATCACGAAGGGTAAGCCGACCCTGGTAGACGTGCAGAATTTCTCTGACGAGCAGGACGATCGCCTCATATCGATCATCGCTTCGCTCGAGAAGAAGTCAGAACACCCAATCGCGCACGCGATCGTGCGCTACGCCGAAGAGCACGAAATCTCTGTGTCGGACGCGACTGACTTTGAGAATCTGCAGGGGAGAGGTGTCACTGGGCGAGTACAAGGCAGTGAATACTTTGTCGGAAACGCGAAGCTTGTGCATGAACTCGGACTTTCCTTTGACGGCACAAAGCTGGAGGCGTTTACCTCACAGGGCAAAACGCCGGTCATTCTCATGACGAAACAGACCGTGCTTGGTTTTGTCATGGTTGCTGATGAGGTGAAGCCGGAGTCAAAGCAGGTGGTGGCGGATCTGCATGCGCTGGGCATCAAGGTGGTGATGCTCACGGGCGACGACGAGAAGGCTGCCAAGTATATAGCTTCTCTCGTAGGTATCGATGAGGTTGTGGCCCACGTGCTTCCTGAGGACAAGCTCAATAAAATAAAAGAACTCCAAGCGGATGGCCGAGTTGTTGCCATGGCGGGTGATGGAGTCAACGATGCCCCGGCGCTCGCACAGGCGGACGTGGGTATTGCGATGGGTACCGGGACTGACGTTGCGATCGAGTCGGCGGGCATCACGCTGCTCGGAGGCGACATCTCTAAGCTCGTTAAGGCCATACGTCTTTCAAAGATCACTATGCGGGGCATTAAGCAAAACTTGTTCTGGGCATTCGTCTACAATGTGGTAGGTATTCCACTCGCGGCGGGGGCGTTCTATCCGCTCTTTGGCTGGCTGCTTAACCCCGTCTTTGCTGGCTTCGCGATGGCGATGTCATCGGTGTCTGTGGTCACAAATTCACTACGTATTAAGGCTAAACGAATATAACCATGACTACGTACCGCTTCCATGTTTCTGGCACACACTGCGCGTCCTGCAAGATCTTTATAGAAGACACACTTCAGGAACAAGAGTTTATCAGTGGGGCGCGAGTAGACCTGAAGGATAAGACCGTCGAGATTGAGACCACCAGCGGAGAATCACCGGAAGTTCTTGCAGAGATGCTCACGAGTAAGATTCAATCGAACGGATACCGGGTGACGGTTGAGAAAGCACACAAGAACTCAGACCCGAACGTCATCTGGAGAGCCATCCCGCTGGGTCTTGGTTTTCTTGTCGCGTTCTTTCTGCTTCAGAAATCGGGTTTGCTCAACATCGGTATTGGCGGAAGCGTTACTCCAGTCACCAGTTTCCTCATCGGGCTTATTGCCTCAGTTTCGAGCTGTCTAGCGGTGGTCGGCGGTTTAGTCCTATCACTCTCGGCGAAGATATCCCAGGATGAGGTGAGCGATACGAAGACATTCGTCTTGTTCCACGGGGGAAGACTGGTGAGCTTCGCACTTCTGGGAGGCGCGCTCGGCGCCATCGGAGGCGCGATCGGTATTAACAATACAGCCACGTCGGTGCTCGGCGTCCTCGCGGCGGTCGTGATGTTGCTTCTGGGCCTCAACTTAGTGGGCGTCTTTGAAAAAAGCAGCGTAACGTTGCCGTCGGGACTCTTCACCTTCTTTAGGAGAATCGAACATAAGACCTTTGCGCCGCTTACGCTCGGTTTCGCAACATTTTTCCTGCCCTGCGGCTTTACCCAGTCGATGCAGGTCGCTGCGCTAAGTAGCGGATCCTTCATGTCAGGGCTCCTGATTATGCTCGCCTTTGCTCTAGGGACGCTTCCGGTGCTGGCGTTCCTCTCCTTCGGCTCGGCCTCGTTTGCTCAAGGGAAGCATGCACCGCTGTTTTTCAAATCGACTGGGGTCGTGGTCGTCGGGCTTGGCTTGTTCGCGCTGTTGTCGGGGCTGGCGAGCTTCGGTGTCATTAGTCCGATATTTAATCTATAATCCCCCTATGTCCAAGGCAGCCTCACTCGTCATCACCGTAGCGCTTCTCATTGGCCTCGCCGTCGTCTTTCTTGGTCAGCCGAGCGGTGGTCTTGATGCTGAGAGTACTAAGTCAGGCGAGAACGTCATGTTGAAAGATGGAGTGCAGTACGTCACCATTCTTGCTCGAGGAGGGTACTCGCCCAAACTATCGGTCGCACAAGCTAACGTCCCGACCAAGCTGATTATTAAAACAGACGGCACGTATGACTGTTCTGCTGCGGTGACGATACGATCAATTGGGTATAAAAAGATCCTTCCTCCCGTGGGCGAAGAGGTAGTTGATCTGGGCACTCGCACGTCAGGCGAAGAGATTCTAGGGAACTGTGTCATGGGAATGTATGGATTTACGCTGCGGTTCGAGTAACGATCATCCGGCAGGATTGACAGGGGTGGGCTTTAAAGTACCCTGCGTAGTAGGCTAGTACAATACGGGCAAAGGAGGTCACTAACGTGACACGATCAAGCACAAGCATTGAGCAGGAGCTCGTTCGGATCGGACGGCTCGAAGGAAGAGCCGAAGAAGTGGCGTCGCTCGGAAAAGGCGCGCACGAAGAAGCGGCAAAGGCACGATCGGATCTCAGGAAGCGGGTCAAGGCTGGAGAAACCACCGGCGACCGGGTCAAGGACTTCGTCCTCGTCCAGTGGGGCTCGCTCGACGAGACTCTCGTCGCGCGTTATCGCGAGATCGAAGAGAGGGTCGCCAAGCATGTCGGCGAGTTGATCCTCTTCGTCGTTCGCGAGCGTGTTCTTCTCCGGCACGACTGCTTCGGACGAAGAGCTCCGCGAGACTCGGACTACGGGACGAGCGAGTACTGGTATCTCGGGGTCATCGAAAGCCCCGAATTGGTTCTCGACCTCGAAGGAGGGTCCTGCGCTGTCCTGACCGGGAGTTACGTCACGCGCAAGCATTCGCTTGTCCTGAGGGAAGGCGATGTCCCCGCGGGCCGACACCACGTGTTCCCCCCTCTGCTCGGTGACCACCTCGAGCGTACCGCCAGGATGGTTGACTTTGATGAGCCTCCTCTTCCGCGAGGAGAGCTCCTGATCGGAGATGTCGAGGTCGAAGAGTGGTTCACGAAGCATCGGATTAGGGATACTGTCCTCTGCAAGGCTGCGCAAATGCTCGGTAAGCCGATGGAGTATTCTGACGAGCACAAGGAACGCTGTGCACAGCAGCGGGCCAAGGCGCTCGAGGAGATCTCCGAGGAGTTACCGATGCTTGCGGCCAAGAGCCCGGTGCTCAAGGCTGCGCTCCACGAGCTCTGTGACCTCGATCAGCCGGATTTCTCGGTCATCTCGTTCCAAGAGCTGTGTAAGAAGCTCGGGATCAGCAAGCGGGAAGAGTAGGCACAATATGGGGCGCCACACACTGGTTGTGGCGCCCCTTGGGATTTTTATATTCTGTAGGGACTGAGGAATGTTACAATTATTTACAACATATGGATCCAGAGATTAAGCGTCTCCTTGAGGAGATTCGTGAGCTCGAAAAAGAGAATCACCACCTCCTCAAGGCAATGCGCCGGTGGCAATGGTACGGCGTGGCGTGGAAGGTGCTGTTCTGGGCCGGCCTTATTATCGTACCGGTCTACCTCTACCAGACCTTCTTCGCGCCAGTTCTCCCGTCTTTCTTAGATTTCGGTAATCTGATAGAATCCTACCAAGCGGGGCAGTAGCCCTTGTTTGCTTGGATAGCTCAGTTGGTAGAGCACTTCCCTGAAGAGGAAGGGGTCGGCGGTTCGAGCCCGCCTCCAAGCACCATCACCCGACCCATGTCGGAATTTCCTGAATTTTCCCGCGCGGCGGCTACCGCCGCGTACAGTGGATGCGCCGTGCCAGAGACTTTCTGATTCAGGAGTATGAGGTTCGAGCCGAAGATTTTTTGAAGGGCGGATTTTTTGGCGGGGAGAGAGGGGTCATTATTGATTTCAGCTAGATTTCTAGCTTCATTAACCCATGCTTGCATGGGTTCGAGCCACGCATTGCCGTCTCGCTCGAGACGCCCGATTTGCTCTTCGAGAGTCCGCTTGTCGGACATGAGCGCGCGACGTTTTGCTAAATACACGTCGCGCTCGATATCCTGGGCGATATAGAGATCCATGAGTCGATCAAGCTTGCGCTCGATGTCTTCGGCTTTTTCTCGTAGAGCGTTGACGGCAGTAGCGGTCACGCGATTGCCGTCGCGCTCATCGGTTTGCATCCTGTGCTTGAAGTCCTCGGCCCATTCTGGGGGAAGGACGTAAGGCGAGATAATATTCGAAAAATCCGCAGTGAGCTGTTCTTCGCGAACATACGGCTGGGAGCAGCGAGCGGCTGATTTTTTCGTGCATCGGTAATAGGTGTACGAGTGAGTATTACCATTCTTTTGGTGCTTGGTGCGTGCCTCGGCGGTAATTGCCATACCACACTCACCGCAGGACATAAGGCCACAGTACACTTTGGGCTCTTTGTTGGGAGTCGTAGGGTGGCCACGTTCGGCCATGACTTTTTGCACTTTATCAAAAAGTTGCTTGCTCACGATCGGCGTATGGCGCCCTTCGTATATCTCACCACTGTATTTGAAGTGGCCATAATAAAATATATTGGAGAGGATAAAGGCGATGTGCTCATTGTGTATGGGCTTGCCACCGGTGCTTCGCACGCCGTTGTAAAAAAGAAACTGCGCGATGTCTTCGTATCTCGATTGATTCTTGGCGTAGAGCTCATAAGCAGCGTGGATTACTTTTGATTTCTTGCGGTTAACGGCAATGGTCTTAGTGCGTTGATCGTTCAAATATCCAACGGGAGCCGTACCGGGGAAGTCACCGCGCCGAGCTTTAGCTCGCAGGCCGCGAGCGGTATTGACGCTCAGGTCGCGGATATATTGATTGGCCATACCGAACTCGACCGACATGGTGAGCACGTTATCGGCGGGATAGTAGCTGCGGTCGTGAGTCTGAATATGTTTGATTACGCTGTTTTGGAGGAGCCACTGTATCTGTCCACCATCCACAGGATTGCGGGCGAGCCTATCAATCTTCCAGCAGACAATCCCTTGCGCCTCTCCCTTTTGAATACGAGCAAGCATGTCGTTAAAGACTGGTCGACCAGGCTTCTTGGCCGACTGCTTTTCAACGAATACCTCAACGACGTTGAGTTGTTCGCGCTTGGCGAGCGCTCGCAGCTCGGCAAGCTGTGCCTCGATGGAGAGGATCTGCTTATCTTCGACATCGGTGCTTTTGCGGGCGTACAGAAAGTAAGGCATAGTTACATTGTACAACCTACATGGAACCGAAAAGAAATGACCCATGCTCTTGTGGGGCTCTCAAGCCTGACGGAAAGCCAGAAAAGTACAAGAGATGTTGCTGGCTCAAGAAAGTACCACCTCCATCAGAAAAAGAAATTGCTGAGATAATGGAAATTATGCAAGGGGTAATGCAGCGAAAGCATGAGAGAAAGCGTGCACTTGAGGAGAGAGGGATCTTTGTTAACTACGTTGAGCCGACGACATATACCGATCCAAAAACGGGAAAGCAAGCGAAAATATGGGCATTACGGAATCGTCTATTTCACACACGACCAGAACACGAAACATTCCACGAATTCATAATTAGTCACCTACAACGCGAAGTGCTCGGGAAGGAGTGGTGGGAAGAACAGATGACAGCTCCGCAAAAACATTTTGTCTTTTTCTGCTTCGAAAAATACGACGCATGGAGAACAAAAAATGCTATTCAATCACAGAAGACAGAAGTGCACGGGCGGTCTGCGATAACCGATGGATGGGCACAAACCTTCTTGTCGCTGGCATTCGACGTAGCGACTCTTGAGCATACCCAAAAACTTCCCGATCACTTGATCAGACGCTTGAAGAATCGCGGTGAGTACCAAGGAGCGCACTACGAAATAGCCGTTGCTGCAATTTTCGCGCGCCTAGGTTGCGCTATCGAATTTTTGGATGACAAAAAAGTAGTAACTCCTCATTGTGAATTTGTTGCAACGCACCAAGAGACAAATGTAAGCATTGCCGTTGAAGCAAAAAGTAGGCAGCGCCCTGGTGTCAAACACAGGGAGGGTGCCGCGCGGCCAGAACAACTACTGCGTGGTGATATTGGCAGATTGCTAAATAAGGCTCTAACGCAAAATCCAAAAGATAAGCCCTTTGTTGCGTTTATTGACGTGAATGCACCTCTTACTCCAAAAATACCAATGGGCGAAAAGCCTTGGTATAGAGATATCCGAGATCTGCTTGACCCGATACCAGCACCAACGTCTGAAAAACCGGCAGAGTATACAACTTTATTCTTCACGAATTTTTCCCCTCACTACAATGGGGAAAATCAATCTGACCCTAACGAATACCTAACAGTCGTACCAAAATTCGCATCACACCCACTTCCAAGCGCAACCTTCGGAGACATGCTAATGAGGGCCGTTCAAAATTATGGTTTCGTTCCAAACATTATGGAAGATAAAGAAAGATAGCGAGCTGGTTTAGGGAGCTTCGCTGATTTCATACCCGTCAGCGAAGGGGCTGGTGCGCGCAGGGGTGGGAGGGGCAAGCACACTACGGGCTCTCTGCATTACCTCTCTCTCACCGCCAAAGAATTCGCTTCTCTTTTCTTCAAAAAATCTTCGGGCTTGTATTTTGTATTCTCGAACCAAAGTCTCTGGCACGGCGCATCCACTGTACGCGGCGGTAGCCGCCGCGCGGGAAAATTCAGGAAATTCCGACATGGGTCGGGTGATGGTGGGGCTGTACGAATTGGCTCGTACTCATTTCATGCAGAATACCACGCCCTAGTTGCTCACTCGCCCGTTCGCAGACTCACGGGCTCGCCCTACGGGCGCAGTACACCTTTCGCTTTTTGAGTACAAAACGCTCAAGGTCTTGCGAAGCTCCAAGTATTCGCTTCTCACCCCTCACCCCTGCCGCACTTCTTTTGTCTTTAATTCGCGGGGGGGGGTTGTTCGGAATTGTATGGAGCGGCAGGGCGAGGGTCCGTGTGGTAGGGAATTAGCCTTAATTTAGCTATCTTGCCAAGCGCTTGACAAAACAGCCCAATGGGTGTATACTGTATGCAGATAGGTTGCACCTTAACACATTCAACTTGCATACGGTTTGCCCTAGCAGAAAGTGGCTTAGTCAGTAGGCCTTTCTCTGCTATGGCAAACCCGCACAATCGTGGGAGCCGCTAACCAGCGACAGGTCTGAAAGGACAAGTCGCACCAATGGAGAACACGTCATGAACGACAAGTTCGAAATGAGTACCGGACAAGCGCATGAAGTCGCGATGGCGTTCGGTCGCAACGACTGGACGAACGAGGAAGTAAAGGCTCTCTGCAAAGGGACCACTCTCGCTGACGTCCGTCGTGTCCTTCTCGGCCACGCCGCCATAACGACCCACGACCACACCATCGACTGCGACGCCGACCCGTTCCTGCCTCAGGGCTGGAAGGTCGAAGAGCACACCAAGGGCGGCCACTTCCTGTGGGATGCCTCGAAGGTGGAGCTCTGGCTCGCCGACGGTCAGAAGAACGGCAAGATTCTCGAAGGCAACAAGCTCCGCAAGGAGCTGGCGAAGAAGCCCTGCTTCAACGCGAATGTCCTCGACTATCTCCTCGCCAATCCACACCTCATCCCTGAGGAATGGAAGGGCAAGGCGGTGTTCTTCTGGGGCACGGTGTACCGCCACTCCGATGGCGACCTGTACGTCCGCTACCTGTACTGGCGCGACGGCAGGTGGGGCTGGGGCTACGGCTGGCTCGGCAACTACTGGAACGACGACAGCCCTGCGGCGGTGCGTGCAAGTTGAACTATGAACTGAGAACTTTCGACCTTTTGGGTCCTTAGAACTCAGCTCTTCGTTCTCTCGGGCCCCGCGTTGGAAACAACGCGGGGTTCTTGCTTTTCCTACATGCGCTTGACAAGCACACCGTTTATACTTTATAATGCCCCAAGCTCTTTGACACGTTCAACTTGCGTTTGCCGTAGCAGAAAGTAGCTCAGGCTCTGGGCTGTTCTCTGCTATGGCAAACCGAAATTACTCGGAGCCCACTGGCACTATTGCGTACTTGTCCGCAAGGACTATTTCGCACAAGGAGAATGACTATGAGCGACCTTACGCTCGATGTTGGTCTCGCTGCCAAACTCAAGGTGGCATTCGCACGCAACGGCTGGACCGAAGCACTGATCGACAAAGCCTGCGAAGGCGACAGTCTCGGTCAGTTCCGCAAGGTCTTACAGGGCCACGCGACCATCACGGTCGTGGAGCACGTCATCGACTGCGATGCCGATCCGTTCCTGCCGAACGGCTGGAAGGTCGAGGAACACCAGAAGGGCGGACAGTTCAAATGGGATCCGTCCAATCACCTATCCAACCTGCCGATCCTCTATCTCGACGAGAAGGGTCAGCGGAATGGCAAGTCCATCGAGGGCAACAAGCTTCGCGAGAAGCTCGCCAAAGACTTGGTGAAGGGGGCACTCCTCAACGCCAACGTTCTCGATTACTTGCTGGCCAACCCGCACCTCATTCCCGAGGAGTGGAAGAAGGATGAGAAGGGTAACACCCGTTACATCTTCTTCTGGGGCACGGTGTACCGCCTCTCCGATGGCTACCTGTGCGTCCGCTACCTGTGCTGGGACGTCAGCAGGTGGTACTGGGGCAGCCACTGGCTCGACGACGACTGGGGCGACGGCGACCCTGCGGCGGTGCGTGCAAGTTGAACTCGGGACTCTGAACCTCGGATCTTTTAGATCCTTGGGACTTGGTTCTTCGACCCGCATTTGTCTCTCACGAGGCAGATGCGGGTCTTCATTTTTGATATATACTCAACAATGGCGTTAGGTGAATACGTGGGCGATTACGGTTTCCCGCTACCGAAGCCAGTGCGCGTATCTCGAGAGCATCTTCGATTACGGTTTGAGATGGAGTGGGATACGAGGCGCTTAAAAAGTATGAAGATACTTGGTGTAGGGTACTAAGCGAATATAGCTCGCGCATACTGTACAGCTCTGAGAACGTTTCGAGGGGCAGTGGCATGGACGGCATCCTACACACAACCGCAACTCCGATGGCAACCTGTACGTCCGCTACCTGTACTGGAACGACAGCAGGTGGAACTGGAGCAACAACTGGCTCGACAACAACTGGAACGACAACAACCCTGCGGCGGTGCGTGCAACTCTTTTCACTTCTCGCCTCGCGCTAGCCGCGAGGCTGAGTTTTTGTCAGCTGACCATTCCAGCCGCCAAGCATCCTACCGACCTCATCTATCTTGAGAGACAGAGCAGCATATTTTTTGTTATCAATCGACTTCGTTTCCCAGAGCACCATCAAAAGCACTTTTAGCGTATCTGTTTTGCGTATCGCAAGCCGGACGTAGGGAGTCTTCTCTTCACGTGCAAGAAAACTGGCAGCGGCTATGGTCTCTATAATCTCAACAAACAATGTATCAATACGCTGACCGAGTGAGTGCCGGTGAACCTTGGGGAGGATTTGGTAATACTCGTACCACAGCAAATACGCAGTCTTCAGTTTCTGCAATAACGGAAGTAATTGCGGGGGGGGGGGGGGCGATAAAAACCGTATGGGTATCCCAATCCCTAATAAATATGTGGATATAATATCTTTAGTTAATATTCACGAGGGGGGGGGGGGGCGGCCCGATAACAGCCGTATGGGTATCCAACTCGCTCATACATATGAGGATATCATCTCTTTCGATAATCTTCTCGAGGCGTGGAGAGAATTTGTGCGTGGGAAACGCTCGCGTAAAGACGTGCAGGAGTTCGAGCTGCGCCTGATGGACAACATCCTCGCGCTCCACCAAGACTTGGTAAATAGAACCTATAGACACTCTGACTATGAGGCGTTTAATATCTCCGACCCGAAACCTCGCAATATCCATAAGGCGAGCGTACGCGACCGTTTACTCCATCACGCGATTTACCGCTGCCTCTACCCATTTTTCGACAGCACCTTTATCTCGGGCTCTTACTCGTGCCGAAAGGGTAGGGGTACGCATAAAGCCATAGAGCACTTTCAATCTTCTGTCTATCAGGTGTCGCGCAATCACACGCGTACCGCCTGGGTGCTGAAGTGCGACGTACGAAAGTTCTTTGCGTCTATCGACCACGAGCGGCTACTTGCCATTCTTGATGCACGTATTCCCGACAAAAGGGTACTCTGGTTACTATCGCAAATCATACGAAGCTTTTATGCAAGGAAGGTGGGGGTTGGGCTTCCACTCGGCAACCTCACGAGCCAACTTCTCGTGAATATTTACATGAACGAGTTTGACCAGTTTGTGAAGCGGCGACTGAAGATAAAACACTACGTTCGCTATGCCGACGATTTTGTATTTTTGTCAGAGGATAAGGACTATTTGAAAGATGTGTTGGTTCGCGTAGGGGAGTTCCTGCGGAGTGAGTTACATCTCTCGCTACACCCTGATAAAGTATCGATTAGCACATTTGCCGCGGGAGTCGATTTCCTCGGCTGGGTGCATTTTCCCGACCATCGTATATTGCGTTCGGCTACAAGAAAACGAATGTTCCGTAACATCGAACAAAAAGAAGGCAAAGAGGAAACGGTGCAGTCGTACCTCGGGCTTTTGAGTCACGGAAACGCGTACAAGCTCTCGGTAATGGTCGGTGCATACACAAAAATCTGAGGGAGTCCCCGCCTGCGCACCACAAGAGTACTTCCCATTTCCAATCGCTTCGCTCAGGAAATGTTGGTCGCGCACGGGTGGGAGAAGTCCGTGTGTCCTCACACGGACTTGGGGCAAGCATTTGCATTTAGCCTCGGGCTATTTCCGCTGGCGTCCATGGCTAAGGGACGAGCGCCGACCCGCCTCGAAGGCACGTTCTCTAAAGTCACCACCACCCCACTAATGAAAACGAGGAAGGGGGTTGTGCGAAGGGCGGACTCCGAAGGCACAAGGAGGAGCCCGAGCTGGGGGAAGGAGTCCTTCCTTCCCCCAAACAAGAGCCGCCCCGAGCTCTCGCCCACAGGCGAGAGTGCGAGGATATGGCGGCACTAAGGAATCTAGGCGCTCGTAGCCATAGCGGAAATAGCCCGAGGCGGATGCCGAGGGCTGTATCTCCCTAGCCCACGGACAAACAACCTGCGGACAAGAGACCAGAGACAACTAGGAATTCAGAACGGCTCATTCAATGCTATTTGAGCCGTTCTCCTTTGGCGCGTCCGCGCGCCCCCCGAGCCCCGCCGCTCCAACTCCTTCCGTGCATACCCCCCCCGCGAATGAAAGACAAAGAAGTGCGGCAGGGGTGAGGGGTGAGAAGCGAATACTTGGAGCTTCGCAAGACCTTGAGCGTTTTGTACTCAAAAAGCGAAAGGTGTACTGCGCCCGTAGGGCGAGCCCGTGAGTCTGCGAACGGGCGAGTGAGCAACTAGGGCGTGGTATTCTGCATGAAATGAGTACGAGCCAATTCGTACAGCCCCACCTGGTAGTATGAGGCTATGGACGGTCTCATCCCCCTCGATAAGTCGTGGATTATCAGAATGGGTATCCTCGACATTGTGCACGGATACCACGACATCGAGACGTTTCTCGAGAATCAGTCTGACTTGAGTGATGACCTGCGGGGACTCCTTCGTGTCGCGAGAGCTTGGAAAACAGGTGAGCCGATTGACGTCGGTGAATCAGGGACGCTCTACCGCTTTCTTCTCTTTATATCCTTCAAGCAAGGTTTCAATAAGAAATTTATTACCCGCGGGACACTCGCTACACGCGCCATCTCGCTTGATCCTGCCGTCGCTACCTGGGGTCAAGAACAGCTCTTAACGCTCGATAACGGCACATCGCAGTGGGCGAGTGCTTCGGCGCTCCTTGGCGATGAGGAGCGGTTGCCAAATCCCCCTTTTAAACTGCAGCTCACGTATGAGGCTATCGAGCATTGGAAGGAACGGCGGGAAAAGGGCTTATCCTGGGAGCCGCGCTACGACGAAACGATTCGCAAACAGGTAGAGGCGTATAGAGCACTCCGTGCAGGCGAACAGGCGAATTTTATCCCAGAACAGGCTGAAGATTTTTGTTTTGCGTATACCTTTGGGTTCATAACGGCCGAAGAGGGTGCTGTGCGGTGGCCCGCGCTTCGCAGCCACGAGAGCGATCGCGTCGTCGAGATCGTGGAGATGAAAAAGCATGCGGAGGCGCGCGAGCCAATATCGTCAAAAGACCATCGTGTTGTACAGGCGATCGCGATGTGGAGCAAAGTGAATGGAGTGCCTGTCGAAGTGGTCTATCCAGAGGCGGTCAATAAAAGCTGGCCGCAGTTCTGGCGTCTTTTAAACTCCCCAAAAGGGTAAGTAGAATACCTTGCTATACTCGCTCTATGGGAACTCAGGTGAAATGAGCGGGCAAGCTACTCGATCAGAAAGAGACACCGGCGCTCATGTTGAAGCGCTGCGCAATCTACTCTTTGTAGTTCTGGCCATTGGTGCGGCGTACACGATTACCACCACCATAGGCATTGATCGCCTCCGCGAGTTAGTGAGGTCTGCGGGGATATTCGGTCCCATCGCCGTAGTACTGCTGAAGATGTCGACCATCATTGTGGTACCGCTAGGCGGCGGGCCAATATATGCGGTGGCCGGCGCGCTCTTTGGCTTCTGGAATGGATTACTCCTCACGCTGATCGGCGACGTCCTTGGGTTCTCGGTCGCTTTTTATATAAGTCGGTTATGGGGTCGATCAATAATCCAGTTTTTCGTCCCGCGCGCCCAGGTGGCCTCGCTTGAAACTATGTTGGACCGCGGCAGTGAGTTACGACCTTTTATCAAAGCAAGAATGGCGTTCGCCGCGCTACCAGAGGTGTTCGCCTATGTGGCAGGGCTCTCGAAGGTGTCATTTTTTATTTTTTTACCGGTGCAGGTCCTTCCGCACATTCCAACTATGGTTCTCTTGGTCTTCTTTGGCGACGCGCTGTTGGCGGGTGATTCTGTATACGTTGTAGCAACCACCGCACTAGCGGTTATGCTAATGCTTGTTGGAGGATGGTGGTTCCACAGGGATGTCGCCCGTGAAGCCTAGCTACCCTGCTTTAACCTTCAGCTTCGTCTGACGCTTCTTGTCGAGCTTGGGGAGGACGATGGTGAGGAGGCCATCTTTTGCGTTTGCGGTGGCCCCGTCAACGTCGATCTCTTGGGGGAGAGAGATGATACGAGCAAAGGAGCCCCAGAACAGTTCACGCGTAAAATAATCAGGACCTGAGACCTGGGCGCGCTCCATGCGCGAGCCCTCGATCTCGACCATGTCGCGACCTATAGAAATATTGAGTTCATCGGGACGCACGCCAGCGACGAAGGCGCGGATGACGATCTCGCCCGCAGTCTGGTGCACATCAACCGGGAGTTGCCCCTCGGCGGCGGGAGCGTCCTCTTCGAGGCGCGCTGGTCTCGAAGAGGTGTCGCCGAGGCGAGCACGGAGCCCTTTGGCCTCGGGGATCGTCGCTTCAGGCAGCTCGTCTTCGAAGTCGAAGTCGTCTGCAGAGGCGCCGGAGAGCCGATCGAAGATAGAGATTTTCATACAGGGTCGCAGGTATTGTTAGGAAGGGTACGGTATTGGAAATATTTTAGTACTTCAAAAGCGGCGAGTATCCCCACCGCACTTACCCACACGAGGAAAAAGGCCTGAAGTGCTGAGGAAGTACCTTCTTTAATGATAAGCATATTAAAGGAGGTGTGCAACGCGATGGCGAGGATAAGTCCCATCGCTGAGGCGAGCGCACGCAAGGGTTTGCTGAAGTTGGCAGAGAAGGCGAAGGTGAGGCCGAGCGCTGCCGAGCAGACGACGTGGACGAGCGTCGACCCGAGGAAGCGCAGGTTGCCGGTGATAAGTGCCGTGGTGTGCAGATTCTTCACAAGGGGGTCAAGAAGGAAAAGCATATTTTCAGCAGCGGCGAAGCCGAGCGCCACGGTGATCATGTAGATAACGTAGTCGGGGGCTTCATCCACCTGGCGTCGCCAGAGGATAAACGCGGCCGCCATAATATACTTCAACAACTCCTCGATAAGCGCCCACGCGAGCAGTACTGAAGAGCTGTCGACGATCTTATTTCGCGCATACTGTTCGGGGAAAAGAGCGAGAGGGACTGCGATCATACCGGCGATGAAGGCCAGAGTAATCACCTTCTTCGGCTCGGGGTGGCAGGCGTCCTCCTTAAGGAGGAAGTAGAGCCAGATAAACGACGGCAAGAGGCCGCCCAGAAAAGCGTAGCCAAGTGCCGTGGCAGTCATGCTCTTATTGTAGCAGCCCTAGGCAGGCCACTTTTCGATCATCAGGAATTCGCTCTGCTTGGTCGGTATCGACTGGTAGATCTCTTCGGTAACAAACGGCATAAAGGGATGGAGGAGCTTCACCACTCGATCAAGAAGAGTGAGAAGCAGTGCTTGGCGGGAGGCTTTTGCGGTAGCGTCTTCACCGTTCAGAATAGGCTTCGACTCTTCGAGGATCTTGTCGGCGAGCTCATGCCAGGTGTAGTGATAGAGCTTCTCGGCGGCTAGATAAATGCGGTATTCGTCGAGGTCTTTAGTGGCATCTTTGATGATCTCGTCGAGGGTCGCCAGGTGTGCCTGGTCTGGTGCTGTAAGGGGAGCATCAAGGTCAGCTCCTTGTGTGTTCTCGAGCACGAAGCGTGTGATGTTCCAGAGCTTGTTGGCGAAGTGTTTATAGCCCTTTACCTTGTCTTCGCGGAGCGCGAGGTCGGTGCCGGGTGTATTACCGACCACGAGGGCCATGCGTAGCGCGTCGGTGCCGTACTTACTCGTGAGGTCAAGCGGATTCACCACGTTGCCCTTACTCTTGCTCATCTTCTTGCCGTTGGCGTCGTTCACGAGTCCATGGAGATAGACGGTGTGAAAGGGCGCAGTGTCGGCTAGGTAGAGGCCGAAGATCACCATGCGCGGCACCCACTTGAAGATGAGGTCGTGTCCCGTTTCCATCACATCAGTAGGGTAGTAGGTAGAAAAATCTTTTCCTTCAGGATAGTTGGTGACGAGGAGCGGCCATTGGCCAGAAGAGAACCACGTGTCGAAGGTGTCGCCGTCGCGCGACCAGCCCTCGCCCGGGCTCAGAAGGCTCGCCTTCCAGTCGCCGTCCTTCTCCCAGGCGGGGATGGGGATGCCCCAGACGATCTGCCGCGAGATATTCCAGTCGAGCGTATTCTCCATCCAGTAACGAAAGATCTTTTCGTAGTTACTCGGAATAAAACGGACCGATCCATCATTTACCGCCTCAATCGCACGTTTAGCGAGGGGTGCCATTTTCACAAACCACTGGTCCTTAATCTGCGGCTCGATCATCGCGTTGCACTTATAGCAGCGCTTCACGACGTTCGTATACTTCTCGTCAGTCTTTACGAGGAGGCCTTTATTCGCGAGCTTCTCAACGATCTTCGCTCGCGCTTCAGCGATCTTCATCCCTTCAAACTCGCCAGCGATGGGGAGGAGTTTACCGCGCCAGTCGATAATCTGTTCCATATCGAGTCCGTGACGCTTCGCAATCTCGAAGTCAACCTGTGAGTGCCACGGAGTAATCGTCATCACGCCGGTGCCAAACTCAGGGTCGACGCTCTCGTCCTTGATCACGGTCGCAGTAATCGGACCATTGATCCACTCAAGATCAAAAGTGTCCCCATGCTTGTAGCTCGCGTACCGTGCATCATCAGGGTGCATCACGACGTATTTATCACCAAACTTTGTTTCCGGACGCACGGTGCCGATCTCAAACGGTCCGTATTTGAAGGTGTAGAAGGGCGTCACTTCTTCGACGCTCTCAGTCTCGACATCAGACAGGGAAGTCTGATGCTTAGGACACCAGTTTACCGTTCGCGCGCCACGGTAGACGAGGCCATCGTCGAACATCTTCACAAACGTTTTCTGCACCTTCTCGACCACGCTCGGGTCGAGGGTAAACTGCTCGCGGCCCCAGTCACAGGAGGCACCCATCTCGCGCACCTGCCGCTCCATGTTTTTTTTGTTCGCGATGGTGAAGGAGTAGATCTCTTCGTAGAGCTGCTTAGGGTCCATGCCGAAGCGCGAACGACCCTCTTTCTCAAGCACTTTCTCATATACCACCTGCGTCTCGAAGCCCGCGTGGTCGGCGCCTGGGATCCAGAGCGCACGATAACCCCGCATGCGCTTAAAGCGGGTGAGGATGTCTTCGAGAGTAATAAAAAGGGCGTGTCCGGCGTGGAGATTGCCGTTGGCGTTTGGTGGAGGCATCACGATCGTAAATGGCTCCTTGCTCGCCGCCTCGGGTAGATTATCGGGGTTGAAATAGCCGCTCTCCTCCCAGGCTTTATAGATACGCCCCTCAGTATTTGCCGCATCAAACGGCTTTAGAAACTTCTCATCCATTCAAGAAATATAACAATTTCCTACTCATTTGGACACAGCATACGCACGTACTTGACAAAACGCTTACGCATGTGTACAATATAAACAAGGTAAATTGCGGTACCTAATTTCCGCAATCAGTGGAGACTGTCTTCTCCGAAGTGGAGGTTCCCATGTTCATTGAAACTTTGCTTTTCATTGGGGTAGGGATTTTTCTGGTCTGCGCGATCGTTCAGACGGTCGTTGCGCGCAAGGAACGACATCTGCACAAGAAGCTCCAGGCACGTGAAGAGCACGCGGCGCGCAAGCTCAGGGATCGACGAGACAATATGGGTGGGCGCATTTTTAATGCTCTCACCAAGGCAGCTTACAAGAATCCCACGGGCACGATCTGCGTAGAAATGTCCAGCTCCAAGGATAGCTACTGGGTGTTCGTCAAGCGACGAGACGGCGGTCAGCGGTTCACTTCCGTTATGACGGTTGGCGTTGCGCTCAGCAGTACGGGTTTCGACGTGACGGTCGACGACCTGTCGTGGAATCGCTACGCCGGTCCGACGGAGTTTTTCGTCGACGAACTGATTCCGAGACTCGTCGAAAGGACGAGAACCTTCGGGATCAAGTGACAATTGGGCCTGTCGTTCACCTTTTCGGTGGGCGGCAGGCTCTTCTTTTTATGCGAGAGAGCGAGTGCCATTGGCCGTGAGCGTGGCGGAGTCAGCCAAGTCTTCGCGGAGGGCGCGGTAGTAGCCGGCGAGGCCGATCATGATGGCGTTGTCGGTGGTGAGTGAGGCGGTGGGGATGCGCAGCGATACATGCGGGGTTTCTTCGGCCACTGCATTAGTAAAGACGCGTCGGATGTGGGTGTTGGCAGAGACACCGCCACCGATCACGAGCGTCTGTGCACCCGTTTCTTCGAGCGCACGAGCGGTCTTCTTCCAGAGCACTTCACCGACAGCGTTTTCGAACTCGTGCGCGAGGTGCTTTTTATCAGCAGCTGAAATATCAGAACGATTCGTGAGGAGGTTAAGTACGGCAGTTTTGAGTCCGGCAAAAGAGAAGTCGCACGTACTATCATGAATCATCGGACGTGGCAGGGTAAAGATGCTCGTCTCGCCTGCGCTACGTGCCGCTTCTGCGAGGCGCGAAACCTCTGGTCCGCCCGGATAGGGGAGCTCGATCATCCGCGCGACCTTGTCGAAGGCTTCGCCGACGGCGTCGTCGCGGGTCTGGCCGACGAGCTCGTATTCGAGCCAGTTCTTCATCAGAACGAGCTCGGTGTGGCCGCCTGAGATAAGGAGTGCGAGCACTGGCATCTCCACTTCATTGATGACGAGATCCTCGCCCTCTCCCCGTGCGAGCGCAGCGAGCACGTGGCCCTCCATGTGATTAACCGCTACGAGAGGTTTATTCCAGAGAAGTGCGAGCGCCTTAGCAAAATTAATCCCTACCCAGAGAGCTGGCTCGAGCCCGGGACCAGCGGTCACGGCGATCGCGTCGATCGCGGGCGGCTCACATTCACTCACGAATTCAAAAAACTGTTCTTCGAGACCCGGCTCGCGCTCAAGCATCTTGGCGATCGCGTTACGGGTCTCGCTCGGCATAGCCTGAGTGTCTTCGCGTAGGAGCTCAGCTTCTTCGAGCGCCGCTTCGAGAATCGGCACCAAGTTTTTCGCATGTTCGCGCTTGGCGAGCATCGGGAAGACGCCGCCGTATTCCTTATGTATATCTATCTGTGAGAGGAGTGCGTTGCCGAGGACCTTGAAGTGAGCGTCCTTTGCGTCGCCAGTACATTCGAGGATCGCAATGGCGGTTTCGTCACAACTGGTCTCAATCGCGAGGAGTTTCATGCGACTGGATTACGGTCCACGGGAGCGGGTCGCCCCACTTAAGGCGGAAGGCTGAGGCTTGCGGGTGGCCGTTGCCGCCGTGCTTACGAGCGATCGCCGACACGTCGACCGACGGGTCGCTACGCAGCGAGACGCTGAGGACGTCGCCGTGAAGATTGGTGATCAGGGCCAGTGGTGGACAGGTCTTGACGAGAAGGTTGCCAACATCTGAGGTGAACATCGATGCTGCGGAAGCGAGATATACCTCGTAGCCTTCAAACGATACAAGTGTTGCACGCTTCGCGATCTGTTCGACAAGGATGTCAAAGTGTTCAGAGTAGACTCGCCCAGTGGAAAGTATCTTCTCTCGTTCAGTAGGGTCTTCGAGCTTCTCTGCGAGCTCGTCCCAGATGTCGAAGTGGAAGGGCTTTGCGTAGAGGTAGGAGAGGACGGCGTGCGAGTCGGGGAGACGGAAGAGATACAGGTCACCCTCCTGTACGTACTGGAGGAGGAGAGGGACGGGTGTTTCTGGATGAAAATAACTCCAAGCGATCGTGGCAGCCGATCGGTTCTCGTCGAAGACGAAGTTTGGCATGCTCTCGACGTTTGCCTTGTTCCCAAGGTGGTGGTCGAGGACAGTGACAGACCTCGCGGCTGCGATGATCGGCTGCATGATCTCGCCCGGGTAGCAGAAGTCCACGAAGTAGACGTCATTACCCTCGAGGTGGTTTGGGACGGGCTTGCCATACTGAACGGGGATATAATCTGCGGCGTCGCCGAACTTCTTCCACGCAGCATATGCGGCGCCAAACCCGTCGCCACATCCCCCGTGATACAGCACCGCGATATCTTTATGCATAAAAATCAGTCTACCGTGATTTGCCTATCGAACAAAACGTACTGAGACGCCAGCGGGGATGACGCGACCTGAATCTTTCTCAGCGATATACAGCTCGCCAGCCTCTCCGTCGGCATTACCAAAGACGCTCTCGATCGCCTGGGCAAAGGAGCGCGAGGCGTAGCCAGCCGCGTACCCGTTAAGAAGAAAAAATGAGCCAGGCTTATCAGAGAGGATCTTCTTGAGCTCGGTAAGGAGCGGGAGCAGATCGTCTTCGATGCGCCAGATCTCGCCCTTAGCACCCCGGCCGAAGGCCGGCGGGTCGAGGACGATCCCGTCATACGAAGCGCCACGACGCGCTTCGCGACGTACGAACGCGAGCGCGTCGTCAGGCATCCAGCGGATCTTGTCCTCGGGAATTTCTGAAAGGCGCGCGTTGTCGTGCGCCCAGTCGAGCGACTGCTTCGACGCATCGACGTGGGTAACGAGGGCGCCCGCGTGAGCGGCCGCGAGGGTCGCGATGCCGGTGTAGCCGAAGAGATTTAATACGCTCACTCCAGCAGTCTCCTGTCCTTCGCTGAGCTCCTGTATACGGTTGCGAAGCCAGGTCCAGTTTGGCTCTTGTTCGGGGAAGACGCCGGTGTGTTTGAAGTTAGTCAATTTGACATTGAACTTAAGTGGCCCGCGCGTCATCGTCCAGCTCTCCGGGACTTTTTTCTTAATGACCCACTTACCCTTACCGCCTTCTGAGATAAACGTCGCGTGCGCGTCCTTCCAGAGCTCGGGACGCGCTTTCGCCCACACGGCTTGGGTCTCGGGGCGCGCGACCGTCACTTCGCCAAAGCGCTCAAGCTTCATATTCTCGCCCGAGTCGAGAAGTTCGTAGTCGGCCCAAGATTCAGCGATGAGGTGTTTGTCGTAGCGCATGCTAGAGCGCTTCAGGGTGCTTGCGTGACCATTCGTAGAAAACGACTGCAGCCGAGACAGCGGCGTTCAGAGATTCAGTACGATTGTGCATTGGGATCGAGAGGGTCACGTCGCATGCGGCAAGAGTTTTTTCACGGATACCCGCTCCCTCGTTGCCAACAATAAACACGCTCGGCGCGTCGAAGCCCTCGCCGCTCAGTGTCGCCTTGCCGTCCATCGCGAGACCATAGACCCAGAAACCTTTGTCTTTGAGTATGGTGATCGTGTTGTTCACATTGCCGATCGAGACAAGCGGGAGACGAAAGGCCATCCCGGCTGAAGTTTTTACTACTGCGCCAGTGATCCCGGCCTGATGATGCTCAGGGATGAGTACGCCCGAGAGCCCGAAGGCTGCGGCTGAGCGGATGATCGCGCCGACGTTGTGCGGATCCTGTACCTCTCCCATAAGAGCGATAGCAGGATTACGGTGCATCGGGAGCTTCGAGAGAAACTCGTCGAGCGAGACAAGGAGCGCGTTCGGGTCCATCGTCGCGATAATCCCCTGGTGTACCGCGTCCTTACCCACCAGGTCTCGGTCGCGTCCGCCCGTGAGCGTGGCGACGGGCACTTGGTGCTTGGTGATGAGTGAGCGGAGCTCGGCGTCTTTGACCTCGGGTGCGAGCCAGACCTTCCGCACGACATGGGGTGCTGCGGTGAGCGCCTCGACGAGTGCGTGTCGTCCGTAGATATAGACCTTACCGCTCGGGCTCGGCTTACTCGAGTGAAATGACTTCACGCTGCGCGTGTCCAGGCGAGGGCGGCGAACGCCGCGGCCTTTGCTCTTCGAGAAGGATCGTAGTGATCGTTTTGATTTCATAAATTATGTATTAGCGCTTACGTCCAACCATAGTCCCGATAATTGCTCCGAGAACGGTATAGAACGCGAGGGTGAGGATCGCATAAGAAGGTGCGGTCGCGAGGTCATTAGTAAAGAGAGAGATCGGGTAGGTGAGTGCCTTGATGGCGTTCATTATGGAGTCACTGCAGTAAGCCGGAGCAACGGCCCCGCTCAGCTGAGCAGGGAGGCAGGCGATCGTGACAATATAGGCAACGATACACACAAGAACCCCCACAACTAAGCCCCATTTTGCGCCTTTGATCATGAGAATGATTATAACACAAATTTACAATGATGGTGAGGCCCCGGTTAATGGCTGTGGTCACAGGTGCGGCTCGCACGAGTGGTCAGGCATAATCCGCTGGTTTTTGCGTGTGGTGGTCACGCATAAAATTCTGCTGAATTTTTGCGCGACCCGACCAAAGCTGGCCTGCCGTCGCTTTGGTCCGGCCCGTCGGCCTCCGGCTCGCACAACCTGCGTATTCCTCGGTTGTGCGCGGTATAGGACTCGAACCTATGACCCTCTCAACGTCAATGAGATGCTCTACCAACTGAGCTAACCGCGCAATGGCACTACTATACCGAAAAAGCGATCCTGTTACAATAAGGCTATGACGCGGGCAGATTCAAAGCTGAAAAATGACAAATATCGCCGAACACGAGGTGGATACTCGCGCATATTAACGATTTCATGCGAGAAGTGTGGTTCGCTCGTGTGTAGATATCAAAAAGACGGACCGGGCGCGCTACGCCGTATGTATCTCGATCGTATAAGTGATGCGGAGGTTTCTTTAAATAAGAAAGACCTTTCGTGCTCGAAGGGTCATCTGTTGGGGGTAAAAATCATCTACGACAAAGAAAAGCGTCCTGCTTTCAAGTTGTTCGTTGATGCTGTTGCCAAGAAGATTGGCCGGACTTGATATAAAAAGCGTTACAAAATTCTTGTTTACGTCTCCGAGTCGCATGGGGAGAAATTACGTGTGGCTAGGGCTAACGCTGATGTGGGGAAGATGGGAAACTATTAAATCTGGACACCTTCCTATATTAGTGGTTAAATATGGCCAGAAGCACCAACTAACAGGGAGGTACCCAAATGGGAGTCATTAGAGACTGCGAATGGTGTGGCGGTCTAGGCTGCCATTACTGCGAACCTTCACCAGATGAGCTACGGGCAATGCGTGACATTGCGCGTCAAGAGATTGGATACGGATCTACGCCAGAATCTGAGCCACTCTTAAGCTCGAAACACTTCAGGCATGTGGACGCGCCGTGTGCTCACTGCCAAGAGCGAACAGTGATCGACCTAAAGGATTCTGGCTATTTCTGCCAGGCCTGCGAAAAGCAACAGCCGATCGAATGGACGTACTGCGTATACTGCGAGTTACCAAGCGCGGTAAGGCGCATCGACAGCAACGTCTGTACGCTCTGTAACCAAGAACAACCACTTCCGAACTAACGACTTGCGAGGAGGGCAAGAGACATGGCAAAAGAATGGCTCGAAGATGAGCTCAAGCACCCCGAGTTTCAACGCTTGGTCGAACACGAAGATTTCATCGAACGCGCTCTCGACGGAATCGACGCACTGATGCGGGCGGAGGGTATCGCCCGCGACGACCTCGCTCGTCGCATGGGCTGTACCAAGAAAAGAGTCATGCGTCTGTTCAGGAGGGACAGAAAGGTCACGCTCGAGTCGTTGATTGATATGGCCTTCCACGTCGGGTATCGATTCCGTTTCCATCTGGAACCGCTGGCTCGGACGACGCCGCTCGAGTATCGAGATGTCCTGGACGGACCGGCCGGAGACGGCTACTGAACCGTCGTACTGAGAGACCGCCGCATCGGGCACTCTCGGTGCGGCGGTTTTCTGTTTATAAAAGAGAAGGGGTGTGCATAGAGCGCTCCGCCTACTGACTGTATATGTTCAGACACATTTGGCAAGCCAACAAAAAAGATATATAGTGCGTGACGGAACCCCGGAAGCATGGTAACCCCGTGCAGGGAACAAAGGAGATCTCCATATGATCTACATTGTGCAATTTGTGCTCATCCTCGTGACCATTGGGTTGGCGGCGATCTGTTTCTCATTCGAGAAACTCTCACGGCTGAACCAGTTTTTCCTGGCTTTTGTTCTCGGTCTCGCTTGTGGGAGAGTCGAAGCCTATATCATCGGCCTGGAAGATTATCAGACTATGGTAATGTTCTTTGGCACGGCGATCGCAATAATGGGATTCGTGATTCAAGCCCTCCATCGATCCAAGGATGAGGAAGAGGAGGAGGGACTGTGGCCCTCCTATGTCATCGCGCCGTTTTTCTGCGCCGCTCTTCTTCTCGGTTGGGTTGTCTGGGGCATTCAATAGCTCGGCGAATCAAAAGGAGGAGAGCCAATGAAAACCGTTTTCGTGGCGCACCCGATCTCGGGTGACGTCGAAGGGAACCTCAAGAAGGTCGCCGAGATCTGCAGGGCCATCTACGAAGAAGGCCACATACCGATCTTCCCGAGCCACACTGCGCGGCAGTATCTCGACGATAGTCCCGAGTTGAAAGAACTCTGTGGCAAGGCCAACGAGGAATACTTTCGTCGCGGCATGATCGACGAGATCCGCTTTTACGGCGAACAGATGAGTGAAGGGATGCGGCGAGAAGCGCTCTTGGCGCATCAGTACGGCACCCTACTCATCGGCAAGTCGGAGGCGACCAAAGCTGCGCTCGACCAGATGGGGTTTCCGGAAGGCTATAAAGTAAGTAGTCTTCGTCGCTACTAGGTAACCGCCGCATCGAGAGACCCCGCATCGGGCACTCTCGGTGCGGCGGTCTTTCTTTTATACAAAAATTGTCGGTCCCCGCACCAGTGAAGGCGGGGGACCGGTTGAAGCATGTCGCATGCGAGAGGTGGTCGAGAGATGGGCTCGGGCCCCCAGCAGTCATGCTCCGAACGCGAAGCGAGTTCTCACCTGTGGACAGCATAGTTCGCCATTCGGTAAAGCAGATGCACCCACCACGCCGTGAGAAGGATCGCCGCGATACCGAACAGCGGGCTGATGAAGTTGAAAAGGGGACTCGTCTCCTCTTCTATCCCAAGCTCCGCAAGAATCACGAACGGATCTCGGTTGTCACTTGGTGCGAGATCGATCTCCTCGTCAGGCTCGCGGACATCTTGCGAATCGACCCGGCCGCAGTTGTAGCATTTGAGTCTGCGTCCTTCCAGGACAAGGACAGATCCACAGTCGGGACAGGTTGGAGTGAATTTTTCATCGCCAACTTGAGTCACGGGTTTCCTCCTAGCTATGTCTATTGTCCGATGGCTCGGACGAGAGGGGTGAATCGCCAGATGGCGATGCCGAGAAAGATGCTTACGCCGCCGGCTCCAAACCACAGAAAAGCTCGTTCGCTCGGCTTGAACGGCGGATCCACTTCAAGACAATTTCTGCTCGTTGGTTGCTCCTTGGAACAGTCTGGGGGTAGCGTATCACAGGATCGCCCGCCCTTATAACAAGATGGTAAAGTTGTGACATGGATGCGCCAAAGGAAGTACTCGAGGAGATACAAAAGGAATATGAAAAAACGCTGACTATTCCGACTGTTAAACCATCGCCACAATGGATACTGATGCCTGTCGGAATGGTTGGCGCTGGGAAGACCACCGTCGTAAGGCCACTTGCAGAGCGGCTTGGTCTCGTCCGTATCGCTGCTGATGAGATACGTAAACGATTGAAACTTCGTGGGTATTCATATGAAGGGGCCAGGGATATTTCACAAGCACTCGTCAAGAAATATCTAAGGCTCGGATATAGTGTTGCAATTGATGCTAATACGGGAAGTCAATTTGGGCGTAAATATAACGAAGATACAAAACAAGCGTTTCCTCAAGTCCCTCAAATATTCATCCATATTTGTCCACCTGAAGAATTCATCATAAATAAGCTTAGGCATTACCCTCACACGTGGCTTTTTAAGGATGGCGATCATGCTGTCGAACGATTCCTTTTCCACAAAGAGCGCTACACGCTCCCCGATATTAAATTTGTGTATACCTTTGACCCATCAAGAGATGATCTCCTTGCACAGATTGAGCAGGGAGTAACGGCAATACAGGAAGCTCTTAATTAGAAAGTCCCTACGCATCATTGCGTAGGGACCCATCGACTAGAGCACCTCGCTTACGAACGCACATAAGGGCGCCCCTAAGGTTCGCTGCCAAAAGGCAGCCATCTCCTCGGTGTTCAGTTCAGAAATGTACTTTCCAGTTTCGGGATCGATCTGGATCGACTCGAGTGGGTATCCTGGTACCAAGCTTTCACTTTTCTTGCTCGTGAAGACCCGAGGAGTTCGAATTGTGAGTTCCGAAACCTTGCCCTTCGGGTCGGCAATGCAGACGCCGTACTCCCAGTACCCCGTAGCCTTGCCGCCAAGAGACTCCACGACAGCAATGCCATGCTCAAGCAGTTCAGCGTCTGTCGCCGCGACAGTTCCTCCAATACGACGCACGTGAATGCCGGGCTGGTCTTCTGGCGCGAGACCGTAGAGATAGAGCGCATTGTCCATCGAGAACACGGTTTGAGCGAAAGCTTTTGCATACGTAACCGCTTTCTTCCGTGCGTTCTCCTGGACCGTCGCACCATCTTCGATGACCTCGGGCAGCATTTCCTTGCTTGCGACGCCCACTACTGACACGTCGATCGACGCTAGCGCGTCACGGATTTGCGCGATCTTGGCGGGGTTAGTGGTACCCATGATGAGGGTTTTCATAAATGATTCCTTTGAGTGGTTTGCTTGATCCGTTTGCATCTTATCACATTCGATAATGAGGGGTTACGGAGTCGAAAACATGGGGCAATTTGCTACAATCAGACCATGAAAGACATCACTTCATTCGAGAATTTTGATGCGTTGGACATCCGCATCGGTCGGATTGTTAAAGTGGAAGACGCGGAGACAAAGAAACCTACGTATCGGCTCACGATCGATTTTGGGCCTGAAGTGGGCACGAAAGTGTCGTGTGGCGCGTATCGTAACTATCCCAAAGAGGACTTGCTAGGGAAGCAGATCGTGGCGGTGCTCAACTTTGGAGTTAAGCAGATGGGCCCCGAAAAATCTGAAGTGCTGGTGCTTGGCGTGGCCAATGAGAAAGGTGAGACTATTTACCTTGCCCCCGAATCTGAAGTTCCTCTCTCAGCCAAGGTATTCTAAATCTATGCAGAACATAACTTTCATTACGGGAAATGCCGCCAAGGCCGAACAGCTCGGACGACACCTACAGCATCCTGTGGCTCATAAGAAGCTTGATCTCCACGAAATCCAGTCGCTTGATTTGCGTGAAGTCGTCGAGCATAAGGTACGAGAAGCGTATAAGCAGGTAAATGCCCCCGTGTTGGTCGAAGACACTTCGCTTACCTTCGCTGCTTTTGGCCGGTTGCCAGGTCCGTTGATTAAATGGTTCTTAACCGAACTTGATAACGCGGGCCTCTGCGAGTTGCTTGATGCGTATGAAGATCGCTCTTGCGTGGCCGAAGTCTGTTTTGGTCTTTATGATGGAGCTACGCTCGAGATGTTTGAAGGTCAGGCAGAGGGCACGATTGCACCACTACCGCGAGGCGAGAAGGGCTTCGGCTGGGACCCCATCTTTATTCCCAAAGGCCATCTTAAAACCTGGGGCGAAATGGATCCAGAGGAACAGAAAGAAACTTCTATGCGCCGCGTTGCGCTTAAAAAAATAGAGGTTTTTCTCAACGAAAATAATCATGTCCAAATTTAAAACTGCTAGCAAAGTCGCTCTCGTAACTGGTGCGTCAAAAGGGATTGGCAGAGCCATTGCGATTGCGCTTGCGAAGGAGGGGTATAAGGTCGCTATTAATTACAAGTCGGATACGACCGCTGCCGAGGAAGTGTTGCGGGCGTGCGAGGAGTACGGAGTCGGCCATCTCCTACTTAAGGCAGATGTTTCGGAAGAGTCAGCAGTTAAGACAATGGTTGGACAGTTTTCAGCCGAGTTTGATCACGTAGATGTATTGGTGAACAACGCGGGTATATTCGACGAACGAGATCATTTCACTGACCTCGAGGCGTTTGATAGTACGTACCGAAACAATTTTTTGAGTTGTGTGCTCATGACTAAATATGTTCGGCCGCTCATGACGGGAGCAAACATCCTTAATATATCTTCCGTGCATGGACAGCTCGGGTACGGCCGACCCGAAGCCATAGCCTACTCGGCATTTAAAGCGGCCCTGAACAGCTACACCAAGAACTTGGCCAAGGAGCTCGCGCCAGAGATTCGAGTGAATGCGATTGCCCCAGGCAGAGTGGCGACCTCGATGTGGGATATCGAGAACGAGGAGGAGAAAGCGGAGTTGGGTAAGGCACACCTTACCAAGCGAATGATCGAGCCAGAAGAAATCGCTGATGCGGCACTGTTTCTGATTAAGAATCAGGCCATGTGCGGAGAAGTCCTGACTATTGATGGGGGATACACCCTCGCGAAATTCTTAAATAAATAGACCTGGCTAGCCACCGCATACCTTAGTGAGTGACCGTGATCTGTACTGACTTCTGTCCGATGGTCGTGCCGTTCGAGTCCTTAGCCACAAAAGTGATCGTGTACGGGCCGTTTTCGCGCCAGCTCCAGCCGGAGAGATCGACCATTGCTTCTTTGTGCGGCGCATCTTGATCAGAGTCGTACATATCGTTCAGGCGATCGCCGTCGACCTGCCAGAACATCTGGTAGCTCGAGAGGTCGCGATCGTCGATGCGAGCTTTGAAGGGCTGGACTCCCGAGACATTCGCTCCGCCCGTCGGCCACCATACTGAGACATCGCCGCTCGGTGGTGGAGGCGGGGGTGGTGGTGTGCCGCCGCCTATCTGCACCTTGGCAGCTTCGTCATTCCAGACGTAGAGCGTGCCCCAGTTCGTAGAGAACACGCCGATCTTGAAGGTGTAGGTGCCATCGGTGCTCGGTGTGAAGCTGGTGGTGAAGTCACGCGACTCGCCGTCGGCGAAGCTCTGGCCCTCGAATATCTGCTGGTGGACGCGATTGCCCGCGCTGTCATACACCTCGAGATCAATGTTGGCACCACCCATCGCACTCTCGGTGTTGGTGATCGACGCGGTGAGTTCGACGGGCTGGCCGGCGTTCACCGATGAGGGGTTCACTGATCCGTCGGTGCGATAGGAGCCACTCATGGGCGCAGGAGGGGGCGGCGGGGGAGTCGTTCCGCCGCCAAAGAGTTGTTTGAAAGTTGCCTCAACCGGTTTGTTTTGTATTAAGTAGTCTGTGTTACCTGAGCCACCCGCGTTGGGGTCGACCACGGCATACCAGAGTCCGATACCCTGCATGTACGAGTAGTCATTCCAATATTCGACGAGCGCGATGTAGTCGTTTATCTGCTCTTGGGCAGAATACGAGCCCGGATACCAAGGGTCCCAGGGTTGCTGGTACGCGTTCGTAGAGCTGCGGTAACCGACTTCGGCGAAGAGGATCGGCTTGCCGTATTGCTCTGCAAGCGGGCGAATAGTGTTGTTGTTGATCTGGTCCCACTGACTCTTAAGCGATGCCACCGAACCATCGCCAGAGAAGGTGTAATACGCTGAGATTCCGATGTAGTCCAAGTCACCCCAGAAGCCGATCTGTGGCGGCTCGTTCTCGAAGGAGCCGCCACCCCAGTTCGCGTCGTAGAAAAGCTTGCCGCTGTAGATGCTGCGCACCGCACCGATCATCCCTTGCCAGCGGGTGGTGTTGTCGCCGTTCTCCCAGCTCGAGGCCATGGCGATCAGCTCGGTGCCGATGCAGATCACTTCGACGTTATGGTCGCGCGCGATCGTCGCATACTTTGTGAGCATGTTCTGATAGTTGGCAAACCAGGCATCACGGTCGCTAGCGCGGATATGCGCGCGCCACGCGCCGTCGCGCGGGTCGAGATGTGGCTTGAGCACTACGCCCATGCCCTGACTGTGCGCGTATTGGATACCGCTTATGAGCGCAGCGTCAGTGGGCGCATTGCCACCAGGGAACACATCTGACGACCAGGCGTTCGCCTGTGAATACGGGATGATCAGCGTCACATAGTTAAATCCAAGCGATTTAAAGTGGTCGACGCTTTTTCTATAATCTTCGCTTTCGAAGTCGGTAGGAGAGAAAGGATAAAAACTTACACTGCGCTGCCAGTTTGATACCGCAGCACTCGCCTCGAGTGGTGCAATAAATGGCGAGAAGAGAAAGGTCAGCACGAGCAGGGGGGCGAAGAATCGTCGAGTCATAGGTAATGAGGTGATGAGCTTTTGACTATGCGCCTTAGGCACTGAGATTTAGATGAATGCCTCTAGCCCGTAGGTCCCAGGAGAGAAATAGCACATGATATGCTACGAGCATGGGATCGCAGAGACTAGGAGTCTTGACGCTACGATACGGGCTCGCGCTCGTGTTTCTCTGGTTTGGGTTTTCTCAGTTGACCAACCCTGCTGACTGGACCAGTTTTGTGCCCTTGTCGGTGGCGCGACTGGTGCCGCTGCCGGTGACCGCGCTCGTCCTTCTCAATGGATTGCTTGAAGTAGTCTGTGGCCTGCTTCTCGTACTTAATCTCTGGGTGCGGTGGGCGGCGCTGCTCTTAGCGCTCCATCTCGCGGGGATTACTATCAGCCTAGGGTACAACTCAGTGGCGGTGCGAGACTTCGGCCTTATGATGGCAACTTTTGCTCTCGCGCTGCTCCACCAGGATAAGCGGCATGAATAAGACCGCTGTTCGGTTAGGGCTAACAATACTCAGCGCGTTCGTCGTCGGGTATCCTCTTTTTGTCTGGTATATAAACACGAGTTTCAGCGCAGACCGGTGGCTCTTGCTCAGTGTCTTTCCGGCCTTTGGACTCATCGCATTCACGATCATGTATCTGCATATTATTGGTCGACCGTTTAAACATGTGCTGGAACAATATGCGGCTTTTGACCTCTTTGAGCGCGTCTCGAGCTACATCGTGCTCGTCGCGATTCTCTTGCATCCGGCACTACGGACTCTGTTTTTCCTTATGAACGACGTTTCCATTTCGTATACGCTCCCCATAGTCCTCGGGATTATCGGGTTCTTTATGCTCGTCACATACGATCTCGGGAAGGCCTTTATCCGTAACCAGTGGGTGAGGGAGCACTGGTGGCTGATCGACGTGGTAAGTACGCTCGGGTTCTATGTTATTTGGGTGCACTCACTGCTCCTTGGTAGCGAGCTCCAGACAGGATTCCTGCGCAGCCTGTGGATCTTCTATGGAGTGAGCGCCTTAGTCGCGAGCGCATACACCTTTTTGTACCGCAGAGCAGCCACAGAACCGAGGTTGTAAGAGAAAGAAATTGAAAAAGCCGGGGGACAGGTGTCCCCCGGCTTTGCGCTGAAACGGTTCCTTAGCCGTTCCAGAGCACGTCGGCCAGCGAGTTGAGCTTCGCGCGCGCCTGACCGAACGGTGCGGCGAAGTTGTCGAGATGATTGGCGAAGATTCCGTCTCGAT
The DNA here is from genome assembly GCA_964607655.1 of uncultured Candidatus Saccharibacteria bacterium. Taxonomy (GTDB): domain Bacteria; phylum Patescibacteriota; class Minisyncoccia; order Phycocordibacterales; family Phycocordibacteraceae; genus C7867-001. The sequence continues at coordinate 421,619 of CAZSKX010000001.1, read as the reverse complement.
CGCCATTCATGATGATGGTCGGTCGGAGCTCTACCGCTTCACGAAGCCAGAAGATGGCGTCGTCGACGAGCGCGATGGAGTTCTTCTTCTTCAGCACGTCGTTGAAGTCGATGCGAACAGCCTCGAGAATCACGAGTGTCGCGTAGGCCTGTCCTTTCGCGTTGAAAAAGATCCGGCTCGACTCCCAGTACCCGACTTCACCCGCCTCCACGCTTTCGGCGGTGTCGTCGATCGTCGAGTCTCCCTCGGTTTCGGCCGAAGGGACTTCGAGACGCGACGGCAACGCCTGCGCGAGCTGATTCTGGGTGTTGCCCATCGTTGAAGCCATGTTCGCGATGAGCTCGGCCAGGTTGTCGGCACGCAGCGAGAAGTTCTGCTTCTCGGGTAGGGCGGTGGCATACGCCTCGAGCGCCCTGCCCGATTCCCGCAGCTTCTTCTCGAAGCTCGGGAGCCAGAACTTCGTGGCCTCGTTGTTCAACGCCGCGTTTGCGGCGTCGAGGTTTGGGTCGATCGCATCCGTCGTGCGCACTCGCGACAGGTGCTCGCGCAACTGATACGTCGTACGACGCCAGACGTCGAGCTGACCACGCTGGAAGTCTGCGTAGTTACGCGAGACCACCGGCGGCCAGATCCAGTCGTTCGGGACCCATCCGTGGGCGAGCTCCCGGTCGATGGAGTCCTTGAGGGCAGTGACGAGCGTCGCGCCCGGCTGCTCCTGCTTGGTCACCGACGGACCTTCGTTCGGGACGATTCCGTTCCAGAGGAACGCCCCGAGGTAAATGAGTGCCACGATCGTGAGCGACCTCACGACGAGCCCGACGACCTTCTTCAGTTTCCCGTTCATCTTCTCTCTTCTCCTTTCAAGTTATCGTCCCGCAGGACGAGGCATCTATGGTCTATATACCATAAATATACTTTTTAGTCAAGCGCCGTATTCGCCCTATGACAGTTCGATGTTACGCGTTAAAGTGCGAGATCTGAATCAGATTCCCACAGGTGTCGTCGAAGACCGCAATCGTCGCAGGACCGACGTTCGTGGGTTCTTTGGCAAACCGTACATTTTTCGTCTTTAGGCGTTCGTACTCCGCCTGGACATCGGCCACGCTAAACATCGTCACGGGGATGCCCTGAGCCACAAGACCGTTTTGATATATCTTGGCGACCTCATTTACGTTTGGCTCGAGGAGGAGTTCAGTGCCACCCGGGTCTTCGGGTGAGACGACAGTGAGCCAGCGGTAGTCACCGGCGGCCACGTCGGTCTTTTTAATAAAGCCAAGGGTTCCTGTATAAAAGGTGAGCGCCTTTTCTTGGTTCTCGACAAACACACTGGTTATAAAAATTTTCATACGGCCATCTTACTAGCCCCCCTGGTGAGGATGCAATTAAGGAGAGAGCAGGGTCGCATCAACGACCACAATAAGAGTCAGCACGCCGAAGGTCCCTAGAGTTTTTAGAAAGTGCGTCGCGGCTTCCTCCTTTTTATTATCCAACAGGAGTACTACCGGGCGGTAAAAGAAGAGGAAGCCCATAAGCGCTACTGAGAATACGAGGAGCGAAAGCACCATAATCGGGGTCAGCCAGGTGTCAGGCGTATCGGGTGGAGGACTGATCAGTTGGATCAGTGATACAACTCCCCAAATATATCCCGCTGCGATTATGGCGTTCGCGAATGGGTTGAGGTGCATACACAATATAACGTCTCTTGTGGTGGTGTGGTTACAGCACCATCAGTGGTGGTGAGAGCTAGAGTCACCCAAGTGGCACAGCTTGACAGAAGAATATTGTGGGTTATTATCTAGGGTAGACGGGACACTACCTTAATACTGAGGTTTTCGCCCCAACTGACGGATTGACATCCAAAAACGCAAAGGAGGCTATACGCCCATGATCGAAAAGAACCATCGTGGAACCGTGATGGACGACGTCGAGGGAGAAGGTCTGATCAAGATCGTCATCCCCCAGCGGAGCGTCCAGGAACCCAATCTGGCTATCCAATGGTGCGTCTCGCGGGACCTGGTCCGGCGTCTCGAGGACGCGCGCGCGGTCAACCCCTACCTGCTCATCTGCGTCACCGACAAGGATGGGAAGGAGGTTGCCGGCATGCGACAGCTCGTGCCGCTGCATCAGCTGCAAGCGAGGATCGCGTTCCATCGGCCTGGACTGCACACTCTCCACGCGAGGGTGGTGTGGGGCGGGAAATACTCGAGGCTACGAGCATACTACCTCGACCGCACGAGCGGGGCGAGGAGCGCGCGGTACGAGAACGACGTGTTCGACGTCATCGGACAGCTGGGCGAGCTGGAGTACCTGGCTGAGAAGGAGGGTAAAGCCTTCGACGAGGAAGAGGCTCGGCGTCAGCTGAGTCTCGACAAGGACAGCGTACCCGGTCTCGGTCTGGCGAAGCAGGCGGTCGTCATCGAAGGCGGCCTCTTCGCCTCACCTCCGCCGGCTTGGCTCTCTTGGTGGCTCATGTTTCCGAATGGTGGTGAGCTTCGTCTCGACGACGAGTGTCACCTCCGGAGGAGGGTGCTCATTGCACTCTTCCTCAAGCCGTTCGGGATCGTGCTCGTCGCCACGATCAACACGCTCGTCAGGGGAGCCATCGCGCTCGGCTCGACGACGCTCTTCGCAATGAAGGGGATCAACTGGAAGCCCGTGTTCCATCCCTTCATGGAGGGTGACGTCCGTGTGGTGCCCCTGAAAGGCCGGCGTCTCGACAAGATCGCGTGCGGGCTGGCGTTCCGGTGGAAGCAGGACCCCTACGACTCCTCCGAGTTCGCTGGGGTGCATCAGATCCACTGGCTCACCGTGCCGGCGTTGTTCCTGATGCCGATCACCTGGGCCCTGTTCACTGTGATGGGGCTCGTGCACTGCATCAAGATCGGCGTCGAGCCGACGCTGTGGAACGCCTTCACCGCTGGCGTCACCATAGTCTTGCACCTCGCTGCCATCATCGCGGCGGGTGTGGTTCTGGTTGTGGCGCTGGCCGCGACAGTGAACTTCCTCGGCCGGGTTTTCAAGGGTCGCGGCGAGAAGATCGGGCAGTGGTTCGATCGCGTCGAAGAAAGGATCGCCAAGAGGCTGGATGCCTGGCGTTTCGCTGCCGAGCAGAAGGAGGCCAAGTATCAGGAGGCTGCCCTGAGCGAGCTCGAAGCACGGCTCAAGGACGTCGTCTGTGACAATGCGCAGCCGGTTTTCAAACCGCTCACGCAGCTGCCGAAGACGCCGGTGGTGATCTTCAGCGAGATCAAAGCTGCCATCTGCAGGCCGTACGCTCGGAACTAGAGTCCGAGCAACAACCGGCTTGTGCGAAGGCCGTCAGGTTCGTTCAACACTCATTCGTATACTCGACCTCTGGTCGAGATACGGGTGAGTGTTTTGTTTTTATACTGGAGGGGAATCGAATCACACATAATTTTCTGCCACGGGGAACGCGAGTACGCTATCGATCCTTACAGGATCTGTACACCTTGTGGAGATTTTGTTCCAAGCATTCACAAAATCTGCTCACAAGGTCTTCGATTCCCCGACGCAAAGCGTCCCACGCTTTGCTTGGGGTCACAACGCACAAAGCCACCTTGCGGTGGCTCCATGCAGTGCGTTGTGACCCCACGGGGAATCGAACCCCGATTTACGCCGTGAAAGGGCGCTGTCCTAGCCGTTAGACGATGGGGCCGTAAGATGAAATTAACAGTTTTTTATGCAGGTAGCAAACTATAACGCTCGATTGGTACGGGTTAAATACTCGACTGGCGCATAGTCGTCCGTAAGTACGAGACTAGGAGCGAGTTCTGAGATGTCGGCTTTCGTGAGAGAGAGGTCGGGGTAGGTTCGGGTGGAGAAAGAATCGGGAAGTTCTCTCGAGACGCTCGCTACAATTAGTAAATTTTGAAGAGCAGACGGCGCTTGCTGATTAAAGGAGTAGAGAGCTGTGTGAGGGAAAATGGTTGAGACCGTTTTGATCATCGACGCGGCAAACGCCGAAGAAGGTCCAGCGTGCGGGCCGATCATGTTAATGATCAACAGTCCGTCACCTCGCAGGCGATGTTTTAAAGCCAAAAAATTCTCTTGCGTGGTTAGGTGGAAGGGTATGTTCGAAGACGAGCCAAAGGTGTCCATAAATATGAGGTCATAGGCAGCGGTTGCGCGAGCGGCATATCGTCGAGCGTCCTCGTGCACCACCTGTAGCGAAGGGAAACGGCTAGGAACAAAACCGAAATATTCTTCGGCCGCTCTCGTCATGCCCGGATCGATCTCGACTACGGTGCCGGACGCATTTTTAAAATGGCTGAGGAAGGTGCGTGGATAAGAATAATTACAACCGCCGAGAAAGAGTGCGTGGAGAGAGGTCGTCTCGTCGTGAGTAACCCGTGCGATAGCATCAAATCCTTTTAAATAGGTGAACTCGATCCGCGATTCATCAACAGTGTTATCTGGCAGTATGCGCATGGCACACTGGGTGCCAAACGGATCGGTCTGTACCATACGCAGGGTGTGGCTCTCCATCTGGTGCTCGAGTATCCAGATGCGATTATAGGGCGTACCGATGTCTGCGCGTACGAGGGCGCCGAGGTCTGCGCTTGTTGCCGTAGAAATAAACGCTGAGAGCCCAAAGATGGCGACAAGCATGCCCATCTTTTTGGAGAATCGTGCGCTACTTATCATTAATGCGAGCGCGAGAAGAACGAGCGCGATCCCGAGAAATATGTTCGAGAGACTGAAGCGTGGTATGAGCAGCAGGCCAGAGAGCAGTGCGCCCGTGATGCTCCCCGCGGTCCCGACAGCGTTGATTCGCCCGACAGTCTTTGCAGACGAGTCGAGTGTCGTGAGGAGAAACTTTGCGATAAACGGGGAGACGGCCGCGAGGATTATCGTCATCGGCGCGAAGAGCAGGAGAGCTGCTCCTACGGTAGCCCAGGTGAGACTAAAGACGTGCATCTCTGAGAATAGTGCGGGAATGAAGTCGCGCAGGCCCCAGGCCAAGAGAGCTGCGAGACCTGCGCCGAAAAGGATTGTCCCGAGAACGCCCTTGTCGGGATAGCGATCAGCGATGATCCCGCCCGCCCAATACCCGATCGCCATACCGCCGAGCACGACCGCTATGGTCCCCGACCATACCTCAACCGAGGTGCCAAAGAACGGGGCCAGGAGGCGAGCGCCCGCGATCTCAAAAACGAGTATCGCGGCGTTCGCTACGAAAGTCACCAGATACAGGATGCCCGTGCCGTTCATCATTTTCCTTAATCTACCATCTCTTGCCACGAACCTTAGGCAGCTCAGGGGTTCGATGGCTGGATAAGATTTAAAAATAGCCCGCGACTAGGTATAGTAGAGCGATATGGATATTTTGATAACACTCGTGTTACTTATCGCAGGGCTTGGGTTATTGGTATGGGGAGCAGATGCGCTCGTGCGTGGTGCGTCGTCGATCGCGCGCAGGCTCGGCATCTCGCCGCTCGTTATCGGCCTTACGGTGGTAGCCTTTGGTACCTCGATGCCCGAGCTCACGGTCAACTTGTACGCGGCGGTCACCGGCTCGACTGACCTTGCGATCGGTAACGTCGTCGGTTCAAATATCGCCAACATCCTGCTTATTCTTGGCGTCTCGGCGCTCATCTTCCCGCTCGCGGTTAAGTCGAGCACCGTGCGCTGGGAAATCCCACTCGCGCTCCTGGCAGCGATTTTGGTATTTGTCTTTGGTCAAGACGTGCGTGTTGACGCGGGTATATTCGACGCCCTTACGCGCAGTGATGGTGTGGCGCTCCTCGCGTTCTTCATCGTCTTTATGTTTTATATCTTCGCCCTTGTTAAGGCTGATCCGCCGCCGGTGAGCGATGACGCTCCTACGTATGATAGGTGGAAAGCGGTCGGTCTGACGCTGCTTGGGCTTGGTGGTCTCGTCTTAGGCGGCAAACTCTTGGTCGACAGTGCTATTGTGCTCGCGCGGCTCGCCGGCTTGTCCGAGGCGCTGATCGGGCTTACGGTAGTGGCGGTCGGTACCTCGCTCCCCGAGCTCGCCACCTCGGTGATAGCCGCGTGGCGCCGCGAAGTGGATATTGCGATAGGGAATGTGGTTGGATCAAATATCTTTAACGTGTTGTGGATCTTGGGTCTCACGGCAGTGATCACGCCACTCCCTTCACCTGAAGGCTTCGCGCGCGATGCGCTCGTGATGGTGCTCGCGACGCTGGCACTCTTTCTCGCACTATTTATCGGCAAGCGGCACCAACTCGATCGTTGGCAGGGAGGGGCATTCCTTCTCGCGTACGTCGCCTACGTTCTATTTCTCGTCATCTAAGGAGAGAAGTGGTACGATGGGGCGCACGGAGAGGTGGCTGAGTGGTTGAAGGCACCGGTTTCGAAAACCGGCATAGGCGAAAGCCTATCGGGAGTTCGAATCTCCCCCTCTCCGCAACATAAGGAGTACACGCAACTTATGTTGCGGGAGCGCCGCCGCAAGGCGGCGTTTTGCATAGCAAAAGGGGAGATTCGAAAGGCGGAGGCGGGCGCGCCGAGCCAGGGTCGTGCGAAATTTCAGCAGAAATTTACGCCTGACCGAATCTCCCCCCTCCGCACCCGATAGAAAACCCGCATTCTGCTACACTTGAGGCATATGAGCGAAGGCGCGAAGCGCTATCAGCCGGAGACGGTGGCGGGGCGTGTGGCAGCAGCAGTCGAGGACTATGCTGGGCAGACGTTCGCGATCACGAGCGATGCGAGTCGCGTCGAGCGATCGCCGCTCGAGACAGGTCCGATACCTCTCGTCCGAAACGAGGTTGCTCGCGCGCTTAATCTGGACGCCGAACAGATAACCGACGCGGAGTGGGCCGAGATCGAAGAGTTTTCAGTACATGCTGGCGCGGAGCTAATCGCGCGGGCTCTCGAGCACGAGCCGCTGCCGCAGACCGAGAAAGAAGAAGAGAAGTTCGAGCAGCGGCTATTTGCAAATAAGCAGCGCATGTTCCCGATCCATGACCTTTTTCATGCAGCTGAGGCATATCGAGCCACGCACGCTGAGGCCGTGACGACACCGTTTGTCGAGGTGCCGCTCCGCGAGCGCTACACCGACCCGCGTCTAATCCGCTCTGAGCTCTGGCCCGTACTCTTTCTGATTGCCAAGCAGGGGAATGCGCCCGTCTCCGTGCTCCTCTCGATGCCGGAGGGTCGAGCAGAACTCTCGGCAACGTTTGGTGAGGGTGGCGATCGCCCTAACCCCGTGCGACGAGAGATCAGTGAGCTTCTCGCGAACCCGCCACCCGAAGATCCTGACGCGCTTCAGCGCGAATACGAGCGTCTCGTCGGGCTAATGGTGATCGCCAACGCGATCGATAAACTGCCCGACATCGTCGAGTCTGAAGTCGACGCGCTGCGTGCCGAGGCGGCGCGCGTCGGAGAGGATCGTGACCCGGCGTATGCCGATTTCGCGATGCGAGTATTCAGCGGCGAGTGGCGAGACAACCCTCGGCTCTTTCTCGATGAGCTCCTCGCCGCTATCCGAACTATGCCCGTATCGGCAGAACGGTAACTGACGCAGAAGAGATAGAGCCGTTTGCGCTCGGCGAGTGGACGGCCTAGTATAGGTGCAGATAGTGGCGGAAGCGGGATGTTCTTCAAAGGAGACAGGATATGTCCATGAGCAATATCGTACGAGCGTTGATCGAAGAGGCCGAAAAGATCGAAGCTCCACCCGACCTGCCGCTCTTTTTGACAGAGGCGGTCAAGGAGGGTGAGACGGTTGTTGGCGTGGCGCCGATCTACATTCGTCAGTACTACACTCTCGCGCGAGACAAGGCGCAGAAGATGATCGACATGGCCAAGGCCTATGAGTCGCAGGATGATCCTGACGGGTCGATTCTGATGGAGATCAACAGGCTCCAGCAGGAGGCCTACCTGCTCGAAGGCTGTGCGGATACTGCGCTCCGAATTCTGTTCGTTCGCGAGTCTGGCTGCCAGGGCGACGTGGATGTGCGAGCTGCCTGGCAGGTGGTCTGGTATCCGTGCCCGTCGGACGAAGATGACGACGAGGGCGACGAGGACGAAGAGAGCGGAGAAGAGGATGCAAGGCCGGTTCGACAGAAACGCGTCTTGAATTCCTGACATGATTCCCCGCGCGATGGTGTAGCCACCGCGCGGGGATTTCTTTTTTTCCGCCGCATCGTGCGATACTACGAATATGCGTCCCACATTTTTCACATCGATTGGATTCTTATCTGCACTTATCCTCCTACCAGGCATTGTCTCTGCTCACCAGCCGAGGCTCGTCGAGAGCCGTGAGACCACGGTCGTCGCGCCCGCGGTGTCGAAGGCCTACTACGGGACCCTCTCTGGCGAGCCGCACACCTTCTCATTCGTCGCGACGACGAGCTTTCCGCTCTATGTCGGTGTCCTCGTCCCTGACCGGCCGGGGCAGAAGAAGGATGTCTCAGCGGTCGTCTTACGAGACGGCGTAGAGCTCGCGCTTCTCGATGGGGCCGGCTTTGAGTGGACCCAATTTGACGAGCCGTTTGGTAACGACACCTATTGGGAAGGTCCTGAGTATAAGGCAGAGGGCGCGCCCGGGAGCTACGAGATTCGGGTGTGGAGCAGTAATAACGACAGCGCCTACTCGCTCGCGATCGGCGAAGAGGAACTCTTTGACGCTAAAGAGACTTGGAATGCACTCACGCTCATCCCTCAGCTAAAACGCGACTTCTTCCAGAAGTCGCCGGCAGACTTTATCTTCTCGCCCTTCGGTGCGGGACTCCTTATCGCGATGTACCTCCTCGCGATTATCTTCGGCTTCGCGTACCGCGCACTTCTAAAGCGCTTCGCGCGGGGCAGCGTGCGCGGCCTCGGCGAGAATATCGGTAAGCCTGATCGTCTACTCCGCATCGTGCTCGGGGTCGGCCTCCTCGTCTGGGCGGTCACCACTACCTGGAGCCCGCTCCTCCTCTTCTTATCGGGCTTCTGCTTCTTCGAAGCGGCGTTCTCCTGGTGTGGCTTCTACGCCGCGCTTGGCCGCTCGACCTGTCCGATCGCATAATCATCACCATGGCTACCGATCTTCTCTCACTCGCGCTGCTTCTGCTCGCGTATATGACTTTCTGGTACATCGTCTCGATCGTCGCGCGGCGTAATGATGTTGCCGACGTCGCCTGGGGTCTTGGCTTTGTGCTTATGGCCTGGGCATCGCTCTATCTCTCGGGCGTCTACGAGCCGCGGCAGCTCGCGGTGACGCTTCTTGTCACCGTCTGGGGGCTCCGCCTCGCCTGGCATATCCACAGGCGCAATAAAGGAAAGGGCGAGGACTATCGCTATGCGAAGTGGCGCGAGGAGTGGGGGAGGTGGTTCTATCTCCGCTCGTACCTCCAGGTCTACCTGCTCCAAGGGGCGCTCCTCCTACTCGTCGTCGCGCCCGTCCTCGCGATCAACCTCACTCGAGGTCCTGTCCTCGGGATCCTTGACCTCGTGGGTCTCGCGGTCTGGCTCGTCGGCTTCTGCTTCGAGGCGGTGGGCGACGCGCAGCTCGCGCGATTTATTAAGGACCCGGCGAATAGGGGCCACCTGATGCAGCGCGGGCTCTGGGCGTATACGCGCCATCCAAACTATTTCGGCGAGGTGACGCAGTGGTGGGGGATCTGGCTCGTCGCGCTCTCGACGCCCTTCGGCCTCTACGCGCTCATCGGGCCGGTCACCATCACGTTCTTAATCCTTAAGGTCTCCGGCGTGCCATTGCTCGAGCAGAAAATGGTCGAGAATCCAGAATTTGCACAATATAAAAGGCGGACGAGCATGTTTATCCCGCTCCTGCGCAGGCCGGCTTCGCGTAATGGCGCACCCAATGATCTTGAAGTTTAGAGCGGAGGTGTGGAAGTGGCAGGGCAACGCCGCGTGGCATTTTATTACCTTAGACAAGAAGAGTGCGGCGGTGGTGAAGAAGGGTCAGGAGGGGAAGAAACGGATCGGCTGGGGCTCGGTCCCGGTCGTTGCGACCGTGGGTAAGACAAGTTGGAAGACCTCGATATTTCCTGATTCAAAACGCGGCAGCTATCTCCTCCCGCTGAAGGCATCGGTGCGTAAGAAGGAGGGTGTCGCCGAGGGCGACGCGATCACCATCGCGCTCCAGATATAAGAAGAGGCCGCTGCACGTGTGCAGCGGCCAGGGTTCGTCCTTCTCCTTTTTCTATTGCTTGGTGGGTTCAGTGCTTCCGTCGAAGGTCTTGTGACCAGCAGCGATGTCGACCAGGTCTCCGAAGGAGAGTTGCTGTGACTGTGCGCGCATGCACGCGACTGCCTCGCCGAAGATCTTGTCCATGAACTGGATCGATTCAGGCGGCAGCTGTGACGCCAGCGTAGCGGCGAACGTCTCGAGCCAGACTGCTGCTCCTTCGACGCCCTTGCGTGTGCCGATGAGCATGTCCGGGGTCGCCAGATGGTCCATCTGGCTCTCCTCGCTGTCTTCGAGGTTGCCGGGGCGGCGCCGTTTGCAGAGGCTGAAGTTGAACGACATGGTCACGCCGCGTGCGCGTTCCTCTATCGAGACGAGTCCAGCGAAGGCTGCAATCTGCGCGCAGCCCGCCGCCTGAAACACGTCTTGGAGCCTCTGGTAGGTCTCGGGGTGGACTCGGGGTGCTCGCGGGTTGTCGTAGCCGAATACCGCGAGTACCTGGGGCCAGGTCCCGTTGGCGAGATGGGCGGCGGAGTTCGCGGCCATCCTCTTCCGACGTTCTTCATCTATCTCACTCACGTTAGGTCCTCCAATTGATGTTCGTTCTATTAGCGAATGTACATCAATTGTTTCTGGGGCGCTACGCCTTCTCGAGAAGGGTAGGCGCTCAGGGTAAGAGATCGCCGCGATGCTACAATTCATCTATCACTCCAACTATGAACAACACCTACAACTGGTACTCGACACTTATTAAGCCGACCTGGGCCCCGCCCGCTTGGCTCTTCGGCCCAGCGTGGACGCTGCTCTATGCGATCATCGCCGTCTCGTACGGCCGCGTCGCCTGGCTCTGGCTCAAGGGTCGCGTCTCGTCGCGGGTCGCCTTACCTTTCGCATTGAACCTCATCTTCAACTTCCTCTTTACTCCGATACAGTTCGGTCTCCAGAATAATTTCCTCGCGTCCGTCGATATCATCCTCGTGCTCCTGACGATCCTCTGGGGGATGAAGGCGATCTACCGCCACGAGAAATGGGTCGCGTATGCGCAGATCCCGTATCTCCTCTGGGTCTCCTTCGCCACCGTCCTGCAGCTGACCATCACTTTCCTCAATGCCTAACCTTCTCGACTTCGTCGGGCTTTTCCTTCTCCTCGCGGGATTCATCATCGGGCTCGGGGCGGTGACGGTGATCGATATCCACGGCTTCCTCGGCCGCCGCTCGAGCTATTGGACCGAGGCCACGACGCGCACGCACAAGGTGACCAAACCCCTGATCTGGCTCGGGATCTCGCTCGCAGTCGTCGGCGGGGCGATCTTCTATCGCGCTGAGGCGCTCGCGGGCGTCCCGCTCGCGCACGCGCTTATCGCCGTCGTGCTCGTCTTGAACGGGCTCTTCCTCTCCTTCCGCGTGAGCCCGTTTCTCCTCGCGCGCGAGCGGGAAGGGCGCTCCGGCGAGCTCCTGCCGGCCTCTTGGCAGCGTAAGATCGCGGTCGGGCTCATCTTCTCAGACCTCGGCTGGTGGGGCGGCCTCGCTCTCCTGGTCTACTACCTGCTAGCGCGTTAGCGCGCTCCATCGAGACTTCATATTCGTGCGTGGTACCATCTAAGGATATGACTACCCAACCAGCGAAGTACGTCGATGGATTTGTGCTCCTTGTCCCTAAGAAGAGTGTCGTCGCGTATAAGAAGATGGCGAAGGAGGCAGCGAAGGCCTGGAAGGAGCACGGAGCGCTCAGCTATCGCGAGTGCATGCTCGAAGACCCGAAGCCGCAGTGGATCGAGCGCACATTCCCTAAGCTCACGGGCGCGAAGCCGAGCGATACGGTCTGGTTCTCATATATTGAATTTAAGAATAAGAAGCATCGCGACCAGGTTAACAAGAAAGTGATCGCCTTCATGGAGAAGAAGTATGAGGGCATGAGCGAGAAGGATATGCCCTTCGACATGACGCGCATGAGCTACGGAGGCTTCTCGGTAGAGGCGAGCGCCTAATCATTTATTTCAACGTAACTATCCCATCGTATGCAAAATAAAATCATCGCGGGCGTTGTTCTGGTAGTCGTGATCCTACTCGGTGCGTACTGGTGGTCGGCGTCAGAAACACTCGCACCGCAGGGCGACACGATGGCGACTAGCACCACACCTGAAGGCGCGGTCCAGGGAGTGACGGTAAACGAGGCCGCAGCTGCGGCACGCGCTGACCTCGCCGCGAAGCTCGGCGTATCTCTGGAGCGTATCGTGGTAACGAAGGTGGAGCCTAAGAGCTGGAGCGACGGCTGCCTCGGGCTCGGCGGCGCAGAAGAGTCTTGTCTCGCGGCGCTTGTCGAGGGCTATCAGGTAGATCTCGAGGTGAATGGCGCGGGTTATGTCTACCGCACCGACGCGACGGGCCTAGCGCTCCGCCTCGAAGCAGGGCCGAAGGGTTAGGGTTCGCGAGTATCACTCGAGTAAACCTATGCATGAAGGAATAGAAGCATCAGCGCCGGGAGAGCGAGGTCCTTTGCGCGATCTGATGGATCCAACGCCGCCCGTACCGGGCGAGAAGCGTGTCGACAGCGATGGTGTGGAGTGGATATGGGCGCCGTCGCACCACACGGTCGCCGAGGAGCTCGAGATCCAAGCGTCAAACGGCGACTACTGGGAGAAGCGTCTCGAAGTGAACTCGAGCGACGCAGATAAGAAGGCACGCGGCGAGGAGTTTGTCGTAGACAAGCAGGCAGAGAACTCAGCCTTCGCGCAGCCGGCCTACAAGTGGTATCCGGCGCAGTAGCGCGCGGCCATTACCAACACACTTCGGCGGGAGCGGCCGTCTCGCGCGCGAGGTAGGCCTTCGCCTCCTCGTAGCTGCCGATCTCGTCGACGAGCCCCGCCTTAAGCGCGGCCTCGCCGAGCATCGTGGAGCCGTCGGCGAGCGCCTCGACTGCGGCGATGCTCAGGTCGCGATTAGCGGCGACAGTAGCGACAAACTTATTTTTAATAATCTCGAGATCGCGCATCACGAGCGCGCGCTCGGTAGCGGTCAGCGGCTTATCGGGGTTACCCGCATCTTTATAGATACCCGTCGAGAGCTGGTTGAAGGTGTAGCCCTGCTCCTGGTTGTACTTCGCGGCGTCGGTGTACGAGTAGGTGGCGCCGATACTGCCGACGTCTGAGAGGGCAGAGGCGACGATGTGGTCGGCGCCGCTCGCCGCCCAGTACGCGGCCGAGGCGCCCGCGCCGCGGATAAGCGCGACGGTCGGCTTCTTAGTCGCGCGTAGCGCATTAGCCACTTCTTCTCCGGCCACCGGCATCCCGCCGTACGAGTCGATATCGAGCAGGATACCTTTGATGCTCTCGTCCCTCTCGGCGGCGTTTATCGCGCCGATGATCTCTTCAGACGGCGCTTCGTTAAGCGCCGCTTCAGCTACCGAGTCGTACGCAGAGGCATACGTGACGAAGTCGCCGTGGGCGTTGATCCCCGCCACGGTACACTCCTCGCTACCATAGAGACCCTCGAGCGCCGTCTCCTCGAGCTCGGTCTCGTAGAGCGCGTAGTAGCCGCCGAGGGCGAGGAGGAGTGCTGCTAATAAGCCGATACCGATCTTAGAGCGCGTAGACATGGCTCTAGTATAGCTCGCGCCCGCCACCCCTCTGCGCGCATTCCAAAAATGAAGAAAATGTGGGATTATTTGGCGTAATGGCGAACAGCAATCTCACAAATGCCAAAAAGGCAAAGAATGACGAGTTCTATACGCAGTACAGCGATATTCAAAAAGAGATTGAGGCCTATCTGGAGTACGACCGCGACACTTTTAAGGATAAGATTGTCTACTGCAATTGCGACGATCCGTTCGAGAGTAACTTCTTCCGCTACTTCGTGCTTAATTTCAAACGCCTCGGTCTAAAGCGGCTTATTACCACGAGCTACAAGCCCTCGCCTGTTGCGAATACTCAGCTCGGGCTATTTGGCGACGATGTGACACTCGAGCCTGTCAAAGGCCGACCGAAGATTACGGCCAACAAATTTATCATTAACGAAGTTGGCGATGTGGACGGGGATGGCTCCTTCACGCTGAAAGATATTTCGCAGCAATTGAAGGAAAATAAAAATAACGAGTGGTCGCCGCTAGAGGGCGATGGCGACTTTCGAAGTCCTGAATGCGTCGAGCTGCTTAAAGAGTCCGACATTGTAGTCACCAATCCTCCATTTAGCCTGTTTCGGCCTTATGTGGCCCAGCTCATGGAGCACAACAAACAATTTCTGATACTTGGCAGCATGAATGCCATAACTTATAAAGAAATTTTTCCTTTGATAAAGATGAACAAGGTGTGGTTGGGGGTTGTGAGTGGTGCAAAAACATATGTGAGACCAGATAAGTCCGAACAGAAAATGGGTAACACATGCTGGTTTACCAATCTTGATCATGGTCGCCGTCACCGACCGCTTAGTCTTATGACATATTCTGACAATTTTAGATTTAACAAAAAGATGAAAGACAAGGCCGATTACGATAAATATGACAATTACGACGCAATCGAGGTGCCATTTACAGATGCCATACCGAGTGATTACGATGGGGCAATGGGTGTGCCGATTAGCTTCCTAGACAAGTATTCACCGGAACAGTTTGAGATCCTGGGCACAAACGATAACGGACTTGTTGGTGATGAGTTCAAACGGACACCAGGGCTAACAAAGAAGTTCGTCGATGATTACTATAAAGCAGGTGGAACGGGGGCGTATAAGGAAGGCAACCCAACTGCAGGCTATTACGACAATGGCATTGCAAAAATGGCCTTCAAGAGAATTTTTATAAAGCACAAGAAGAAATAATATGAAAACTGCACTAAAAACTGACATCACCATTCGCGACGTTGTCGCCGGTTTTGAATACAATGCATTTGAAGGCAAGGGTCTGTTTGGTCTATCAGGTACGCTTACTATCCAGCCTGAGTACCAACGTAATTACATATACGCGGACGGAAGGCGTGACGTGGCAGTAATCGACTCCATTGTGAAAGGTTATCCAATCGGAGTGATGTATTTCAATCAGGTGGGCAACGAAAAGTTTGAAGTCCTCGACGGTCAGCAGCGTATCACTAGTATTGGTCGATTTGTGACCGGTTTGTTTGCGGTAAGGGACCAGAATGGTCACGAACAATACTATAGCGGGATGGCCGATGTGCAGCGCGAGAAGATCTTGAATACGAAGTTGCTCATCTACATATGCGAGGGCGAAGAGCCAGAGATCAAGGATTGGTTCAAGACGATCAACATTGCGGGTGTGCCGCTAACCGAGCAGGAGATTTTGAACGCGGTCTACTCCGGGCCTTTTGTGACTCGTGCGCGTGAGGAGTTTAGTAATAGCCAAAATGCGAATGTGCAGAAGTGGAGTGCCTACGTCTCTGGTGATATCAAGCGCCAAGCTTTTCTGGAGCATGCGCTTGACTGGGTGTCTGATGGGGCAATCGATAACTACATGAGTAAGCACCGTCAGGATTCGGATATCACTGAGTTGAAAAATCACTTCAACAAAGTCATTGATTGGGTGTCGTCAATTTTCATTGATGTCGAAAGCGAAATGAAGGGGCTGGAATGGAATCGTTTGTACAAGACGTACCATGCGCAAACTTACGATCCCGCGGTAATTTCTGCCGCGGTGCAGCGTCTTTATGGAGACGCGCACGTCAAGAACCGACGAGGGATCTTCGAGTATGTATTAGGAGGCGAAGTGGACACGAAGTTGTTGGACGTGCGCGTGTTTGACGATGCGACTAAACGCTCAGTTTATGAGGCTCAGACCGCAGCGGCGAAAGAAAAAAGTGAATCAAATTGTCCCTTGTGCGCCATTGGGCATGACGCCAACAAGGAGAAGATCTGGAGTTTGTCCGATATGGATGCCGATCACGTGGCTGCTTGGAGTAAGGGGGGAGCGACCGATGCGGCAAACTGTCAAATGCTCTGCAAAACACACAACCGAGCGAAGGGGAATCGGTAATATGGCCTACGTCTTTCTTGATGAGAGCGGGGATTTGGGGTTTAAGAAAGGATCGAGCAAATGGTTTCTCTTTACCATTGCTATCGTCGCCGACGAGCGTGCGCTTGAGCGGGCTGTCAAGAAGGTCTGGCGCACGCTAAAGAAGAAGCATAAGCGCTTGGGGGAGCTGCATGCGTACGGGGCTGACGAGATAACACGCAAGAGATTATTACAGAAGTTGAGTGAGATCCCGGATCTCAAGGTGCAAACGATTGTCTTGAACAAGGAAAAGGTCTATACGAATCTACAGAGTCAAAAGAACGTGCTCTATAATTACACCGCGAACATCCTCTTAGACCGGCTCCATAAGAGTGATGCGTTGAGTGTACAGGAATCGATCGAACTCTACATCGACCGGAAGGACACCAAGAAGCGGCTGAAGGAAAATTTTGTAACGTATTTATGTACAGAAATGAGTAATCGCCGAGACGGTGTATTCAAAGTAGAGTTACACGCTTCGCACGAGAACAAGTCACTTCAAGCGGTCGACTTTATTTCGTGGGCAATTTTCAGGAAATACGAGCACAACGACTACCAATACTACGAGCTGATCAAGGATAAGATTGTCGATGAGAAGCCACTTTTTGCCTAAAAAATAAGAAAGCCCCTCGTTTTGACGGGGCGCCATTCGGTACCCCAACACGAGAGGTCTTACTTCTTAAAGTTGATTATATAGGAGTTTTTATGAAAAATCAATGAGGTGGGGAAATCGCATTCGGTGATGCGAAAATGCCCGTTGAGGGCATTTTCGCATCACCGAATTGCGTTGTCAATGACATTAAGCAACAAAGTTCTGAAAGTAGCAATACTTTTGAAAAAATTACAGTTGATGATTTGAGAGAAATCATAGAATTGCTCTGTAATTATATCGCAGAACAGAAAAAGAAGCGCGTTTCAAAGACAATAGAGTACAATCAGAGCATGAAGAACATGACTAAAAAACTCCTCATTACTGCCGGTGTGCTGGTGCTGATCGTGGCTGCGCTATGGGTGGTTAAGGAGAAGTATATTGGCGCGGTGGCGATACCGTGGATGGATGGCGGAGTAGAGAGTGCGCCCGAAGACACGATCACGCCACGACTCACCGTACCTAAAGGCTTTAAAATCTCCGTCTATGCGAGCGGGGTAACGAGCGCTCGCGTCCTCGCGCTCGACCCAGCCGGGCGGATGCTCGTGAGCCAGATGAAAGAGGGTAAGGTGACGACGCTCCGTGACCGAGACGGCGACGGAGCGGCCGAGGAGCGCTCGACGCTCGCTGAAGGGCTCGATAACCCGCACGGCCTCGCGTTCGATTGTCCGCAGGATGATCGTGGCCTCCCGTGTTACCTCTACCTCGCCGAGCATAGCCGCCTCGGGCGCTACACCTATGACCCTGAGGCAGGGACAGTGAGCGGCTACACCAAGCTCGCCGACCTCGAGGCGAGCAGGACCGATCGTCACACCTCTCGCACGCTCCTCTTCTTGCCCTCGCCTCAAGAAAACATTTTGCTCGTCTCGGTCGGCTCGTCATGTAACGTATGCAACGAGAGCGACTCGCAGCGCGGGCGGATCATGGCCTACGACACCAAGACAGGCACACTGATGGAGTATGCGAAGGGGCTGCGTAATTCGGTGTTTATGGAGATGAGCCCCGTCGACGGGCGCGTCTTCGCGACCGAGATGGGCCGCGACGGGCTCGGCGACGACACACCGCCCGATGAGCTAAACATTATCGAGAAGGGTAAGAACTATGGCTGGCCGGTCTGCTATGGGAAAAATATCCACGACACTGAGTTTGATAAAAATACGTACATCCGTAACCCCTGCATGGAGCCCTTTGAAGCGCCTTCGTTTGTCGACCTACAGGCTCACTCGGCGCCGCTCGGCCTCGCCATTGTCCCCGAAGAGGGCTGGCCCGAGGAATACTGGTATGACGCCTTAGTCGCGCTCCACGGCTCGTGGAATCGCAGTGTGCCGGTAGGGTACAAGATCGTGCGCGTCGCGCTCGACGCGCAGGGCCGTTACCAGGGTACGCACGACTTCATCACTGGCTGGCTGACCGCGGAGGGGACCAAGCTCGGCCGCCCGGTCGACATCAAGACCTTCCCGGGCGGGGTGGCCTACATCAGCGACGACGCCGCAGGCGTCGTCTACAAACTCTCGCGAGAATAGGTGGTACACTGGGGGCATTAATCGCCTTAGAGAACCCTATGATGGAATTTCTTGGTAGCTACGGTTGTTATAGTGATCGTGCTCATTATTGGGAGTATCCGACAGATTAACCAATACGAGCGCGGAGTGAGATTCACTTTTGGTAAATTCTCGTCGATTATGGAGCCCGGATGGCGGATGGTCTGGCCGGTGATTCAGACGTATCAGAAGGTTGATATACGCACCAAGGCGGTCGATGTTCCCGACCAAAACGCGATCACGCGGGACAACGTGTCGGTCCGCGTGAATGCGGTGATCTACTACCGCGTGAGCGATGCGGGGAAGGCCGTGATCGAAGTAGAAGATTTTAAACATGCGATCTCGCAGTATGCCCAGACCACGATGCGCAACATTGTCGGCGAGGTGACCCTCGACGAGCTGCTTTCGGGTCGAGATAAGATCGCCGACCGGATCCGTGAGACCGTCGATCGAGAGACGGATATTTGGGGGCTCAAAGTGCAGAATGTCGAGCTGAAGGATGTGAGTCTCCCTCCGGAGCTCGAGCGCACGATCGGTAAACAAGCCGAGGCTGAACGCGAGAAGCGCGCGGTGATTATTAATTCTGAGGGCGAGCTCGCGGCATCTGAGAACCTCGCAAAGGCCGCAGCGATGCTCTCAGCGACACCAGGCGCGCTCCATCTGCGCACTCTCCAGTCGGTCAACGACATGTCTTCAGACCAGAGCAATACGGTCGTATATATGATCCCCGTTGAGGTGATTAAGGCGCTTGAGGGCTTCGCAAAGCGACCGTAAACGGTTGTAGTAGTAAGAGCGGGCGAGCTCACATGAGCTCGCCCGCTCTTGCGCGAGGAGTACAATAGGGGCATGGAGCCCCTGGCCCACAAGATCAGGCCGAAGAGCTTAGAGGAATACGTCGGACAGAGCCATCTAGTAGGCCCGGGGATGCCGCTTCGCGTCGCCGTCGAGAAAGGGCACCTTTTCTCGTTTATTCTGTGGGGACCGCCCGGAGTAGGTAAGACGACCCTCGCTAAGATCTACGCTGAAGCGCTGAACGCGCAGTACTACGAGCTCTCAGCTGTCTCGGCGAGCAAAGATGACATTCGCAAAATTATAGAAACCGACGGTGGACTCTTTGGCCCTAAAATGTTGTTTCTTGACGAGATACACCGATTTAATAAAGCACAGCAGGATTTCTTATTGCCGTATGTCGAGAGTGGTGAGCTTACGTTGATTGGCGCGACGACTGAGAACCCGAGCTTCGAGGTGATCAGCGCGCTCCTCTCGCGCTGTCGCGTCTTTGTCTTAAACGAGCTCTCCGAGAGCGAGATGGAAGCGATTATCGATCGGACTGGTTTCGCACTCGACGAAGAGGTGCGTGCCTGGCTCGTCTCGATGGCCGCGGGCGACGCACGGCAGGCGATCGCGATGCTCGAGAATACCGCGCAGCTCTACGGCGAGGTTACCATCGAGAATTTAAAGAACACTCTCCAGTCGAAGCATCTCCGCTACGATAAGAAGGGTGACGAGCACTACAACACGATCAGCGCGTTTATTAAAAGTATGCGCGCGAGTCAGCCGGACGCCGCGCTCTATTACTTAGCGCGCATGGTCGACGCGGGAGAAGACCCGAAGTTTATCGCGCGGCGGATGGTGGTCTTCGCGAGTGAAGACATCGGGATGGAGGATCCGCAGGCGCTCCCTCTCGCAAACGCGGTCTTCCGCGCGGTCGAGACGATCGGCTATCCGGAGGCAGGGATCAATCTCGCGCATGGCGTGGTGTATCTAAGCGAAGCGCCGAAGAGTAAGGCCGCCTACTACGCATACCTCGCGGCGACGAAAGACGTTAAGGAGCATGGGAACCTCCCCGTGCCGCTCAAGATCCGCAATGCTACGACCAAGCTGATGAAAGACTTGCAGTATGGCGAGGGCTACGAGAAATACACGAAAGAGGACCTCCTGCCTGAGAAATTGAAGGGTAAAACCTACTATTCTCCCGGGCCTTAACGCCGTGCTAGCATAGGGTCATGAGTAACGAAAATTCACCGCAGAATAAGAAAGAAGGCCAAGAGTCACGGCTTGAAGTTAGAGTCGGCAAGGACACCATTCCGAGTGATAAACACCCCGAGAGCAACGAAGACGCGGTATTGGAGCTAGACGATGCTTTTGCCGTTTTTGATGGCGTCGGTGGCCAAAAGGGTGGGAATGAGGCTTCTCGCTTGGCCCGCCAGGCGGTGAAGGAGGGTCTCGCCACCATTGCCCCCGGTCTCTCGGCCGAGGAGACGGTCGACGCTCTGAAGAAAGTCCTTGAGGAAGCAAACAGGAGGGTGCTTGAGGAAGCCACGGGCGAGCTCAAGGGGATGGCGGCTACGGTTTCTCTCGTTAAGCTCGCTGAAGGGAATCGCGCGGCTGTGGCAAATCTTGGTGATAGTCGGGTATATGTACTGCGCGGTGGCGAAGGCCGACTCGAACAGATTACGCTTGACGACAATCAGGCATTCTTAGCTGCCGAGAGCGAAGACGCGGCGCGCACCTTACAGAGTAAATTTAATAATCTCACTGATCCTTCCAAACTTTCAGAAGCTGAACTGGCAGCTTTTAGAAACAGGAACGTGATCCTCCAGGCGCTTGGCGGGTCGACGATACGACCGCGGACCTACATCATCGATCTCCAGCCAGGCGACAAGCTGCTGCTCAGCTCTGACGGCATCCACGACAACCTTACCGATTTAGAAATAGAGAAGATACTTACTGAGGGTGCGAGTCCTGAGACTTTGGCTCGGGTACTTTCTTCAGCGGCGCAGGAGGTGGCGCGTGTCGGCAAAGAGAAGAACGTGCGTTCTAAGATGGACGATATCAGCGCTCTTGTGGTCGAGGTCGGATCTTCCGCAGAGGCCCCAGAGGGAAACCTCGCTCCGATCGAAGAGGTCGCGCGGGAATCAGTTGACGCTGACCAGGAAGCGCTTAAGAGTCGCGTTGCGGCGACTCAGAGCGTCGACGAACTGGTTGCTGCAATAGACAAGTACGATGCGATTAAGACATCGAGTGGAGGATTGATCCCGAGAGAAGAGGTACAGGCGTGCATCCGTGAGGTGGTCGCAGAGACTCTCGATCCAGACTTCGTGCCGCGCTACGGGGGTCTTCGTGCTAGGGCAGTCGAACTGCGAGATCAGAAGAAGCGTGAGGCGGTGCAAGAACGCCTCGGAGGAGCGCAATGAAAGACGACGTCTTAATCATTGCTGAGGTTAAGACGGAGTCGCCCTTTGGGTATCGTTCAAACAAAAGTTTTGAAGAGTTATTTCAGATCGCCGAGAGGGTCGGCGATATTATCGCGATCCATACTGATCCGCGATGGGGAGGCTCCTTTGAGCTCGTACGCAAGGCGCGCACGGTGACCGGTAAGCCGATCCTTGCGAAAGGCTGGCACACGACCGATGAACAGGTCGAGCAGGCGTTTCGATGTGGTGCTGATTGGGTGCTCACAGTCGGGTTCGTCCCTCGCCTCAATGAAGACCGGTGTCTAATTGAGCCGCTCTCGCTTCAAGGGCTACGCGAGATCCCGACCCACCTCCGCGCGGTATGGAACAGCCGCGATTTACACACGGGCGGCTTGAAGGAGGAAACCTTTCAAGAAGCCCGAGCCCTTTTCAAGGGGTGGCTCTGTCAGGCGAGCAATATCCGAACCGTTGCCGATATCGAGCCTGGTGCTGACGCGGTGCTTGTCGGGACACATCTCGCTGAATTCGCCGCATCGCTCTAGCGCTGTCTCTTGACCCAGGCGGTAAGTGCGCTAGGGTGGGTCGAGACTGTTCTTCGGAGGGATACGATGGCGGAGCATATCAATTTTGAACTTGGTGGAGTCGGAGGTTTGAAGTCCGGCGAGGTAGTCAACAGGATTATCGCGGCGGTGCCTACTGAGTGGCTCGATCTGACTGGGCGGCTCGAGGTGCCGGAGTTGTACATCAAGAATGGTCGCGTTCTGGTGGATACGGGGTACAGCTTCGGTCCTCGCTGCAACGGCAAGGACCTGCTTTACACGAGGGATCGTCGTCGCGGAGAAGACGCTGAACCACCGTTCGATGTGATCGGTGTTGCCCAAGGGAAACTGCCGCTCTTTGTCCGCTTCGTCGAAGCGGGATCGGCTGGCGGATATAACCGCGATGCGTTTATCCGTACGAAGGGGGTCGCGATGGCCTGGATCGAGCGCGGGTACCGAGGACCGATGGAGTTCTCGAGAGATGCCTTCGGCCCGGCCCGTGAATGGTCGGCGCGCTGCGGCGTGTACTGCTATCCGCGCGAGCTCAAGGGCTCGCGCCCGCTGCTCTCCTGGTATCTGCGACTCCAGTGGGAGGCGCGCCGTGGCGGTGCCTTCGAGCACGTGAGGAAGCTCGCGGAGCTCGCTCGAGGGCTCGGTCTTCGCGAAAGGAAGTCGAACGTTGCGCAGATCACGGCTGCCTGAAAAAGCCCCGAGATTGTTCGTCCTAGGACGAACAATCTCGGGGCTTGAGTGTTATACAGGCAGCGTGTTTATTTTAGCTGCGAGGATGAAATCGTTATTTGAGAGCCCGTTGATCGCGTGGGTGGTGAGCTCGAGGCGAAGTTTGTTATACGAAATGTGCATGTCAGGATGGTGACCTTCAAACTCGGCGAGATCAGCGACATACCCGACATACTGCATCGCCGCAAGAAAGTCTTTAAAGGCGTACTCGCGACTGATACTTTTTGCATCCTCAGCGAGTAGCCATTCCGGCGTGTCTCGTAGGAGCTCCCGAGCCTCATCCGACGTGAGCGGCTCTATGCCACCTTCACACGGGATACAGCGCTGCTCAGCAAGAGACATGTAGTAAAGCGTAGCGTATTTATCAGCAAGATCAATATATTCCCCGCGCATTGACGTACTACTACTGTGTAGTAACGTGGTTACAGACGTCCAATCGCAAGGAGGAAAGAGTATGAGTCCTGAGCGGATTTTTGCCGTTTCGAAGAAGACCCTTTCACCCAAGCTGTTTCTTGATCTTGGGTTCCATATGCCTCTCGAGCATCGAGGTGTGGGGCATCTGCGTGCGCCCGAAAGGCTCATAAGGGCTGGTAAGACCATCGAAGACACTGGCTTCAAGTACGGCGATCACGGAAGTGTCACGGCGATATGTGTTGGAGACACGTACAGCCACCTTTCGCGCAAGACCCCCTGTCAATTTGGCATCGCGGAAGGTAAGAAACCGCTCACTGTGGATTTCGATTTTTCGCCGGAGAGACAGTCTGGGGAAAGCGTTCTTGGTCACTGGGCTTTGGTCTTCTACTACCTCGGTCTGGGTTATGCCGGCTCTTTCGCTTTCGTTAAAGAGGGGAAGTGCTCGTGCTGCGGCGACCGTAACAAGATTGCTTGCCAGTGTTCGATCGAGGTAGCTCGCGGGAGTAATCACTCCTCACGCATCCGGTTGTCCTGGAACGAACGTTTCGGGGGTGCCGAGGAGCAGATCAGAGGCGTCGTCGAGGTTTGTAGGAAATCGGGGCTTCGCGAACTCAAGCAGACTTCGAAGTAGACGAAAAGTTCAAAATGAACAAAGGCCCGCTGCGTCTGCAGCGGGCCTTTTGACTGAATTAGCAATCATGTGGTGCGTAACGAAGGGCTTGGTTTGTGCACCGTGCGGAACCACCACTTGGCGAGTTCGACGAGCGCGCTATTCAATACGCCAACCAAGAGTACGCCAGCGACCCATACAAGCGGCAGGGATACCGTGCCAAAGAGATTTTGGAGGAGAGGCAGATATATTCCTGCGAGCGTGAGCAGGACACCGAAACCGACGCCAGCAGTAAGAAAACGATTACCAAAGACAGGGTATGAGAAGATGCTCTGGTCTAGGCTGCGCACCGAGAAGGTGATGAGGAGTGTGTAGGTACCGAAGGTCGCGAATATGAAGGTCCGCACCAGCGTTTCTTCATAGCCGTAGGAGAGCAGGCCTTGGTAGAGGACGAACAGTAGAGTGCTGGTTGATATACCGATCACGAGAATCAAGAAGCGCATGAGGGGATCGAAAAGATGGAGTGGACCGGGGTGTGGACGTCGGGATAACATGTTCGACTCCTTCTCAAACGCGAAGGAAACAGCCGGGAAGCTGCCGGTGAAGAAGTTCACCCAGAGTATCTGGAGTGCGGAGAGAGGAAGAGGAAGTCCCACGAGTAAGGACCCGCCGATAAGAATCAGACTATCGGTCGCGCTAGAGAGCAGGTACACGAGCACTTTACGAATATTGGCTAATATATGCCGACCTTCTTCGATTGCGGCGACGATGGTCTCGAAGTTGTCATCCAGCAAGATGAGATCAGCAACCCCTTGTGCCACTTCGGTGCCTGAGCCCATCGCGATCCCGACGTTGGCTTGCTTGATGCTCGGGGCGTCGTTGACGCCATCGCCCGTCATCGCTACGATCTCGCCTTGGGCCTGTAAGAGCTTCGCGATGCGAAGCTTATCGGCCGGGGTGACACGCGAGATCACCGAGACGTTTCGTAGACGTTCAGAAAGGTCTTCGTCAGAAAGGGTGGCGAGCTCTGCAGCGTCGATGAGCGCTTCAGGGTGAGTGGGGAGCCCCACTTCGCGCGCCACCGCCACTGCCGTGCCCTGGTGGTCGCCGGTGGCGAGGATCGTGCGCACGTGGGCCTGTTTAGTAAGCGCGAGCGCTTCAGGCACGCCGCTGCGTATGGGGTCGCGGAAGGTGATCAGCCCCGCGAACGAGAGGTGAGTGATGTGCGGGTGGGTCGCAAGAGAGAATTCGTGCTCGTAGGTGATCTCCTTGGTGGCTATGCCGAGGAGACGTTCTCCTGAAGAGGCGCGCGACGCAATAGTCGCGAGCCACTCATCGCGCACGGCGGGCTCGAGGGTCGTGTGCTGAAGGATTATGTCAGGAGCGCCCACGACGACGAGCTTATGATGCCCTTGGTCGTGCACGAGTGAGATCGAATATTTACGGTCAGAACTAAAGGGTAGGTGTTGAAGCGCCCGGGTAGCGTCAGGGACTTCTGTTACTGGGATTTCGCGGAGCGCCGCTGCGCGGACAAGCGCGGTTTCCATGATCCGGCCAGTTAAGTGCCAGGCTCCCGGCGCATCTTCAGGGTTGTCGATTAAGACCTGCGTATTAGCGAGGGCGCGCTTCAGGAGTGCTTCTTCGCTGCCGTGGAAGGGAAGTATCGCCGACAGCTCCATCCGTGCCTCGGTCAGGGTGCCGGTTTTATCGGTGAGGATGACTGTGGTGCTCCCGAGCGCCTCAGCGGCCGAGAGCTTGCGCACCACACCTTTACGCTTGGCCATACGCTCGACGCCTACGGCGAGAATGACGGTAAGCGAGACCGGGAGACCTTCAGGGATAGCTGACACCGCGATCGCCACGGCGATTAAGAACATGTCGAGCCTCGAGTGTCCCATCGCGAGCCCAAGGAAAAATACTCCCACGGTGAGGGCTCCTAAGCCGATACTGGCGTGAATACTAAAACGTTCAATGGCTTGCTGGAGCGGGGTCCGCTCATCTTTGGTGGTGGCGAGTAGTCCCGCGATGGTACCGAGCTCGGTGTTGAGGCCGGTACGACAAACAACGGCTGAGGCTGCTCCTTGGGTGAGCAGGGTACCCGCGAAGACCATGCCGTGCTGATCGCCGATAGTCGTGTTCTCAGCGACGGGTTCGGCAGTCTTCGCAGTGGGGAGTGACTCTCCGGTAAGCAGTGATTCGTCGACCATCGCGTCACTCGAGAAAAACACTCGTGCGTCGGCGGGGACGCGGTCACCCTGAGAAAGGCGGATACTGTCGCCGGGTACGAGCTCGGCTGCGTCGATCTCGCGCTCACGTCCGTCACGGATCACGCGAGCGCGCTGGCGTACGTAGGTCTTGAGCTTCGCGAGTGAGCGCTCAGCCTTGTGCTCCTGATAGAAGCCAAGCAGAGCATTGACCACGACAGCTATCCCGATAAAGACCGCGTCACGATAGTGGCCAATAACTATCGTGACGATAACGGCAAAATTAAGAATTAAAATGAGCGGGCTTGTAAATTGTCGGAGCAGGATGCGTAGCTGTGTTGCGCCCGTCGACGCTTCGATGGTGTTCGTGCCGAACTCGGCACGGCGTTTTGCGGTTTCTGGCGCAGTCAGGCCCTGGTGGAGGTCAGTGTGTAAGAGCGAAGCGGTGTCCTCGGGAGAGAGAGACCAGTAGGGAGTCTTGATGGTGGCGGAGAGTTCGTTCACGATGCTCGAGTGTCGTTAGTGCATCTTGACCCAGAGGTAGATGTCTTCGAGGGCTTTGACTCCGTCGCCAGCCGCGATGTTGTTCTGGTGGTAGAGCTCGTCGGTACAGTCGCCGGCAGCCCAGATGCCATCGACGCTTGTGCGCTGATTGCGCGGGTCTATCTTGATGCGCTTCACCTCATCGAGCGGGAGGAGGCTTGAGGCGAAGTCAGTGTTGGGGATCACGCCCGCTTCGACGAAGATGCCGGCGGCATCAATCTTTTTAGTCTCGTTGGTGTCTTTGTCGAGATAGGTGAGGCCGCTGACGAATTGATCGCCCAAGACCTCGGTCGGCTCGGCGTGGGTTATAACGCGCATGTTCGGGTGGGCTGAGACTTTCTCGACGGTGACCGGATCGGCTTTAAACTCCTTGTGCCGATGGATAAGGGTGACGCTCTTAGCGTAGGCGAGGAGCTGCGCAGCGGTCTCGAAGCCGGCGTTGCCGCCGCCCACTACGACCACGTCCATTCCGCCGAAGAGCGGGCCGTCACAGGAGGCGCAGTAGGTGACGCCCTTGTTTTCAAATTTGTCGGCGCCTGGGATCGCGAGCTTGCGGCGACCAGCACCTGAGGCGACTAGGACCGTCTTGGCGGTGTATTCCTTGCCACTGCGCGTCTTCACGATGAAGCCGTCAGCGCCTTTCTCGAGGCTGGTGACACGCTCTTCGAGCTCTAGGCCGACCACGTCGCCCTTAAGCGCCTCGAGATGTGCCTTGAAGGATTTGGCGAGGTCAGCACCAGGGATCTTTGGTGTGCCGATCCAGTTCTCGATACCTTCTGAGACGGTTGATTGACCGCCGAGTTCTTCGGCGATGAGAACGGTTTTTAATTGTTTACGGGCTGCGTAGACGCCGGCCGCGACGCCCGCGGGGCCGCCGCCAATTATGATGAGGTCGTACATAGAGCACAGTATAACAGAGCCCGGTTTCCCGGGCTCTGTGAATCGCTACTTCTTATGGCGACGGAGGAAGGCTGGGATCGCTCCCCATGCTTCTTCGTCTTCAGAAAGGGGTGCCGCGACGGGGAGTTCTTCGCGTTTGTGTGGTTGGGCCGTGACGATAGGCTCCTCCTTCTTCTCAGGCTTCTTGGCTTCTGGCTTTATCTCGCGGACTTCCTCGGTGATGACCGGCTTTTCTTCCTTCGGCTCGGGAGCGCGCTTTAGTACATCATGATAAATGCGACCCTTCTCTTCTTCACGCTGCTGCGGGGCCATCGAGAAGAGTGAGCGCTCGGGAGTGTCGATCGAGGTGTGGGCAGCGCTCTCGGGGAAGCCCGTAGCGATCACGATGATGCGCATGTGGCCCTTCTTAACCTTCTCGTCGCGCATGATACCGAAGATCACCTTGGCGTTCTTGTCGACTGACTCGCTGATCACCTTGGCAGCCTCCTGAACCTCGAGGATGCCCAGGTCGTCTGAGCCAGCGACGACGAAGAGCACGCCCTTGGCACCACTGATCGAAACGTCGAGGAGAGGGGAGTTGACGGCCTTCTGTGCCGCGTCGCGGGCACGGCTGTCGCCCTCGGCAACACCGATACCCATGAGTGCGGGACCAGCGCCTTCCATGATCGCCTTGATGTCGTTGAAGTCGGTGTTGATCTCGCCCGGAGTGGTGATGATGTCTGAGACGCCCTCGACAGCCTGACGAAGGATCTCGTCACACATCGCGAATGCACTTTTTGCAGAAACGTTCGTGTCGACAACCTGGAGGAGCTTGTCGTTGGGTATCACGATAAACGCGTCGACTTCCTTCTTAAGCTCAGCGAGGCCTCGCTCAGCGATCTCGCGACGCTGCGAACCTTCAAATGAAAATGGCTTCGAGACGACCGCGATGACTAGCGCACCGATCTCCTTGGCGATCTTGGCGACGATTGGGGCTGCGCCCGTACCCGTACCGCCGCCCATGCCGCCGGTGATGAAGACCATGTCGCTTCCTGAAAGCGCCTCTTGGATCTCCTGGCGAGTCTCTTCAGCAGCGCGCTTGCCGAGCTCGGGGTTCATCCCCGTACCGAGGCCGCGGGTGAGATTTTTGCCGATATGGATCTTGCGCTTGGCGAGCGAGCGGTGAAGGTCCTGAGCGTCAGAGTTAACGGCGATAAACTCTACGCCGCGCACCTTCGACTCGATCATGTGATTGACCGCGTTTTTACCAGAACCTCCAACTCCTACCACACGAATGCGTGCAAATGTCTCGATCTCAGGTTCAACGCGTTTTGACATATCCAGTAATTAGGCCTATTAGGAGCAATGATACCAGAGGGAGCGCGCTTGCAAATATTGACAAGGATTTGAGACGGGTCGTCATAACCACACACAATTAATATAAAAACAGGAAACCCGCCGTCGAAACAGCAGGGTTACCTGTGTTTCGACGGCGGGCTAGGTATCAGAGGCGCGCAAGATCATTCTCGAGGCCGGCCTTGAGATAGGTGAGCCGGCTCCTCAGGGAGCACAACTCGACAAGTTGGGGCTCGAGCCCAGCGAACTTCTCGGGTGCCTTGGTCTTCAGTGCTTCCAATCGTTCAATGACTTGGATGAGTTCCGCTAGTCTGTCGGTGCAGCGGTCCAATCCGCTCTCGAGCTCTTCGCGTCGCTCGGCCTTCGTCTGGAAAAACGCCCGACGGAATTCCCGAGCGAACGCAGCGATGTTGCCGGTCACTCCGCCGTCAGAACCCTCGAGCATATCGAGTCGGCGGTTCAGCAACTTCTGGGCGAGCTGCAGGTTGCCCCTTCTTTCTGGAGTCAGATTCGGCTCTTCTTCGAGCATGAGCTCGATGTCGACGATTCCGTTGATGAGATCTTCAGCGGTCGGGAAGAAGCGACGACGCAGTGCGCGCCCCTTCGCAATGATATTGAACATCTGGAGTCCCTCCTTTTACTTACGACTGGTTAATCAAGAACTGATCAATGGCACGTCTTCGATTATCGAAGTTGCCTATGTCAAATACGATGGCACGTTAAAACATTAAAGTCAATACCACCGATTACGGTAAAAACTGGCGGAAGAAATTAGAAAGTGAGGAGCCAAAAGTTTTCTTGGGTGCGGCGGTGTCGCCCGTGAGGCCCCAGAGGGCGAGTCCGTAAGCCACGGCCCAGGTCGCGTCGCGGATCTTGGTATCTGAAGAGAGACGGAACTCAGCGAGTCGTGCAGGAAGCTTGAGTGACCCGCGAGCGATGTCGGTGATCGAGCCCGTGCCTGCGCCACCACCAGAGATAATGATGCCCGCGGGGAGAGGGCTCTTGCGCGCGAGGGTGCGGAGGTGTTTCTCGACGAGGCTAAACATCGCGGTGAGACGATTGACGACAATGTCATCGACCTTCTTCCTCGGGTACATCTGTCCCGTGAGGCGCTGGAGCTTCACGCGCTCAGCTTCTTCGAGCGAGATGCGGAACCCGAGCGCGATATCGTCGGTGATGTGGCTTGAGCCCATCGGGAAGACCTTAACCGACACAGGGATTCCCTCGTCATAGACGACGATCGAGATCGTCTCGGCGCCGATATTGGCGAGGACGCATCCCTTCATCTTCTGGTCGCCTTCGAGGAGCACGTATGACCCGGCGAGAGGAGAAGCCATCTGGTCGATGATCTCGATATCGGCAGCTTCGACCGCTTCTGCGAGCGCGTCGTCGTGCTGGGCAAGACAGGTGATAAAAAGGTAATCGATCTCGAGGCGCACGCCCTTCATCCCGAGCGGGTCGCCGAGGACCTTGTTTCCGTCGATACGGTGCTCGAGCGGGATCGTGTGGAGCACATTCCTATTTAAAAAGCTTGGTGCCGCAGCTTCGCGCGCGGTCTTAGCCGCCTTCTCGAGATCAAGAGCGGTGATCTCCTGATCGGCTCGCGAGATGATCGCGCCACCAGTGGCGCGCACCTCGTCGAGCGAGACGCCGCCCACGGCGAGGAAGGCGGATCTGATCGGTACGCGAGACACAGCTTCGGCCTGACGCTTGGCTTCCTTGATGCTCGCTGTTACTTCTTCTTTGTTGACGATGTAGCCGTGGCGGAGACCTCTGCTCTCAGCGAGGCCAGTACCGAGGATATGGAGTGAACGGTTGCCCTTCTCGAGCACCTCTTCGACCACGACCAGTTTGACCTGGTAGGTGCCGATATCAATGCCGGTGGCGATGCGTCGACTCATGCCGAGTACGCGGCACAGCCACCGCAAATTGCGTTAGCAACTTTTGTTCCCATTTCTCCATCGTAGCGCCATGAGGCCTTCCTTCCAAATGGAGTACCCCGTGGATAAACAGATAAAGGACGTGCGTAGCGAAGGAATGCCCGTACTCACCCGCTTCACGCCTCGCAACATCGGGACAGATAATAATCTCGCCTGACTTGGGGCCTGCCTGGTAGGAGAGAACATTAGGGATGTAGTTTTTGTTACGGAGATTTTGATTTAGCTTCTTGGCGCGAGCAGGGCCGGCGAAGACAAGCGAGATCTCCCAGCCCGGGAGGCGGGATTCAACAATCGACTGATACGCAAAACGCGGCAATCGTTGCCGCGTGAAGTTCTTGATGGAGACGGTTCCCATCAGCTAGTGCTTGGCGCCGCGGCGGTTGGTCTTGGCGGCGGGGTCGATCTTGCCGAGCTTAACCAACTCGTTGTAGTTCTCACGACGCTCCTTAGAGATAAGGGCGCGCTTGTGCATCACGTTCTTAGAACGCGTGCGCTCATAGTAGCGGCGATCGCGTACCTCGCGCACGAGGGCGAGATCCTGAGCACGACGCGTAAAACGGCGAATAAGCGCCGCCGAACTCTCGTTCTTACCGCGCCAGACCTCTACTCGGGTACCTGCTGTCATAATGTTCGAAACTCTAACATGGGGGAGGGGAGCTTGTCTAGCGTCGCGTTATACAGATATGAAAAACCACCCAGTTCTCCGGGGCGGCCGCTTGGGCCGCCCCGGATGGGTGGTCAGGACTCCGTCGGAGTCCAGTGCTCGGTCATGTGGCGGATCAGCTCGTCGGCCTGGACCGACCCGCGCCCGATCTTGTCGTGTAGGAGTTTGTAGTCGGCGCCAACCGTGCAGAGCGAGAGGGCCTTCGCGATCGCGTCGATCCGGACATGGGTCCCGATCGGCGCTTCGACGACGACGCGGAACGCGTCGTTGAAGGTCTTCGCGTTCCGGAGCTGCTCGGCCAAGTAGTTCAGGTCGATGGTTCGGCTGAGCGCCGAACGCGCCGTCGAAGGTGAGATCATCAGCCTCTGGCAGAGGAGGCGCAGCTTTTCTTCGTTCATGTCCAAATCGAGCTCCTTCCTGCGGGGATGTGAACCGCAGGTCTGAAATGATTATAACACACAACATAGAAAAAAGTCAATCCCGCGCGAGACGGGGAGAATGTTTAAAACCGTCCCGCGGGGCAGAGCCCCGGGGACGGTTGTCACGCTCAGCGCGTGAGCAGAGGTCGCCGCTTCGACTCGAGCTCGTGCCACCGGTTGCTGGCAGCGATCTCGAATGCGGAGTCGGTGGCGTGCACTCCGAGCTGTTCGAAGAAGGGCACGAGCTCGTTGAGCTCTCGTGGCACAACGGCCCAAGGCCGTCTCGGGTGCCCTGCCATCGCCCGAGCGACGAGCTCGAGATCGGACATGAGCACGTCGAACGCGTGGTGCTCCTTCGCGAGCTCGAGCGGGAAGTACACCAGGTCAAGGTCCCCTTGCCGGTTGACCGAGGCCGTAGCGAGATTCACCGTCTCGGCGGGGAAACTGAAGATGTCCCAGGGCCCATGCTTCAAGAGCTCTTCTCGGAACTCTTTTGCGTAGCGCTTGAAACGTG
Source organism: uncultured Candidatus Saccharibacteria bacterium (assembly GCA_964607655.1). Taxonomy (GTDB): domain Bacteria; phylum Patescibacteriota; class Minisyncoccia; order Phycocordibacterales; family Phycocordibacteraceae; genus C7867-001. The sequence goes on along the minus strand of CAZSKX010000001.1, from coordinate 389,270 downwards.
ATTCGCAGACGCCGTACACCAGCACGTGCGTCGAACGACTGTTGTGTGTCATCACATCACCTCTCGTAGGATAGTAGTATCGTAAGAGCTTGCCTTGCGGCACTATACCGCACCAGTTTGCGGATCGCCACTTACGCGACCGCCTTCAAACGTTCAGCGATGCCTAGAAGCGGGAGTGTGATTTCTTGTTGAGTGGCACAGTTGCGGAGTATCGCTGAGTTCTCGAGCGCCTCGCGACGACCCATGATAAGGAGATAGGGACTATTGCGCTGTTCAGCGAGGAGCATCTGCTCGGTAAGCGACTCGACACCGATGTGTTGGGTAAGCGGCACGTGCGCCTTGCGAAATTCTTCGGCGAGTTTGATCGAAAGACGCTTCGCTTCGTCGCCGATGTGGATGAAGGTGAAGCGAAGCTTGCTCGTCGACGGCTTCTTCACGACCGCGCCTTCACTGCCGATCGAGAGCACCGCGCCGACGGCGGGGGACGATGAGGGGAAGAAGCGTCGGGCGAGCTCGCTGTAACGAGAGCCCCAGGCGACTCGCTCGCCATGGACCAAGATCTCAAAGCAGGTGTCGCTCCAGATGCCTCCACGGCTGATCAGGTGGCGCGCGAGCTCGTAGGGCGTGTCGGTCATCTCGAGGTATTCAAGGAGGTCTTCAAAGCGCTTACGACTCGCGTCAGAGAGGTGTTCGGTCGGGGAAGGCAGATCGTCGGCGTATTCGCGGGCGATCACGAGCTCGGCGGCGGCGAAGGTGTCTTGTTTGGCGCAGGTGAGACAGTCTTCAGGAAGTATCGCGCTGCGTTTCTTGAAGTAGGTCCCGAGCTCGCGGGCATAGCGCGCACGAGTCTCCTTATCGCCCATCGAGTTGATCCGTAAGGTGGGTTCGGTGTGGAAGAGGTCGCGGGTAAGTGCGAGCAGCGCGCGGATCACGACTGCGTCAGCGAGCGCACGGTCAGCACCAAGCGCGTGGAACTGGAGCGTCGCCTTCTTGGGCGCAGGACGACCGTGGGCGATGTTGGTGTGCCAGACAAAGAGTGGCTGACGAGGGTTAGGCAAAGCGCCGACTGTGCGCAGCTGCTTTAAAAAGCTGGCGACAGTCTCCCCCGTTGGGTCGAGCGAGAGGCCAGCCAGCGGGTCGCTGTCAGGAAGCTTGATCTTAGGCGCGCCGCGCGCTTTCTCAGAGAGTACAGTGAACGGCTGAAAGCCGTAGTACTGGCCAACAGCACGCGCCTTGGCAATGAGTTCTTCAGCTCCGATCGTCGAACGCATCATGGTGCAGTGGTCGTAGCAATTGAAAGTTCAGTTGGGTAGGTGATAGCACCAGGGAAGAAGGATGCGCCCGACACGGGGAGGAGGCGCAGGTCGACGCGGCCGATGACGTGTTCCCTTGAGAGCGGTCCCCAGACGCGCGAATCAGACGAATTGGGGCGATTGTCACCCATGACGAAGTATTCGTCGTCACGCAGGATAACATTCTTGGTGTAGGTAGCGTCTTCGTTGACCACGTAGGGCTCAGGGAGTGCGATGGTCTCGCCGTTGGGGGTGATGATCGTCGTGACGCCCCGATTGATCGAAACTTTTTCGCCTGGGAGACCGATGATGCGCTTAATATAGAAGACCGAAGGGTTTTTCGGATAGCGGAAGACGACTACGTCGCCGCGCTCAGGCTCTTTGAAGTAGTAGATAAACTCGTCGACGACAAGGTAGTCGAGGTTGCCAAACGTAGGATGCATCGATTCGCCGTCGACGATGAATGGCGAAATGATAAAAAGGCGAATCGGTATAACAACGACGACGATAAGAACGATGAGAGTGAAAAGATCCTTCAAAAGACCTTTCCAAGAGTCAGACATGTGCGTATTGTACGCGCACTTTTTCTGCATGCAAGTTGTGTGCGCGCAAAAGAGTGTGGTGTGGTACGATCTGCGCATGGCATTCGTTATTGTAGGCCTCGGGAATCCCGGTAAAGAATACGAAAAGACGCGGCACAACGCTGGACGCCTGCTCGTCGAGAAGCTCGCAGCGGCAGAAGGCTTCGATGACTTCATTTTTAATAAAAAAGCGAACGCGCTCGTAGCAGAAGGAAAGATTGGCAAGGAAAAAGTGACCCTCGTGCTACCCGAGACGATGATGAATCTCTCAGGAAAGGCGGTAATTCCATTTGTTAAATCTGTAAAAGCAGCAAAGACGCTGCTCGTGGTGCAGGACGATCTCGATCTGCCGCTCGGGGTGACGAAGATGGTCGTCGGACGCGGCAGCGGCGGCCACAAGGGCGTCGAGAGCATCATGCGGGCGATCAAGACGAAAGACTTCGCGCGTCTACGCATCGGGATCAGTGCTGCGGGGAAGAAAAATCAGGCAAAGAAAGTCTCAGGAGAAGAAAAAGTGATCAAGCACGTGATCGGGAAGTTCAAGTCGACTGAAGACACAGTATTAAAAAAAGTTATGAAGAAGAGTGTAGAAGCAGCGCAGCTCTTCGTCACTGACGGAACTGAAGCGGCGACGATGTTCGCCAATACGCGTTAAAAGGACGACCCCGCCGAAGCGGGGTCTTGAGTCACCAGTCGGATTCAGACATGCCTCGGCGTTCCTCTCGGGTGGAGAGTACGACGAGAATAAATCCGCCGACGATCGCACCAGGAATCGCCGTCCATGGAGATTGGCCCTGAGAGATCAGGAACCACGCCAGCATGAGTATCACGACAAGTACGAGCGTCCAGAATAAAAATCGCGCCATTGGTTATCCTCCGTATCGTTTGGCGTTCTTGCCATACGATAACACGCCCGCGGCTCACAGAGCCGCGGGCGTGTCAGACATGATTTGAGTTCTTATTTCTTACCCTTATAGGTCAGCGTCATGCGCTGCTCCTTCGGATCGAAGAGTGTGATCGAGAACGGATAGGTCTTACCGAGCTCGAGCGTTTCGCGCAGCTGTGCTGGCGAGGTGAACTCGCTTACGTGCACCAAGCCCGCGACACCCTCCTCGATCGAGGCGAGCGCACCGTGCTTGTTGTACTTGATGATAACGCCCGGCACCTCCATCTCCTTCTTGTAGCGTTCGCCAGCGGTCTTCCAAGGATTCTCCTTGAGCGACTTGATCGAGAGAGAAATCTTGCCCTCCTTGATCTCGATCACCTTTACCTTCACCCGGTCGCCGACCTTGTAGAGGGCATGAGGATCTTCGACGAGGCCCCAGTCGATCTCGCTGATGTGCACGAGACCCTCGAGACCCTGCTCGAGCTTAACGAACACGCCGAAGTCGACGATGCCCGTGATCTCGCCCTCAACCGTGTCACCGACCACGTACTTGTCGATGAGTGACGCCTTCTCTTCAGCCTCACCTTCCGTGCGCTCAGAGAAGATAAGTTTACCTTCCTTCGCGTCAGCAGTGATGATGCGGACTGAGAGCGGCTTACCGACGAGGCGCATAAGCTCACCAAGGATCTTCTCCTTGTCGCCTTCAGGCACGCGAGGATAGTGCTCCTTAGAGAGCTGAGAGGCAGGGAGGAAGCCCTGGATACCCTGCCAGGTGAGGATAAGACCGCCCTTGTTGGCCTCTTCGACCTCGAGAGTGTAGACCGCCTGAGTGAGGATCGCCTTCTCGGCCTCGCCCCAGATGGCAGCCTGACGAGCCTCCTTAAGCGAGAGCTCGATATAGCCGTCGCGGCCAGCAGGGTCGATCACCTTAGCTGTGATGATGTCGCCCTGATTAGCCTTACGCAGCACGTCGGCAGCATTTAGGTATTCGCGGCCGTAAATAATACCCGTACCAAACGGCGGTAGGTCGACGTAGACGCGACCGCGACTGATCGCGATGATCGCGCCTTCGACGATGTCGCCGTTACCTGGTGGAGTAGCGATACCGTCAACGAGCCCCCTCATCGGGTGGTCGTCGGCGACATGGATCGTTACTATCGGCGCTGCCTTAGCAGCAACTTGAGTCTCTTCAGACATTCTATAAAAGCAGTGCTGGATTCGCCGAGGGTGTCCGTCGCTTTCGCTTGGGAGGGTTATTCCTCAACTAATGCCCGCACGCAACGGGTCAACTATAGCAAATATGTATGAAAAGGAAAAGGGCGGCGTTCTTTCGAACGCCGCCCTTTGTGAACCTGGTTGAAGGTCAGGACTTAGCAGGCAGTTGCCGCGTGCTCGTGACCTTGTGGCAGTCCCGGCCTTGGGTGTTGATGAACTCCGTTGCGATGAACTCTGCCCCTCGAGGCAGTACGGCCCAGGCGTTTTCGCAGGATCGCGTATCGCAGGGGCCGGACACGTTCCATGTGGCAGTCTCGACGCCCTGGCTCACGTCACGAACGCAGTACAGGTGCACCAGCTGGTCGACGCACACGTGCGTCATGGTTCGTGTGATGCTGGTGTGGCCGCTCTCCGGTTGTTCGGTGAGATAGACTCTTCCGTTCATTCGGTTTCTCCCGTCCGTAAGCCAGGTCCGCATAAGTTTTTGCGGGGCTCTTCTGCTTGGTACTATACGCCGTTTGATAATAGTTGTCAATATCAAGCGGGAAAAGGAAAAGGGCGGCGTTCTTTCGAGCGCCGCCCTTAAGGACTGGAATCCTGTCTACGGACTAAACCGTTTAAGAAGTAATGCACCAGAGATGGCACAAGCTGCAGCGCCAAGGAGTAGGACCGTGGTGAACACGAGCGAATGCGCGAGGGCCACATCGGCCTGGTGAATGATCGGCCCGTTCCGGTGTAGCTGGACGAAGTGGCTGATTGTGTAGAAGCTGACACCCAGCCCGAGCGCCGCATAGGCAATGCCCGCGGTCTGCAGTCGTTCATGGAGCGCATGTTTCCCCCGCATAAGGACCTCCTCGGATGACAGTGAAGGACTAGATCGATCTAGACTTACTATACGCTGGGGAGTTCATATAAACAAAAACACCCCGCCGCCGTGACCACGAACCGGGAAGGTTCGTGGTCACGAGGGGAGTGTTGTCAGGCGGCGAAGACCATCGTCCCCGGTCCGCCCGGCTTTCGGTATGCGACGTGCCGCATCTCCGCAGAGTCGAGGTCGATGTTGAACGAGAGGACGAAGCTGGCTCCGGCCTGGCCCCTCCTGAAGAACTCGATGTCCACCTGGGCGGTGTTGGCGAGTAACCCGTGAGGGCTGGCCAGCTCGATGGTGCTCTCCACACGAGGCGCGAGGAGCATTGCAGAGATGGTGAGTAGGGCCTCGGAAGCGCCGAGGCGAAACTCCGACCACGCATCTCCCGTCACGTGCACGGAACTCACCTTCGCTTGTCGGAGAATTGCGCCGGGCAACTCCATTGCCTTCACGAATCCAGGGCGCAGCAGTAAGCGCGGATCGCTTTCGATCTGGTTGCGCGTTGCGGATGAAAAGAACAAAGTGTGCTTTTTGAGCATCGCGATTTACCTCCTGGGGTCGGGCTCGCTTAGGGACCGGTTGGGGTGGGGCGGACTGCCTCACCAGAGAGTGCAGCATGCGCTTGCTGAGTAATTTGTCAAGCTCCTCGTCGAATTATTTTGGCGGTAAACAAAAAACCCCCGCCGCCGTGACCACGAGCTCGGAGGGCAGCTCGTGGTCGGCGTGGGGGTTCAGGCGTTGTGCACCTGTGTGAGGAATGCCTCCAGGTCCGTCATGAGATCGGTACCCATGAGAGCCGAGAGCAGGTCGGCAGTCACACCCTCTACTTGGATGAACGAGACGACCTTCTCGTTGTCGCCGCCAGCCGAGTCGAGGTCAGCCTGCACGGCATCGGACGATTCTTCGTGGGTGACGACTGCGGCTGGCTTGCCGCCGTGTGCGCTGATGAACGCGATGTTGAGGGGCATTAGAGTCTCCTTCTTGAACTCACGAACAGCCCAGCTGCCGGGACCACGAGCCCGTGGGCAGCTCGTGATCGGTGTGGGTCGCTCAGTTCTCCGGTGTCAGTTGGTAGGGCTCGGATTCGTTGGCGCCGGTGGCCAGGAAACTTTCGATGACAGGCTCGAACCCATGCGGGATGTCGAGCTCTCGAACGCACGATCCGTCGCAAGGGCCGCTGGTCAACCAGCGCTCATGGAAGTGGGGCTTCTCTTCTGTGCTTGCCCAACTGCGAATGATGTGAACCCGTTTGTCAAAACAGATCTTTTGAATACGGATCCAGCCCTCATCACCGAGACTGTCATGATGATCGACCTCATTATACACGTTGGCTTTCATTTAGATCTCCTTTCGAGCCTTGGTTCGCATAAGTTTTTGCGGGGCTCTTCCACGTTGGACTGTACATGCATACAATCGTATTGTCAAGTTATGGCGACGCGGGGACCTGAGGCCGAATGAAGCTGAAATACGATGAGTTTTGTGTTAGAATATTAGCAATGGTTATCACGCACCACGGCGGGCAGTGCTTTAAGGTGACCCTCGGCGATCTGACGATCGCCTTCGATCCAATAAGTAAGAAAGCGACCCTTCCGTCGGTACGCTTTGGTGCGGATATCGCGCTCGTCTCACGTAATCATCCGGACATGAACGGCGTCGAGGAAGTGACCTACGGCGATACGGTACCCTTCGCGATCACTGGCCCCGGAGAGTACGAGCGCCAAGGGGTGACGGTCCAAGGGTTTCTCTCTGAGAGTAAGTACGGTCTCGGTAAGGGCGAGGAGAAGGCCGTTAATACTATTTATAGTGTTCAGCTTGAGGATATGACCCTCGTGCATCTCGGCGCGCTCTCTGACGGCGAGCTCCCGCGCGAGGCACGCGAGAATATCGACGAGATCGACGTGCTCTTTGTCCCTGTGGGGGGTGATGGAGTTCTCACGCCCGCGAAGGCTCACGAGCTCGCGGTCTCGCTCGAGCCGAAGATCATCATCCCGATGCACTGGGAGGGCATGGGCGCGCCTAAGTCACTCGAGACCTTTATTAAGGAGGGCGGCGGTAAGAGCGAGAAGGGTGACAAGCTTACCCTGAAGCGCAAGGACCTTGTTGGTCGAGATGGGAGTATAATCGTAATAACAGCATAAGGTATGCGACGCATTATTCACCACGTAAACCGGGTTAAGGAGCAGCCGCACCACATTCGTAAGAAGGTGGCCTTTAGCGTTGCCGGCGGTGCTACGGGTCTCGTTGCTCTGGTGTGGCTCTCCGCTTCACTCGCCACGAATTCCTTTGCGATCCAGGGTAGCCAGTTTGCCGACGCGGTCGGGCAAGAGCCTGTTGAGAAGGTTGGCCCCGATGGTAGCCAGCTCGCTGGCGCAGCCGCCGCGCTCTCGGGCGAAGACGACAGTCCACGTATTCAGATTGTTAACGTAACGCCCGCGGCTTCGTCGGCGACCACTTCTGACGATCGTACGATCATCCCCTTTTAATGTTTTGATATGGCACGAGGTAAGGTAACTCCTGAAGAGACGGTAGACGCGGCACCAGCCGCGAAAAACGTTATCCAACAGCCTATCGTCGCCGAGATGCGTCAGTCGTATATCGACTACGCGATGACCGTGATCACGGCGCGCGCCCTGCCTGACGTGCGTGACGGGCTTAAGCCAGTGCATCGTCGCGTGCTCTACGCGATGAAGGATATGGGACTCGTTCCCGGAGGAAAGTTCCGTAAGTCGGCTACGGTGGTCGGCGAGGTGCTCGGTAAGTATCACCCGCACGGTGACACGGCCGTCTACGACACGATGGCGAAGATGGCGCAAAACTTTTCCTACAGATATCCGCTCGTGCTCGGCCAGGGCAACTTCGGTTCCATCGACGGCGATAGTCCTGCAGCCATGCGTTACACCGAGGCCAAGATGTCCCGCCTATCCGAATCGCTCCTCGGCGACATCGATAAAGAGACGGTCAAGTGGATGCCCAACTACGATGCCACGCGTGAAGAGCCGACGGTTCTCCCGGCCGCTCTTCCAAACCTTCTTTTGAACGGCACGCTCGGTATTGCCGTCGGTATGGCGACCGAGATCCCTCCGCATAACCTGCGGGAGGTGGTCGCCGCCGCGATCCACCTGATCGAGAGTCCAGACGCGACAACCGAAGACCTTCTCGAGTTTGTAAAAGGTCCAGACTTCCCACTCGGCGCAGTCGCTTTTAATCAGGCAGATATTAAACAGGCCTACTCGACGGGCAGAGGGCCGCTTGTCGTGCGTGGCGAGGCTGAGATCATCGATGACGGCAAGAAGGACACGCGCATCGTGATCACCTCGATCCCGTATCGCGTGAACAAGAGTGACATGATCACCCGGATCGCCGAGCTGGTACAGGACAAGAAGATCGAAGGGATCCGCGACCTGCGCGACGAGTCGACGACCGATATTCGTATCGTGGTAGAGCTTAAGGGTACGGCCCATCCGCAAGCGGTCCTCAATGCGCTCTACAAGCACACTGAGCTTGAGAGCACCTTCCACTACAACATGCTCGCGCTTGTCGACGGGGTGCCTGAGACGCTCTCGCTCCAGGGCATGCTGCACCACTTCGTGAAGCACCGCGAGGAGGTGGTCCGTCGCCGCACTGAGTTTGATCTGAAACAGGCAGAAGCGCGCGAGCATATCCTCCTCGGCCTCTCGAAGGCACTCGACCATATCGATGAGGTTATCGCGATTATTAAGAAGGCAGCCGATATTCCGTCTGCGTCAGCGGCGTTGCAGAAGAAGTTTGGGTTTAGCCCGATCCAGGCCGCGGCGATCCTCGAGATGCGCCTCTCGAAGCTCGCCGGCCTCGAGCGCCAGAAGATCGAAGACGAGCTCACCGAGGTCCAGACGTTGATCAAGAAGCTTAAGGACATTCTCTCGTCGACGAAGAAGATCCTCGCCGTGGTCCGTAAGGAGCTCGAGGAGCTCGCCGAGAAGTACGGCGACGACCGACGCACGCGGATCGTGAAGGGTGGCGTACAAAACATTTCAGTAGAAGACCTCGTGCCCGACGAAGAGAGTATGCTCCTCCTCACGCAAGGCGGGTACGTGAAGCGCACGAACCCGAACGAGTACAAGAGTCAGAAGCGTGGCGGCGTCGGCGTCGTCGATATCGCGACTAAGGAAGAAGACATCGTGACGCATTTCTTGGTCACCAACACCCACAACGACCTCCTCTTCTTTACCGATTTTGGTAAGGCATATCAGCTTAAGATGTACGAGATCCCAGAGGGCAAGCGGGCGACTAAGGGTAAGAGCATCATGAACTTCCTCTCTCTTGCAGGAGAAGAGAAAGTGACAAGCATTTTGCCGGTACCAAAGGGCTCGGCGCTCGACGCGTCGTCGATCACCTTTGTGACTGAACAGGGCGTCGCGAAGCGCGTGGCCGCTAAGGCCTTTGCTGACGTGCGTCGCTCGGGCATTATCGCGATCAATCTCCAGAAGGGTGATCGCCTCGTCTCGGCGAACCTCTCGGCCACGGGTGACACCGTCTCGATCGTGACCGCGAAGGGCCAATCGATCCGTTTTGATACTGAAGAAGTGCGCGAGATGGGCCGTACCGCTGGTGGCGTACGCGGCATGAGCGTGAAGAAGAGTGACCGCGTGGTGTCAGCTGAGGTGATCCCGGCACAGCTCGCGAAAGCGGCATCGCTTCTGGTAGTGATGGGTAAGGGCTATGGTAAACAGACCAAGCTCGACGAATATAAGGTCCAAGGACGCGGTGGTTCGGGCATTAAGACTGCGGAGGTAACATCAAAGACCGGCGAGATTATCGGCGCCAAGGTGGTCACGAGTAACGAAGAGGTGAGCGATGAACTCGTCGTGATCTCAAAGAAGGGCCAGGTGATCCGCACCAAGGTAAATGAGATTCCGACCCTCTCACGCGCGACTCAGGGTGTCCGCGTGATGCGCCTCTACGAGGGCGATTCGATCGCGTCGATCGTCGCGTTGTAGAATTTGCAACTCGTTATAAACGTGTGCTAATATAGAGTCTGCTCGTCCTTCAACAACACGATCTAGGAGGCTCCCGTGCCCGACACCTTTCTCGAAAAACTCGCAAGGCTGAAGAAAAGTGGTCCCTACAATCTGCAGTGCGACCCCCGGCTTTCGCTCCCGATCCATCTCAGCGTGCTCGACGGCGCGATTTACATTCGCGAAGCGACCGAAGAACGGGCACTCGATGTAGCACTGCTCCAGCTTAAGTTGCGCGACGACGAGTTGCACCGCCGACTCCAGGACCAGATCTACGAAGACGCCAATGGTTGCGATTAGTCGCAGCCAACAAAGGCCCGCTCCACCACGTGGAGCGGGCCCGCCTTTTTATCAGACTGCATTGTAAAGAACTTGTTAATTCTGCAATACATACGGCCTGCGCGTGGTAAGTTAGAGGTATGCATGGGTCTTTTAGTAGTCCGCAGGAGATCATCCTCCAACTGGGACTCAAAGAGGGAATGAGAGTGGGTGATTTTGGCGCTGGGAGCGGACACTACGCTCGCGCGCTCGCCGGCGCGGTGGGCGATACAGGCAAGGTCTACGCAGTCGATATCCAAGAGGATGTATTAAAACACCTGAAGCTCAACACACACCTCCACCATCAGTCGATCATCGAAGCGGTCTGGGGCAATATCGAGAAATACGGCGGTAGCCACCTCCGTGATGAATCGCTCGATGCTGTCGTGCTCGCGAATGTTCTTTTTCAGGCTGAAGATCACGACGAACTTTTGCGCGAAGTGGCTCGAGTATTGAAGAGCGAAGGTCATCTACTCATCGTCGACTGGACCGACAGTCATGGAGGAATGGGACCGGCAAAGGAGCAGGTGGTGACTGAGGCGAAGGCCGAGGAGCTTGTGGCGCGCGCCGGATTTAAAAAAGTAAAGAGTCTCCACGCCGGTGCCCACCACCATGGTGCTATATTTAGTAGAGCATAGCGTATGAAAGTTTCTCTTTTTCAGGGGATAGTGACCGGGGTCTTCGTGTTCGGTGCCTTAGTCGGCATATTTATATTTGCCACATACGACGGTAAAAGTTCTGGCGGAGTTCAAATCGGCCCGGTCTCTGTTTGGGGAACCTTGCCGAGGAGTGTCATCGCGCCCATGCTTCTCGAAATTGGTAAAACCAATGAGGCGCTTAAAAATGTCGCCTATACTGAAGTTAACGCCAATGCGCTCGCAACGGACTTGGCTGCGGCTATTGCGACAGGGAAGGCTCCGGATGCGGTGCTTGCTTCGCAAGAACAGCTGGTACCGCTTGTGCCGTTTATTGCCCCCGTTCCAAGCGCAGCGCTTTCCGAAAGTGTTTTTGCCAATAGTTTTATCGATGGGGCGAGCATTCTCAGGCATCCAGCCGGGACAGGCTACTACGGAATCCCCTTCTTGGTCGATCCGTTAATACTGTATGCAAACAGTGACATTTTGGCTTCTAACGGTCTTACTCGACCTCCGGCGACCTGGGAAAGTCTGGTAGGTCTCGTTCCTAAGCTGTCGGTCATTACTCCCTCAAAACAGATAACGCGAGGACTTATTGGTCTGGGAAGCTACGGGAATGTACAAAATGCTCGAGGGATCCTCTCGACGCTTTTCCTTCAGACGCGTGTCCCTATGGTTTCGATCCAACCGACCGGACAAGTACAGGTTGAGTTGACTCGCAGCGTCATGGGCGGTGGCACATCGGCTGGGGAAGCAGTGCTCGCGTTCTATACGCAGTTCGTAGATCCGGCGAAACTTTCCTACACCTGGAACAGCTCACTTCCTAATTCACAACAAGCCTTTGCGACAGCAGATTTGGCCCTTTACATTGGCTACTCGTCGGAAGCAAACGCGCTTGCCGAAGCCAATCCGAACCTAAACTTTACGGTGGCTTCGATTCCGCAGCCGGCGAATGCTCCCACGAAGGCAACGTACGGGCTCATCTATTCGTTCATGATTACGCGTGGGGCAAAGAATCCAAGTGGAGCCTACCAAGCGGCGGCCCTGCTGACCAACACTGAAGAGCAAGTTCTGGCAGCCGAAATGACCGGACTCGCTCCCGTATCGCGCACCGTGTTGACCAAACCTCCTTCAGACACTCTCGCGAATGTCGCGTACACTTCGGCTCTGTATACGAAAGGCTGGCTGTCCCCAGCACCCATTGATGTGGATAAGGCGTTCTCGGGTATGATTGTAAACGTGACGAGCGGACGGTTCACTCCTGGTGAGGCACTCACTCGCGCGACAGCAGAATTAAGCCTATCACTTCAATGAGAAAGACTGTTGCCTTGCTAATCTTTGCGATGCTCCTTTTATCAGGGACATCGGTGGTCTTCGCTGAGGTGGATGATACACCCGGGAACTTGGGGAACGATATTGGAGTGCGGCTGCTTAACCCTCTAGGTATTGATGGGGGGCCTTCCAGCCTTGCAGAGTTTCTTGTCCAGATCCTCGATTTCGTGGTGGCGGTTGGATCGGTGGTCGTCGCATTTATGATGGTGTATGTCGGGTATCTTTTTGTTATGGCACGAGGAAATCCTGGAGAGATCAGTAAGGCTCGTGACGCGTTTGTCTGGACCATTGTCGGAGCGCTTATCGTGCTTGGCTCTAAGGCGATAGCTACCGGGATCTTGGCGACGGTAGAGGCCCTTTCGGGAAATTAGCTAGGTATGACGTTCAAGACTTTTGCCGAGAGTCTCGTCGAGGGGATTAATACTATTATTGTTCCCCTTATATTCGCTGCCGCATTTGCGGCTTTCATTTTGGGCATAGTGAAGTATTTCTTTATATACGGCAGCGATACCTCCAAGCTTGCCGAGGCACGGCAGTTCGTACTTTGGGGCTTGGTGGGCTTTGCGGTGGCGTTTAGTGTTTGGGGTATTCTCTTTATAATGTTATCCACGCTTGGGATCTTGCCGAGCTGATCTTCATGTCATACTTCATGCATATGTCACTATCAAGTCGGATGAGGACTGCGCTTCTCATTCTCGTGCTTAGCATCATGAGCGTTGCGATACTGCTACCAACGAGGACCCTGGCTGCTGACTGGTGGGCGGGGCTGTGTATTGGAGGAGCAGACGGCCTCTGTGTTGCTGGAGGCGAGGGTGGGGGCGGTGGGGGCGGTCAAGCCTCTTGCCAGCTTACGATTTGCCGTATTGGCGTTACGCTTCTCTACCTTATCAACTCGATCCTTGTCCCATTGCTCTTTGCGGTGGCGTTTATTACCTTCTTGTATGGTGTCGCGAAGACGTATATCTTTTCCCTCGGGGACGAGGGGGAGGTCAGGAAGGGTCATCGCCTTATCTTGTGGGGGATTATTGGCTTCGTCATCATGATCTCGCTCTGGGGACTCGTAAACATCGTAGCGAACACCTTCGGTCTGCAGAACGCGACTCTGCAAACGTTACCAACCTCTTACACTTATTAATTCACTTCTTATGACAACATCAGCAAAAGTAGCGGGAGTGGGAGCAATAGGGTACCTCATCCTACCTGCAGCGGCAGCGGCATCAGCAGGAACAGCAGACGGTCTCGACTTCACGTACATCGGTTACTATGCCAATGATCTCATTGGCTTCATAAACATTTATTTAGTACCCATGCTTATGGCGGTGGCGCTCATCGTCTTTCTCTGGGGTATCTATAAATACTTCATCTTAGGTGCAGCCGATGAAAAGGCGCGCACGGAGGGGAGGAAGTTCGCCATGAATGGGATTATAGGATTCGTCATCATCCTCTCGGTGTGGGGCATCGTGTTTATCGTCAAGGAGACGCTTAACTTAGATAAGCAAGATAATACAGGTATACCAACGCCAACCCTTCGGCCAATTCTTTAGGCTACTGTCGAGCCAGCTATCCACACTGGCGCGCAAACTGCATTGACCTTACGTTTCGCCAAGCTACAATTAACCCATTAGCCACTTATACAAAGTATGAAAAAAGTCGTAACTCTTAGCACTCTCGCTGCGTTGACCCTTCCGATGGTCACCTTCGCCGCTCTTAATGACATCAGTGATGTCGGAACATTTATCATCGATACGATAAATAATATTATCGTTCCGGTGCTCTTCGCGGTTGCCTTTATCGTCTTCCTTTGGGGCGCCTTTACGACTTTTATCCTTGGAGCCGGCTCAGAAGACGCCAAGGACAAGGGCAAGAGTCTCATGCTTTACAGCTTGATCGGCTTCTTCGTCATGGTCTCGATCTGGGGTCTTGTTAACATCCTCGTCGGCACCTTCGACTTCGGTGACAACACTGGTCCTTCAGGGGGTACGCCTTCGGCAGGAGTCCAGATCGGTGGGTAATGTCAGCGCTGCTCAACTTTCTCGACCGCGTTGTTGTTCAGATAGTGAATCCGCTTATGCTCCTGCTTACGGCAGGGGCGTTTGTGGTTTTTCTCTGGGGAATTGTTCAGTTTATCGCAGGTGCCGGAGACCCGGCCAAGCGCAAGGTTGGTAAAGATTCCATGCTATGGGGATTGATCGGATTAACGATAATCTTCGGCGCGTTCGGGATCATCAATATTGCTCTGAGAACTTTCAACTGTGAGACGCCCGGGCCATGGGGACTGCTCACCTGCGAGGGAGATCTGCCCGCCCCATAAAAAGAGATCGCCCGCCATACCTGGATGGTATGACGGGCGATGAAGGAACAAGAAGGAGGCTAGTCAGGCTTCGGGATGAGCTTGTAGTACGCGTCGACAGCGTGGCTGCCGGTCGCACAGAGCTGATACACCGTCCCTCCGTAGACATTCGTCCACCGGTGGAGGACGACGCCTTCTTCTGTTGGGCCATAGGAGAGTACCTTGCCGTCGTTCGCCTTCCCCTCTGCAGGATCGAAGGTGATCTCTCGGCTGCACTCCCTGCGAGGGAGGTGGCAGTATCGCTTCTCCCGGCCACTTGCGAAGTCGCAGGTGACGGAGGGGTTTTCGCGCGGGGTTGCCACCGTCAGGGTCGGGTTCTCCGACTCCGACGAGCGACACGACCGGACGGCAGAAGCCATGCCCGAGAGAATCATCAGAACGACGATGGTCTGGATGACCTTCCATACATTCTTCTGGCTTCCCTCAGACGGCTGCGGTCGCCCAAGTTCACGAGTCAGGTTGCTCATCGTCTCCTCTCCTTATTTTTCCTCAGGGAGCGCTGTCTCCCCGACCTTTTTGCCAAGGACTGCGCCGATGCCGGCACCGAGCGCTTCCGCGGCCTTTGCCAGATCGGTCACCGTGTTCGTGCTGTGCGAGACATTGACGGTGGACTTGCCACCCGACTCGTTGTTCACGATTGCCGCGGCGAGATCCGGGCTCATCCCGGTTTTCTTCAGCGCAGCGATGAGCGTCTTCTGCTTCTTGACGCGGGTCTCGACAGCCTCCATCGCTTCGCCGGCCGCCGTCTTTGCCGTGATGGCCTTGAGGATCTCTGTGTCGGGATTCACGTTCGGGGTGAAGACGAGAACTTCGCCGATGCCCCATCCGCTCAACCGAGTCAGAAATTCTCCTGAGTTCTCCAAGAGAACCATGAGGCCGTCTTCTTCAAAGAGTCGCTGCGTCTTGCCGCCTGCGTCTTCGAAGGTGATGGCACGGAGCTTGCCGATGAAGCTGGAGACCTCGAGGCCGAGATTCCAGTCGAGGAGGTTGCCATCCTTGTCGTAGCCACCAGGCCGCAGCATGAGCCAGTCGCTGAAAAGAGTCTTCTCCACCTTCACGCCGATGGCGTTCGCCATCTTCGAGAAGAAGATTCGAGCCTTTTCCAGAAACTCCTCACGCATCCGGTCGTCAGGGTCGACAACGCCGACGTAAACGAGGGGGCTGATGATCTGGTAGACGATCCGGTTCCGCTTCTGCAGGTCCTCTTCGTCGATGCCGAACTCAACCTGCGACCCGTCACGGGTCGAGATCTTTTCGTGCGGCATGAGAAGCGGCGCGAGCTGGGCTCCCTTGTACGGGCACCCAACGAGACTGTGAAGGAAGGGCACCCAGTGTTTGCCCTGCTCGTAGAGTCTCCCGGTCGGCGTCCCGCGGTCGAGCCCGATACCAACGTAGTAGAGCTCGACCTCGACGAACCGATCGAATACCCACTGCCCTACGTAGAGGGCAGTGCCCACGCCAACCGCTGGGCCCAGGATCTCTTCCAGGTACCAGAAGTCGAGCGTCGCGTTGACCAGCGTGTAGGCACAGAAGCCCGACGCGAGGCCGATGATGATGGCCTGTGCCACACCGAGGGTCCAGGTCGCGTTTGTCGTGACCTGACCATCGGTGTTGCGCATGTTGTTGAGTACCCAGATTTGAGCCTTCCACACTGCCCAGGCCAGAATGGCCGGAACAGGCAAAAGCAACAGAACGGGGAACGTGTAGAGAACGTAACAGGCCAGTGCAACTAGGGTTGCGTAGATGTAGAACATGTTCCTTACCTCTCCAGTTGTCAATGACCTATTGCCCTGAAGCAGGGCGGCGGTCTCTGCGCTCCATAATACACAAAAGTATCGAAATGTCAAGCCCCACGCTGTCTGGCGTGGGGCTTGGTCTGGCTGCTCAAAAGTTCCTTGGAAGGGGGCTATGGCAGCGCGAATTCAGCCTGCAACTGCTCGGCCTGGTGGTCTTCCTGCTCAGGCGTCCTCGAAGCGAATCCTGGAGTCAGGAAGTAGGCGACAGATAGGCCGTAGAGGAGCACAAGGAAACAGGCGATCTTCTGGTTATCGGTCAGGCGTCTCGGCCGATGCCGGGACGGGGTAGTCTGTATGCTTCCGAACATGGCAAGGTCCTCCTTTCCCCGCAGATGGGTCTGTGCGCGATTATGCCATAAATATAAAAAATTGCACGCGAGCGCTGTTCTTTTGTGCGCCTACCAGGGCTCGAACCTGGGACCGTCTCCTTAAGAGGGAGCTGCTCTACCAACTGAGCTATAGGCGCTTAATGAAAATATAGCAAACTATAGTATTGTGTAAACACGCTGGGATGGCGAAATTGGTAGACGCACTAGCCTTAGGAGCTAGCGGGGCAACCCATGGAGGTTCGAGTCCTCTTCCCAGCACAAGGCACAGCTTTGTGTGAGCCGGAGCCAAGGTCTAGTATTGGTAAAATCGAAAACCGTCCTCCCACGGCTTTCTGGTGGGGGGACGGTTGGTTTAGTGGCGCTGGCGGCGTCCTGGATGAATCGCCTGACCGATGCTCACGAGGAGCGATCCGATCATCCGACGAACCAATCGGAATCCTCTGGCGAGTGGCCACTGGAAAGTGGTCAGCGCGCCAGTCGGTCCACGCAGGATCATCGCGAAGCCAATCGCCATGACCCAGAGAACCAACGCCATCTTGAAAAGAGCAGTCACTGCATCCATAACCCCTCCTTACGGGTGTTGGGTGTTCAGAAGTTTATTGTAGCCTACTACAAAGTAGGCTATTTGTCAAGTACTAAAAAGTATTGTCCAAGTGCCTTCTCTCATGCGTGCATTAGTGCCGGGAGTGGGGGTCGGTCACACATAAATCTCTGCTGAGATTTTGCGCGACCCCGCCTCGCAGCCAAGCTGCTCCGGCCTTCGACCCCTCACTCAAAAAGCTCCGCTTTGTGCCGGGAGTGGGGGTCGAACCCACACGAGGTTTTTAAGCCCTCCCAGGATTTTAAGTCCTGTGCGTCTACCAGTTCCGCCATCCCGACAAGATTTTTATGATATCAGCTTCTCTGCTATTCTGTAAGCACGGCCTGGTGGTGAAGTGGTAACACAGCGGTCTGCAAAACCGCGATGCGCGGGTTCAATTCCCGCCCAGGCCTCCAATTATTTACGTAAACTCTCGTCGATAGCGGCAAAGAGCTCGCTTTCCCCGTTGTCGGGTAAGAATTCGATGCGGGGGAGCGGGCCGAGGCGTGCGTGCGCCTTCAAATAATTTGAAAAGTCTTGCCGCTTACGATCGAGGAAGGCGAGTGCGGGCTTTAATTGGTCCTCAGGGAAAACGTTAACGAACACCACCACACGATCACCCTTACTTATCTGCTGGGCACGAGTGACGGTGATGAGCGAGTTGTTGCCCGCCTCTTCTCGTATAAACTCTGCAGCTGCGTGAGCGATCGCTTCGGTCGCGCGTTCGCTATGCCAATTCTGTGGCTTTGGGTCGGGGAGCGACTTCATGACTGTGCTACGACGAAGGCGACGAGCTCGTCACCCGCAGTCGCATCGACCTTCGCTTCGATCTCGGTACCAAAGGTCCCTTCGGTATGAATCTCTTTAACGTCAGAGCGCGCCTGTTGGAGATTGCCGATCGAACCTCGGCCAATCTCCTCTCCGCCGCGCAGGATCTTCACCCGATCGCCGACGGTAAGGGCTCCTGAGACGTGGCGTGCGCCCATGACTTGCTTCTTAGAGGTACTTGAAAATACTTTGACGACACTAGCCCGACCGAGCTCTTTGTCGATCGAGATAATCGGCGCCTTCTCTTTAAGCAACTCAGCCACCTTTTCAGACAGTTCGTAAATAATCGAGAATGGAAGAATGGCTATATGGCCACGATCGGCCAGGTCTCGGGCGATGCTGTCGATTCCTACATTAAACGCGATGATCGTGCCGCCTGTGGCTATGGCGGTCTTTACGTCGCCCTCGGATACGCTACCCACACCTGAGGCCACCAGGCGGATCTCAGCGCGTTCATGCGTAATCTTCGCGAGCTCGTGGGCGATCGCGTCGATTGAGCCCGCGACGTCAGTCTTGACTATAAGCGGGAGCTCAGCGGCTCCTTCAGCTGCGGCTGCTTGGAGAGCGATCGGGGCGACCCTGTTCTCTTTGGCGAGCGCCTCAGCCGCTTTCTTGCTCTCGACGATGCTGAAGAGCGACCCTGCTGCAGGCAGGGAGCTGAAGCCAGAGACACGGGCGGGTGCTGAAGGGCCGGCGACCTCGACGCGTTCGCCAAGGAAGTTCTCGATAAAACGTACGGGCGCGTACGCGTCTCCAGCGACGACAAACGAGCTGAGCCGGAGCGTTCCGTCCTTGACGATAAGGGTCGCTGACGCGCCCTGTTTGGGGTTCTGGGTTGACTCAAGAACAAATCCGGTAGCGGGAGCGTCAGGATCGGCCGTGAGCTCGAGCAGGTCAGCAGAGAGTAAGACGAGGTCGAGAAGCTCGGGGATGCCTTCGCCCGTCTTGCTCGAGATAGGTGCGTAGGCAATGTCACCACCGAGACCTTCGAGGTAGATGCCTTTCTCCAGCATCGAGTTCTTGGCGTGTTCGACGTCGGCATTGTTCTTGTCGATCTTGGTGATGGCGACGATAAAAGGGATCTTGGCCTCGGTGATAGCAGCAAGGGCGTCGAGAGTCTGGGGCATGACGCCCTCATCAGCCGCGACGACCAGGATCGCGATGTCGGCCGCGGCCGCGCCGCGGCCGCGCAGCGCCTTAAAGGCCTCGTGGCCCGGTGTGTCGAGGAAGGTGACGGCGCGGCCGTTATGCTCAGCGATATATGCCGAGACGTGCTGGGTGATACCCCCCGCCTCGCCTGCGACCACGTTCTCCTTGCGGATGTAGTCGAGAAGAGAGCTCTTCCCGTGGTCAATGTGGCCCATCACCGCGATGACGGGCGGTCGTGTGTCCCGCGCCATAGTGGCTCTATTTCATCACAAAAATGGCCTAATTGCAATCATTCTTGTACAATCAGCGCATGTTTGGCAATAAACGCGTTTACTTGGACGCCGCGGCGGGCGTAAGCGGGAATCCGAGCTCGCCACATGCCGAGGGGCGCGCTGCAAAGGCACGGCTTGAGGCTGCGCGGGAGAAGATCGCGCGGCTCTTAGAGGTGAAGGCCGACGATATTGTCTTTACGAGTGGGGCTACCGAAGCGAATGCGCTCGCGATCTTGGGTTATGTGCGCGTGGCGCGTAAGCGGCACCGCAATAACGCGCACGTGCTCTACTTGCCGAGCGCTCACGCCTCGGTGGTTGAGAACATGCAGCTGCTTAAGGGAGAGGGGGTTATTGTCGAGGCGATGCCGATTCGTGAAGGCAGAATCGACGTTGCAGCCTTAAGTCAGCTCATCACCCCGAATACGATTTTTGCATCGATGGACGCGGTCTGCGGCGAGACAGGTATGGTCTGGAATACGCGCGAAGTCGCTGATCTCCTGCACAAGAAGAACGTCGTGGTGCACGTCGACGCTAGCCAGGCTCCACTGACCGAGAAGGTCACCAGGAGTCACTTTGGCGCTGACATGCTTACCTTTGATGTTTCGAAAGTGACTCCCCTGAGAGGGCTTGGGCTGCTGGTGGCACATCGGACGATTCCGTTTGAGCCCCTCTATCGTGGTGGTGGGCAGGAGAGAGGGCTTCGCCCCGGGAGCGAGGTGCCGTATGCGGCTGAGCTCTTTGCTGAGGGTCTTCTACTCGCGGTGAAGGAGAGGGAAGAGTTTGCTGCGCGCGCTGCTCTCTCGCGCGCTGAGCTCGTCGCCGAGCTATCACGAAGGATTCCCGAAGCTCTCGTGAATGAGGGCCATGATCAAGTGCCCAATATTTTGAACATTTCGCTTCTTGATCGCGATACGGACTATCTCGTCGCGCTTCTCGATGAGGCTGGCTTTGCGGTGTCGACACGTAGTGCCTGTGAGACAGAATCCGAGCATGGCTCACGAGCAGTACTCGCGCTTACGGGAGACTCGGCGCGCGCCAAGAGCACCCTGCGCATCTCGTGGGGTCCAAGTGTGCGTCACCGGGAGGTGCTGAGGTTTGCTGAAGCGCTCGAAAAAGCTCTCAAAATCGCGGGGTAGAGTTATCAACCCCTCCCGGCCCTCGGTACTTGCGGGTGCGGAATACGTGCTATGCTTCACCTATATGGATGACAAAATGATTGGATATTGTGTGAAGTGCAAGGAGAAGCGCGAAATGGAGGACGTACAGATGGTAGAGATTAAGCCAGGTCGCCCAGCGGCTAAGGGTAAGTGCAGCGTCTGTGGTACGGGGATGTACAAGATCCTCCCCAAGGCGAAGTAGGTCTTTTACTCGCTTAACGGTACGTTAGCTTGTCTTGCGACAGGCCAAGCTCCCTGTATGCCTCCCGAAAACATGGGTCCGAACAATGTGCCTCCGCGCCACACGATCCCTCACTATCACGGGGACGAGGTAAAGGTGCTCTTCCTTGTTGGGGCCCTCATCACAATTTTTGCCCAATCAACGGGCGCTGACCTACCGCTCTCTACGGGCGCGGCAGTCTTAGCGGCTGCGTTGCTCGTCATCGCGGCGGGTATCACGAACCCCAACCAGATTTGGATCCACTGGGTCAATGCGTTCTTTGCCTTTGTGGGAACACTCCTCTTTGGTCGCTACGCGATTACTCATTTCCGGGAGGGCTCAAACATCATCGATCCCTCGTTTATTTATGTAGAGGCGCTCGCGCTCATCTCGCTTATTGCGCTCTACTTCACCACCAGAACCATCCGCGGAATCCTTCTGCGTCCGCGTCTTCGCTGACCGGGATAATGCCGCCTTCTGGAAAACGCGCGTGATACCATACAGCTATGGGAATGAAAGATTTTATTCTGAATCAGTATGTGAAGCATAAGCTCAAGGACCTTCCCGAGGCCCAGCGTGAGCAGATGATGGCGCTCGTGACCAAGAATCCTGAGCTTTTCAAAAAGATCGGAGAAGAAATCGAGCGTCGTAAAAAGGGCGGCGAGAGCGAGATGAAAGCGAGTATGGAGGTTATGAAAAAATATCAGGAGGAGTTACGCGCACTGATGCGCTAATTACTATATATCTTATGGAAACTCTAACGACAATTCTTGTTATATTCCAAGCGCTGGGAGCTATTTTGGGTGCCGGGTCAGCCGTCTGGGGCGAGCTGTCGTATTCGAAGGCGATGCGCGATGGTAAGGTAGACCGTGCTGAACACAAGCACCTCGAGGCCATTCACCGAGGGTTGCGCTTCGGGATGACGACCGTTCTGCTCTCGTCCTTTGGGCTCGTAGTCGCCGCCTATGTGAACGAGGCGACGCCGCAGCCGGGTATGACCGCGAGCTATTGGCTCCTGATGATCTTCGCATTTATCATCATCGGTGCGACCTGGGGGATGGCTCGTAAGACGGTCGCCTTTACGCGCGGGTCGATGATCGCATTTGCGGCATGGTGGTTCCTCGCGTACCTCACTCTAGGCATGCTCCCGATCGCTTCACTCCAAGCCGGCTTCGCTGCGTTTATCGCAGCACTCGTCCTCTTCGCGATTGTCCTCTACGCGAGCCGCGTGGTGGGAGCACCAAGGCGCCGCAGATGAAAATCTTCATCCTCCTCGGCCACAGCGACCGAGAGACGCTCTCGGGAGCACTTGCCGACTGCTACGAGACCAACGCGCGTGCTGCTGGGTATGAGGTTCGTCGCCAGAACCTTGGCGAGATGGCGTTCGACCCGATTCTCCACGAGGGGTATAAGAAGATTCAGCCGCTTGAGCCTGATCTGAAGGCATTCCTCGAGAATGTGAGCTGGGCTGATCATGTGGTGATTGTGTATCCCACGTGGTGGAGCACGATGCCCGCACAGCTTAAAGGCCTTTTTGACCGTGCGTGGCTACCACACATGGCATTTAACTTCGCCGACCACGGGCTCACCTGGAAAAAGCTCATGAGTGGCCGTACCGGTAGAATCATCACTACCGCCAACACCGCGCCTTGGCTCCTGCGCTTTATGTACGGGTCGCCGACCACCACGCTCGAGTTGGCAATCCTCCGATTCGCCGGCGTACGGGCCCGGTCGACCCTTTTCGGCCCTTCGGAGCGGGCTTCAGAACGTACTCGCGAGCGCTGGTTTCGAAAGGTCGCCCGTCTGGGGGAAAAAGGGAAGTAGCAGAGGCCGAGTCAGGGGCCAGAAAACTCTAAAAAGTCAACATTACGGCAGCTTGACAGGGAAATGTCAATATGCTAAGCTCGGAATATCCAAGTAGTTATTAGCTATTTGGGTCAATCAATTCAATGCCTATATTACCGGCCTTAATGGCCGTTTTGCTTTTATCGGGCACCGTAGTGTCTACTCCCGCTCCGGCGGAAGCCCCTACGGCCCCGGTAGGACCCACCCTTGAAGTCGCGATGACCGCGTATAATGCGGTTCCAGAGCAGACTGACGGGGACCCGATGGTGACTGCCTCGGGTGCGTATTCAAATCCTGAGATCGTCGCGGCACGGAGCCGCGATCTTAAGGAGGAGCTCCCGTTCGGCACGATCATTGAGATTGATGGCCCAACCGATAAGCAGAACAACTGCGGTTACGATGTCGTGAGTCCCATCATGGGGTATCGCGTCATCGCTGACACGATGCACCAGCGCTTTACCAAGCGTGTGGACGTGCTCTTCAGTACGAGGGCTAACTACATTCTCCGCGATGGGCGCACTATAAACGCCAGCCATATTCTCGGCGTCTGTCAGGGGGTGACGATCCGTGTCGTTGGTCGCCTTGATCCTGCCAAGATGGGGAATCTCCCTAAGACCCAAGCAGAGCTCGCAGCGATCGTGACCGGCGGTGGCAGCAACCTCGCGCTCAATAAATAAACTCAGATAAAAACGCGGCGCCCCGAGGGCGCCGCGTTTTTGCGTTATGCTAGAGGCATGAAGCGTCTGTCCTGTGCCGAATCAGGTCTTACCCCCGGTGAGTATGAAAAGCTTAAGCAGCTCTCGACGCCCATCAAGATCCAAGACTTCCTCGACGCGCTAGCGATGAACTGGGAGAAAGACGGTGAGACGCACCGTTCGCCTCAGGCGGTGCTAAAGATGCGGAAGGCGCACTGCATCGAAGGAGCTCTTCTTGCGGCGACGGCACTCTGGATCGCCGGTGAACCGCCGGTAATTATGGACTTAAAGGTGAAGCCTGGGAGTGGGGACTTCGATCATGTTATCGCGCTCTACAAGCGCGGGGAATATTGGGGCGCCATCAGTAAGACCAACCATGCGGCACTCCGATTTCGCGATCCTATCTATCGCACAGCGCGCGAACTCGCGCTCTCGTACTTCCACGAATGGTTTATGAACACTACGGGTGAGAAAACGCTGCGGTCGTATAGTGAACCGTTTGACCTACGTACCCTCGGGGTAGATTGGATTACCGCAAAGAAAGATCTCTGGGAGATCGCGCGCAGGCTGGACCAGCTGCCACACGAGAAGATTGTCCCTAAGGGTCACGGACGGTATCTGCGTAAGGCAGACCAGATGGAGCGTAAAGCAGGGCGACTCGTCGAGTGGCCGAAGTCTGATCCACGCACTTAATCGGCTTTCTTTAGGGTGGGGGTTGCGCGTGCGTAGTCGGCTTTAAACATCCGCATCGAGATGGTGTATACCGTGTAGGTTATAAAGTATGCGGCAAACACGTCGATCGAGTAGTGGAGATGGCCAAGGAGTACCACAACGGCAAACAGGACCGAGATAGCGAGATAGGTGTAGCGCAGCCACGGAGTGTCCCAAAGTAACAAGGCCATAAGATAGGTGAGTCCTACGTGGCCGGAAAAGAAGAGGTCGTCACCCGTGAAGAACATTTGAGCAAGCGTTGTGGAAGAGAGGAAGTAGGGCGAGAGTTCGATCTTCGAGGGATAGGGGCTAATGTGCGTAAGCGAGACGAAGATGGAGCGGACAATCAAGAGGAGCGCTGCGCTCTTTAAGATATATGGCGCGGCACGGAACTTGAGAAAAATAACAATAAAAATAGAAAAGAGCACTGCGGCAAAAGCGCCCCAAGTGAAGAGAATACTCACATCGTAGGCAGGGACATTGCTCAAGATAATGTCGGCAACGTGATTGCTCGAGACGTTTGTGGCGTATTCAGCTGAGTAGTGCACGCTCACGAGGGAGAGAAGAATAGCAAGAACGCCAAAAAGAAGCGATTCAAGGAATGCTCGGTCGCTGAGTCCCTGGATGATGTCGTCGAAGCGGCTCATGTTAGCGGATAGGGGTCCAGTCTTCAACTGGAGATTTGTTGGTAAGAGCAAAGTAGATCGAGTTCACAGTCCAAATGTACCATAGTCGTGTCCACCCGATCTCGTGGGCACGTCGCGCGGCGTGGTAGATCGCGAGGGACGGGTCGTAGACGGTGTGGCCCATACGAGAAAGACGGTAGAAGAAGTCGCCATCTTCGCGCGTATGTAGGTCTTCGCGGAAGCCGCCTATGGCGTCAAAGGCACTTCGCCGGACCAGCATGAACTTGCCGTTTGCCTCGCCTTTATGCAGAAAGTTGTTCTGCAGGCGAACCACGAAGTTGAGATATCCTAGAGACAGTCGATCAGCCCAGGTCTCGATGGTAGGGAAGGCCCACTGAGCGCAGCACACGGCCACCACCTTTGGGTCGCTAAAGTTGGCGAGTGCCCTATCGAAAAAGGCTGCAGGGTCGGGAATCTCGACTCCCGCATCAACAAAGGCAACAAACTCGCCACGGGAGACTTTGGCGCCGTCGTTGCGGCCGATCCCGGCCGTGTGCTTGGTGCCGTCGAACACGACCACCACGTGGGCGGTCTCGCGCGCGATCGCGACGGTACGATCTTTGCTGCGCGCGTCTGAGACGATGATCTCGTGGGGGATCGTGAGCGCGTCTTTAAACTGCGCAATCGTTTGTGCGATCGCCTTTTCTTCTTCGCGTGTGGGGATAACGATCGAGAGCAGCATACTACCAGTCCACAGTCTGAAGCTTATTGGAGAGCAGTTTGATCGCGATGAAGAAAAGTATCGGGAGGGCGATCAGGAGGGCGATCTGGAACTCGCGCGGGATGTCGACGACGAAGTTGCCAAAGTAATAGCCGACGGCCATGTTGGCGAGTACCCACACGAAGCTCCCGAGCGTGTTGATAAGCACGAAGCGCTTGAGGGGCACCTGGAGCATCCCCGCGACGGCAAGCACAGGCACGGCGAAGCCGAAACCCATCGTGAGCTTAGAGATAATAAGGATATTGGTGTGGTAGTGGTGAAAACGCTGCTTTACCTTCGCGACTACCTCGGGTGTCGCGCCGAACCAGTGGCCCCAGCGGTTTACAAAGGGGCCTGCACCGTAGCGGCCGACGAAATACCACATGATGTCAGAGAGCACGTCAGCAACCACGAGCGTGAGATACGCTGGCCAGAAGCTCATCGTCCCCACGCGCCAGAGGAGGCCGGTGGTCATCATCACGGTCGATCCCTCGACGTAGCAGCCGATAAAAATCAAGGCATATTTTGAGCTGTCGAGAAGCGCGAAGAGGGGAGCCAACATCGCAGGCATTTCTGGCATGTCCAAACAGTATCCCACACTGGCGCTGCAGCATCGTCGAAACTTGACACAGTCTGTTTATATAGCGTATAGTAAATCCAGACGTGCGTGAGCAATGGAGCTCGCGCTACGCGGACAGCACGCAAGGAGGTGTCATTTGAGCATCAGTTTTCTCTGCATCGGGTATCTTCTTCTGTATCTCCAGTACGCTACGGCCGGTCTCGACGAGCACGCGAACGTCCGGCAGGTGGCCCTGAGCGACCGCCCTCAGGACTGGGCCGCCACTCGACACGGCGGTTTCATTCTCGATTTCGCTCTGGTCCCGCTCGGCGCCTGGATCCAGGGGCAGTACGGGTTCAGTTGGTTCTCGGTCGGTAGTGCGGCCGTCCTGACGCTCGCTGGCGGCGTGAGCGGCTGCCTGATCGAAATGTGGCGGCGCATGAGCGTTGACGTGGGCGACCACATGACGCATGGCGGCTGGACCACACCAGCCGGCATGATCCACGGTGTCTTCATGACCCTGGGCATTTGGCTCGTGGCGCTCGTGTACCTTGGCTGGACCGACAAGCCGCTCCCGCAAAACGCGCTCGTCATCGTGAGCTCGTGTCTGGCTTTCTTCATCCCGATCAGCGTGATGAAGTTCAGTTCGCCGGGCCATGTCTGGCGATGGGATGCGGGATCGATCGGACAGGTGGTCGGTCTCGAGACGCTGCTCGGGGTCGTTACAGCCTATCGGCTCGGCATCATCTGAGTCAGCGATTGTTCTGGGGCGGTTGCGCTATGCGCGACCGCCCCGTGTCTTTTTGTAGTACCATTTAGCATATGAAAGTCAGTATCGTGATACCAGCGCACAACGAAGAGAAGCGTCTGCCGAGGGCGCTCGAGGCGATCGAGCAAGTGCTCTCGAGGGGTGCTTATGATACTGAAGTGATTGTCGTGAATAACGCGAGTGTCGACCGTACGGGCGAAGTGGCTCGAGGGTATAGCTGGGTGCAGGTGGTCGACGAGCCGCGTCGCGGGCTCCCGATGGCGCGGCAGGCGGGATATATGGTCGCGAGCGGAGATCTTATTGCAAATGTCGACGCAGACACGATCCTCCCTGACTTCTGGCTCGACCGAGTGCTTGCCGAGTTTGAGCGCGACGAGGCGCTCGCCGCGCTCAGTGGTCCACACGTCTACTACGACCTTCCGCCTTGGCAGCGCCTCGCCACGAAGTTCTGGTATGGCATCGGCTACCTCATCCATCTTTTTAATCACCACATCTTGCGCAAGGGAGCGATGCTTCAGGGTGGAAACTTCGTAGTGCGCAAGAAACACATGGATCAGATCGGCGGCTTCGATACGTCCATCGATTTCTACGGCGAGGACACCGACGTGGCGCGACGGATAAGTAAAGTAGGCAAGGTGAAGTTTACGTTCAAGTTGCCGATGTATACCTCGGGTCGTCGGTTACAGAAGGAGGGAATGCTCCGGACCAGCTTTAAATACGCGACGAACTATATCCACACACTGCTGCGCGGTAAGCCGATCGCCTACCCGTACACTGATCTGCGCGATTAACGACCGCGCCCGTAGTACTGCTTAAGGAGGGTGACGTGGTCGGCGTAGGTTTCTGAACAGTGGAAGTTTTGGCGGCTATCGTGGAAATAGAAGATACAGGAAGTATTTTTAGGATTGAGTGCTGCGAGCACTGAAGCGACTGAGGGGCTCGCGATCGGTCCAGGGGGCAGGCCGACGTTTCGATACGTGTTGTAGGGAGACTTACGTGCCATGTCAGCAGAGGGGACTATGCGTGGCCACCATCCGTAGGCTGGTGACGCGGACGCTTTCGCGTACTGCACGGTCGCGTCGATCTGGAGCTTCATCCCGATGAAGAGGCGGTTCCAGATGATTCCTGAGATAAGACGCCGGTCGTCTGCGCCGCCTGCCTCGCGTTCGATCATTGAGGCTATGATAAGCGCTTGCTCGAGAGGCACTACTGCTGCGGTGCTGGTGCTGTAGTGAGAAAGAATCTCCTTTGAGAAGCGGTCGTTTACAAAAGCCTGAGCCATAAGGGGCGTAGTCTGCTTCGTGACGGCGTAGGTGCCCTCGACAAACGAACCTTCAGGGAGCGGGAGTAGGTGGCCGGGTGCCGGAGTAAGGAAAGCTTTCTTCTGGGCAGGGGTCCAGCCGAGGACTGAGCCAAAGGCTGCGGCCACCTGCTCTCGGCGCATGCCGGGTGTGATTGTTACGAAGCGAGTGCCCGTGCCACCGCCGACAGAGGCGATGCTTTGATATGCGGGAGAATTAGCGATCGTTGACGCGATCCAGACGAAGACGGTGTGGGCAATATTACCCGCAGAAAGAGCTGAGGCCTGAAGCGGTGAGTCGGGGCTCTCGAGGAGTCGGTTCACTTCAGGGTTCTCAGCGATGATCTTACGCTTCGGATCGACCGTAACGGGGAAAGGAGAGAGGGCTTGTTCGATCGTCTCGTTGCCGCCTTCGCGCGACAGGTCCATCGTGAGCACGGCCGGGAAGGAGGCGGCCATCACCACGAGGAAAAGGGCAATGGACGCGCCTAACGTGAGCGTCCGTGTGAGTCGCCGATAGAATGCCTTTTTGTCCACCTAGAGATTATACATTATTCCTGAGCTCGCCAAGTTTCATAAATTTCCTGCATCGCTCTGCTGACTTCCACAGATGTTGATCCTTGCCCGTTGCATCGTGGATGTTCTTCCCCAGCAGAGACATAAAACTGTAACCAAGGTTCATTTAAAGGAGCAGTCATTGTATTGAGCATGAGAGTATATTGAGAATCACCACTTTGAATTAGGCGACTTTGCTTTCTCAAAACAGAGGCAGACTCCATACCCTTTCCTCCGATGTCTTGACCAATGGGACTGCACTGTATACGAAATGAGTCATCACCACGCATAAAAATAAACAGTTGATCTCCGAATCTGAATTCAGTGAAACGGGCTTCCCAATAGGCAGGAAGTGAGAAGCTGAAATTGGAGATTCTTGTTGTCGAGGATGTTGCGCTAGCGGGTATAGAGTGTTCGTTTATTGGATTAGTAGGAGACACTCCTCGTGGAGTCGTGGTGGCAGGTGTCGTGGTGCGTACAGGGTTCGAAGGGGTATCGCGCTCAAAGGATTTTAAAAAGAGCAAGACTATTGCTGTCATTAATACCACCAAGCCCACAATGAACCACTCAAGTCGATTCAAAGTCATCAGACGATAATAACACGACGTTTCTCGGCTTGATTATAAAAAGAAGCGGCAGGACGTCCAGTCCTGCCGCTTGAAAAGAAGATCAAAATTCGATGATGACTCCACCTCCATTGTCGATGACGTTGGTCGACTGGTACGAGCGGATCCAGTCCACCGGTTCCCCGTTGCTGTCGTAGGAGCATTCGGTCTGGTAGCTCTTCATCAGTAAGCCGTCGAGGACGACGTACGTCAGATTCGCCTGTGTCGAGTCGCCGTGTCCGTTGTAGTACACGCCGAAGTGCAGGTGGACTCCGGTGCTGTAGTCACCCGAGCGACCCATCACTCCGAGCGGGACGCCCTGATAGACCTCGGTCCCCACGGGTAGTGGCGACGCGGCCGCCAGATGCAGGTACTTGGTCGTGTACCCCCCGATTGGGCTTAGGCTACCGCTGTGATTGATCGTCACGAAGTGGCCGTTACCCGAGGTGTGGCTGTTCTCGACGACTATTCCGTTGGCCGCTGCTAGTACCAAGACGCCTCCCGTGTACGGTGAGCCGTCCTCCTTGATGCCGATCGGCAAGAAGTCGAGCGAGAAGTAGCTGTTGCCCTGGTGGAACTCGTCGGGCCACGGGGTCTGGCCCATGCACTCGTACCCACCGATCTCGTTGCTGAGTTTCCACCACCCGGGTGGGAGAGGCAGCTTGAAGTCCGGCATCCCTGCCGGCGGCGTGAAGGTCAGAGCAAGGACCGGTCGTGACTCATTGGCGTCGGGGTCGATCCCGTAGGCGCTGTACCGCGTGCTGCGGAAGGTATCGAACTGACCTTTCACCGATCGCGGCAGAAGCACGATCCCGTTGTTTGACGACGGGTTACTCTGCCACGCGTTGTACCAGTCGGTGATCGACACCTGCGACCACGCTCCCGCTACCGGGGCCGGGTACCAGCTGGTACACGGTCCGTACTTCGGCTGGTTCCTCCAGCTGAAGCCGGGGATCCACGGGGTCGTGAGCAGGCAGGCGGCGAAGTCGACGGTTGAGATGCCGTGCGAGACGTACGACCTCAGCCCGAGCTCCGCCGCTTCGACCTCGAGGGGCAGGCCCGCCGGATCGAACATAACGAACGCTCGATACTGATCGCCCTTGCGTCCGCCGATGACGAGCGCGTCGTTGCGCTGGAACGTCTTGTTGGACCTACTGCTCAGCCAGCCTTCCCAGACGTGGGACGCCTGGAGATTCTCGCTCGGCGCAGTAGCCGGCGGGTAGAACTGGTCGACGAAGCTTTCAGTCGCTGGCGTGGGTTGGTAATGCACCGTGAGCGCGGGCGCAGGCCCCGCCCACAGTGCGATCGAACAGGCCGTGAACACAGCATACAGATATCGCACGAGAACACCTCCTGGTGGTTAGGAAAAGAGCAAACCATGCCCCATGCATGGTGCCTTAAGTCTAACAACGGTTGAGCTTGATTAGTCTTGATACGGTGGAAAAAGTCGGTCAGAGTTTTCGAGTTTGAAGCAGCATCGCCTGATACTCGTCTGGAAAGCCGTGGCGTGTCGCCGCACCGACTAGAAGATCGAGATAGTGCTCAGACGGAGGCAAGTCTGATTTTTTATCCACGACCTCATAGCTCTCGGCGGTTACGGGGCCGTCAGAGGTCTCGACGGTGACCGTAATTCTCCTGTAGTGGACAGGATGTCCTTCGAAGCGATCGAGAGCTTCAAGATCCGCATCTGAGACTGAGTAGAGTAGCCCGTACACATTGCCGCCCTCGCTCGCGACAATGTCCGCGCAGCCACATTCTCGTGTGGGCGAATAGATAGTGAAGCCAAGCGTATAGTTTTTGAGAGTGGCCACGCCCACTAACTCGGAGTCCGGGCATCGCTCGCGCATCTGGTCGGCATCCATGTTTGAGCCGTAAGCAAAGTAGTAATTCATGATGAGGTAAGGTTAATTCTATAAGAAAAGCGTGCGGAGTGGTAAGCTCCGCACGCTAGTGGGTCAGGCGGCCTTTGCCAACATGGTCTCCATGCAGATGGCGTGACAGCGCTTGGCCCAGGCGACGATGCGGTTGCGGTCGGGCGTCGCCCCGAACATTCGGAACTCGATCGTGCCGTGCTTCGAGATCCTGATCAGGGTCCAGCACTTGCGCGGATCCTCGGCGAAGCCTTTCTCGAGCGCTGACTCGTAGTACGCCTCCCAAGACGCGTAGGGCTGCGGGTAGTAGTCGGTCGCCATCTTGCGATAGATCGCCAGACGTTCTCCGAAGGATCCGTTCCCGAGCTCGCAGAGCTCGCCGTAGTACCCGATCACGTGGTTGTAGACGCGGAGGGCCGTCTCGTGATCAGGCATCCCGACGTGCACATGCGTCGCGGTGACGCGGCAGGCCGCTCTCAGCACCTCGATCGGCAAGGCCTTGACGATCTCCTGGTAGCGGCCCGTAGGGTCGGGGTACACGTCGAGCGGCATGTCCTCGGGACCGACCTCCGTGTGAAGGGCGGAGAGGCCGAAGTGAGCCAGAGTCGCATCGAGGTCTCGTTGACGCGATTCGAGACTCTGCGGAAGCTCGCCAAGCTCACAGGGCCCGACGCGCGTCTCGATCTGGCAGGCAGACAGTTCGTAACCGAAGGCACCGTTGCGATTCTTCACAAACGCACCGATCTGCATCGCCCAGTGCGGGTGCCACGGCCTCAGCTGAATGCCCTTGTCGAGGGCAGTAAGGACGGCCTTCGCCTTGGGCACGACCGATCGGTTGTCGTCGGTGATAAAGCATTCACGCTCCACCCCCACGTAGCCGGCTAGTGCCGGGTTGTAGTTGAATTGATTCAGGAACGTTATGTATTGCATGATCGAACTCCTATGTTCGTCAGTCAAAGAACAGTACAAGCGCCTCATGATGCTTGCCGGGGACAGCGCGTGAACGCAAAAATCCCCGTCTCTCTGTACGTCGAAGATCGACCTACAAAGGGACGGGGATTCTTAGAGATTCCACGTGGTGCCACCCAGTTTATGCTGCAGCAGAAGCCGCAGCGCTTACCAGCTCATACGCCTTGCGGCAGACACTGGTTATCCCATGGTTACGGGGGAAGCCGGATCTCCACTTACGCAGAGACCATCCTGCCTTTCGGCGACCTCGGCCCAATCCCGCAATGACGCGGGACCGAGGTCATGGATGTTGTAGTTGTTAGAGAACGAAACTCTGGATAAAAGGATATATTTTTTCAGATTCCTGTCAAGATGGATGAATGGTATATTCAGGACCATATGCAGCTCAGTTCCACACTAGTTAATCGAGCAGGGCAGGTGCTGAAGATCCACTACGTGGAAGGGGATCCCCTTGAAGGCGTTGATCGGGTGGTGCTCCAGGGCGTACACGCCTTTTGTTTTTGTAATGATCAGCTGGTGCTGGTGAAGCACCCACTCTCGGGGTGGATGCCGCCGGGAGGCAGGATCGAGCTGGGCGAGAGCTACGAGGAAGCAGTGGCGCGTGAAGTGAAGGAAGAAACCAACATGCGGGTTTTACGCCAGGCGCTTATTGGCTACCAAGATATCTACGAGCCAGATCGAGTGATCCGTCAGACAAGGAGCGTCTGTCTCGTCGAACCGGACGGCCCGTTTGTGCCAAGTTTTGAGGAAGAAATCACCGAGATCAAGCTGATCGACCCAGCCGAC
Organism: uncultured Candidatus Saccharibacteria bacterium; assembly: GCA_964607655.1. GTDB lineage: Bacteria > Patescibacteriota > Minisyncoccia > Phycocordibacterales > Phycocordibacteraceae > C7867-001. The sequence continues at coordinate 356,417 of CAZSKX010000001.1, read as the reverse complement.
TATAAAAAATATTTCGACTGGGGCGAGATCGGTGATCGGCTGATGGAGCGAGCACTGGAAATCAAGGAACAATTTAAAGCCGGTATCTAGAACACCAGGTGCCAGAGGTAGAGGGCGGCTTGGATCACGAGCTCGATTTTCGTGCGCTAGGGGAGTGTGCCAATAAAGTATGTTCCGACGATGATCGCAGCAACACCAACGCCCTTTTGGAAAAGATGTCTCCGTGCGATCGACTCTTGGCTGATGCTGGGGAAAAATACCGCAAGAAAGATGCCGATAAGGAAGACAAACAATGGTTGAAACGAGTTCACGAGTTGTACGAGAACCAGGGGTGCCAACAGTGTCGCATAGGCCATCGCCGCTTCTGCGACTACAAACATAGTTTCGCTGAGTGTATTGAGACCCAAGACCGGAAGCTTATTCTCCGTAAGCATTGCTAGAAACTGCCTTCGATATGAACTAATGAAAAGTAGGAACATTAGACCAATCAATACTTGGCCAACTTGGGCCCAAAATAGCGAGGCCCAGAAGCCGCCCTCGAGGGCAATCAACTTAAAGACGGCGCCGTTGAGTGCATAGAGAACCGAGGCGGTGAGCATCAGCAACACGACCTCGTGCTTAAACCGTATCCGCTCTTCGAATTCAAACGACAGGACCGCAGCCCCAAGGATTACGGTTAACGCTCCCCAGGCCTGCGTGGTGGAGATCGTCTCGCCAAGGATGAAGTAACCAAGGAAGAAGCCGAAAATTGGAATAGTCTGGTAGAAGGGGACGACGTAGGAAGCCTCATCCTTATGCAGAGCGTAGAAGTAGCAGAGGACGTTTAGAACGATGAGCATCCCGTTGAGTGTCAGGATTACTGCGCTGTATAGGCCTATCGAGAGCACGTCGGGATGGATTGCCAGAATAATTGGAACGGCGATGATGTTAAAAAGGGCCGAGAAGATTATCATTGCGCCAACGGCGCCCCCCTTCAGGTAGCGGGATATGAGATACTTGTCAGTGTGATTTATCAGGGCGTATAGAACAGGCCCGACGAGAGCTATAAAAAACCACGACATTTGATCTGATGGTACCACGTACGCAAGCAAGGGCCTGTGGAGTAAGAGGTGGCAGAAGTCTGATCTTTTTGGTAAACTCGGATACTAATGGGGCAGCACTTCGGGGAACACGTCACAATAGATGGTTATGGGGGTGACGAGAAGCTATTAAGCGATCGAGAAGTAGTTATGGGCGCTATCACACAGCTCGTTGAGGATCTCGGCATGCACGCGCTCATCGACCCAGTCGTCGTGGAAGCCTCAGATAATGGGATCAAAGACCCTGGTGGCTGGAGCGGTTTTGTTATCATAGCCGAAAGTCACATAAGCATTCACACTTTCCCGAAGCGCCGGTTCCTATCAGCGGATGTGTACACTTGCCGAAATGGTTTAGATCAGACGGTAGTGGGTGACTTCTTTAAGTCTAAATTTGACTTACAAGAAGTTGAGCTCAATTTCCTTAAGCGTGGGCTAGAGTATCCCAAGTACAACCTGGTTTGATTTCCTCCTCTATTTCCGCATGATACCCACTTACCCAAACTTCAAAAAGTTGGAACTTTCAGATAAGAAGGAAATAGAACTACACACAGAAAAGTTTCCTCCATATTCCGACTTTGAGTTCGTAAGTTTGTGGTCCTGGGACGTAAAGGAGGAGGTCGAGGTTTGCTGGCTGAACGACAATCTGGTTGTGAAGTTTACAGACTACGTCATGGGCAGCCCCTTCTATTCCTTTCTTGGCACAAGTAGGGTAAACGAAACGTGCGAACAGCTTCTTTCGTTATCTAGCCTGAGAGGTTACGGTTCCGCGCTTGGTCTAGTGCCGCATGTTTCAATCGAAGGGCTTAGTGGTGACGTGTTTGCTATCTACGAGTCCAGAGAGCACTTTGATTATATGTACGACATTGAAAGTCACGTTACTCTCGCTGGCGGAAAGCTGAAGGCACGTAGGAATTTTCTGAATGGTTTCTTGAAGCTATATCCACACTACGAAGCGGTTCATCTTGATTTAAGTCAGGCTGGTGACCGCGCTCAGGTCCTCGATTTGTGTCACAGATGGGAACAACACAAAGGTTACTCAATTCCTAACGAGAATGCCGCACATCACCGATTCCTGAGCGGCGCCAGTCAATTTAAGTACACTGCCGTTGGCATTAGATTGGACGATAAGCTTATTGCATATTGTTCTACGATTATGCTTCCGAATGGTAACGCAAATGCATTGTTCGAGAAGGTCGACATTGATTACCATGGCGTCCACGCACTTTTGCGTAGTGAGGTTGCAAAGGACCTAAATTCTCGTAGTCATAGATATCTAAACTATGAGCAAGACTTGGGAATCGAGAGTTTACGTAAATCAAAGATGGCGTATGTGCCAGATCATTTTCTTAAGAAATACTCAGTTTCATTACGAAGCTCTGAGAGCGAGTAACTCTGATATTCAGTAATTAATCTAGCGAGTGGATAAAGCATATCCCAGCAATTGCATATAGTAGACTGAAGGGTATCCGCCAAGCTGGATGATATTCGCTATATGAATGAGAACAAAGGCAGTCTAAGCACCGCATCCGTTTGGGTATTTATTTTTGCTGCCTTGGTGATTGCTGGAAGTAGATACTATCACTATTTTATAACGCAAGATTTTGTGGTGGAGGTGTTTGCCGACTGTGAGCCCGCAACGCAAAGCTGCTTTGTTTCTGAAGCGGATCTTGCCGACCCGTCTAACCAGCCTCGAGATTATAAGAAGGTGCGCGGGATAGCCAGTGTTCTCCCCCACTGCCTTATTGAGCATTCGTGTGAGTCAGAATTTTACTGTGCTTCTGACCAGGGCTCGAAATGCGAAATTGAATATTGTTCACTAGAATCTTTATCGGCAGGAGAGACCTGTAACGGGCCTCTTGTTGAGATATGATGACGCAGTTTATTCACGTTCAATATTGTTTCGATTACCTTGTGAATCAGATCCCGATGGGATTGCTCTTGTATTCGCATGTGCCTACAGCATTAATTGCCTTGTCGTTTGGAGCGTTCGTGTTGTATAAGTCCCGCTCGCTCACAGGACTACTTTTCTTTCTTGTGTGCATGACATTTACGTTGTGGAGTCTATTTGATTTAAGTGCGTGGTTTTCTTTCCTTGGGACATCGAACATGATGTTCTCTTGGTCGCTGCTCGATTTTGTTGCTGTCGCAATGTTCTTCTTCTCTTATTATTTTTTATATTCATTTCTCTTGAAACAAGATTTGCCAATGTGGCAAAAGCTAGGTGCGGTGCTGATAATGCTTCCGACAGCAACAGTAGCCTTTTTGGGTTGGAATCTGACCGCCTATAATGCCAACTGGTGTGAGGCTCTAGAAGATTCATCGCTGACGATATTTACATATTATGCGGAGGCAATTTTCCTCGCGGCAACACTTATTTTAGTCATAAGCCAGGCTCGAGCTGCAAAGAACACTGAGTCGAGGAGTCAGGTTTTACTTGCTGGCGGGGGCGTGCTGCTATTCTTGGGATTCTTTTTCTCAGCAACCTTTTGGGTTAGCAATTTGGCGACGGACGCTACCGTCGAGTATGCCTACAACTATCTCATCTATGGCTTATTTGGAATGCCAGTCTTTTTAGCTTTCGTTGCGTACCTCATCGTTCGGTACAAAGCATTTAACCTCAAGATATTCGGGACGCAAGCTCTAGTGATTGCACTTCTTGCTCTTGTTGGATCACAATTTGCCTTCGTAGAGACATTCGTGAGTAGAATCTTAGTATCTGTTACGCTTATTATTGCCGCTGGTTTTGGATATATCCTTATACGAAGTGTAAAATTGGAAATCTTGCATAGAGAAGAGATTGAAAAACTCGCGCAGACTCTCGATGAGACCAATGGCAGACAGGAGACGCTGATTCACTTCATCGGGCATGAGGTTAAAGGCTTCTTGACCAAAGACTCGGGCGCATTTGCTGCGCTCTTAGACGGCGATTTCGGTACTATTCCGGACACGGCGAAGCCCTTGGTCGAGCAGGCGCTCGCGTCCTCGCGTAACGGCGCCGACTCAGTGGCCACGATCCTAAAAGCGTCGAACCTTAAGAAGGGCACAGTGGCCTATGAGAAGAAGCCATTTGATATGAAGGAGTTGGTCACCGCTGCGGTCGAGAGGGCTAAGTCTATGGCTACTCAGAAATCGCTCAGTCTCGTGCTGAACGTCGGCGAAGGCGACTATAAGACCGTGGGCGACGGGCCCCAGATCAATGACCACGTCTTGCGTAACCTGATCGAGAACGCGATCAACTACACCCCGAGCGGGAAGGTAGAAGTCTCGCTTAGCCGTAAGGCGAACAGAATCGTCTTCGCGGTCAAAGACTCGGGCGTGGGTATCACCGAGGCCGACAAGAAGCGCCTCTTCACCGAAGGCGGGCACGGCGAGAACTCACAGAAGGTCAACGCCCACTCGACCGGTTATGGCCTCTTCATCGCCAAGCAGATCACCGAGGCACACGCCGGCACGATCCGTGCAGACTCGGAGGGCGAAGGGAAGGGCTCGACCTTCACGGCAGAATTCCCGGTGGTCAAAGAGGTTCCTGCGGCAGCTGCCCCACCTAAGTAAAAGAGAATCCTACCAGCTTCGCTGCGTGGCCATTTATCCACTCGCTTGGCGGTGAAACCCCCAAGTGAGTGCTAAAGTCTTGGCATGGGAAATCGTAAATTCGAATTTGCTGTTGGCGAGTTCTATCATGTTTACAACCGCGGCGTTGATAAGCGAATCACATATTCCGATCGGTTAGACATCCTCCGGTTTCTAGAATGCATGACCGAGTTCAATACGGCAGATCCTATCGGTAGCCTATATGAGCGGTCTTTCGACGGCGACGCTGATGGCAGGAAAAAGAAGGAGAAGCCACTAGTACGGATAGTTGCCTACTGCTTGAATCCTAACCACTATCATCTGCTCCTTGAACAGGTGGGAGAGGGCGGTGTAAGTGAGTTTATGAAGCGGCTCAACGGCGGATATACGACTTACTTTAACAATCGTCACAAAAGGACGGGAGCTTTATTCCAAGGCGTGTTTAAGGCGCGTCACGTTGATACCAATGAGTATCTTCTTCACGTGAGCGCCTACGTAAATCTAAATGACCGGGTGCACCAACTTGGGGGTGAAACCCCCAAACCAGCAGCTAAGGAGAGAGTAAGTGCGTCGAGTTGGGAACAATATGAATCAGGAAAGCGAACATCACTTTGCGATCCGCGGGTGATCCTTGACCAGTTTAAGAATCAAAAGGAATACTTGCGGTTCGCACTCGCAGCGTTAGAAGATATCCAGCAGCGTAAAGAGGAGACTCGAGATCTTGAACGCCTCCTTCTTGAGGAGATCGAGTAACTTGGGGGTGAAACCCCCATGTTGAGAAGAGTGGTGGGTAAGAAAGAAGCCCCGCGCGACAGTGTCGCGTGGGGCTTCTTGGTCGGGTGGAGTTGGTCAGTGGCGGTGGATCCTCGTCAGCGGACTATCGCCCCAGGCGATCGTGTCGACAGCGAGCTCGTCGTTGGAGCGCCAGAGCTCCTTCGACTCGGCGGTAGCCGTCGAGGGCGGAGTGCTCGCGGACGCCGCGATCGGCACGAATGCTCCCGCAGTCGTCGGATCGTGACGGAGCGCCTCGAGGGGGTCTTCGGCCTCAGTCGCCTTCGTGGCTGCGATCTGCGGCTGCGTGAGCGAGTCGACCGCATTCTCGATCGCGAAGACACCGCGGATCACGAGGGCCGTTGCTGCGAGCGTGAGCAGGATGTCCTGCGGCCAGTTCCTCTTACTGAAATCGCGCATTCTTCTGCCTCCCGGGTTTTCCTCGGCACCCTGCAGCCATCTGCAGCGCGTAGCGAGGGGTCTGGCGGCTACACTAGCACCCCAATAGCCGGTGGCAATACCCCTCTGTGTGTAACTCTAGTCAAAGACAGAGACGAGATAGGTATCGATCGTACGCTGATCGAGTTCATAGAAATACTTTTCCTCCTCGTGGAGATAGGTGGCGAGCTTCACGCCGACGAAGCGCCAGTGCCATGGCTCGTAGACATAGTAGCCATTATTTTTTGGATACGAGAGCACGAAGCCGTACTTGTGGGCATTTGCCTGTACCCAGGCGAATGCCGGCGTTTTATCAAAGCCCTCGAGCTTACCCCTCGTTCCCGTAGTGATCAGGTCGATGGTGGTACCGAGTTGATGCTCAGAATAGCCTTGGTCAGCCGAGAAGGTGTTCGCGGTGCCAGCGCCGTAGGTAACCGTATACGAACCCTTGATGACACTCTGTTCGGTGAAGGATCGGTACGCGCTCTGGACGTAGAGTTCGATGCCATCATCCTTAGCCTGCTCGATCATTTTTTTAAGATAGGGGAGGACCTCGGGTATCACCTGCATCGAAATCTTCTCGTTATAGCGGTATTCGCTCGGAACCTCAGCGAGGCGCGCGGGTGCGTAGTTATCACTTAAGAAAAAGACTTTTGAATATTTGGCGAGGAGCTCGCGATCAGTCTGAGAAAGTTTCTCGAGGGTCGAGACGGTGCCGGTGATCGTACCGACCTGGCTCTGGACCTTCTGCTGGGCTAGCTTGATCTGATCGGCGAGCGAGGTGGTAGCGTTATCGATCTGTACCGCGAACTGGTCGGTGGTCGACGCGAGACGGAAGTTGAGTTCATTTACCTGTGCCGAGAGCTCGGTCAAGCGTAGGTAGCCGTAGGCGCCAAGACCCGCCACGGCCACGAGGATCAGGACCGTTATCGCGATAAGGATCTTCTCTATGGTCCAGATTAATTTGGGGGTTTCTGTATGCATCGCCCAAGTATAACAAAAGGCCGCCCACCGGGTAGTGGGCGGCCTTATCGCCTCCTTGTGAGAGGGTCTTAGGCGACCGCGGGTGCAGTCTCGGGCGCTGCGACGGAAGCGGCAGCCTCCTTTCTCAGCCGATCGGCTTCGCCGTAGATGCTCTCGAGCTTGGGGATCCCGCCGGGGTGGAACCGATCGTTGTTCTTCGGATAGGCGCGGTAAAGCGCGTCGTATGCGCGCAGCACGTAGCGTCCCTCCGCGCGATTGAATCCAGGTCGACCGGTGGTGATGGCGAATTCGTTGATCCACGCGAGCACGTTCCCGAGCTCGTTAACCGACTGTCGAGTGTTCATTCGTCCCTGACCTCCTCTGTCCCGTTGTTGTCGAATGTCCTTCGCCTGTCATTTGTTTTATCACACTCGACTGAGAAAACAATATTTTTCAGAGTACACTGTGGGGATGGGATACACCGTTCGTGTCTGTGTGATCGCGGCTCTTGCGCTGCTCGCGCTTCAGGCGCTCGTGCTTCTCGCCTTTGGTCAGCCGGCGATCTGCGCCTGTGGGTATATCAAGTTCTGGGAAGGCGTTGTTCAATCATTTGGCAACTCTCAGCACCTTACCGACTGGTACACCTTCTCCCATGTCATCCACGGATTCCTCTTTTACCTAGGTCTGTGGTATTTCTTCCCGCGGTTCTCAGTCTTTGAGCGGCTGGTGCTTGCGCTCGGGATCGAAGTTGCGTGGGAGATCGCCGAGAATACGCCGTATGTGATAAACCTCTATCGGCAGCAAGCGCTTGCCGCAGGCTACAGCGGCGACAGTGTGTTGAACTCGATTTCTGACAGTCTCGCCATGATTCTAGGATTTATCTTGGCGGCGCGACTGCCGGCGAAAGCGACGGTGGCGATCGCGCTCTTGTTCGAGGTGTGGGTCGGGTACAGCATCCACGATAACCTTGCGCTCAACATCCTAAATTTTATCCACTCTTCTGACGCTATCCGCACCTGGCAGTCGGGCGTCTAGGTATATACTACATAGGCAGGGGAGTTATTCTTAACAACACCAATAAATATGCATTTTTCTAGAAAGGCTGTGGTGAGCGCCGCGCTCGCGATCTCGATGATCGCCCCGGCACTTACTCAGGCTGCGGAGCTCAGCGCGACACAACGCGCCGCGCTTCAGAGTCTCTTGAAGTCCTTCGGTGTAGCGTCCAGCACGATCACCAAGGTTGAAAACATCATCCGTGTCGATGGCCGTGGCGTAGCGAGCACCACGCCAGCTGCGCTCCGGCCAGGAGCAGCAGCCAAGGCTGCTTGTATTGAACTCAGACGAAACCTCACCATCGGTGCCACGGGCGATGACGTGAAAAAGCTCCAGGATCTTCTCCGAGAGGACGATTTTGAGAACTTCACCGCAGCGTCAACAGGCTTCTTCGGACCGATCACGATGCGTGCTATGGCGCGCTACCAAGAGAAGCATGGTATTGCCTCGACCACCACGGGATACGTTGGTCCGCTTACGCGCGCGTTCCTGATGCGCGCCTGCGGTAAGGGTCTCGACGGCGAGCAGGGCGAGCGGATGCGCCTCGACAACAGCGGCAAGGGCAGCTGGAATAGCGGAAAGAACGATAACGACGACTCATCCGACGACAGCGACGATGATGACGATCCATCTGATGACAGCGACGACGATGACGAAGACGAGGAAGATGACGATTAGATAGACGCAGCAGTCTAACGTTAAAGCCCGCGGACGCATGTCCGCGGGCTTTTCGTTTATGGGCGTTCGACTCGCTAGTCGAACGGCTCCGCGCCGGGCAACTGGAAGGCGAGCAGAGTCCGCCCATGGATCTCGGCTGCAAAGGTCTGCGCGACATCCGGCCTCTTCGAGTCGTCCGACTTGAAGAAGGACCAGGCGGGCGTAAGTACCCATGAGATCGCGTCGGCAAGAGCATTGAAACCAAACATGGGACCTCCGAGGGACACCTTGTCCCTGTGCGGCTCAGCGGATGAAGACGTAGAGCCCGACTCCTAGTGCGGTGAGCACCAGAGCCGGCTTGAGAAGAAGAGAGAGTTCGCGAGCGAGGAGGATCTGATCGTCCGTCCAACGCCCTTTCTTTTCGAGCAGATTCATCGTTACCCCCTTACGCGCTTGCGTGCGCTTCAGATTTCAGCGAGCGGGATCCTCCTTCTATAGTGTACTCCTCTCTAGGACGGCAACAAGGATATCCACTTTTGCGCTATACTAGAGTTATGTTGAATGAATTTAAACAGTTTTTGCTCCGCGGGAATGTTGTAGATCTCGCGGTCGGCGTCGTGATCGGCGCGGCCTTTAATGTGGTGGTGAATACGCTCGTGGGTGATGTGCTCACGCCTCTTATCGCTGCGGTCGCTAGGGTACCCGATTTCTCAGGACTTTCGTTCTCACTGAACGGGAGTGCTATTACTTACGGTAAGGCACTGAACGCGCTCATCTCGTTTACCATCGTCGCTGCGACGATCTTCTTCTTTGTAGTGAAGCCGATGAACCTACTCATCGCGCGTTCGCGCAGAGACCAACCAGGCGAGCCAACGACCAAACAGTGCCCGGAGTGTGTGAGCGACATACCCTTTAAGGCGAAGCGGTGTAAGCACTGTGGGCAGCCGGTAGGTGAGACCACCAAGTAAAAACTGGTGATGCGCGAAGCAGAAACGTTGAAAAAGGGTGGAGTCGGAGTGTTGCCGACCGATACGCTGTATGGACTTGTTGCCTCGATCGAGCACGAGGCGGCGGTTCGGCGCGTGTATGCGCTCAAACATCGTTCGCTCTCGAAGCCCTGTATCATACTGATCGCTTCTCGCGACGAACTCGCCCGTTTTGGGATTGCTCTGACAGAAGCGCAGGCTACGGTACTCGACCAACAGTGGCCCGGGCCCGTGAGCGTCGTGCTCGCGTGTGGCGGCGATGTGCCGGAGTGGCTCCACGGCGGTACGCACACACTTGCGCTGCGTCTCCCGGCCAATGAGTCGCTTCGTGCGTTCCTGCACGAGAGCAGCCCGCTTATCGCGCCAAGTGCCAATCCAGAAGGGCTCCCGCCCGCGACGACCGCAGAAGAGGCTCTCGCCTACTTCGGGGACACGGTAGATTTCTATAAGGATGGTGGAGTAAAGGCTGGCCAAGCTTCGACCCTGATTGCGCTCGCTGAAGATGGTGGCATCACCGTGTTACGTTAAAAAGTAACACGGTCGTTAATCTCTCGTTCACCTAGTGTAGGGTATAGCTAGGAGTATCATTCTCCTATGCGACTACTACTTGTTGAAGATGAAGAGAAGCTCGCCGCGGTGCTCGCAGAAGGTCTGCGTCACGAGGGATTTGCTGTCGATACGATACACGACGGGGCTAAGGCGTATACGCGCATCTCGTTGCATCGCAGCGAATATGACCTCGTGGTACTCGACCTCATGCTGCCTTCGATGGACGGACTTGAGATCTGTAAGCGGGTGCGGGCTGACGGGATCACGATACCGATACTGATCCTCACCGCCCGAGGAGAAGAGGAACAGAAGGTGAATCTACTTTTGGCCGGTGCGGATGATTACCTTGTTAAACCCTTCTCGTTTGAAGAGCTTACGGCGCGTATCCGTGCGATCCTGCGCCGTCCTGCGCACGTTCTCGGTACCGTGCTGCGTGCCGGCGATATCGATCTTGATCCAGGGAAGCATGTGGCGAGTCGAGGAGGAAAACAGCTGAAGCTAACCCTGAAGGAGTTCGGCTTGCTGGAATATTTTATGCGGCATCCGGGCGAGGTGGTTAATCGAGAAGATCTGATCGCGCACCTGTGGGACTTTAACTACGAATCTTTTAGTAATGTGGTGGATGTCCATATTAAAAACTTACGACGTAAGCTTGATGAGGGCAGAGAGCCAAGCGTTCTTGAAACGGTACGCGGGGTCGGGTATCGGCTGCGCGTCTAGCGAGAGCGTGCGGCCTTGCGTTTGGCGTTGAGGGCCGCGGGAACGTCCTCGAGTATCGCCTCAATGGCGGCGAGGCTTGCTGGCTTGGTCAGATGGGCGTCGAAGCCTGCGTCTTGTGCGCGAGCCTTGTCCTCAGCCTGACCATAGCCGGTAAGCGCGATGAGATAGTAAGGCCGATCATGTTCCTGCAGAATGCGGGCAACTTCGTAGCCGTCAGTGTCGGGTAGGCCAATATCCAGAAAGATCACATCAGGTGCGAACTTGTCGGCTGCCCCGAGCGCCTCGGTGCCGTCGTAGGCAGGTCGAGCTGTGTGGCCGCGCAGCTCTAAGAGGCGGGTGAGTGCTCGCGTAGCCGACTCGTTGTCATCAACCACGAGTATCTTCAGCGAGTGGCGTAAGGTCTGCCGGCGTTCCGGTGACTTTGGTTCTCGCGTGGCAGGGCGGCGCGTGGGAGCGGTGACGCTGGGGAGGATGCGTTTATTTTTTGCCAGAGGTAGTCGGACGGTGAATTCGGATCCGCGTCCTGAACCAGCGCTTTTGACCTCGATGGTGCCGCCGTGGAGCTCGACGAGCTCTCGGGTCAAAGCGAGCCCCACGCCGAGGCCTTGGTTCGCAGAAAGTTCAGAACGTGCTTGAAAAAAAGGTTCGAAGATGCGCGAGAGCATATTGCGCGGGATCCCAACGCCACTGTCGCGCACAGCGATGACGCACTGATTGCTCTCCTTGCGAACCATTAATTCAACTGACCCGTGCGGGTGGGTGTACTTAGCGGCGTTGCTTAAGAGGTTGGTGAGGATCTGTTCGAACCGCAAAGGATCAGCTTCGACGAAGAGCTCCTGGTTAGGCGTGGTCACTGAGAAGGTGTGACCGAATTGATGCATGGTGTGCTGTATGGTCGGCAAAAGCCGGTCAATGAAAGAATCGACACGCACCAATTCTTTGTTTAGCTTGAGTTTATGATGCGAGACACGAGAGATATCAAGGAGATCGTCAAGAAGGTACACCATCGCACTCGAGCGCTCGGCGATCGTCTCGAGGGAGCGTCGCAAGCTGCTCGGTACGGACGGGTACTCTAGGTGAATGAGCTCGATCGAGCTTATGATGGTAGCCAAAGGGTTACGGAGTTCGTGAGCGAGTACGGCTAAAAAGTTCTTTTTGGCCTCATCTTCAGAACGTATCTGGGCAAGGGCGATCTCGAGCTGCCCGACGTGATTTTCAACTTCTTGTAAAATATTTCGCCGCTCCTCGACAATGGCCGCGATGATCAGAAAGATGCCTGCGGTTATGGCTACAAAGACCTCCATCTGAAAGAGTCCTTGCGCGCCGCCAAATGTACCTTGTCCGAGAGAGGTACCCCACGTGCCGACGATCAGAATGATGAGCATTGAAAGAGTGGTGCCCCGCGGGCCGGTACGTAAGGCAGCCCAGGTTAACGGAATGAAAAGATAGTATGCGTAAAATAGCTGCGGCGACCAAAAGACATAATATGAGGTTATGACGATGATGACTGCCACGAGCGCGATCTCGAGCTTTTCAGGTGTTGTGCGTTCGTAGACTCCGTGATTCCACCACTTTAAGATGAGTGGAGTAAATATGATGACGCCAACAGCATCGCCGAGAAGCCACATCTGCCAGAGATCCGTGTATGTTATAGAAAAAGGCGCTCCCGTAAGCCACAGCGTGGCGGTGCCGATGCTGGCAGTTATCAGTGGGAGGAGTAATGCGCCGAGCACGATGCTGAAGCTGTCTCGGAGAGAAAACTGGCGGGGCTTATAATGCGCAAATTCTTTGATAAGAAATGCAGCGGTGAGAGGTCCGACCGTATTCCCGCAGGAGATAAGGATGGCGGCGACGAGAGGCACGCCAATTGAGAGATTGAGCACGAAGGCGCCGATAGCGATAGCCGGCCAGACCCCATATCCATAGATCAGGAGACCGGCAAGAGCGATTCCCGAAGGTGCCCAGACAAATGTCGCAAAAGGATTAAGTTCATAGATCGAGAGTCCGATGCGGCCCGCTGCTGCATAGAGAAAAAATAAACCCACCAGAACGCCGGCATCTTTAAACGAGGTTGTTGGAGGGGTTGGAGTATCCACGGATTATCTTAGTACTATACGACTTCTCCATGAAGAAATCATGAGTTTGAGGTGAGGGGCCGTGCTCCCTGGAGCCAGTCGATGAGCAGGATAAGCGCTGCTGTGGTCATCAGGACCGCAGGGAAACGGAGGTCGAGCTGGACGGCACTTAACGAGGGAACTTGACCGGAAAGGTACGGAAGGTATGAAAGGAGGGACGCCCCGATCACTAGGAAGGGCAAGAGCCAGCGCCGAGGCTCGACTAGCGCGTAGATAACCGAAACTACGTCGGCCACGTAGAAGTATCTTTCGTGCATGCGAGGCAGAAGATAGGGGATAAAGAGCACCGACGTGAGGGAGAGTGCGAGAACCGTGCGGGTCGCGAACGGTCGCGTGCGGCGCATGTACAACATGATCCAGAGTGACACGGCAAAGGCGAGCGCGATTCCGAGCCAAAAGAAGAAAGTCAGAAGGTCAGTCGAGAAGGGCAGTTTTTCAATAAACGCATAGAAATTTGGCGCTGAGAGTGTTAAGTACGGATATTCCTGTGCCTCGTGAAAATAAATAAGAAGCCAGTACGGGAGACTGCCACCGCCGAGGAGGGCGGGCACCAAGGACAGGATAAACATGACCGGCGGAATGAGGAGGTAAGGGGTGGTGGTGCGTTTCTGAAGCAGATACCCCACGAGTACAGGAAGAAAGAAAATGGCCTGGAGTTTAACGGCGAAGGCGACACCAAACCAGAGCGCTGTGGGAAACGGGCGATCTTCAAGTAAGAAGTAGAGCGAGAGGAGCAGCGGCAGAGTATAGAGTACGTCAGACTGGCCCCAAAGTGCACTGTTTATCATAACTGTAGGAATCGCGAAGAAGAGCGCAAAGAGCATGGGCGTTTGCATGGCGCCGGCACGACGGAAACTACTCCGTAACAAGATTTTTGTTGCGACGATCGCTAGCAGAATATCGCCTACCACCGAAAGCGTCTTCAGACTGTAGAGGCTCGATACGGGGATCACGGTGAGCACCTTTATCGCGTAGAGGTAGGAAGGCGCGTAGTTAGAGAATGGATACGCAAACGCAGTTAGGCCAGAGTTGTTCTGCAGAGCTTCGAACCAGAGTCGGGTGAAATAGGTGTAGTCGCTCGTAACGATCTGGTACCAGGAAATACGTAGGAGTACCGCGGTTACGACCAGAACCGCTGCGGCGGCGAGGACGATGAGGTCACGAGTCTTAAAAGTGTCCTGCTCAGGCATGGCTTGAGTTTCGCGCACCGGTCGTGGAATGTGGATGAAGATTTGTTGATTCACCAAAACTTAAGTGATGCGCGCGTATTGTCAGCATATCGATCGCGCGCACTCTATCCGTAAGATTTCTTGGTGCGCGATCGCCTCCTTTTTCTACCTATGACTAAAACGATCAGCTTGAGCATCTTCTTTCCCATGTTTAATGAAGCAGAGAATATTGCTAAAACAATTACTCGTACTGTATCAGTGGTAGAGTCGTCCCCGTATCTTCACGATTATGAAATTATCGTGGTTAATGACGGCAGTCATGATAACTCAGCGGAGATCGTAAAGGCTCTTGCGCAGACGAGCCCTCGGGTTCAGCTCATTAACCATCCGCACAACAAGGGATACGGCGAGGCGCTCAAGACAGGTTTACGTGCCGCGCGTATGGACTACGTCTTTTTCACTGACGCTGATCTGCAATTTGATATCAAAGAGTTGCAGAATCTGTTAGTACATTTGCGCGAGCATGCCGCAGTGATCGGGTACCGCGCACCTCGTCGAGATCCTTTGATGCGGTTGCTTAATGCGTGGGGGTGGAACGTCTTAAACCGCGCGCTCTTCGGTCTTAAGGTGCGCGATATCGACTGCGCGTTCAAGTTATTTAAACGAGAAGACATTCAAAATATTCAGCTTCGCTCAAGTGGGGCAATGATTAGTGCAGAAATGCTCATCCGTTTGATGCGTAACAATGTACCGGTAAAACAGGTCCCTGTGTCACATTTGCCTCGGATCGCAGGCTCCGCCACTGGCGCAAGCTTGAGAGTCATTGGGCGGGCCTTTAAAGAAATGGTGCAGTTGTACCGAGGGGATCTGGGCAGTGTTTCTCAAAAAGAGGCGCTTCGGTTTATGACCGTAGGAGGTATCAATACCTTAATCGATATAACGCTGTATTTCGTACTTACGCGCAGTATCGTCTTCTTTACGGTGTACCTCACGATTGCAAAATCTCTTTCCTTCTTTGCAGGTACGGTTTCAAGCTTATATCTAAACCGTACCTGGACCTTCAAGGTCGAGAAACGTCTCACGCCCGGCGAGATCCTACGCTTCTACACGACTGCAGCGATCTCGATGAGCGTAAACGTTCTCATGATGCACGTCTTCTTGCGCATGGGTGTATACGATCTCTACGCACTCGGGCTTACAACCATTGTAACCTTGGGCGTCAACTTCGTTCTCTCGAAATTCTGGGTCTTTAAAAAGCAGTTACCGTCGACGGGAGTCGCTCATCCCTATGCCAACGCCTAATCTCACCCTTCTCGTCACTCCAGCGACTAACGTCTACAATGTGGCGCCAGCCCTTACGGCGCAGCAAGCGTCAGCATTAGTATCGCTCGCCGTAGTCCTTCTTGTGCTCGGGGTCCTGCTTATTGAACGACGTTCCTTAGGAAGCCTCAACAGAGCAGTGCGGCGTTTGTTTCAAGTGGTTTCAGGAGATGAATCGCTCGTGACCCGTAGGGTGTAAGCACTATGGTGGGACGCCTGTTCGGCTATGTGATGGTGGGTGTGGCGCTGGTGATACTACTTGCGGTGTTCTATCTGTCATCGACCAAGAGCACCATTCCGCTGGTCTTTTCTCCTACCCAGGTGCTCGACGCTACGTGGCGCACGTATCTCAATCACTATGTGGAGGAAGGAAGTTATAGAACCGTCGATACGGCTCGAGCCAATATCACCACATCAGAAGGTCAGAGTTATACGATGTTGCGCGCGGTGTGGATCGGGGACAAGACCGTCTTTGATGGCGCGTGGCAGTGGACGAAAGAGAACCTTCAGCACTCTGACGACGCACTCTTTGCCTGGAAGTGGGGGCAGCGTGCTGATGGGACGATGGGGATACTCCATGCGGAGCAGGGGAATACGAGCGCGAGCGACGCAGACACAAACATCGCACTGGCTCTGGTGTTCGCGTTCTCGCGGTGGCAAGACCCAGACTATCTCGATGCAGCGCGTGCGGTCATCGACGATATTTGGGAGAAGGAAGTGATCGTCATTCGCGGCACGCCGTACCTCGCGGCCAATGATCTCGAAAAGCAGTCGTCCTCGCCGTCGGTAATAGTGAATCCGTCATACCTTAACCCGGCAGCGTACCGGATCTTTGCTCGCGTCGATCCGACCCATCCCTGGGATGCGCTGGTGACAAGTTCGCAAACGCTCCTTGCTATGAGTGCGACGGCTCCGCTCGACACGGGAGGCGGCAGTGGACTACCGCCTAATTGGCTACGCGTCAATAAGCAAACGGGCGCGCTCGAAGCGGCACAGGCAAGTGGTATCGATTCCCATTTCGGGTTTGACGCGATGCGAGTGCCTTTTGCCCTTGCGCTCGACGCGGCATGGTTTAACGATCCGCGTGATACCGAGGCGCTTGCTCAGTTCACCTTCCTCTCGCGAGCGTGGCAGGAAAGCGGCGCCCTTGGTTCGATCTATGGCCACGACGGCTCGGTGGTCGATCCGGTAGAAACTCCGGCGATGTATGGCGCAACAATCGGCTATTTTATGCACATGGCGCCGCGTGAGGCAGAGGAGATATATACAACGAAATTACTCGCACTCTATAACCCGGGGACTAACACCTGGCGTGTGCCGCTCTCCTACTATGACGACAATTGGGCTTGGTTTGGCATCGCACTCTATAACAACGCATTGCCAGACTTGAGCGCGCGCCTCCCGCGCACTGCGTTCACTGAATAATCAGTACTCTGCTGTTTAACTACGCTTATGCCACAAGATATCGCTATCCGTAAAGAGTTTCTCGAAGAGAATCAATCGAGATCTTTGTTGTGGGCGACGGGCGTGCTCGCGCTCGTGTATTTCATGGTGCTGACGTTCTATTTTCCGGTGGGGAGTCGGGTGCTCTTTGGGGTGCTCGTTGCAGGAGAAATCTTTCACATGTGGCAGGTGTTTACCTTTATCTTCATGGTGCGAGACACGCGGCGCGTAGAGCCTATCGATCCGGAGTACCAAGCGCCCGTAGACGTATTTATCACCGTGGCAGGCGAGCCGGTCGAGGTTGTGGAAGCGACGGTAACCGCAGCGCTTCGAATGCGTACCGTCGAGTCACACGTCTATATCCTGAACGACGGCTATGTGGCGAAGAAAGAGAATTGGATGGATATGGAACACCTGGCCCGCCGGCTTGGGGTCACCTGCATCACACGCCGAGTCGCAGGGGGCGCAAAGGCGGGGAATATAAACAATGCACTGCGGCGTACAAGGAGTCCGCTCATTGCTATGTTTGATGCGGATCACGTGCCGAAGGAAGATTTCCTTGAGAAGACCGTGCCGTATTTCTCGAACCCTCTTATGGGTTTTGTGCAGACGCCACAGTTTTATCGCAACTACGCGCAGAACTACATCACAAAAAGTTCGTGGGAACAGCAGGAAATATTTTTCGGCCCCATCTGTCGCGGGAAGAACCGCGACAACGCGGCGACGATGTGCGGGACGAACATGGTGGTGCGGCGCGAGGCGCTTCTGTCTGTGGGCGGGATGTGTACGGAGTCGATCGCTGAAGACTTTATTACCGGCCTTTTTATGCACAATGTCGGGTATCATTCTGTCTACGTGCCAGAAGTCTTGGCAGAAGGGCTCGCTACCGAAGATCTTCTTACGTATTCGAAACAGCAGTTTCGTTGGGCGCGCGGGGCGCTCGATGTCATCTTCCGCTACAATCCGATCTTCATGCGGGGGCTCACGCGCGCTCAGAAGGTCCAGTATCTTGCATCGGCGAGCTTCTACTTTACAGGTTTAGTTGTAGTTATCGACGCACTTCTGCCCATTGCATATTTTTACACGGGACAAGTACCCGTCCTTGTCTCGGGCATGCTCTTGGCTGGGGTCTTCCTTCCGTACTTTTTTGTCGTCCTCTACCTTATTCAGCGCGTGAGTAACTACACATTCACGTTCGCGTCGCTCAGCTTCTCGATGGGGAGCTTTGCCATCCAGCTCAAGGCGCTGTATGCGGCGATCACGTTTAAGCGGTCGAGCTTTGACATCACGAGTAAATTTAAGGCGCAGGGAAATTTTTTGCCGCTCGCTAAATGGCATTTGTTCTACATTGCGCTCGTTGTGGTCGGCATTCCAATCGCGCTTTCTCGCGAGGGCCTTTCGGCTTCTTTGGTGAACAACACGGCGTGGGCACTCTTTAATATTGCGATCTTCGCACCGTTCATCTACGCCACCTTGCCTGAGTCTGAAGAAGAGCCGGCGGTCGCGCCTCCAGCGCTGAGGAAGCTGGCTACCAACCCATGACGGAGACCACACAACTCAGAACTATCTTGCTGCTCCTCGCGTACATGACGATACCTGTAGCACTTTCGCTCGGATTCTTTATGCACCAGAGTCTACGGCTCGACGAAGCTCAGAGTCTCTGGCAGACGAGCCGTGGCTTTAAGGACGTATTGATGATTATCGCCGGTGACGTGCATGTGCCGTTGTATCACCTGATGTTGCGGTTCTGGCGGCTCTATATAGGTGATGGTGTGGCGTTCGCACGGCTGCTCTCGCTCGTGGCGTATCTGGTGTCCATTCCATTCTTCTATCTCCTTGCTAAAGAAGTGTCGCACCGACGCGTTGCGCTCTTCGCTACACTGCTTTTCTCGATCTCTCCCTTTATGAATTGGTATGGCAACGAAGTTCGCATGTACACCCTGTTCACTCTGCTCGTGATACTGAATCAATATTTCTTTGTGCGGTTGATGAATGTGGATCGACAGAGCGACCATGTGTGGGTCGGCTACCTGCTGAGCGCCGTCGCAGGAGTGTTCACGCACTACTTCTTCTTGTTGGGACTCTTGGCGCAAGCGGTAACCGTCGCACTCTATCGAGGACTATTTTCACGTGAGTCGCATCGGCGATTTGTATTCGTTGGGATCGTTACGCTACTCGCGCTCGTGCCCTGGGTAGTGACCGTCGTTCGGGTGGGAACTTCTGGATTTGAAGACCCGGTACTTACGCAGCCTTCTTCCGTAGATCTCTTCAATACTTTCAGCCAATTTTTGGTCGGGTTCCAGAATGACAATATTAATAGGTTTTTCTTGTCGCTCTGGCCCATCGTAGTGGTGCTTAAGCTGTTCTCGCTTCGTAGGGGTGAACGATTCACTCCGTCGATGACGTATTTGTTGGTGACGGTGGTACTGTCGTTCGCAGTGACGTTTCTCTGGAGCATGATAGTTTCGCCGGCGTTTGTGAGTCGATATCTCATCTTCACGATCCCGGCCTTTTACTTACTGCTCGGTAGTCTCTTTGAGACCTATCCCCCTCGCGCTCGCCGTCTAGCGCGAGGGGGGCTCGTGGTCGCCATGCTCGTTATGCTGGCGGTTGAAGTGGTGAGTCCAACAACCCCGCTTACCGAGAATTATGCACAGGCTGCCGAATATCTAACCGAGCACGCCACGGCGCAGGACGTGGTCATCCTCTCAGCCCCCTTTACGGTATATCCTATTCAGTACTACTACCGTGGGGCCGCTCCCTTTACTACGCTTCCCAAGTGGGATCAATACGCCTATGGCGGAATCCCGGCGTTTAATAACGAGTCGCTGCCGACAGAAGTGTCGGCAGCGACAGACGTGCACCAACGAGTGTACGTGCTGCTCTCGTATGATCAGGGTTATGAGGAGGCTATCAAGGATTATTTTGATCAGCACTACCAGATGCTTTCGTCAGAGACCTTCTCTCCTAACCTGAATCTCTATGTGTACCGCGTGCGGTATGACACGGTGGGTTCGGCGATCAGCAACAGCTAGCGCCTGTTTTGCACGAGTCCAAGCGCATACTCGGGCCACCAGTTACCCGCAGATGGTCCGCCGTTGCACAGCCCATCAGATTCGCCCGGAGTCTTAAGCCAGAGGAGCGCGTCGACGAGCGGCCGACCGGTGTTGGTGGTGGGGTAGGTGCCGATGGCACGACCCATAGGGTTACACCATTCACCGTTACTGCCGTTGCCGTTGCGTGCGGTGTCGATCACGAAGTGTTTGTTGCCCACAAGTCCGCTTATCTGTTCGCCGTAGGCGGTTTCGCTCGCGGTCGCTTGGAAGTTCGAGACGTTTAAAGCGAATCCGTTCGCGTTGGCGATGCCAGCGCGCTTCAGTCGCTCGGCCATCGTGCCGACGTTGATCCAGCCAGAGTGGCCAGCGTCGAGGTACACTTTCGTGGCATCATTGCTCTTGAGAGTAGTCACCGCGTAGATCAAGAGATCATAGCGGGTTTGGAGATCGGTTGAAGAAAGGCAGTCGAGCTGAGCAAGCGAGTCTGGCTCGAGGACAACAATCGCCGAACGTGAACCGATTCCGTCTGCGAGCGCACTAATCCACGAGCGATACATAAGGGCACTACCAGCTCCGCCCGCCGAGAAGCCGTTGCAGTCACGTCCCGGAAGGTTGTACGCAATCATGACCGTTGTTTGATTCTGTGCAGCTGCCTTTGTTACCAGCGAGTCTACGTCTGACCGTACATTGCTGTTCCAATCGCCGAGCCACGTGGCCGTCGGCTGACTTGCAAGTAGGGTCATAGCTGCCGCCCCCGTCGGGTTACTGCTGGACCACACTCTTGCCTGCTCGGCGGCACGTGAGTCAGGATTGACGTAGAAGCTGCTTGTAAGCGGAGCAATGGTTATGGGTTCTGGTGCTGTCGTCGTCGCTCTCACTTTCTTATCACGGGTTACGACCACGGTCGTCGTGGAAACCGCGGAGTTATTTTCGACGACTGGCGTTGTGGGTTCGGCAGGATCCGACGTGGTTGTGTTCGCATCGGACGACGCAGGAAGACCGTTGTCGACGGTGATCCGCACTTCTTGCTCAGCAATGACAGTGCCGTTTTGCTGGGCAATAAAGTTCACGACATACGGACCAGAGCCGCGCCAATTCCAGCTCGAGAGATCGACGAGCGCCTCCTTGTGAGGGTAGTCCTGAGTACTGGTATCCATTCGATTCCAATTGCCGTTATCTACTTGCCAGAACATCTCATACTGCGATACGTCGAGTCCAGCGACCATTGCCTTGAAGGGCTGAGTGGCCGAGACCGTGGCGTTGTCCGTCGGCCACCAGACGTTGACCGGCGCATCTGCTCCCGCGTATCTCGGGACTAGGATGCCGAACGCGATTAAGAAGGGAATAGACGTTACGAGTAAGAAGTTACGAAGTGCACGAAGGTGATGTGATATATGCATGGGTACGAAAAGCATCGTAGCAACGCGAGCGGTCAGCCGCCAAATCCACGAGCTATCTGTATGAAGATCGAGTGAGATTATTCATGAGATATACTGTACTTACGCACTATGAGCCTAGAACTTCAGATCTTTTTGATGCTTGGTGTTGCGGCGGTAAATCTAGTCCTTGCAGGGATGATCGCTGCACAGGACTTTCGTTCGCGGGCGAACATCGCTTTCGCACTCTTAGCTATCGCAGCAGCGTTTTGGGGCCTTGGCACGAGCTTGTTTCTCTATCTGCCGAGCGGAGAGACGCAAGAGATAGAATTTCTCGGGAGGTTTAATTACTTCTGGGGCGAGTTTATTGCGACGGCGTTCTTATATTTCGCACTGGTGTTTAACGCAGAGCGTCGGCTGAAGCGGGCTACCACGTTCTTGGTCTTTTCTCCAACGATTATCCTGGCATGGATCTATTTCTTTACTGATCTAATCATCGTGCGTTCGGTAGTGTTTCTAAACGGCGTTCGTGGATTTGAATACGGACCGATTGACTACCTCTTTGAAGTGCATGTGTGGGGTTATTTTGCTGTCGCGTTTCTCATCCTTCTGAAAAAAATCCGTGTCAGTCAGGGTCCGACGAGAACGCGCACACTCTCTATCATGATCGGTACCTATGTGACGCTCGGCATCGCGGGCATTTTCAACATTATTCTGCCGCACTTCTATCACGTCTACGACTACATATCTGTTGGTCCGATCGCGATCCTTTTCTGGGTGTGTATCATGGCGTACAGTATCGCTCGTCTCGGGCTCTTCAAAGTACGGCTCGTAGCGGTGGAGCTCGTAGTTGCATTTCTGTGGCTCGTGCTCGTGTTCAGGACCTTTTTGTCTACAAGCGGATCGTCCTTGGCCTTAAACGCTGGCTTTCTTCTCCTTATCTTGATAGTGGGAATCTTTCTCATCAGAAGTGCGATCCAAGAAGCTGAACAAGAAGACGTGATCGAAGAACAAGGGAAGAGCCTTACGCGAGTGAATGCGCAGCAGGAAGCTCTGCTCTATTTCATTAGTCACGAAATTAAGGCCTACTTTGCTAAGATTGAGGCAGCATTTGCGAGTGTTGTTGAGGGTGATTATGGCAGCGTATCACCGGCTATCGCTACGGTGGCCACGGGAGCGCTCGCAGACGTTCGCATGGGTACAGGCATGGTTATGAACATTCTGAACGCGTCAGACCTCAAGCACGGGATCGTGGGGTATCGTAAATCGGCGTTCGATTTTGTCTATTGTGTGCAAGAGGAGGCTGCGGCGCTACAGAAAAACGCAGAGACCAAAGGGTTACAGCTTACCGTAAAACTTCCGGTTAAACCTTGTGTGGTACTGGGTGACGAGGAAAAGATAAAAGAACACGTGGTGCGCAATCTTATCGATAATGCGATTCGATATACCCCCGCGGGCGCGATTCTTGTGGAGGTCTCAGCGTCTGATGGGCGGGTACGCCTTGTGGTAGAAGACAGTGGTGTGGGCATCAGCCCAGAGGACATGGAGCGTCTTTTCACCGAGGGCGGGCACGGGAAAGACTCGATTAGGGTAAACGTCCATTCAACGGGGTATGGGCTCTACATCGCGAAACAGGTTGTCGACGCGCACGACGGGACGATTCACGCGCTTTCAAGTGGCGCAGGGAAGGGTTCGCGTTTCGTAGTTGAACTTCCTCTTGCGCCTGTGTAAGTATGGACTACGCGTTTCAACCAGTCGTCGTGCTCACAGTCGCCGCCTTTATTATGGTGCTTGGAGGCATTATCCTCGCGCAGGACTTTCGTAACCGTACCAACTTGGGATTTGTTGGACTAACGATTATGGCAGCGGCATGGGGCTTTGGGGTCGGCACCTACCTCCTTACTGACGCAACGCGTCCAGAGCTTCTCGATTTCTTGGCACGGTTCCTCTACTTGGCAGGCACAAGCACCGCCGTGCCGTTCCTCTATCTTGCTCGAGCCTTCGACGAAGAGCAGCCGCCGTCAAAAACTTTTTTTTGGTCGCTTGTTGGCATCTTTGGTATATCGGCGTGGCTATACCTCGGCACAGATCTTATCGTGGCGGGGGCGATATATGTGAGTGAGTCGGTGCGCGGATTCCATTTTGGGCCGTTACGTTTTCTTGTTGATGTTGAATTATGGGGGTTGTACGGTGTTGCGCTCATTATATTGATCCGTAAGTACCGACGTTCTTCGCGAGAGGGGCGCTTACGTATTGCAGCAATATTGGTCGCCACGTATACGACGCTCGCGATAGCGGGCGTGGCAAACGATGTCCTTCTCACGTATGGAATCTTTGAGTATCTGTGGGTGGGGCCTACTGCACTTGCATTTTGGTTGTCGACGATCGCCTATGCGGTGGCTCGACTACAGCTTTTCAGTGTGCGCGTTGTCGCTACGGAAGCGCTTATTGTCCTCCTTTGGATTGTGCTCCTCGCCAGAGCTATTTTCTCAGAAAATTCGATCGACTTTGGGATTAATGTTGGGCTGTTTTTGATCATGCTTGTGCTCGGGGTGTTCTTGATTCGAAGCATCGTCAAACAGGTCAAACAACGCGAACTCATCGAGGCACAGGCCAAAGAGATCTCCCACGTGAATAGTCGGCAAGAAACACTACTACACTTCATTGGGCATGAGGTTAAAGGCTACTTTACGAAGAGTGAAGCGACGTTCGCCGGAATCGGTGAAGGGGACTTCGGCGAGGCGCCCCCAGCGCTTAAGGAGATGGCCGCACACGCGCTCGAAGATGTGCGCACTGGCGCCACGATGGTGATCAATATTCTTGACGCGTCAAATCTTAAAAAAGGCACGACCAGCTATGAGCACAAATCGTTTGACTTCTTTGCGGCCATTGCGGAAGTGGCGTCAAAGTACCGGCCACTTCTGGCTGAGAAGAAACTTGTCGTGAAGATCTCCATGCCGCCGCGGACGACGTGTATGGTGGTGGGTGATGAGCTTAAGATCAAGCGTCACGTGATCGAGAATCTTATCGATAACGCCGTCCGGTACACGCTCTACGGGGAGGTACGTATCAGTGCCACGTCTGGTGACGGGCGCGCGAAGCTGGTCGTGGAAGACACGGGAGTGGGTATTACGCCTGAAGATATGCCAAGGCTTTTTACCGAAGGTGGGAAAGGCAAGGATTCGGTTAAGGTGAATGTGCACTCAACAGGGTACGGGCTCTACATCGCGAAGCAGGTTGTAGACGCGCACAGGGGGACGATCAAGGCCTTTTCTGAAGGGTCAGGGAAGGGAACGCGGTTTGAAGTCGAGCTTCCCCTCGGATAAGAAAAACCCGGCACGGAGGAAGTCCTCCGTGCCGGGTTGTGGCGCTGCCGAGGCAGTGCTAGTTGATGCCGCCGGTTGCGGTCATGGTGCACTTCGCGACCGTCCTGGTGTCCGAGGCCGAGCAGACGAGGTCGAAGGTGACCGAAGCGCTCGAGCCGCCGGTCGGCGTGTAGACGCCGTCGAGGACGACCGTCCCCTTCGCCAGCACCTGCTGGGTGCCGACGAGTTGGGTTTCGCCGCTGTCGATCGTGGTCTTGACGCCGTTCTCGGTGGCCGTGAGGCTACACGAAATGGCCTTCTGGCCGTTGGCCCAGGGGGCCTTGACCGTCGCGCGCAGCGTGTACACGTCTTGGCCGGTGTCCGTCTTCGACGCGAGCAGGGTGGGGGTGGCGGCGATGAACTTGTTCAGGCAGCTCTTGCCCCAGGCCTTGCTCGAGCGGCCGTCTTTGCCGTTCTGACCCGGCGCTCCGTCACGTCCGTTCTGTCCGGGCGCTCCGTCTTTGCCATTGGTACCCGATGCGCCGTCCTTGCCGGCTGGGCCACGGGCTCCCTGCGGGCCGGGGGCGCCGGCGCCGATCGCGATCATCGTCGAAGCGCTGTACGGCTTGCCGTTCGAATCGACGCCCTTCGTGCTCACCACCGTGAGCTTGTAGTTGCCCGAGAGGTACGCCGCATCCGTCGGGAGCACGACGCAGGCTTGCGTGTCGCTCCAGACGAAGCTGGCGCCCGGGCCCTTCAGCGAAACGTTCGCGAGCAGCAGGTCGCCGGTGGTCAGGCCAAAGTTCGAGCCTTTGGCGCAGATCTGCGCAACGTCCATCGTGCAGGGTTGACCCTGGCACGCAGGGTCCACCGGCGTCGCGATGATCGAAACGCCTGCGATGTCGACCTGGTTGGTCGACGACGTCTGTGCCGAGGCCCCGAGCGGGATCGCGAAACAGGCGAGGAGGGATGCGACGAGCACTCGTCGCGAAATGAATCTGTGCATGGGAAAGAACTCCTTCTCTCAATCAAATCAATCGCGCGCCACCATGGCGCGCGACCCCTATGCTCCTTGAGACTAAAGCACGGTTAAGCTCAACAGTATCATGGCGACATAAAAAGAAAAACTCTGTGCCACGGGCCCCAGCAATTGCTGGGACCCGCGCACAGAGCTTCTGGTGCGGCCGTAGAACGCCTACTGCACCACCGGGATCGACCGGCAGCCGATCGGGCTCGACGTGGCCGACGAGTCGGCCGTGATCGTCCACTTGGTCGATCCGTTCACGCCCGTTTCCACCGGCTTCGACAGCTGCGTCCAGAGCGCGGCGCCAGCGCCGATGAGCGGTACCGTCCTGGTCACCTCCGAACTGCCCTCCACGAAGGTGAGCTCGAGCGAAGCGCCGGTCGGGAAGATGCCGCGCACGCCGACGATGAAGAGTCCACCGCAGACCTTGTCCAGCGTGAAGACGCGCGTCTTGTTCGCCGTGCCGCGCACGAGCATCGCCGAGCCGTTCGGGGCGAGCGGGTCGAGGGAGACCTCGCCGTCGCTCGACTGCCAGCTCATCGTCTGGCTCGAGTCGCTGCCGGCGATGATCTTCGCGTGCACGACGGGATCGCTCATCACGATGTCCGGGAAGGAGATCGAGACGCCGCTGCCTTTGGGATTCCCCGGCACCGGCGTATACGGCGCGACGAAGGTCGCCTTCCCCTTGGTGCTCGCGATCGTGCCGCGGGAGACCGATTCGTGACCGTCGATCGTGACCGAGAGCCCGTTCCCGGACGTCACCGCGACGTCCAGATGGATCTCCATGTCGAGCGTTCCCGTCATCGGAAATACGCTCGGCGTGCCGGCGGCGTGGGCGGTGCCCGCGCTCGAGAGCCCCAGAATCAGCGCGAGAGCGCTCGTCCACATGGTGATGTGTTTGTTCATGAACATTCCCCTTGACCGTGTAGTGCTGCCCGAAATGAGCAGTCTGCTCGAGAGTATAGCTGAGCTTGATAGGGTCAGCAACTAATGGTTTAACAAATTCTGGCAAAACTAGCGGTTTTCCCCTTCACGTCATTCACAGCTACACTGAGGCATGATGGTAGTCTATGAAAACTTCTATAATCAAAAGTGCTCTACAGTTAACAGTCGTAAGTGCTCTAACGCTGAGTGCTTTTGTACCTTTCGCGGGTGCAAAAGCGATCGATGCGGCGCATGGTTCTCCCGATAATGTATATATGGGTGGGTATCGGCTTGGCGGGACCGTAGGTGATCAGTGTCGACCGCTGAGCTTCCTTCTCCACAATCAGGGCAAACGCGACATTAAAGTCTCTGTAGACGTTGATCTCGTTACCTCGACCCGACAAGTAGTGCGCGGAAAGACGTTCGATGTCACCGTCCCGCCGGGTGTGAATTTGAATTTCTGGACGACTAGCAGCTGTGACAGCACTACGCTCAGTAGCGGATCGTATGGCTATATCGTACGTGTCTATAACGGGGGCGGGCACCATCTCCTTCGCTATTATGGCACTATCGCGCCGTTTACTATCTAGCGGCTATATAAAAATGAAGACCGCCCTTACTCGTGAAGACGAGAGGGCGGCCGGTGCTTCTTAGGGGAGAGAGGGTGGAATGTGTCCCGCGTAAGAAGCCAAGATACCTGCGGCCAAGAAGGCTTGCTGAGCGCTTTGTAAGAAGACCAGGATGGTTTCTGTAAGCGCGGCAAAGACTGCTGGCATCGCAATGGCAATGATGAGAAGGAAGAGTCCGAACCCCAAGACGCGGAATAATGGCATACGCGTGAGTGATGGGTAAGCTGATTCAGTGATGAATCAGCGAGATACGGTGTAGTATCTCGGGACCTCCTCAAGATGGAAGGAGCTGACTGCTTATACCCTAGCATGTTGTCTCAAATCTGTCAAGCTCTTCGGTAATCGAAGGGGAAGCGCGGTATACTGTCTCCATGAGTATCGAAAACGACATCATTGCCAAAGAGCGTAGCGAGCGTCGCCGCGGCCAGCTGGAGCTCTCCCCGCTTATGCGCAAGGCATACGAACGAGCACACGGCGAAGTCTTAGAGAATCCTGAGTATGCCATCCAGATGGCAGATTTTGGGTCGGTCTACAATGAGCAAGACATTCGTGCGGACCTGGAGTACGTCGCGAGACTCGAGAAGATCTTTGACGCCGACAATTCTCCCGAAGAGCGACGCATGAAGGAGGTGGCAGACATTTTTGAAGCGATCGTACTCGATCAAGCAGAGATGAATGAATGGTTTGGAGACGCAAGTCTGCTTAAGACCACGCCCTTCGATGACTATAAGAACAAGGTCGACATGATTGCTGAGTGGTTTACGGCCGAGGAAGGGTCGAGGGTCCTTGCGCTTGCCGTAGATGTCACGTTCGGCAAGCGGAAGGTCAAAGAGAAGCTGGAACAGATTAAGGCAGAAATTGATACCGGCAAACTCGGCTCGGTTAAATACTTTAAAGATGAGCGAGGAGACTTTATGGGCACTCGCAACAACGTGCCGCGTACCGTCGTCGGCGTGAGCGAAGACATCGTTGAGGAGCTTGCCGAGCTCTGGATGAACCGAAGAAATCGTGAGCTCGCGGCGCACCCCGTCCAACAGCTCTTCGTGCAGGAGATCGTGGCACAGCTCAGCGCCATGTGCGAGTACGCGCAGGCGCACGATAAGCCCGACCTAGTGCTTGCGTACAAACAAGCATTGGCCGCGATTCGACCCCTTCAAGAAAAGAAAGCGGCACTCAAATCAGCTCAATTGCTTGAAAACTCTGTTGCGAATGAGATCTTCAGCGGCACGAGCGAGATATTCCACGTAGAGAAAGCGCCCGCGCGCAGGCGGTTTATTAAGAAAGATTAGGCACGAGCCTTTTCCTTCGCGCATTTGGCACAGCGGCAGCCGTAGGGCTTAATGTGCCGATCGAAATATTCTTTACCGTAGTCGTACGTTAGCTCTTCTCCGGCCTTGATCCGTCGACGAGAGAAGATAAAGATGCGCCCGTTAGGCCCGATCGCCTCACAGTTACCGAGGCATGAGTGATTAATATATCGAGCGATGTTTTCCTTAATGTTGCCGTCGATCGTCTTACGAGGAGAGAGTTCGAAGTAATACTTGCCGTTATCCTGCGCCGCTTTCTCTTCGCTAATGCGCTTACCGATGTATTCGATAATGCATACGTCACGAGGAATATCTTCCTCGGCAAAGAGACCCTTGCCGGCTTTTGACTTCTTAACCCGCAGTTTGAATCCTCCGGGGGAGTATTTTGAACGACGCTTTTTCATGAATATTATCTATCAATACCACGAGTACTACCCGAGGTACAATAGCAGTGTTGCCATGGCACCAGATCAAATTGCTGGAAAAGCGTATGTGCTCTTCGGCTCAACGGGTGATCTGGCTACGCGCAAGATCTTTCCTGGCCTGTACGCGCTTCATCAAAAAAATCGTATAGAGGGGACGATGATTGTCGCCTGTGGGCGCCGAGCGTGGACGAGCGAGGAGTATCGCTCATTTGTAAAACAGGCTCTTGGTGGAGCGGCGAAGGGAGGGGTTGAGACGTTCCTCGAACGTATTCACTATCTGCAAGGGGAGCTCGACGACGCGATTCTCTATCGCTCTCTAAGAAAATTGATCGACACGCAAACCGTTGTGTATCATCTCGCGATCCACCCCGAGTGGTATATGCCGATCGTTCGAGGCCTTGGAGAGGCCGGGCTCGGGGGACGTGTCATGCTCGAGAAGCCATTTGGTACACGGCGGGATTCAGCGCTCGAGCTCGAGACTTTTATCGAGAAGTATTTTCATCCGTCGCAGATCTTCAGAATCGATCACTATCTCGTTAAGCCGGGGCTCGAGGCGGTAGCGCGTTACCAGAAGAAATCTGGTAAGCTCGTGTCGGTGCACTGCCGCATTCTTGAAGAGCTCGATGTGCGCGGTCGGGGAAAGTTTTATGACGCCGTTGGTGCGCTACGCGATGTCGCCCAGAATCACTTGTTACTCATGGCGG
This sequence comes from uncultured Candidatus Saccharibacteria bacterium, assembly GCA_964607655.1. Taxonomy (GTDB): domain Bacteria; phylum Patescibacteriota; class Minisyncoccia; order Phycocordibacterales; family Phycocordibacteraceae; genus C7867-001. The sequence continues at coordinate 326,814 of CAZSKX010000001.1, read as the reverse complement.
CAACGTCACTCGTTGATAGTGGAGAAGCCGAGCCGTATGTCCAAGAAGCGCGAGCGCGAGTCATAGAGCAGCTTGCCCCGACAGGCGACCTCGTGCGTGGTCAGTATATTGGTTATCGAGACGCTGACGGGGTGGCGCCGGATTCAGAGTCTGAGACCTATGTGCGCGTCTCTGCCGAGAGCCGTCACCCAAGTGCAAAAGGGGTTGTCGTAGTGCTCGAGACAGGGAAGGCGCTTAGGAAGAAAGAAACGACGATCACCTTCTCGTATGAGGACGGTTCGTTAGAAACGTTTGATCTCGACGCTTCAGGTGGCCAGGCAGAATACGCGACGTTAATCGAAGCGGCCTTTAGGGACGATCGATCGAAGTTTATTGGTATGGGAGAAGTGCTCGCCTCATGGCAGTTTATCGACGATGTGAGAGAAAAGCTCGACAGCACAGAATTGTTTATCTATCCCAAAGGCTTAGACCCAAAGGATTTTCTAGGTAGAAAATAAGAAGGCCTCACACGAGTGGAGGTCGTGGGAGACCTTCTCGGGTGAGGCTGTTGTTTAGTAAGGCCGAGCCATGGCTTCTTCCATGAGCCCTTCGAGCTTGGCAGCATGCTTGGCCCAGCGGCGGCCACAACGCTTCAGCTCAGGGATGAGCATCGGCAAATGGTACTCGCGAGTACTTCTCCGCGTGCGCTCTGTCTTCTCCGGATCGACTCCCCGCAGGCTGCGGTTGTTGTGGAGCCGATCACAGAGCTTGCTCGTCATCGTATACGGGCCGCGCTCGATTACACGCCGGATGTACACGTCCGTCGGCTCGTTCTCTTGCTTGGAAATAGCATGGACATCGCGAGCGACGGCAGTACCAAAGAGCCTTCGAATCACGTTGAACGTGAGCAGGAATTGGTCCTCGATGGTGTCATGCAACAGATTGCATATCATCAGTCGTGCCGACCGTCCACCGAGCTCGTCGACGTAGATCCAGTTGACCTCCTTGGGGTGATCGAAGTAGCGCGAGCCGTCGTCTCGCTTTTGACGTGCATGGCCGTACTTTGAAAGCTTGTATGCCGTCCCGACCCGCTCCAGATCGCGCGGGTTGAGGATCATCGCAAGCCGGTTGAAATAGAGCTCTCGGCCGGGTGGACGGGGCAAGGCAGTTGTTGTCATTTTCCTTCTCCTTCTTGGTCTGCCTTTAAAATAACACAAAGACACGACACGTCAATCTGCTGGCGTTGACCAGTCATAACTGAGCGGCTACGATGCAAACAGAGTTCAACGAGCACTTTTCGTGCAGAGGAGTAAGAGAAATGTCAGCACTCATTTTGGATGGGAAGGCGTGTGCGGCGCAGATCCGTAAGGAGATCGCGCAGACGACAGCGGAGCTCGGGATTCGTCCTGGCCTCGCCGTGGTTCTGGTCGGTAACAACGGGGCCAGTCGGCTCTACGTCAGCAACAAAGAAAAGGCTGCTCGTGAGGTCGGCTTCTTGGGCCGCATCGAGCATCGTCCGGAGACAGTGAGCCAGAAAGAGCTCGAAGCGCTCCTGGGCGAGCTCAACGAGGATCCGAGTGTGCACGGCTACCTCGTGCAGCTCCCCCTCCCGAAGCACATCGACGCGGATCGGATCGTGTCACTCATCGACCCTAAGAAGGACGTCGACGGGTTCACGCCCGTGAACCAAGGCCTTCTTCTTCGTGGGACTCCGCACATCGTCCCAGCGACGCCACGGGGAGTCGTCGAGCTCTTGAAGCGCAACAGCATCTCGCTTCGCGGGCGGCGCGTGGTAATCGTGGGGCGTAGCACCATCGTCGGCCGGCCGCTCGGGGCGCTCATGTTGATGGAGGACGCGACAGTCACGACAGCGCACTCGCAGACGAGCGACTTGAAGGCCGTGTGTCGCGAGGCGGACGTGCTCATCACGGCGGTAGGGAAGCCGCGCTTCCTAACGCGGGAGTACGTGAGCCCCGGGACAGTGGTGGTCGACGTAGGGATCAGCACGCAGGACGGAAAGACCTGTGGTGACGTCGATTTCGAGTCTGTTCGCGAAGTCGCGTCCGCGATCACGCCCGTGCCCGGCGGGATCGGTCCGATGACGATCGCGATGCTTCTCCAGAACACCCTCGAGGCGGCCAGGAACGTCTCGTGATCCTTCATCGGCAAAAGGCCGCACACCCACGTGTGCGGCCTTTTATTCGTTTAGAGTTTCGGGTAGAATGCCTAGACGGCCCTTCGGGGCTGGATATTCCGCGATAGCTCAATGGTAGAGCAGCGCCCTGTTAAGGCGTTGGTTGTAGGTTCGAGTCCTACTCGCGGAGCCGAGTGAGTAAAATGATAAAAGCCCTGCGGGGCTTTTGTCATTTTCGAGCGAGGCGACCGCGAGCAAATTTTTGCTTACGCGCGGAGCCCGTTAATGTACAATATCCATATGACAGAGATAATTGGAGAGTATAAATCTTTTTTTGATGATCTATATGATCGACTCAAGGCGGTTGGGATAGATATAACTGGCTATCCGTTAAGCCATCTTGGTATCAAGTTTGCAAGTTTCGAGGAATATAATAATACTCGAGATGCTCTAAAGTCGTTCTCGCGGTCATTTGCAGAGAATGAGCATAATGGCAGACCCGTTGCATTCATGTGGCTTAAAGAGCCTCTCCAGCTCTCGCATGATTTTACTTGCGAGTTATTAGAATTGATGCCCCCTAAACCAAACAACCAGTATCCAACTGGTCTTGAACATCTGGGTGTAATTATCGGCAAGGAATTAGATAAGTTCGGTATTACACATCAAGCAGTTCTTAGTGGAAGACAGAATCAGGGGCCAATCAATAAACCATTTTACATATCGTTTGATAATGGAACACGAGTCAAATTCTACAACCTGTCTATGCAAGAGGTCCTCGCAGGAGAGGGAAGCTCCTTCGTTCCGCTATAAAAGTTCGGACTTCCTCTACCCAACGGAGCCAAAGTTGACGAACTCAGTATTTTTAGTACAGTAATATTATCGCTAATGGTGGCGATCTCTCGTTTGAGAGTCAGATCCTTTAAAACCCGAGTGTGGGAAGGAGAAAACCCGTGAATCTACAGATAGCACCGAGGAAGACTAGATCCTGGGAAGAATTCACAATACATTCGCCGGCGCATTCAATTGCGCTCGATGGCTACGTGCCCGAAGGCCCGAGATTCAATCCCTATGGCCCCTGGGCCAACTTCAACCATCACGAAGGAGTCTCTCGCCTCGAAACCCGTGCGACTTGCGCGCAAGTGCTCATCGCTCTGCGTCAGGGACTCATGAAAGCATTCGATCCGACGAAGACGCATCTCTTTGTGAACGACTGCGATGAGGATGTGTGCCTGTCGGTGTTCATCCTCAGGAATCACGAGATGGCCTCGGCTCGAGAGAACCCGCTGCTCAATCGACTCGTCTCCATGGAGGACATGCTTGACACGACTGGTGGAGCGTATGCGTTCAAGGAATCGCTTACGTCTCTCCAGCAACTGCTCTGGATCTTCGAGCCCTATCATGAATTTCGCGCCAGCGGACTTCTCGATACGGGAAGCTTGATGGAGTATAACAGCGTCATCGATTCTGTAGGTGAGCGGATCTCCGCCTACCTGCACGGGGCGGCCGGTACCGTTGTGCCTGATACGCACTACGAGATCATCGAACGAGACGAGAAGTTTGCCTTGATACGAGAGGTGGGGAAGAACGGACGCCTCGGCGTCTATCGTGATGGTATCAACGCGTTCGTCACGGTTCGTGGTCCCCAGGAGGGCCGGTTCACCTATACGCTCGCACGTTCATCCCAGTTCGTGCCGTTTCCGATCCCAAAACTCCTCAGATGGCTCAGTCAAGAGGAGTTCAGAGCGAAATCGCGACTAAACATGCCGAGAGGTCCGTCGTGGGGCGGTGGCGACATCATTGCTGGCAGTCCTCGAACCGGAAGCGTCTTGTCGCCAGAACAGGTCATGAAGACCATTCGAGAAGCGCTCCGCAGATAGTTCGACCTGACCGTCATACATGAGAAGGCCACATGCCCTCCACGTATGGCGGTCTTCTCAATTTTCATGGGGTTTTATTCGTACCAGTATTTTCTCGTATGATTCCAGATTTTGGAGAAATCCTCCTTCGTTCGTATCGTATGGATTGCTTTGCGTATGTCTCCCGTTTATAAAACCGCCCGAGCAAATGCTCGGGCGGGAAGTGTGTTTGATTGCTACTTTTTTTGAGGACGACTACCTTTCACTGGAGCGCTCGAGTCGACGATGTCAGTCTCCACGCCGCATTCGGAACACGAGAAGGTCTTGTAGTAGTCGGTACCGCCACCGTAATCGCTACTTGAAGTCTGATAGATGTCGTACTCAGAAACCAAAAGAAGTGCGCCACAACCACCGCCTCCATTGCCCTTGCCAGTACAGGTGTACTCCTTGCTCCAGCCCCTCTGCTCTCTTCCTTTTTTTAGAACCTGCATTTGTGTCTCCTTGGGTAACGATGAATGTTTGTCGAAGATACTGAAGTGATCAAATACGAACGTATTCTTGTGGGTTCGAATATCATCCTCAGTCATGAGAAGAACCCGCGTTTTACCCTCTTCTCCTTGCGGTTGTCCATAAGCGATACCAAGGAAGACCGTCGAGATATAGTGTCCGCGCGGATCGCGCCCAGTTTCGGCAAACGTACCCAGCACGCCGAAGACCTCGAGGGATAAACCGGTTTCCTCGTAGAATTCGCGGACGGCGGTCGCCGACAGCGCTTCTCCGGGATCCTGTTTGCCCCCCGGCAGTGCGAACCCTTTCATCGATCCGAGGCGCTCCACAATGACAAAGGGACCGGAAGGTCCACCTAGTCGTGCGATAACGTCGGCGCTGTAGATGATTTTTTGCTTATCCATTTTCGGCCCCTATACTTAATAGACGATGAGAGAATCGATAGAATAGTTACCAATTTTCTTCCTACCGTCGAGTTCAGAGAGTTCGATGACAAAAGCGAAACCAGCTACGACTGCACCTGCAGTTTCGATAAGCGAAGCTGCAGCGGCAGCGGTACCACCCGTTGCGAGCAAGTCGTCGATGATGAGAACGCGAGCACCAGTCACGAACGCTGATCTCTCAATCTCAATAACGTCTGATCCGTATTCGAGTCCGTACGAAACCTGGTGGGTTGCGCCGGGAAGCTTACCTCGCTTGCGCACCATGACGAACGTGACGCCAAGCGAAAAGGCGAGTGCACTTCCAAAGATGAAACCGCGTGCATCGAGCCCCGCTATAGCGTCTATCTTCTTGTTCCAATTAAGAGCAAAGGTCTCTATGACGCTCTTGAATGCGTCTGGGTTTGCAAGAAGGGGAGAGATATCTTTGAACACGATGTCTTTCTTCGGGAAGTTAGGGACACTTCCGATGAATTTCTTAAGCTGCTCCATATAGTCTCCTTTCAAAGAACAATTGAACCATCTGTAGGTACAATAGGACGAGATAAAAAATCGTGCAGGAAAAGTGGTAAATATGTAACAAATATAGTACACTATACACATGGACCTCACTACGGTGCTTAAACGGCTAGGACTCAGCAGACACGCGGATGAAATATATCGAGCTCTCGAGAAGCGACCGGAAGGCATGATTGTCTCGCATCTCGCGCGGAGTGTGAAGCTCGCACGCCAGCAGGTCTATCGGAATCTCGAAGAACTCATTGAGGCAGGATTCGTAACCAGTTTCATCCAAGGGAAGCGCACGCTCTATTGCGCGCAAAGCTCACGTCGTATCGAAGACGCCTTCATTGCAGGAACTGAAAGCATGCGCAGAGGAATGAGACTGCATAGAGAGAGGCACGAACCCGAAACATTGCGACATCTACGCTTTTTCAAAGGATTTGCAGGCGTAAGGGCCGTATTTGATGATGTCATAGAAAGAACAGCAAAAGGGGATACGTTCTATAGGTATACGTCGGAGCGAGATCTTGCCCGCGTGAATCAGTATCTATCGCCTTCATATCGAGCACGGCGCGACAGGAAGAAGCTGGAACGTCTTGTTATCAGCAATCCCGCATCGGGACGACAAAAGAAGTCCCGTCTCGAGCGGTTTATAAAGTATATAGAGCCGGAGGAGGCAACGTTCGACCAGAACATTATCCAGTTGGTGTACGCCGATCGTCTCGCATTTATCAATATCGATACCGAGGAAGCATTTATCATTGAAGATGCGGCGCTCGCTGCGTTCCAGAAGGTTATATTTCGACAACTATATCGTAAGCTTTAATCCTATAAACACGGTTCGAACGTCATCCGGCCAGTGGAGCTAAACATTGACAGCCAATTATAAACGTGTATAATATATTTGGAGATTCCATGCCATCCAAATCTACGGCAAGGAAATCGCAAGAAGGAGAATCGAATGGCCAAAAATGCAATCGACCAAGTCGTGTGGCCCGCACCGCTACTGCGAGATTCGCAGATGTGGGAGCGGAATGTCGAGAGGGTAAAGATGCTCTGTGAACTCGGTGAAGTGACCGAGTGGCTGAACGGCACCGAGGGTAAGGACAACTACCTCCGCTTCCCCTACAAGTACAGTGTCGACGGCGTGACGGTGGCGTTCCTCCCTCACTGGGGGATCTACATCGTCGGGAGGATTCATCTGGATCTCCCCGCCAGCAAGGAGCACGTCATGGCCGCGGTGACTACCGTAAAATCCCTGGAAACGTTGGGCCTGCGAGGGGTGGAGACCGCCAACTGACAACAGCGTCGCCGTCTGGCGAAACGAAAGGCTTAGCCTCTCGTTTCGACGGGGGGCGGCTTTTCTTTCTATACAACAGAGGTTTCGAAGATGCTCGACACTGCGGAGCAAGAATTGTCCTTCTGACTAAACCTAGCGGCGGATGGCGTTCTCTTGTGAGTAGTGCCGCATCATCCTCTGTAAGGGGCCCTTGCGAGTCAAGGCGTCATTCACACCGATCATATCGATGATCAGGCCGCCGACAATCGCGGCCAAAATGAATCCGGCGACGATAACCTTGAAGTCAATCTTGTAGGAAAAGTCATATCGGCGAACTAGCCATATGCCGATACCGAGCCCAACAATGGCGAGAATTACAGCCCACCAAGGGAAGTTTGCGAGCAGTTGATCGAGTCGGTACGCTCCTCTCGGGCCGTGTGCCCGCAGAGAGAAGCGCATCAACCCGACCAGAAATGCCGAGACCACGATCGAAGAAACAAGCCCGGCGAAGGTTAGGAGTGCACCGATGATGAAGTATGCTCGCGGACGCATCTTGACGTCGCCCGCATGAATTTTATTCATGACCGCATCAGTGATGTTTTTTAGTTCTTTTGACATAGGTGCTTCATTAGCTTTTTTGCTCGATGCATACGCGTTGCGACTGTTCCCATCGGTATCCGTAAAATGTCGCTGATCTCCTCATACGATCGTTCGTCCAGGTAGTGGAGGACGAGGGGCTCAGAGTAGATGATTGGCATCGCGTCGAGGCATTTCTCGACCTTCTCAGCTGTCTCTTTTTGTTCGAATTCTTTCTCGATATCCTGGTCACTTTCAAAATCGAACCCCTCTGGAATGGACACCTCTCGCTTGTATTTCTGAATCGCGTTCAGGGCCTCATTGTGCACGATGCGGTATATCCAGCTTGAGAACTTTTTTCTCGTATCAAAACCGTTGAGGTTTATGAACGCCTTGACGAACGAGTCTTGGACAATTTGAGCGGCGCGATCTTCTTCGCGCACCAGGTTCTGGGCATACCGGAGCAGCTTGCTCTTATATCTCTCGATGAGGACTGCATATAGGTCCTGGTCGCTTGAGCGGATTTTTTCTACAACCTCTTCATCAGTCAGTGCAGTCGTGTCGACCATACGATGATCTTATCTTATAGCTACCTTTTGTCCCGTGTATGCATCACACTCCGTTTGCTGTCGGAGTGTGATGCGTTGCCGTGCGGATGCTTTATCGATTGCAGCCCTTACTCATTCCCGCTCCGCCGCCAGCTTTGCCTGAGCCATTGTGCGAGCCGAGCCCGAGCTCCTGGCGAATCTTCTGTGCCTCAGCTAGCTTGCCCTCCTCGGCGAGCTCGTGTGCCTCGGCAAACTTGGCGAAATTTGCTTCAGTGATGACCTCGGTCACGCGCCCCCGGTCCTGCATAAGCTCCTTCCACGCAGCGTAGTCATTGTTCTCAAACGCTTCCTCCATCAGAGCGTGACGCTCTGCTGAGTATTGTGGGTCTTCTGCCGCAGGGTCGCCGCGATATGCGAGAGCAGTACCAGCAGAGGTTGCCGTCACTGCCAAGATAAGCGCCAATGTTCCGAGTCCGATGGTTTTCATGTTCATAGTAAGTGTTAGTTAAGGCGTAGTGTTAAAGGAAGATTCGGCTGGTGATCTCTTTCGATCCTCCTACCTGTAATACCGGGGACAGGCATGTTTTCTTTCACCTTTCGGTTTGAACGTTGTCGAGCTAGTGGGCCCGAGGAGGTTGTCTGTATGGATTAGGCGGCCCCCAGACAATGAGTTGACAAAACGGGCGAGTGATCTATAATACCTGCAGAGCGTTTGGGGTGGCAGAAAGTGGCTTATTTACTAGGCAATTTCCTGTCACTCCAAACCGCCGGGTATGGAGCGACCGCACGCGGAGACGAATCCGCAGTTCAGGAGAGATCCATGAAGAAGCCGTTCTATGAAGTGATCAGTGGCACACTTGCGACGCTCGTCTGCGACATCAACGGCGCTCTGCTCGGTAGCCACGAATGGGCCGACAGAAGGGCGAAGCTCGAAGCCTTTCTGCACATTTTGCAGGAGAGCGAGATGCCCGCGGCAGCCGCTCACGAGATCGCGAAGCGGCACTCCGGTTTGGGGGATCGCTTGCGAGAACGAGGCCCGCTCGCTCACCTCGTCGTCTCGGTTCTCGCCGACCTGCAGCAGCGCGATGACTAGAAAATGCGCCATAAACCAAGAGGCAGGAACCAAACCGCCCATGGAGCCGACCTGTGCTCTGTGGGCGGCTACCTTTTTATACAAACACGTGTACGAAATGATCCCCATTCTGCGCCAGCACCCAGGTTCCAACAACCGCAATGAGCCGGAGCCGAGACCAAATGACATTTACAAATAGTGTGATATAGTACGAGCAGACAGCTACCTACTGCAAATCTAATCTGCGTAGGTCTTGAGGTACAGGAGGAAGCGATGGCAATCATGAGAGATGGAGAGGCTCCTTTGGAGGAGTCGCCCGAAGAGTTGGCGGCGTTTGTGGCGAACTCTGGTTATATCCACTACGTCGGTATGCTGATGCCGCCGCGAGAAGGGTTTCTCGAGTGGATGCAGGCACTCGAGCACACACTTCAAGCCGTGCACTCCACGCAACGATCTGTTCCATCTGCGGGTCATCGAATGGGCGGACATCACATGGGGTATCGTCAGCATACCCATCGACGAGAAGGGGAAGGCCGAAGAGCTGCTACGAGTTTACGCTCTGCGGGCCGCCGATGGAGTGCCCACTCTGATTTCTTGCGGTGCGGCACGCCAGTTTCCTGTCTCCAATCCGCGCGTATACACGATTGAGACCTCGCACGGACGTCCGCCCCAACTGCACTAGATCGCCTCCCGTCGAAACGAAAGGCTTAGCCTCTTGTTTCGACGGGAGGCGGCTTTTCTTTTTATACAAACACGGTTCGAACATCAGCTAGCCAGCAGAGAAGATTGATTTCTGGAATACAAAGAAGTCCTCTGACGGAGGAACTTTAAGGAGGGTTATATGCGAATTCAAGCACCGTTCACCGATGAACAAGTCGCCGCGCTGAATGCTTTTCAAAGGTTGGGGCACGGCCAACCTTTCACCTGCACCCATCATTCCCAGATACCGCTTGTTGCGGCAAAGGAGGGTTGGCGTTGCGGAGATCCAAACTGTGCGTACACACAAGCGTGGGCACACAGTTTCATGGCCGATGCGAGACAACATCCGCAGAACCCGTTCACCGAGAAAATCCGCTGAATGTTTTCAGCCTCCCAAGGAGCAATCGGCTCTTTGGGAGGCTTCCTTTGTGGATTGAGCCGCCCCCAGACAATGAGTTGACATAGTCAATCTTTTGATATATAAACCAGTATAGACAGTTTCAGGCCTGGCTTTACCGGCAAGTCAGGTTCTGTTCACACACTACAGCCGGTAGGAAAGGAGATACAACAATGGGTAAATGGATTCTGGGAGCTCTTGCTCTCGTTGCGATGATGGCGCTCAGCAGCTACAACGGCCTCGTCGGAAGCGATGAGAATGTCAGCGGTGCCTGGAGCGAGGTGCAGAACCAACTCAAGCGCCGGAACGACCTCATCCCGAACCTGGTCAGCACGGTCCAGGGCTATGCGACGCACGAGAGCGAGGTCTTCAGCCAGGTGACCGAGGCGCGTGCCAAGGTCAGCCAGGCTGTCACCATCGACGCGTCGAAGCTCGCGGACAACCCGAGGCTGCAGAAGCAGCTCCTCGAGGCACAGCAGAGCCTGAACGCATCGCTCGGTCGGCTCATCGCTGTCGCCGAGAACTATCCGCAGCTCAAGGCCAACGAGAACTTCCTGGGCTTGCAGCACGAGCTCGCGGGTACCGAGAATCGGATCGGTGTCGCGCGCGGGCGCGCGATCGACGCGACGAAGTCGTACAACAAGGGCATCCGGATGTTCCCGACCATCATCGTGGCGAGGCTCGGCGGCTTCACTGCCAAGGAGTACTACGAGGCGACGGAGGCGGAACAGCAGGTGCCGGAAGTGCGCTTCGGCGCGAGCGCCAACTGAGGCTACGGCCACAGACAAGGAGGTCGCTGGTGAAAAGACTTGTTGGATGTGTTCTCGTAGCGATGATGCTCGTGGTCTCGGCTGGGCGCAGCTCGGCACTCGAGGTGCCTCCTCTCGCGGGGAGGGTCAACGACAATGCTGAGCTGCTGTCGCAGTCGACACGCGAGCGTCTCGAGGAGATTCTCAAGCAGCTCGAAGAGAAGACCAACGCGCAAGTCGCCGTCCTCACCATCAAGAGCCTCGAGGGAGAGGATCGAGATGGATATTCCATCAAGGTGGCTCAATCTTGGGGGCTCGGAGAGGACGACAAGGACAACGGGGTTCTGATCCTGTACGCCGAACAGGAGGATCGACTCAAGATCGAGGTCGGCTACGGCCTCGAGGGAGCGATCCCTGACGGGAAGGCAGGAGAGATTCTTCGTAGGGACTTCCGCAGCAAGGCGCCCAAGGAGGGGTCGAAGGACCTCGATAGCGCGTTTCTCGACACGGTCGAGGCCATCTCGAGCGTGGTGCTGGCAGAGTACGCCAAAGATCCGACGGGCGAGAGCATGAAGGGACACTCCGGCGACGGGGAATTCGTGCTCATGCTGCTCTTCGGCGCCTTCGTTGTCGCTGGAATTGTCGGCGCACTCAACGAAGCCCTCGGAGTGGTCGTCGGCGGGTTGGAGGGAGCGTGCTTTGGCCTATACCTGCTCTTCGGCCCGCTGGGCATCGTCGTGCTCGCGCTCATCGGTGCCGTCGTTGGATACCTCGCCAAGTTCATTCTCGAGGGAGTGCTCGAGGGGGGCAGTGGCGGCGGCGGCGCATTTGGGTCCCACGGAGGATCCTACTCCAGCGGTGGTAGCTACGGCGGCGGATTCTCCGGCGGCGGCGGCGACTTCGGCGGTGGAGGAGCAGGCGATTAAGTCAGCCGCACAATAGCAAAAAAAGGCCTCATGTTCGATGGGAAGTCTCACGGGACTTTACATCGCGTGAGGCCTTTCCTATTTCTATTCAACGAGTCCGACAATGAGTGTCGCTAGGTGTTGCTATACTTGAGCCATGCTTGACGGCTTGCACCATTATCACCTCAGGAAGCGGGGGATTGTTGCCTCAAGAGATACCTGGGCAGTCAAAATTCTCGACCGGCTCATTTTCGTCGTGGGAGCGCTCGGGCCCATCATGACCTTGCCGCAGCTGTACGGGATCTGGGTCACCCGACAGGCAGAAGGGGTATCGCTCATCTCTTGGTCCTCATATTTTGTCTTTTCTATGATCTGGATACTCTACGGAGTAGTGCACAAAGAAAAGCCGATAATCTATACGTATACCCTTTGGTTCGTTATTGAAGGTCTTATTATTATTGGTATTTTATTGTACGGCTAGGGATACCGGGGCGCCTCTTGTCAGGGGTCAGTTATTTTATATTTTTCAACACGTCCTTTGCAGAACTTTCGCCAATGAATCCCTCGAAAAGGTGTAGGTTGTCCAGGCTGCGTAGAATAACAACCACTGAGATAAGCGAGACGACAAATGCCGCCTTCAGGATTGAACCGATTGCGACACCCATTGAGGGGATGATGCTTATAGAAAGAAGAAGCATCACAAGAAAGAAGAGTATAAGGAACCATTGAAACGCAGGAATACGCTCTTGATAGAGCATGACCATATTTTTCCGTAATACCTGCGCGTCTGAGAGGCCGGCGAGCATGCGGCCCAACGCCTGGTTTCGAAGTGATTCGACCTTTGTTGAGCCCAACCGTTCTTCAAGCGCTTGGTGCATGGCGGAGAGGATGGCGGCATCCTCTGAGAAGTGGTGTTCCCATGAGCGATCATGTAATACTCGCTGATAATGAGCGCTGATAATACGCGCGGCGTCAGCCTGAACCTCTGGGCTTACGTTTTGTGATGCTCGATATACGCTTGAGAGTTTGCCATCAAATGTGCTGATGATTTCGCGCAATTTGCTATACCGGGCCCCTTGGCGCGAAATAAAAAACCCAGTAAATATTGAGAAAAAGAAGGTGCTAATAGTGATGAATACTCGGTCTGTATTCTCACTCCCCATAGGAGTGGTATAGAAAAAGCCGCACAGGAACACAAAGGCCACAAGCAGCAGCGCTTCAACTTTTTTAGTATGCATATATATTGGCAAATATAGCATGCCCCCTAGGAGCCGCGCCCTTGTTGAGAGTCTCTGTTCTATACAAATTGACTTCACCGTCTTGGGTACTGAAACCCGTGGCACATTGTTGTTAATCACCATGTCACAGGCGAGGCCACGTGGAGTTTAAGTTAAAATGCCCCTCTCTAAAAGACACTTGTTCGTGCAAAGTCATAGCGGGGCGTATTGACAGGCGCACTTCAATATGCTATACTATAAATCGAAAATCATGTACCCCCCCGCGCCTAGAGGCGTGGTGTAAACCGGAAGAAGGAGACAGTCAATGGATCACGAAAAGACAATGCTATTTCGCCGCGAAGCTCTCGAAGAGGGTCTGGGTGGCGGCAGCGCCATCACGACCTCGGCAAGGTTCTTCCTCGACCTGAATCAGGGGCCGCTCTATGCTCCTGCCGATGTCGAGAAGATCATTCGCCTCGTCGAGCTTGCGCGCAAGCACGCCGTCGACGAAGCGTACGGAGAGCACGGCGCGCTCCTCCAGCTTGTCGCTCGGCGCGACGAGCTCGACGACGCGATGGTGATGTGGCATCGGCCCTACCACGTGAACATGGGACGCCCGTCCGACGACTGGGTCAGTCTTCAGGACTGGCTCGCCGAGAACGGCCACCCGTACTCGCCTTCATAGACCCAAGCCCGCCAACCGAGGAGCCCGCCGCTCTACGAGTGGCGGGCTTTTCATATTGATCACCCCGATATCTGACGGATACTAGCGTAGACGCCAATGTGGTATAACGGCGATAGATAGGGAGGTGGGTATGGAACTTGATCCGAGCCACGATGCTGTTAACGTCATTCTCCGAGTTGAAGCGGCTGCAGAGCGGAAGGGGTTGCCTCCCGTTGGTCGGGAGTGGATCATGAAGGCGATCACGGCGCTGGAGCGTGTCGCCAAGCCCAAGAAGTTGAAGGTCAAGGTGCAGCCCTTGAAGCTCTTCCAGGTTGCCACCGAGCTCGAGGCCGCAGCCGCGACAAAGCACTAGAGAATACCCGCCACTGGAACCATTTCCGGTGGCGGGTATCAGCTTTTCCTGCGATGGAGCTCGAGGCCCCGTCGCTTGAACATCTTTCGCGCAACCCCAGTCTCCTCCTTGGGCAGGATTGCGGTTACAGGGAAGTTCAGGTCGTAGCGCTCGAAGAGCGTGGGACGAAGATCGAGTCTCGCGTGGCCAGAGAGCGCTTCAAATCCTTGAGGATCGAGGTTGTATCTCGTGAGCTCCTCGTGGAAGCCTCCGTTAGCCAGGCGTTCGATCTCTCGGCATTTGACGTTGATGGTCTCGGTGTCTTTGTGGCTCTTGATGCTCCCGGTGGCGATCGGGCGCAACGCTCGCCACTGCGAGACTACTGCAAGATCCACTACGACAAACCAAGCGATATTCGCCGTGAGGTACTCTCGGACGGCTCTCTCCGTCTTGTGCTTTGAGAGGGCGGTTGAGCTCTTTCTGCCGACTCGGACCGACGGATTGTTATACGCATAAAACCCGTACCAACCGCGGTCGAACGGGAAACCCTGGCAGAGTGAGAGATACCGGTCCATCTGTTCGATGTCGAGACGAAAGCCGTATGAGGATTGTACTCCCGAGGCTTTGATTTCGACCGAGAGCGAGTGACGCCAGTCATTCACATCTCCGTCATCGTTTCTCGACAGTTCGCCCCCCAACATCGCGTGCGCTAGCAGCTCAAAGAACTGGCCGACCCAGATCTGCTTCATGCCATTTCGATTGGCATCATCTTCCTGGGACAATAGGTTCACCTCCTTCTGGTAGAGAGGATAGCACAGGTCGTAAAAGATCCCTTAATCAAGCTTTCGTGAGCCCAAGTGATACAATTTCCATGCGGAGGTATGTATCTAAAAGTCTATGTCGTTCCCGGAGCGCGACGAGAAGTAGTCGAAGAAAAGGGCAGCATTTTGCATATTCAGGTGAGGGAGCCTGCGGCAGGAAACCGAGCGAATACGCGGGTGCGCGAGCTGGTAGCACTTCAGTACGAGGTGCCGGTCGCTGCGGTGCGCATTTTGAGTGGGCACCATACTCGGGGTAAAATGTTGGTAGTTACCAGGTAACCACAGCGCACCATGCAAATCAGCATCAAAGCAACGCAACACGAGTTAACCCAAGATACGCGTAGTTTGGTAGAGACGAAGTTTAGGAGTCTCGAGAGGCTTACTCAAGGTGCAGCTGCAGAGCCAACTCTCTCGTGCGAGATCGAGCAGTCTATCGCGGTTGAGCGAGCGGGAGCAAAGTATCGTGTAGAGGGGAATCTATCCATGGATGGTAAGCTCTACCGCGTTGAAGCCGACGGTCTCACGCTTGAAGAGGCGATTGATAAGGTGCGAGATGGACTCGTTCGTGAAGTCACTCAGTCACGTGGTCGAACTCGTGAATTGGTAAAGCGGGGTGGGGCGGCTATCAAGCGAATGCTTCGTTTCTCTCAGGACTAAATAAGTGCAGAGAAATCGGTCTCTGTTTTGCCTTCAGGCACAACACGCTCTAGCGTGAAAGAGCCGCCTTTAAGATCGGCGGTAACGATCTTTATACGTTTACCATCGCGGAGCATATATGTGCCGATGGTATCGGCGTAGGCACGATACTTTTGCCAATTTTCTTCAGCGTCAGAAGAGAGGTCGACGAGGCCATCTTCCTTCTTTAGTTTCCCAGCGTGAGTCGCCTGAGTAGGGTCTTGGGGGAGTGGAGTAATAGAGCCGTCGAGGTAACGAGGCAGTGCTTCGACGAGAAGCTCGGCGCCGAGCCGTATCAGTCGCGGGCGCAGCTCGCGAGCAGTCTCTTTCTCGCCGATCGGTGTGCGCTCTTGGGCGATGATGTCTCCGGCGTCGAGCGCTTTTACCATCTTTTGAAGCGTGACACCGGTCTCTTGGTCGCCGGCGAGGAGAGCTGCCTCGAGTGGCGTAGCGCCGCGGTGTCTCGGCAGGAGCGAGTAGTGGACGTTCAGTACCCCCTTAGGGAAGGAATTGATAAGTGCTTCGGGAAAGATCTTTCCGTACGCAACGCAAATACCGACCTCACAATCGTGACTGACGATCTCAGCAATAGTAGCCTCGTCGAGCTTTTCTGGCGTGATGTAGGGAATGTTGTGTTCAAGCGCGAGCGTCTTAACGGGCGAGGGGGTGAGCACGAGGCCGCGACCGCGTGGCGCGTCGGGCGAGGTAACGACAAGCTTCGGCACGAAACCGTGTGAGAGCAGGTACGCAAGCGTCTCGCTCGCGACCGTTGGGGTGCCGAAGTAGACGAAGTTAGGCATCGGAGGATTCTTTCCTAAGCTCGATCACGTGCTCCGCGTGGTCGATAAAGAGGATGCCGTTTAGGTGATTGATCTCGTGCTCGAAGATCTGAGCGAGGAGGCCTCCAGCGCCACGCGTAAACGAGCTGCCGTCGATGTTCTGCGCGCGGACGGTCACTTGTTCGTGAGGGGTGGTCGTCCCGTACAGTCCGCGCACCGAGAGGCAGCCCTCGTCGGCGCGCGTGCGCTTACGCGAGCTCTTGGTGATCTCGGGATTAATGTACACATCGATCTCAGCCGCTCGAGAGACGGGCTCGCCGTTCGCGGTTGCGTCGTGCGGCGGTAGCGTACGGTCTTTGCGCACGATAAAAAGGCGCAAGGAGATACCCACCTGAGGGGCCGCCAGGGCGACCCCCTCTGGCTCTTGGTCGAGTGCCTCGGCCATATCGGCTATGAGGTTTTGTAGCTCTTTTGACCCAAACATCTCCTTCGGGACAGGTGGAGCCACCTCCCGAAGGACCGGGTTTCCATCTTGGACTATCTCGCGCATAACCGGACTATACCAGATAAAAAAAGACACGTTACCAGAAGGCAACGTGGGTGAAAATTTTCAGGGGGTGTCCACGCGAGGTGGACACGAAAGAACAGAAAGAACGGTGTGGCGGCGCGAGATCATCGCATGCGGGGGTTGCTTACAACGACCTCGCGCCGCCGGGGGTGCGTGCAAACCATCCTTGCGAGTGGTCGAAAGGGACTATAGCACATCTCGATGAATCCGAGATGAAGCGTTAATGTTTTTCTGGGTCGAGCTCCCACCAGAAGCGTTTAGAAAAATCCTTCGCCTGACTACAGACGCTTTTTAAATAGTAGAGATCTTGAGTGGGAATTTTCTCCAAGATCGTGCCCATGTGGGCCATCGTCATTGGCGCGAGACCGTCACGCTTGCGCGCATGATTCAAATGGCGGACAAAAAAGCGCATCAGCTCACCGCGTTCGGTAAGGCGGTTCTTGCCCTTAGGAGCCTCGGCGATCTTTTTGGCGAGATTGGGCAGCATCTCGCTGATCGACTTCAGCTCGTTGTTCTTGGGCTTGTCGTCGCTCATGGCTCCATGGTACCGCACTAGCCTCGGGGCGAGCGAGTGGTTACGAGCTTGTTGTCTCGACGATGGATGCGCCGAGCTGAGTCAGGCGTTCGGTGAGGCCCTCGTATCCGCGGTTGATGGTGTAGACGTTGCGGAGCATAGAACGACCGTTTGCTCCAAGCATCGCGATCACGAGGATCGCGCCGATGCGCAGTACCGAAGGGCAGATCACGTGCGCGGACTTGAAGCGTGTTGGTCCAGAGATCGATACTCGGTGTGGATCGTGCAGAAGGACGTGGGCGCCGAGCTTCTCGAGCTCGGTGTAATAAATGGCACGTTTGTCATAGAGCCAGTCGTGGAGCATGGTCGTCCCCTCAGCCTGAGTCGCGATGACAGCGAAGAAAGGGAGGTTGTCCGCATTAAGGCCAGGGTAGGGACGCGGGTGTATCTGTTCGGGGAATGCTGTAAGGTCTGAAGGCTCGATCGCGATGTCAACGAGCCGAGTGATGCCGTTTTCTGAATAGCCCCGATCGGTCAGGGTAAACTTGAGCCCCATCTTCTCGAGAATGGTGAGCTCGATCTCGAGGAAGGCGATTGGCGCATTCTTGATCGTGATCGCGGAGCGCGTGGCGATCGCCGCTGTGATAAAGAACATGCTGTCGATCGGGTCCTGTGCCACGGCGTATTCAACTTCTTTATTGATCTCTTTGAGGCCCGTGACCGTAAGAGTGGTGGTGCCGACACCCTCGAGGGTGACTCCGAGGGCTTGCAGGAAGCCGCAGACCTCCTGGACCTGATAATTGGCCGATGCGTATTTGATTACCGTGGTGCCGGGAGCACCCGCCGCTGCGAAGAGCGCGTTCTCGGTCCCGGTGTCGCTCGATTCAAACAGCACGAGCTCAGTAGGTACGACCCCTTCGTGCTCGACGTGGTAGGTGTCCGACCTCGCTTCGATGCGTATGCCAAATTTTTCAAGTGCGTAGAGGTGGGGGCGTACGGTACGCGTCCCGAGGGTGCAGCCGCCTGACTGAGGAATATCAAACGATCGAGCATGATGGAGCAGTGGGCCGATGAAAAGAAGAATGCTGCGCGTTCTCGTCGCGGCATCGCGATCGATGTGTTCAAGGTCGAGTTTTTCCGGCGGTATAATCATCAAGCTTGAGCCCTGCCACTCGACCGAGACGCCGATCGAACGAAGCACCTCGATAAGGCGATTAACTTCTTCAATTTTTGGCACTTTATGGAGGGTGGTCTTGCCGCGGTTGAGGAGTGAAGCGGCGAGGAGGGCGACGGCACCGTTTTTCGAACGACTGGTCTCAACTGATCCTGAAAGTGGCTTCCCGCCCTCGATAACAAAATTGATTTCACCTTGCATTCACCCTAGTGTATCATGAGCCCTACATGTCGTACTTTTCCCCAAAATTAGGCATCGATCTAGGGACCACGAACGTCCTGGTCTTTATGCCCGGCAAGGGTGTCGTCTTAAACGAGCCCTCGATCGTCGCGGTCACCAAGTCTGATAAAAAGAACGGGAAAAGCAAGATTCTCGCAATCGGCTCAGATACGAAAGACATGATCGGTCGTACGCCAGAGGGGGTGGTTGTGTACCGTCCCATGAAGGACGGTGTTATCGCTGATTATCGTGTGACGGAGGCGATGCTTCGACATTTTATGAAAAAGGCGATGGGCTGGAATCCGTTTAAGCCGACGGTTCTTATCTCCGTGCCGGCCGGGGTGACTTCGACCGAGAAGCGCGCGGTGATCGAAGCAGCGCTCAAGGCCGGTGCGAAAAATGCGTATGTAGTAAAGGAGCCGATCCTCGCCGCGATCGGAGCAGGGATCCCGATTCACGAACCGATGGGTCGCATGGTCGCCGACATCGGCGGCGGTACAATCGACGTGGCGGTGATCTCTTTGGGCGGCATCGTCGCCTCGACGTCAGTGAAGTGCGCGGGTAATCGGCTTGATCGCGCGGTCGTCGACTATGTAAAGAAGCAGCACAATCTCGCGATCGGCGATAAAACGGCTGAAGAAATAAAGATCAAGATCGGTGCCGCGGTATCGATCCAAGAAGAGATCGTATTGCCGGTGCGTGGCAGCGACACGGTCACGGGCCTCCCGCGCACGATCGAGCTCTCGACTAACGACGTGGCCACGGCGATGGGTAGGGAGCTGCGCGAGATGACGCAGGCGATCCGTAAAGTGCTCCAAGAGACGCCGCCCGAGCTCGCCGCTGACATTATTGATAACGGGATCATCCTCACGGGCGGCACGTCGCAGCTTCGCCAGATGCCGGAGCTCGTCTACCGTCGCACAGGTGTCGTCGCTAAACTCGCTCAAGACCCGTACTACTGCGTCGCGCGCGGGACGGGCGTTGCTCTTAAACATTTAAATACGTATCAAAAGAGCATCATCGCGAAGAAATAGTTTTTACAAAATAGAGAAAGGGCCCCACGCATTGCTGCGAAGGGCCCTTTGTTGCGCCTGCTCGACCGTATGGACCCTTACGCGGGAACGCGGTCAGAAGTCAGGCGAAGCCTTACGACCTCATGAGCACGATCGACGAGACGGCGAGAACTACGCCGGCAACGTTTGTTGCGCTCATGGAACTGCCGTTGACGAGGCTGTCGAGGAAGAATCCCCAGAGCACCATCAGCACCGACACGGTCGTGATGACCAGCCCAGCTGCGGGTCGCGACGTTTCTGCGGCATAGAGAGTGACGCAGAATCCGTTCAGGAGACCTGCTGCGAGCAGGATCACGATCGCGTTTTTGCTCGGGGCCGGAACGCGACTGATCTCGCTCATCGAGCAGAGCCCGATCATGAGTGCCGTTGCGGCACCCACGATCACTCCGACCCAACCGCCGCTCGTCTTGGAGTAGCTGGCGAGCACGGGCCAGGCCACGAATCCAAAGGCGATGAAAGCGGAGGGTCCGATAGTCTTAATGTTCTGAAGAATCCAATCCATGACAAGGTACTCCTTTCCCTCACTCCAGACTTCGCCCGGACGGGATAATGAGTAAATCATAGCATGGAGAGGCTTAAAAGTCAAGTTTTTACGAAAAAGAGAAAGGGCCCCACGCATTGCTGCGAAGGGCCCTTTGGTTGGCCGGAGGCGCTTGTTGTCAGTTGAGCGCGACAGGCTCGCCCTCGACGAGGGTAAATCGCTCGGGAGGCGGCTCGCCTGCCACACGGATCGTGTAGTAGGTTTCCGTGCCGATGGCGCGGAGGAGCAGCACGTACCCGGGCTGATCCTTCATCGAGTACTGGTAGGGCACGTCTTCCTTGGACTTCGCGCTTGCTCTCGTGGGACGCATGGTGATCACTTCGTAAGCTCCGCCGTCGGTGAGACGCCGCGTGTAGCTCTCGAAGTTCTCAGCCACGTACCCCACGCCGAAGCGGTTGGGTGCCACGCTGTAGCACAGCAGGCACACGAGAAATAGCCCGAAGAGCAGCGCGAAAAACGCGAACAGCCCACTTTCTTCTCGTTCGTCGAGGAACATGCTTCCGACGGCGATGGAGATGATACTCACACAGAAGAGAGCGAGGACGATCAGGATATCCCAAAACATGCAGACACCTCCTTATATGGCGTTGCAGAAGTTGTTGAACTGAAATTCCGATGAATTTCTCAAAAAATAGTTAAACATTCCACAGCCCAAAAGTCAAGCCCCCGGCGCAGCAGTCTGCGCCGGGGGCGGTTGGGGACGCAGGGTACGTCAAAATCGGTACTTCAAGCTGAGCATGATGCCGAGGCCTCGCCGCGTCTCGCCGTATGCGCCGAAGCTCCAACCCGTCTCACTCTTCCAGCCGAGCGAGAGCTTCGGTGGGCCGATCTCGGCCCTGTCGCTCTCGTCGAAGCGCTTGTTCGACTCGAGACCGAGCGCGAAGCCGCCAAGATTCAGTAAAGTGCGGTTCTCGGGGACTTTTTCTTCTGCGTTCGCGTTACTTGTCCCAGTGAGCAACACGATCAGTAGGATGAAAAGAACACCTCCTCGCCACATGATGCACTCTCCCGGACGGTTGCAGACGTTGGTCAGAGGGTTTACACGAGCCCAAAGACAGCATATCAGGAGATTGGTCACGCGATAGCGCATACACACACGGGGTATACTGGCCGCATGCATCACGCGTTTGTAATCGAGGCTGGAGTAGAAGAAGGAGTCGAGCGAGCGCTCGAGTGGATCACGAGCGAGCTCGGCCTACGGCCGCAGGGTAATCCAGACGTGATTGTGTTGCGCTACGGCCTCTTCTCGGTAGAGGACGCCCGTAAGGTGCTCGAGCTCGCGAGTCAGGCGCCAGCAGCTGGAGACGCTAAGGCGCTGGTGATCGCGGCGACACGGGCGTATCACGAGTCTCAGAACGCACTCCTTAAGCTCTTCGAAGAACCTCCCGTCGGGACACATCTTTTCTTAATACTGCCAACGCTCGGCGGACTCTTGCCGACTCTGCGTTCGCGGGTGCAGGTGCTCAAGACTGCTAAAAATTCTGGATTTCGTAAATCCAGAATTTCGGCGATGGCTGAGGAATTTATTAAAGCGTCGCCCGAGAAGCGAAGTGCGATCGTGAAGAAGCTCTCCACAGGTCGAGACGAAGACGAGCGTCGCGAGCGTCGAGACGAGGCGATAGCACTGCTTACCGGCGTAGAGCAGGCGGCGTCAGAAGACGTGGTACGTCACAAGGTCCTTCTTAACGACGTGATGACGCTCCGTGGGTTCCTCCACGACCGCAGCGCACCGCTGAAGATGATCCTCGAACATCTCGCGATAGTGACGCCAAAGAATTTGGTATAGTGCGTATATGGCATACGATTTCACACCACTTAAGAACAGCATTAAAGAGACTGAAGAATGGCTTGGCCGCGAACTCGCGGGAGTACGCACAGGGCGCGCGACACCGGCCTTGCTCGATACGATTAAACCCGAGGTATACGGCAGCCGTACGCCCGTAGCCCAGATCGCGAACGTCTCGGTAGAAGATGCGCGTACGCTCCGCGTGATCCCCTGGGACGCTTCACTCGCTAAAGAGATTGAGAAGGCTATTACTGAGGCCGACCTCGGCGTCGGCGTCTCAGTCGACGCCCAAGGGCTCCGCGTGACCTTCCCTGAGCTTACGAGTGAGCGACGAGTGCAGCTCTCTAAGATTGCGGGCGATAAGACTGAGCAAGCTCGCGTGA
This sequence comes from uncultured Candidatus Saccharibacteria bacterium, assembly GCA_964607655.1. Lineage (GTDB taxonomy): Bacteria > Patescibacteriota > Minisyncoccia > Phycocordibacterales > Phycocordibacteraceae > C7867-001. Next base: position 304,406 of record CAZSKX010000001.1, on the reverse strand, counting down.
CGCTGCGTGGCCATCGTACCGACGCGCTCAAGGCGCTCGATGAAGCCAAGAAGGAAGGCGGCATGGGCGATGACGAGCACAAGCGGTTGAAAGACGAAGTGCAAAAGCTTATCGACGCTGGTAACGAGAAGCTCGCAGAACTTCTGTCTAAGAAGGAAGTGGAGATCGCACAGTAAAAGGAGATGGCCGCGCTGATCCTCATTCTTGTCATCGTAGTGCTCGTGGTCGTCCACGAGTTCGGCCACTTTATTGCGGCAAAGCTCTCGGGAATGCGTGTAGACGAGTTTGGGATCGGGTATCCGCCACGGGCCGCGACCCTCGGGACAGTAGGCGAGACGACCTACTCGCTTAATTGGGTACCCTTTGGCGGATTCGTAAAGATCTACGGCGAGGATGACCCGGCGCGCACCACGCCGCGATCCTTTGCTTCTAAAAATCGTTTTCTTCAGGCGGTAGTGCTCCTAGCTGGCGTGACGATGAATCTTCTTCTGGCGTACCTACTGATCACAGCAGGTCTTATCGTCGGGACACCGCGCGCGCTCGACCCTGAAGAGATCGCGGTCGCTAAAGATGTCCAGCTCCTCGTGGGGGGTGTGCTTCCTGGTTCGCCGGCCGCGAGCGCAGGGCTCATGCCTGGCGACGTGATCGTAAGTGCTGTCTCGAGCCACGCCGCGTGGAACCCGACAACAGGACCGTCTACTGAATCGGCTACCCCAGAGAGCTTTACGGGATTTATCAGTACGAGGGGTGGAGAAACGCTTAAGCTCACAGTTAAGCGCGGCGAGGCTGATCTCTCTCTGACGGCGCAGCCGGCACAGGGTATCGTCGAGACCGATCTGAGTCGGTACGCGCTCGGTGTCGAGGTCGCCACGATCGGCGTGGTGCCTGTTGCTTTTTCTCAAGCGATTACCGAAGGCGCCCACATCACCTATGAAGTCGTACGTCTCACGGCGATCGGCCTCTATCAGTTTTTCTCGAGCGTCTTTACCCTCACTGCCAATCTCGGCCAGGTCTCGGGTCCTGTGGGGATTGCCGGCGCAGTAGGCTCAGCGTCGGCAGACGGCCTTGGCACCTTGCTCGCACTCGTAGCAATCATTTCAATCAACCTCGCGCTTATCAACCTCATCCCGGTGCCAGCGCTCGATGGCGGGCGATTGCTTTTCGTCATTATCGAGAGCGTGATTCGACGACCGATTAATCCACGGGTGGCCCAGACCCTCAACAGCCTTGGGTTCGTCTTTTTGATACTACTCATGCTGGTCGTCACGGCGCACGACATCTTTAAAATAGTCGGCTAAAAACACAAAAGCCGCCTCCCCACGGCTTTTGTGGTTGGCGGCCTAGGAGCCCAGGTCAGTCCTTTTTGTTGCTGCGCACGAGCTCGGCAGCGGCGTTCGCCACCGCCTCCAAGCTCGTGAGGATCTCGAACTCGCTCCCGAGCGCGTCCTTGAAGTCGCAGACGATCTGCGACAGCCCCGGGAACCGTTCTTCCGCACCAACGATCACGCGGAGATCGCGGTCGTGCATCAGCCGGCCGCGCCACTCACCGATCTCGCCACGGGTGTCCATGGCGTACGGATTGCCGTCGCGTCGCGGCTTGTGCTTGTCCTCGGCAGGGAGCCAGAAGATGAGCGTGCCACGGCGCGCGGCCTTGGCCGCGTGGAGCATGTAGTGCCGCTCCCAGAGCTTCTGTCGTTCGAAGGTCTGGGATTCGGCGGTCTCCTTCAGGCGCAGCGGATGGAGCGGGTGTGTGGCGTTGTAGTACGACGGATTGGCGATGATACAGCGACCGACCTTGTCAGAGAGCAGGTCGATCATGTCGTAGTGCCAGTCTCCACCGCCGAGGACCGGACCGGCCAGGTAGAAGAACGGGTCCTTGCGACGGGTGAAGATGTTCGGACGATGATTCGGAAGAATCAGACCAACGTTGGGCATGTAAAGAACTCCTTCTCAGTGATTGATCGAAAACAAGACGCTTTCGAAGCTAGGACTATACCGTATTTTGCCGCCCAGGCCAACGGGGCGTATACTGTCGAGACCATGCGACAATCAAAACTTTTCACCAAAACGCGCCGAGAAGCGCCCTCTGATGAAGTGGCGAAAAACGCGCAGCTTCTTGTCCGCGCGGGTTATATTCATAAAGAAATGGCCGGGGTGTACTCGTATCTGCCGCTTGGTCTGCGCACCCTGAACAATATCGTCGGGATCATTCGCGATGAGATGGACGCAGTTGGTGGGCAAGAGCTCTTTATGACTGCACTGCAAGATAAAGAGCTCTGGAGCCGCACTGACCGATGGGACGACGAGAAGGTCGATAACTGGTTTAAGACCAGCTTTAAGAGCGGCGGAGAGACTGGGCTCGCGATCACGCACGAAGAGCCGCTTACGCGGATCATGACCGAGCAGATTTCTTCGTATCGCGATCTGCCCGTGCTCGCGTATCAGTTCCAGACGAAGTTTCGTAATGAGCTGCGCGCCAAGAGCGGGATCATGCGCGGCAAGGAATTTCTCATGAAGGATCTGTACTCCTTTTCAAAGGATGACGCCGAGCACAAGGCGCTCTATGACAAGGTTCGCGAGAGCTATAAGCGAGTCTTCGATCGAATGGGAATTGGCGATAAGACGTATGTGACGTTCGCCTCGGGTGGTATTTTCAGCGAGTTTTCTGAGGAGTTCCAGACGGTATCAGACGCGGGCGAGGATACGATCTACGTCGATGAGGATAAGAAGACCGCGGTGAATAAGGAGGTGTACAACGACGAGACGCTCGCCAAGCTTGGACTCGATAAAAATGCTCTGGTTGAGAAGAAGGCGATTGAAGCGGGTAACATATTCAATCTTGGCACGCGCTTTTCAGATCAGCTCGGTCTTGTGTATACCGACGACACGGGCGCAAAAAAGCCCGTGGTGATGGGTAGCTATGGTATCGGCCCAACGAGACTTATGGGTATCATCGTCGAGACGCTGGCTGACGAGAAGGGTCTCGTCTGGCCCGAGAGTGTCTCCCCATTTAAGTATCACCTGCTCTCGCTCGGTAAGGACGAGGATATCGTGAAGACGGCAGACGAGCTCTACGAAGACATGGTGAAGCAGGGGATCGAAGTGCTCTACGATGATCGCGAGGCCTCAGCCGGACAGAAGTTCGCCGACAGTGACCTTTTGGGCATCACGAAGCGCATTATCGTCGGGCGTGACGCGGTCGCGACCGACACCTTTGAGGTGGTCGATCGTGCCACGGGCGGTGTCGTTAAGCAGACGCGCGCCGAGCTCACGCATTAAGAGTATGAAAAAGTTCTCAAGAAACTCACTCTTCAGCAGTGACGTGGCGATCGATCTGGGGACTTCGCACACGCTCGTGTACGTGCGTGGGCGCGGGATCATCATCAACGAGCCCTCGGTGGTCGCGGTGAATGATAAGACTGGTCAGGTGGTCGCTGTTGGCAAGGCTGCTAAGCAGATGCTCGGGAAGACTCCCCCACATATTCGCACGGTGCGTCCGCTCGCTCACGGCGTCATCTCAGACTTTGAGGTAACAGAGGAATTGCTCACGTATTTTATAAACAAGGCCCAGGGTGGGCGCGCACGTCTCTTCGGTCCGCGGGTTGTAGTCGGGGTCCCTACGGGCGTGACAAACGTTCAGAGCCGCGCGGTGCGTGATGCGGCGCGTAACGCTGGCGCGCGCGAAGCGATTATTGTCGACGAGCCGGTCGCTGGAGCAATCGGTGCAAAGCTCCCGGTACAAGAGGCGGTTGGCACGATGGTTCTCGATATCGGCGGAGGGACCACTGACATCGCCGTGATTGCGCTTGGTGGGGCTGTGGCGGCCAAGAGCTCACAGGTCGCAGGGGATCGTTTTAATGACAACATTATCGACTATGTGCGTAACGAGTTTAAACTCGGCATCGGTGAACGTACTGCTGAAGAGATTAAGATCACGATCGGCGCGGTGACGCCGCAGTCTGAGACGCTCACGGCGAGCGTGCGCGGCCGCGACTTCGCTACCGGGCTGCCGCGCGAGATTACCCTCACCGATGCAAATATCCGCGAAGCGCTCGCGCCCTCGCTCGACTCGCTCATGGATACGATGAAGGAGGTGATCGAGTCAACACCGCCTGAGCTACTCTCTGATGTGCTTGAGAGAGGCGTGACGATCTTTGGCGGGGGTGCGCTTCTGCGCGGTCTACCAGAGGTCCTCGCGAAGATGCTGGGGGTCCCGACACATGTCGACGCCGATCCGCTCACGACCGTCGTGCGTGGCGCGGGAGTCATTACGGAGAATCCTGCTCCATACGCCGATTTCTTTATCGATGAGGAAGACATTTTTACCGAGGCGTAGTCTTGTTGAGTCATTGCTTGCCCTCTCCTGGGGCGGCATGATTGTGACTGTTGCGCTTCTTGCGCTCATTACTCGGTTTATACTTCCCAACTTCTTCTGGACCATTACTTCACCACTCTTTACGGCTTCAAATGCCGTAGCGGGAGTGAGCCGCGCCTTTTTTGGAAGTTTTGATGATGCAGCATCGCTGACGCTTCGAGTCGATACGCTCACACAGGACAATGCGGCGTTACAGAATGAGAACGCGGAGCTCAAGGCTCGCCTAACAGCATATGGTGCTCTCGAAGACCGGCCCGGCATTATCGCCGGTGTTGTTGCTCGTCCGCCACAGAGTGCTTACGACACGCTCGTCGTTGCGGCTGGTACGCGCGAAGGAGTGACGGTCGGGATGGAGGCGTTTGCCGCGGGAGGCGTGCCACTGGGGGTGGTCGACAGAGTGTGGGACCGCTTCGCGCGGATCATCCTCTTCTCGGCGCCACAGACCGTGACGCCCGGTTGGGTTGGGCCGAACTCGACGGCCATAAGTATCAACGGCTTGGGGGGAGGTGCGCTTCGCGCTTCTGTCGCGAGTACCGCGAATATTGTCGTGGGCGATATTGTCTATGTGCCTGGGCCAGGCGCGCTCTCGCTTGGACGCGTTGCTGACATTGAGACCAATCCTTCGTCCGCATCGGTCGTGCTGCGTATTGTTGCTGCGGTAAATCTCTTTAACGTTACCTGGGTTACGCTTCGCGATACGGGTATAAGCCTGCCGCAACAGACCGCCGCGACCTCTACAGAGCCATGATCCGGCCGTATATCAGCATCTCCGCGCTCACTTCGCTCGTACTGTTTCCGTGGCCTTTAACCGTCGCATTAGCTCTCGCAGCAGCGGTCGTTGAGCCCCTGGTTCCGCTCGGTATCGGGATTCTCGCGGATACTTTGTACTACTCGTCACAGAGTTATCCGGTCCCGCTCTACACCCTTTTGGGAGCGGTAGTGAGCGGGATCGCATACTTCGTGCGCACACGATTACGACCGGGTATGATGAGGTGATGTTCAGGCGTAGACGTACCGCTCTTCAAGAGATCGCACCAGAGGAAATCTTTCTCGATGCGTCAAACACCTCTGATCTTGATAAAACTCGCTTTGAGGGCAAGCTTGAGCAACCGCTTTCGTATAAGACGTACTGGTCCATCGGCGTACTTCTCACCATTATTTTCCTCACGCTCACCGTGCGCTCGGCGTATCTGCAGGTCGTCAAAGGCTCGGCGTATGCTCAGCAGAGCGCACACAACAGCCTTGAGTCGACCGACCTCTTCGCTCCGCGCGGTGTTATCACCGATCGTAATGGCGTCATCCTCGCACAGAACAGAGAGCTTGAAGACGGTGTCCTTACGCGTCATTACACGTTGCCAGGCATGGGTCAGATCATCGGGTATGTTTCTAAGCCTAAGAAAGACTCGAGTGGCAATTATTACGACACGAGCCAGAAGGGGCTCGCGGGTCTCGAGGCAAAGTATGATGACTTACTGCAAGGGAAGAACGGTAAACTCCTAGTCGAGAAGGATGCGTTAGGTAATGTTCGCTCGACCGGTGAGATTATTCCGGCTAAGGAGGGAGCACCGCTCGTCCTCTCGATCGATGCAGACCTCCAGAAGCATTTCATTACGGCGATTCAGGAGACGGCAGATCGGGCGCGCTACATCGCCGGGGCGGGTGTGATCATGGATATCGATACGGGAGAGGTCCTTGCGATCGCGTCGCATCCTTCGTATGACCCAAATGTTATGAGCGCCGGATTTCCCGCAGAGGTCATCGAAGGGTACAACAAGAGCGACGGACACCCGTTTCTCGATCATGCGGTTCAAGGAGTCTATTCACCGGGCTCGATCGTAAAGCCGTTCGTCTCAGCGGGCGCGCTAACGGACGGTCTCATTACTCCTGATACCGTGATTAACGATCAGGGAAAGATCGTTGTTCCTGACCCGTATAATCCCGGGAAGAGCTACTCCTTTACTGGCTGGAAGGTGCTCGGGCCGCTCAAGGTGGACGGGGCCATCGCGTGGTCATCAGATATTTTCTTCTATACCATCAGTGGAGGTTTTGGTTCGCAGAAAGGCATGGGTATTGATCGATTGAACTATTGGTATCAGCAATTCGGTTTCGGGACCCCTACGGGGATCGATCTGCCACTCGAGGCAGCAGGACTTCTCCCGACGCCCGAATGGAAGGAGCGTGTCCTTAAGGAGCCCTGGTACCTCGGGGATACGTACTTTACCTCCATCGGCCAGTACTCGATGCAGGTTACGCCGATCCAGTCGGTGCGAGCAGTAGCGGCGGTTGCTAATGGCGGTAAGCTCTATCGTCCAACTCTCTTAAAGCAAGATCCGAATGTGAGGCCGACCCCGGTTGCGACAGTGCCGGTGACTCCCGCCTCGCTCGAGGTGGCGCGTGCCGGCATGCGCCTCTCGGTTACAGAAGCCATTGCGCAAATGTTGCATGTTCCGTATGTGACGGTCGCTGCCAAGACAGGTACCGCTCAGGCCGGCACGCGTAACCAGTACGACAATTCGTGGATACTCGGCTTCTTTCCCTATGAAAAGCCGAAGTACGCGTTTGTGATTGTGCTTGAGCGCGGCCCTGCTGGTGTGCCGGAAAAGGCTGCTCACGCGATGCGCAGGTTCTTAGATCTCCTGAAGGAGGACGACTCTCCCTACATTGGCGGAAGTGGTGCGGCTGCCAAGCGAACAGCGACAAGTTCACCAGCGCTGTAGTCCTCTGGGAAGGTTGACGGGAGGGGTGACTAGCAGCATTATAGAACTGATGGATATTGAAGACCTGTCAAAATCGCAGTTGATTTTACTTACTATATTGGTGAACTTCGTCGTGTCGATCGCGACGGGTATTCTCACGGTCTCGCTGCTTGATCAGGCTCCGCCGGTCGTCACGCAGACCATCGATCGAGTGGTCGAGCGAACGGTCGAGAAGGTGAGTGAAGCGGCGCCTGCGGTCATCGCGCCCTCACCAGCACCTTCAAATCAGGATCTGGTGACCTCGGCCATCGCTGCCGACGCAGCACGCACAGTCGCCATCTTTAGCGCACGTACGGGTACTTCCACACCGGCAGTCGCTCTTGGCACGTACTTGCCTACAGCACGTGCGGTAGTAACAGCTTCGCGTGAAGCATTGCCTAAAGAGGTGCTTATTCAATTTGCCAATGGCGTCGAGATGCCGGCCTCTCAGGGGCGCGAAGGCGGTGGTGTGGTGATCTATGGTTTCTCCGACAAGGTGACTCTCCCTCAGGCTCCTAAGGCGGCGCTTATTCCGGCTAAAGATCTGAAGCTTGGCCAGACTGCGCTGGCGCTTTCTAACCAGGGGGCGGCCGTTACGGGTATTGTCTCAAAGGTAGACAACACCGGCATTCACACAACCCTGCCCGACCTTGGAGCCGGGAGTACGGTGGTCGATCTCGCGGGTAATATTATCGGTATTACGCCGTCAGGAGGAGTAGCGGGCCTGCTTATTAACGCTGAGGAAATCACTAAACTGCTCTCGCCCAATCCTGCCGCTTCAAACTAAATTAGTGCGACTTATAGGATATTTCGTATAATAGATACCTATGCCTCCCTTTAATAACTTCACCAGCAAAGCCAAAGAAGCAGTTCGCCGGGCTCATGAGCTCGCGATAGAACGGGGTCAAAACCACGTTTCCTCGCTCCACTTGCTCGCGGCGCTCATCCTTCAGGAAGAGTCGCTAGTCTTCTCGATGCTCGAGCGAATGGAGATCGACACGCTCATGTTTACCGACGCGGCGCTTGAGCACCTCGAGACGCCGGAGTCCGCTTCAGTTCTCTCTCCGTCGTATCAAATATATCTCACGCCCGATCTCGCTCAAGCGCTTGAAGCGTCTGGAAAGATTGCCGCCCGCATGAATGAGAATTTTGTCGGCACCGAACATCTTTTTCTCTCGGTGATCGAGCATCCGGGTACTGCTGCGGACATACTCTCACGTTTTGGCATTACTCAGAACGCAGCACTCGCGGTCCTCAAGGAGCTCAAGAGTTCGAAAGAAGGACAGGGAGAGAGCCCGAAGCGTTTCCGCGCACTGTCTAAGTACGCCCGTAACCTAACCAAGCTCGCCTCTGAGAACAAGCTCGATCCGGTAATCGGCCGCGATCTCGAGATCAATCGCGTCATCCAGATCCTCGCGCGCCGTACGAAGAATAACCCGGTGCTTATCGGCGAGGCTGGTGTGGGTAAGACGGCAATCGCCGAAGGACTTGCGGCACGCATGGCGATAGGGGATGTGCCAGAGAGTCTGCGCGGCAAGGATCTCCTGTCGCTCGATCTCGGCCTCATGATCGCTGGGACTAAGTATCGTGGCGAATTCGAAGAGCGCATGAAGAACGTGATGAAAGAGGTCGAGAAGGCAGAAGGGAAGGTGATTCTCTTCGTCGACGAGCTCCACACGCTGGTGGGTGCGGGCGGGGCTGAGGGCTCGCTGGATGCTTCAAACATGTTGAAGCCTGCGCTCAGCCGTGGCGAAATCCGTATGATCGGCGCTACGACCCTTAAGGAATATCAGAAGCACATTGAAAAAGACGCTGCGCTCACGCGTCGCTTCCAGCCCGTGTTTGTGCAAGAGCCAACCGTAGAAGACGGCATCGCGATCCTGCGAGGGCTTCGCGATAAGTACGAGCTCTTCCACGGTGTGCGGATCACTGACGGGGCGATCGTTGCTGCAGTTGAGCTTTCCTCGCGCTATATCTCAGACCGATTCTTGCCCGATAAGGCGATCGACCTGATCGACGAAGCTGCGTCAGGTCTCCGTATCGCGCTCGAGAACAAGCCGCCACTACTTGAAGAGACCGATCGTAAAATCCGCCGTCTTGAGATCGAGCGTCAGGCACTCCAGAAAGATCTTGATAGTGATCATGCTAAGGAGATTAAAGAGCGCATCAAGCTTATCGATGAAGAAATCGCTGATTTGAAAGAGAAGACGAGTGAACTCGAGCTTAAGTGGAAGAACGAAAAGGAGGTTCTCGAAGGTATCCGTAAAAACAAATCAGATCTCGAGGAATTAAAAGTCCAAGCCGACAACGCTGAGATGCAGGCGGACCTTGGCACGGTAGCCGAGATCCGCTATGGCCGCATCCCACATATTCAGAAAGATCTGGAGGGTAAGCTCAAGCGCCTGAAGTCGCTTCAGAAGTCGCGCCGCGTGCTGCACGAGGAGGTGACTGAGCATGAGATTGCCGGCGTGGTATCTCGCTGGACCGGCATCCCTGTCGCTAAGATGCTCGAAGAAGAGGCTGCGAAGCTCACCCGCATGGAAGAGGTCTTGAAAGGTGCGGTAATCGGCCAAGACGGTGCGGTAAAGAAAGTGGTTGATGCAGTGAAGCGGAGTCGCGTGGGGATCAGCGATCCTAACCGCCCGATTGGCTCATTCCTCTTCCTCGGTCCTACCGGTGTCGGCAAGACTGAGCTTTCTAAAAAGTTGGCTGAGTTTATGTTCAACGATCCAGAAGCTCTCGTACGGATAGACATGAGCGAGTTTATGGAAAAGCACTCGGTCGCCAAGCTTATCGGCGCTCCGCCAGGCTATGTCGGCTATGAAGAATCAGGAACGCTCACTGAGCGTATCCGCCACCGCCCGTATGCGGTCGTGCTCTTCGATGAGATCGAGAAGGCGAACCCCGAAGTCTTTAATATCCTCTTGCAGGTGCTCGATTCGGGTCACCTGACGGACGGCAAGGGGCGTAAGGTGAACTTCAAGAACACGATCATCGTACTCACGAGTAACATCGGCGGCGAGTTTATGGATCGTCTCGCCCACATCGGCTTCGGTAAGGCTGACGCCACAGACGCAAGTCGCTATGAAGAAACGAAGGAGAAGGTCATGGGCGCCCTTAAGGAACATTTCCGCCCAGAATTCTTAAACCGTCTCGATGAGATCATCACTTTCGACGTGCTCTCGAAGGAGGCGCTAGCGCGGATTGTTGAGAATCAGGTTGAGGAGGTGATGAAGCGCTTGTCACTAAAGAAAATCGCGCTTGTCATCGAGCCCGAGGTACGCAGCTGGCTCGCCGAGAAGGGATATAACCCCCAGTTTGGCGCTCGACCGCTCCGCCGCACGATCCAGGACAAGATCCTCACCCCGCTAGCCTCTATGATGCTCGCGCAGGGGCTTATGGAGGGAGGGCAGGTCACGGTCTCGATCAGAAATGGCGAACCCTACTTTGAGGTACGGAAGCGGGTCCCAAAGGCGCAGCCGAGGACCGCGCAAGTTGCCTAACAGGGTCCAGTCTGGTACAGTGCTACGGTATGTCACAAGACCGCCTTATAAAGCTTAAGTCGACCGAATCAGCTCACACGATGTGGAGCCGGAAGAACAAAAAAGCTGTCCAACGTAAGATTGAGCTCAAGAAATTCGACCCCGTGCTGCGCAAAAACGTCATCTTCAAAGAAGCCAAGAAATAACAAAAGCCCCGCAAGAGCGGGGCTTTTGTTATTTCAGGCAGGCGCGAGGATCGATCCGTATGAGTCCGACGTCAGCGTTATTATCGATGTTGTGATTACGGACGTCGTCGGCAAAATCATGGTTCGTCCCGTATACGAGTGCCACCGGAGTTTCTCTAGTAAGCTTCTCGTCGCGAGTTATGAGCTTAAGAGCGGCCTCCTCACGAATCCCTTTACCTTCAGGAGAGGTTATGCCTTCTACGGGAGTGGGGCCACTTAGTATGGCCCTGCCGCTAGCGTCGTTGTCTTCGGCGCCCGCAAGGGTAATGACGCCTTCAGCGGCGAGTATGTGTGTGGCACCCCAGATATATTTCGTATCACCGGCAATAAGTGGATCTTGAGCGATTTGATCCCCCTCCGGTGTGCCGCGAAGTGCTTGGGCGCCAACAATCAGTTCTTGTGCTCGATAATCTTCAAAGATGCCGGGCATGTCGCGGCTCTGGTCGTCCTTCCAGTCTTGGTAAATTTTCTCCCCAAGCTTTTTGGGATTTTCTTGTACTTGGGCAAGCTGCTTCGCGCCATAGGCAGCGTCTTCGGGAGAGAGCCCTTCTTGATACACAGTCTCTACACCATAGGTGGAGCGCAAGAAGATGAGCACCTCAGCCACTTGCTTCTGACACTCGATGAGCTGCTCGAGTGGTATGCCTTCTTTTTCATACACCTCTTTGGTCGCCTCAAGTGATCCACCCCCGTGCATCTGCGAAATATGGAAAATATATTTATTGCCCGGGACTTCCAGCTTCGCTGCGGCGATCGACTCAAGAGTTTGTAGCTCAAATGGAGTGTGTTCGCGTAGATTGCCCCAGTCTGAGGCGTATGTTTCGACCTGGTTTGGACCCTCGAAGGGCGGCTCTTCAAAAGCGCTAAGGCTGAGCGCGCCAGCGAGGGCGAGCGATAGCATCTCGCGCCAACGTCGCTTCTGAGGGGCGGTCTCGTTGCTTGATGGTTTAGGCCGAAATCCTTCCATGGAGGAAATATACCACTACGCTAAGAGTCCTGTAATCATATCCCGTGTTTCCTCAGGAGCCAAGAAATAAGTCCCGCTGTAAAAACAGAACCCCCGCGGCACGCATTACGTGTGCCGCGGGGGTTTGGTTGTAGGAGTTACCCGTTATTGCTACGCCCGAGCGCGTCGCTTGGCGAGGGTGAGTCGAGTTGAAGATGGCTTCGGCTCGATAGCCGTCACCTTCTGCTTCTCGACAGGCCCCTTTGCGCGACTGCCAGGGAGGCGGCCAGCGAGTGCGTCTCCGTGCACCAACATGAAGGCATACGGTGCGTTCAGCTCGTCGAAGACGAGCCGAGCGAACTGCGCCCAGTCCTGCGGTGCTGCCTGGAGACCCAATGCCTGCAGCATCAGGTACTCCTGAAAGCGCATCAGCGACCGGTCGTTGTGTTCTTCACACTGGAGCCACAGCGGGTGCAGCACGTTGATCTTCAGCACGCCCATGACTTCGTCGAGCACCCAGAGGCTCTGGCTGCCCGGCATCGCCACGTGTGCGAGCTGGAGGCCCGTGCTGTGACCGCGGACGATCGTCCGATTCACCCCGCGCGGACCGACCACCGTGAGCGGCCGGTCCTTGGGGAGATCGTTCTTCGGCGGGGTTCGACCCTCGCCGTCGCCCGTGCTCTCGCGCCCTTCGTTCGAGCGACCCGTGTTTCCACGGACCGCGAGCGAAGTGTCAGGACTCGTCGCACCCTTGTGCTCGGTGTGGCCAGGACCGATCGAACCCTTCTTGAAGGAGTCGATCGCCTGCAGAAGACCTGAGAACGCCGGGAGTTTGAGCATCTCCTCGATCACGCGCATCGAGCGCGTGCCGAGGGTCTGATACCGCTCCTCCTGCTTTTCCTCTTGGGCCTCCTTGAAGTGCTTCTTGCCGTGAAGCTCGAACCACTCCTCGATCGCCGCGCAGAACGCGAGCAGAGCCTCGTTCGCCAGGAACGACTTTCGGTTCTCGTGCAGCTGCACCACGTCGCTCAGGATCTCCCCCTCGAACACGCCCGACTTCAGCGCCGCAACAGCCTCGTCCGAGAGGTCGAAGTCGTCGCCCAGGTAGCGCACGAAGGTGCTGAAGTCGAAGCGGAAGTCGTTATCCACCTCGCCGACGAGCACCTTGCCCTTGCGGCCCTTCTCGGTCTTGCGAGCGAGATAGAGCTTGAACCAGGTCCGGCTCTTGCTCGAGCGGTCCTCGGCCGTGAACTCCGGGAGCTTCGTGCCCTCGAAGTCTTTGGCCTTGATGTCGAGTGTCGAGCTCTCGCCACTCTCGTGGGTGAGCTTGACGGTTACAACAACCTGGTTGCGACGCATGCTCGGACCGAAGCGGTCGAGAATGCCTTCGCGCAAGGACTCCATGGTTACTCGGTTGATCTGCCGATCGTTGGTGTAGCGCTCGATGCGCACTTCCGTGCGCCACGGTACCGCTGTGGTGCCGCGTACGTTTCGGTTCTCACCACGACGGAAGAGGAGGTCCGGGCGGGTCCGCATCGGGATCCCACGAATGGTCTCCTGATCCTCGAGGTCCTTCGTGACGAAGGTCCACTCGAGGTAGGCACGTGGATCGCGCTTCGACGTCGAGGTGAAGACGAAGCGTTCGCACTTGCCGAGTGGCGAGATGAGTCCGAGGCCGAAGCGCCCGAGCTTTCCCTTTTTACGATCTTTCATCGTCTTGGAGATGCTCGTGAGCGCCTGCTCGAACTCGTGCTGGCTCACGCCGTCACCGTCATCGCGGATCGCGACGTTGCGGGTTTTCTGGTTGATGGTCAGATGCACTGCCCGTGCGCCCTTGTCGATGCAGTTCTGCACCTCTTCGAGCAGCACGTCGAGAAGTCGCGGGTAGAAACTCGCGAGCTTCAGAAGAGCAGAGCCTTGATGAAAACCGAATGGACTGCGAGACATCTTCATCCCTCCGTACCTTGTTGCATGACCTCGCGCGCTTTCTCGCTGCAGAGCTTACTCGAGGCGATGGAAAGTCTGAACATTCCATCGCCACCGACGAGCTTGCGCAGACGGTCGCGCTGGCCACGATTGGTCCCCACGATGCGCTCCAGGTGTGGAGTGAGCGTGTTGACGAGGTTGGCGATCAATTCGAGCAAGGAGTCTTCCTCGCCCGAAGCAACAGTTTTCGGCGGAGAGGGTTCTCTCCGTGTCGTCGTTGCTGCTGGCACTTCGGCCGGCAGCAGAGCTTCTTCGAGAGGCCGACCGAGCTGTTCGCGCAGAGCGTTCTTCGCCTGCGTGAGCGCGTCAGCCGACTTCCAGTAGTGGTTCTCGATCTTCGAAGCGGGGCCTTCGCTCGTACCGCCCTTGCCGAAGGCAAGGTGGTAGATCGTCTTGGGCCTCGAGAAGCCGAAGAGCTCGAGGGCTTCTTGCGTCGTGACGACGTCATATGCCAGCATCTCTGCGAGCATGTAATTCACCGTCCCTTGCATCACCCTGAGCTCCGTGACCTCGTAGCCGACGGCGTCGAGGAAGAAGCGCAGCTTCAGAAGCGATGCGCCGACGGGTTCTGTGTCACGATGGAGCCATCCGGTAATGGCATCTGGCGCCACTCCGATGAACCGTGCCATCGGCTCTTTTGCCGTAGACGAATTGCGCGCCCCCTTGGGGGGGAGCACGTGCGTCGCGTAGTGCCGGAAGCACTCGATCGTCGATCCTTTCTCTAGCTGGTCTGCCATTTACTGGCCTCCTTTTTAATAACGAATACTCCTGTCAAGGAGCAGATTCACCCAATCGTATTTATACATCGAAATAGGACTACGTGTCAATGCGTTAATGGCTTATGAGATTGTTGTGAGCAGGCTCTGGATTACCTCTAGAGTTTCTTCCGGCCCTGCGACTTGCCGGGTCTGTATACCGGTCTCCTTAACGATCTCATCGTTGCCGCCTGGGTAGAGCGCGTCGCCCACATAGAGCATATCGCTGATAGGGATCTTAAGATACTCCGACAGACGACGCACCCCATAGGCCTTGTTGATCCCGTGCTTTGTCACGTCGATCGAGGTGGAGCCGCCAATCTTTACGTCATAGGCGGGAAGCTTGGCTGCCACGGCGTCGCGCAGCGCGTGCTTCTTTTCTCCATTTGGGTCCCAGGCCTCTTTTTCATCGACAGGAGCCTTTTGGCCGAGGGCTGAGAGGGTGACCTGTGAGCCGCGGTACTCGATGCGTTCACCATAGCTTGGAGCCTTAAGGTCCACGAGGCCAGTCTCTGTGCAGACCGCCTTTAGTGCTTCGACGATTATGAGTGACTCGTGCTCTGAGAGCATCTCAGCATAGATACGCTGCCAGAAACCATTCTTGTAGACATAGAGCGCACCACCAGAGGTCGGGAGGATAAACAGGTGTTCTATCTGAGAGTGCTCTGGTAGCTGCGCCACAACGATACGTTTAAGTTCTTCAAAAAGGCCGCCTGAGATTATCGCGACGCGGGTTGTGCCGAGAAGTGTTCTCATCAAGTCAGCCATAGGAGCCTCGAGCGGCTGCTTGCTACGATTAAGCGTCTTGTCGACGTCAAAGATAACGAGGCGTGGGGTCATGAGAGCGCTTTGATGATGTGCGAGAGTGAAGCGGTGGCGACTCCAAGCACGCGGTCAGCGCCACCGTAGTAGAGGAAGACTGTGTCATCGCGCACGACAGCGCCACAGGAGAATACCACGTTCGGGACGATGCCTTCACGCTCGTAGCCCTCAACTGCCTGAAAAATCTCGTCTGCCGTGCGGGCCTTTACGACGAGGCCCGTTTCGTCGAGGAGTGCCGCGCCGAGACGATAGTGCGCGCGCGAGGAGACGCCGTGGTAGATGAGGAGCCAGCCACCCGGGATCTTGATCGGTGGGCCAGCGATGCCGATCTTAGCGCCGTCCCACATGCCTTCTCGGGGGCCCATGATTTCGATGCAGCGCGAAACCCGCTTCGCGAAGGCGAGGTCAGGGATAACGTCGGCGCAGATCTGGCCCGAGACGCGGTGATACAGCACATAGCCGTCGTGTACCGGCTCACTCAAGAGGCCGATGTCCTTATCGTCCACAGCATCTGGGGTTATCAGGACGGGCTCGCTCCATGCGTCAAACCGTCGCGCGAGGAAGTCCTCGATACTGATTGAGCTTACGGCGCCTCGCGGTGCGTGCATGCCGTCGTACGCAGTGTAGGCGACGTAGAGTCGGTCGCCGATGCGGGAGAGACGAGGGTCCTCACAGCCCGAATTACCAGTGGGCGAACTGCGCTTCTGCTCAAACTCGGCACGGGGCACATATACGGGCGCATCCAGGCGCTCGTCGATGTGGATCCCGTCCTTAGAGAGCGCGAGACCAAAGGTCGAGGTGTTATATGCATCCATCGCACGGTAGAGGATATATATGGTCCCCTCGATATCAATGGCGGCGGCGTTAAAGACGGCTTGGCTTTCAAAGCCGTCGCCTCGGGGGGTCAGGATGGGATTCTCTGCAGCGCGGATAAACGTCCGTGCCGGCCCAGAAGGATCGAGAGCGCGTAGAATATCCGACCAGCGTATATCAGCTCGTGCACAGACGGTGTCGGCGCCGCCATACCAGATGCTGAGCGTGTCGTTTTTGAGGGTTGCCCCTGTGGGGAAGATGATCTTCGGGATCATGCCGTAGATCTCATAGACGGTCTCGGGCACCATACAGGGGTAGGTGCGCGAGATAACGCGGCGAGGGTCCTCTGCATCGAGAAATGCGGCTTCGATACCAAAAAGGCGATGGTGTTCATCGTAATAATTTTGGATATATGAGTAGACCAGGAGCCAGCCGTGAGGTGTCTTCAGGGGTGTTGCGCCCACTTCGATATGGTCATCATCGAGTCGACGGAGTTCTCCTAGCGCGTGTGCTGGAAGGTCGTGATGCCACTGTTCCCAGTACGCAGGATCAAAGAAATCGCTCACATTCTTAGCGCGCGCGATCGCGATCGTGGGGCGAGGGTGGTCCGGTGTCCAGTCAGTATGAGCGGTCAAGAGGAGGACGACCTCGCCGTTGATTCGCTCTGGAAATAGTGTCGCCGCCTTCGCGTTAAAAGGGGTGATGAGATGACGCTCGGTGAAGGCAGTGGGAGAGTCGCCGATAGCTACCGCGACTTTAATATTCTCGGGGCCAAACGGGTAGCCTCCGAGCGCAGTGTAGAAGCAGTACCACCGCCCTTCGAAGAAGGTGACGCGAGGGTCTTCACAGCCGTATGCGTCCCAAGATTCCTTAGGAGCGATCACCTGTGTCCGATCGGTAAAGTGGATTCCGTCTTCTGAGACGGCGGTGCCGACTGAAGAGAGACCGAGATTGGGCGAGACGAGTATGTCCGGCGCACCGATAGCTCGATAAAAGATACGGACGCCCTCGTCAGTCTGCACGGCTGAGGGGTTGAAGGTCGCCTGCATTTCCCAAGGATGATCGGCCTTGGGTGAGAGCACGGGGTTTTCTTCTTCACGTCGGACGGTAAACATGGTTAACGGCTGGATGATGGTTGTTCCTCTAGTATAGCGTGCTCATTCTTCGTGAGCGCGGTAAGAAAAGCGGTGAGAGGAGCTGTAGCAACGCAGATCACCTTGTCGGCTCCGCCATAGTAGACGTGGAGTATGCCATCTTTAACGGTGGAGCCGCAGGCGTACACGACCCCAGGCTTGCCGTCGTTCTCGTAGCGGCAGTTTGGTTCGAGGATAGGCTGTGCCGACCTATAGAGAACCTTTGTTGGATCTTCAAGGTCGAGGAGCATTGCGCCGAGCTTGTAGCGATTGGTCTCCTCCTTGTTGTGTGCGTGGTAAAAGAGCAGCCAACCCGCGTCGGTGCGCAGAGGCGGGGGGCCGGCGCTGCGGACGTAATTATCCCAGTATCCCTCGCGTACCGCGATGCCCGAGCGAGCCCCCTCCCAGCTCTCTATAAACGGCTCGGTCGTGCCGATGTCTTCTACCGAGTCACGATACTCGATCTCGATACGCGGAGAAATGCTGTGTAAAATAGCAAATTTTCCATTAACTTTCTCTGGGAAGAGCACCCAGTTTTTGTGGCGCTCACCAGGCTTAGAGAGGAGTGTCGGGGTGCTCCATCCGTCAAAGCGTTTAGCGAGGAAGTCTTCCTTAGGGATAGACAGAGCGGCGACGCGGATAAAGTCCCACCCATCGAACATGTTTAACGTGACATGGATATCTCCATCGATCTCGACCATCCGCGGGTCCTCACAGCCTCCCCAGCTACCGCCAGAAGGGTAGAGCGTGGGGCTGTATTTCTTTGGACGACGAAGCGCGCGCCGCGGATCTCCAGAAACGTAGGCCGGATACGGGACGCGGTCGTTGAAGTGGACACCGTCGTCTGACACGGCATACCCTAGGCGCGAGACGCCATCGGCGCCTACCGACCGGTAGAGTAGGTAGGTCTTTCCGTCGATAACCGTGGCTGCAGGGTTAAAGACCGCCTCGGCCTGCCAGTGATTCTGGTTTGGTGTAAGGAGGGGATTTTTCTCAGATCGCTGAAGGGCAAGAGACGTTTCCTTAACAGTCTTTTTTAGCGACCGCCTCTTCGTAAAGAAGGTGCCGAAGAACATGCACCCCAGCACAAAGATGGTCGTGAATACAAGAATGCCCACCCAAATACCAAGTGGGTCGTAGGTCATTATTGGCTGGTGGGCGAGGTGCGGCCGTAAGCGTCTTCAAGTCGTACCTCGTCGTGCTCATCAAACTCTCCGAGCGATACCTCAAGAAACGTTAATCCCTCAGCGCCGCTAGCAGCCCGGTGCGCTGTCCCCACAGGAATCTCGAACTCGTCTCCGGCCTTAGCGGCATGCACGGTCTCGCCAACCGTGACCTCTCCTTGTCCCTGAAGGATGTACCAAAATTCAGCACGTTTGGTGTGTGTCTGAAGAGAGAGACGCTGATTAGGCTCAACGGCTATGACCTTCACAGTCGACGCCTCATTTAAGGCGAATTGATCAAATGATCCCCACGGCCGGTGTTCAGTATGCCGGTTTTTTAGCAGTGCCATAGCACTTAAATTTTATCACCTATGAGTAGAGCGTATGCAGGCAATGCACACACACTTGTATAAAAAGAGAGCCGTCACCGCAGTGACAGCTCTCTCGCTGTCCCGCCGTGACGGCTCGTTGGTCAGTTGATGGACCCGGTGGCAATCAGCCGGTTGACCATCTCGCGAGGCAACCAGGTGAACTCCATCCCGTCCAGCTGGCGCTTCACGGGTTCCGTGACGTTTCCGAACTCGTCGGCAGCGTAGAGCTGCTTGGGAGCGATGATGTAGCGGCATTTCTTCGTCACGTACTCGACGCCCGGCGCGTGTTCGTCCTTCTTCTGGTCACCCTTCTCCTCATGGATATCCCAGTAGGAGTCCCGCTCGCCGAGGATGATGAAGAGCTCGCCCTCTTCGAGCTGGCTCGCGATGCGCTGCATGTCCTCGATGGAGAGGTCACCCCAGCCAAGCTTCTCGCCCAGCCGGTTGTACCACCCGCCGTTGTGGACGAGCTCTCCGCCGCGCATCTGGCCGCAGCGGATCCCGAACAGGTCGCTGGTGCTCCCGAACTCATGGCCGTACATTCCTTTCGTCAGACGGTTTGTCATGGTTTCTTTTACCTCCGAACAGAGTTTGGTCCTCACTTGTTTGTGAAGAGCTTCAAATTATTATATGACACGCTAAGAATTAAATGTCAATATGCGGCATGGCAGTCTGCGTTCCGTACCTTTGACTGGGCTGGTGCGGTCCTTGATCCTGAGTCCATGAAGCGGCAGATCGGAGAGCTGGTGAGTTTGGTTTAAATATAAAAAGAGAGACCGCCGCCCTGAGGAACACATCCGCAGGGCGGCGTGCTCACAGAGCGACGGTCAGTGTTCGTCAACGTCTTACTTGCTTTCGAACCGTTCTGTCATCTCGTCCCAGAGACGATTCGCCTCCTCGTACGCGACGTACGACGCAGGTTCTCGCGGCTCGGGCCTCGGCAACTCGACGTCACCAACTTTCAGGATCGCGTAGATCGGACCGAAGGTCCCCTCACGTGTGTGCCGCACCTCCTGATAGACTTCGATCTGTCCGATCGAAGCCAGGAAGTTCGGCATCGCTTCTTCGCTCCCCGTGCCGCTACCCCAGCAGTTCCATTCGCCCCAGGGCGTCCAGATGCTGCCGGGACCACTGTAGTACTGTTCGAGGAACAGGCCGCCGGTGGTCTGATGGTAGAAGGGGTTGACCCCCTGGTTTCGCCGGTCTTCGCACCACGGTTTGCCAGAGCGGCTCCCCGCGTTGCTGTCGTAGAAGGTGTACACCAGATCGGCGACTTTGCGCATGGCCTCGTAGGTCACGAATGGATCGCCGGCGATGGTCGGCTTGGGAGCGGCGGCTTTTACAGCCTCCGCACGTTCACGCCGGATGGTGTGGACCCCGTCGACCATCTCCTTGACCCCGCCCGCAAACTCAGCAGGGAAGATCGCCTTGGCGATGTTCGGAACCATCATCTCGATGAGCCGGTACACCAGAGCAGGCTGTCCCACGAGCGAGCCCGTGATGGGCTTGCCGGTGAATCCGTTCGAGCCCTCCTGCAGGTCGTAGAGCGCGAGCGCCGCGGCCATCGCAAACCCCTGCGGAACGAGTTCCGCGTTGGTGTAGTTGGCCATGTGTGCAGCGAAGTCGTAGATTGCCTGCTGTTGACCAGGGAGGTGCTGTCTCAGATTGAGCAGGCGCTCCCTGATCAGCCCGTCAGGGGACTCGAGGATGGCTTCCGCCAGCCCGAGCGCCTTGCGCGGGTTGCGTTCTTCGAGAAACGGCATGGACGGGTTGCGGCCACTTCCACGGCCTGCCTTGTGTGCAGCGTGGTCGACGACTCGCTGCGCATAGGTTGTCGGGAAGATCGGTAACGTTCCGTCGGCGATCATATCTTCGAGAGACTTTGACATCGGGCACCTCTTTCTTTGGTTGAGTTGATCAGTACGGTTACGTCAAGAAACTAGAATTCTTTTCCAAAAATATGTTAGCACATTATAAAATACATGTCAAGCGGGCCCACCAGGACTCGAACCTGGGACGGCGGTTTTGGAGACCGCTGTTTTACCACTAAACTATAGGCCCGAAGTGAGGCAGAATGATGAGTGTCCTCAATCAGTCTTTCTCGCCGAACGAGGGTCTATATCGTGCAAGTAATCGATATAGGCCCTATCAAATAAAATATAGCAAATGTGAGAGAAAAGGCGACACGGTGCCTGCACTGCGAAGCCTTGGCGAAGCAGTGGGGAAAGTTCCTTCAGGCACTGCTCCTGCGTAGTATCCTAAGGGAATGAGTGTTCGCTTTCTGAAGGTTGCCGGACCGCTAGTCACGGTCCTCCTTTTTGCGCCTTTGGTCACCCACGCCTCCCTCCCATTCTGGGGACCCATCATCCCTCCCTCAGCAAACGATCCTCTTTGCGCAGCGGGCTGGGGCTTCGCCGTCGAAGTCATCAACCGCATCATTCAGTTCTCTGTGACGGTGGCTATTGCTATAGTCGCACCCATCATGATCACGTGGGCAGGCGCTCTCCTCGTCACCAGTGGAGGGAACCCTGGTGCTCGTACCAAAGCGAAGAGCATGCTGCTCTCGACCGTGGTCGGCATAGTCGTTGCGCTCTCAGCATGGCTCATCGTCAACGCGCTTATGGCAGTCCTATACAACCCTGATCCAGAGCAAGGCTTCCCAGCAAACTGGTATAACCTGATCACAATGACCGGCGCACATGACTGCATACCGCTGAAGGCGAGTTTGGATCAAGCAGATCTAAACATTGGCACAACTGGTGTTAGACCGGGCCCAGACATTGACTACCCGCCCCCCTCAGGGACGGGAGCATGTGACCCAAACGTTCTAAAAGGTATTGTTTCTGGTCTCACAGACGCAGAAGCGAATGTCTTCGCCTGTCTCGCACAACCGGAAAGCACTTGCGGCTCACGCTTGCAGAATTATTGTTGGAATAAGGACTGTGGGAAGGGAAAGGCTTCGTCCGCATACGGAGCATTTCAAGTGTTGCTTTCTACAAACTCTAGTCACTATGAAAACCAGAAATGCTATGACGCAGCGGGAGTTTCTGGCCCACTGCGGTGTCATAAAGGTTTCGGCCCAAACGGATTTCTTGAGGGGGGAGATGCTGCCATTCTTCAAGCGTGCGTCACCGCGGCATCAAACCTGGAGTGCAATTTCACTGCCGCATATAGCCTATATCAACAGAGTGGCGGCGGGGTAAGGGGCTTCAACAATTGGACGGCTGATCCGAAAAGTAACGTGCAGGAAACCTGTATTAGCAACTATTATACCGACTAGCGCTTATGAGCACCAAATCCCTTTTAACAATCGTTGCCACTCTGTTCACGCTAATATTGCTTATCGTGGGAGCATTCCTTCTATCTGCCTCAAAGGAGGCGGATGTAGATCTTGCTGAGCAAGCAGATCCAATAAGTGGGCGGGACCCGACTCAGGGTTTACCCGGTGCTGGGGCCAGTGGTACAGCAACTCAGCAAAACCCATCGGGCTTTATATCTGTGGGGACAGTGGACGGGCAGCGCCTCGAGGTCAGAGACTTTTTACATAACGGGGTTACTATTTCTGACACGAGCAATTCTGGGCAGTACCTACTCGCGGGAAATCTACAGTCATGTGTTCTTCGTCCTGAAGAATGCCAGGCTGGACCGCCCGTCAATTTCAATGTTTATTACAATGCCAAATACGATTCGTTTACCATCGCGTTACTACAAGAGCCGTTAGGGCTCGAGCGTGCATTAGCAGAGCAGTTTTTGAGGGACACCCTCGGCATCAGTAATTCGAGTATCTGCCGTTTGAAGTACTATATTGGCACGACGGCAGACATCAACGAGCGATACGCGTCAAAAAATATCGGTTTCAGCTTCTGTCCTGGTGCTACTGAGCTTCCGCTATAGCGTACTCAGCGGTGAGCTTGCGAAGCCAAGCCTTTTGACGACGAGCATACTGCCAGAGTTTTGCTGACAGGGCGGGGAACATTGAGTCCTCGCTCCGCTCGCCGCGGAGATATTCTCCGACGATACGATATTCGAGACCGAGCTCGTTTAATCCTTCGACAGTAATACGCCGAGCGACTCCCCTTACTTCCTCGACGAGCCCTCGCGCAAACGCGTTCTTTAGGCGGGTGTCGATGCGAGAGCGGAGCTCTTCACGCGGGGGATCGATGATAATCCACTCTGTGTCATATGCCTCAGCTACTTTCTCACGCAAAGGCACCTGGCCGTGGGTCTCGATAATCTCGAGCGCGCGGATAAGTCGGCGGCGGTTCATCGGATCGAGTTCTCGAGCTCTACGCGGATCCTTCTTCTCGACTTCTGCATAAAGATCTTCGGTAGAGCGGCCTTCGAGCTGCGCGCGCAGGAGCGGGTCGGGCCGAGTCTCGGCCGCAAGGGGTCGTAAGAGCGCGTCGAAGTAGAAGCTCGTCCCACCTACGAGAACAGGGAACTTCCCACGCCCAGAAATCTCGTCGATCAGTCGGGCCGCATCAAGCGCGAAGTCTGCGGCTGAGTAGGGCTCGGTGACTTCGCGAATATCGATGAGATGGTGGGGCACTCCCTGCATCTCCTCATGGGAGATCTTCTCGGTGCCGATATCGAGGCCTCGGTAGACCTGCCGCGAGTCGACCGAGATCACCTCCCCGTCTCTCGCGAGCGCCTCAGCTACCGCTCGGGCTGATTTACCCGAGGCTGTGGGGCCGACGATGCACAGTATTTGGGTGGCCATATATGATTTGGTATACTACCCGTCTATGAAGGAAATGAAAAGCAACTACTGCGAGACGTGCGGCGAGTTCCACAACCCGGTTGGGTTCTATGAGAGCGAGGTTAAGGTGGGCAATTTTGTCCCTGATTATGAGTTTGAGGTATATCAGCCGCAGGCCGATGAGGTTCAGACGATGAGCCTCGGCAAGCTCCAGGGCAAGTGGGTGATTCTCGTCTTCTATCCAGCGGACTTCACGTTCATCTGCCCGACAGAGCTCGAGGAGCTCGCGAAGCTCTACCCGAAGTTTCAGGAGCTCAACGCTGAGATTGTCTCAGTATCGACTGATAACGTAAATACGCACAAGGCCTGGCACAACGCCTCAGAAGGGATCCGTGCAATCAAATATCCGATGGCTGCAGATCCAGCAGGCCGTCTCGCACGCGCCTTCGGTGCGCTTATCGAAAATACGGGCGCGGCAGTTGTTCCTGACGAAGGCCTCGCGCTACGCGGAACGTTTATCATCGACCCGTCAGGGGTACTCCGCTCTGCTGAAGTAAGCGATAACTCTATCGGGCGAAAGGGGGCAGAGACGTTGCGTAAGCTCCAGGCTGCTCAGTATGTAGAAACGCACAAGGGTCAGGTCTGCCCAGCCTCCTGGGAGCCAGGTGACGACACGCTCGAACCGGGCATGGACCTGGTAGGGAAGTTATAAAAAAGAAGAAACCGCCCGACGAGAACCGTCGGGCGGTTTTCGTCGGGCGCGAGAGAGCTAGGTCACCAGATACTTCCCTTGTTCAGGGTGGAACTGGTGATGGAAGGTGTTGATCGCCTCGCGAACCTTGTGTTCGCGGACATCGCCGATCTTCACCATGCGGAGTAGTACCTCACCCTTGTCGGCAGCCTCCGGGTAGCCCATCAGCCTGATCAACTGGCTGGCAGCCGCGAGCTCGGCGACGAGCTCGACCCAGCACAGAGTCACGAAGTCCTCGCGTCTCTGCTTATCAGCGATGTAGACGGGATCATCCTTCCAGACGTCTCCCTGTTGTTGGATCTGGACGAGCTTGGTGCCGATGACGCGGTCCAGGTACATCCAGTACTCCTCGACATTGCGGAAATTGAAATGCAGTGTGATATCCACGTGGTGCCTCCTAGGCTTTAAGGTTGGTCCAACAGCACAGTAGCACAAATATATGGAAAAGACAGCTCCGGGCGTCCTGTCGAAGGGGCTGGCTACAGCGTAGCCGTCTCTACAGGGGCGCTAGCCGTTGAGGCAGGTTCTACTACCGCATCGGCCGGAGCGTCTGGTGCTGGGTCTGGTGTGCTCGAGGTGTCCGTGGCACTCTCGGCGACATTCTCGCCGGTAGTGTCTGGGGAAGGCGTCGGAGCGGTTTCAACCGTAGTTTCGTCTGTATCGGTTGGGGGAACGAGAGGGTCGCTCACCGCGGGCGTAGTAGTGCTCGTGTCAGGTGGTGTTACTGCTCCCGACGGAGTATCTGTAATGATGATCTCGTCTGAAGGAGCCTGGACAGGGGAGATATTCTGAGCAGCGAGGAGTGCCGCGAGCTCGTCGCCCGTGACACAGATGTCAGTATCGTCAGACCTCTTAACGCAGAGCGTGCGCGTGTGCACCTCCTCCGCGTGGAAGGCGGTAGCGTACAGGTCTTGGATCCCATTTGAGGCGTTTCCAAACCAAGTAATGAGTTGTGTGAGGGCTGATTCTCCCAGACTCGAGACGATACCCGACGATGTGGTGGAGATGAGCCCGTTCTCGAGCATTGCGAGGCGGCTCTCGAGCGAGTCAAGGCGGATAGTGGTCGAGCTCGCAAAGAGGCGCTCTCGTGCATCAAGCTGCTGTATCGCCCGCGCAAAGAGTGCTGCCATGCTCGCATATTTCACGCCGGTCAGCTCGCCGTTATCGTTATACTCCGTGAGTATAGGGCTAATCGCCTCGACTTCTTCAGCAATGAACCCAAGGTCGTCAGGTGAGCCCATATTGTATCGCCAGTCAAACAGGTGCGGCTTTAGCGCGAGCACGGTATCCAGCCCAAGTGGCAGATCACGGATGTTCTCCTTGTACTTCAACAGCGACGTACACGAACCGAAGTAGGATTCTCCAGAGGCGTCTCTACAGACAGTAGAGTTGCCGGGAGCTGGCATATTGTCAGTATAGATGCCGACGGTATCAATCTGCGCCAGACGAGCGCCACCCGCCACTGTGTCGTTAATTCGAAATTGGAATTGTTCAGTGCTGCCATCATTATTAGCATCAGCAGCAAAAACAACAATAGTGGAATTGGAGTTAATGTTATTGATGCCCACAAAACCGGAGCTGGTCAGTGTCATCGTAGTGCCGTCGACGGTCAGGTTGCTCGTTGTGCGCAATGTGCCGTTCACATCGAGGGTATAGGAGGGGGTGGTGTCCCCGATACCGATAGAACCGCCATTGGGCTGCAGAATAAGTGGTCTAGTTGTCCAAGAAACGAGAGGTTCTACTGCTTGTATGTATGCGAGGTTGTTCGTGCTGTCGACGCCAGCAAGGAAAGCCGTGTCATTTAAGGATGTGTTGGCGTCGATGCGAAGGCCTGCGCTGGCCTGCGCATTGGCCACGCCCGACGTGTCGGCCACAATATCAAATTTATTGTACGGTGATGCGGTGCCGATACCTACATTGCCCGAAGAGTCGATAACCATACTGCTCGATCCTCCAGCGTCGTCGAAGCTATACCCGCCAACGCCACTATTGAAGACCATGGTGTTGTTTTTGATACCGAGGCCATACGAAGTTGCTGCTACGCCACTGTCATACAGCAAGACCTGATACTCGGCGTAGGTGTCCAGGAAGTTGGTGGCGACATTGTTTACAATCGATAACCTAGCAGCCGGAGTCGTGTCACCGATGCCAACATAGTCGTCGTCGCTGACGACGAGTCCGGCTGTGGCGGCAGTGTTGTTCACTACGATATTCAGGTAGTCGGTTGCTGCGTCGGCCATATACACGTTTGCGAACTGTGTGCTGCCCGTATTCGAATCGCGTATGATGAGACCATACAAGTCGTCCTCAGCGTCTACCTCAATAAATGCGCCAGAATCTCCTGTGTTTGCCGTTGACAGTATCAGCTGACCGGCCGACCCAACAGAAATGTCAGCGATCTCGACCGTCTCAGCCAAGCCCCGAATCCGCAGGCCGGTAGTGTTACTGCCCGTATCGATATCGAGCATCGTTGCTGGTGATGCTAGACCGATGCCCACTTTGCCTACGCCACCACTGTTCAAGAGCACGTTCCCGACAGTTCCTGAAGTCGAGTTGCCAGCGTTGATGGTGATCGAACCTGCGGCGCCAGAGCTTGAGTTGCTGCCTGCAGTAAGCAGAATGTTGCCCGCTGATCCAGTTGACGAATGGCTTCCAGCGGTCAGCGATATGTCACCCGCCGATGCTGCGAAACCAGCAGACCCCGTGCTTAGCGTAAGGTCGCCTGACTCCGCCGAACCCGCCGTTGCTATCGTGATCGCCCCTGAGTACCACGAAGTTCCTCCTGAAGTAAGCGAAATCGCCCCGCCGGTAGAAAAGGTGCCTGTTTTGCCCGCCCCTCCTGTAATGGTAACGGCGCCACCATTACCGCTCGTGCCTGTCGACGCGCCGCCTGTAATGCTAATTGCCCCACCATTCGCTGCACCGGATGTTGCAGCTGCACCCAGGATGGATAGCGCCGCCCCTGCTGTGTTTGAAGTCGTTGAATCGCCCACAGAGATGGTGCGGGCCGATTCCTTAACGAAAAGAAGATTGCCGTTCACGGTAAGAGTCTCGCTGGGAGATGTTGTGCCGATGCCGACATATCCCGTAGACTGATTAACGAATAGCTGATTCGTGTTAAGCGCAAAATTCCCGGTACCAGTGGTGATGTTCACAGCGGTGGCACCGGTTGAGTTGCCGATAGTGATCGTCTTCGCATTAGCGCTGGTACCGAGATTAAGCGCTCCCGTGGTGCCTGAGTCAATGTTGAGCGCAGAGGCGGCGCCTGAGTTAATACTGAAGGCGCCGGGGGAGCTGATGATGTTGCCGGCAGCAAGGGAAATGCCGTTAGAGAAGGTGCTCGTCGCCGCCCCATTGAGATAGATAGAACCCGTACCGATCTTGAGTTGTCCGCGAACGTTAAGATTCTCATATATGGTCGAGGTCCCGGTCTTGAAGTTGGCGACGTTGGCGATTGAGAAGAGTGATCCGGGAGAGCTGGTCGCAATACCCACTCTTCCTGTTGATCCAAGGATCGTAAAGGCAGGGAGTGTCGTGGTGGCCGAGCCGTTCGCCGTAGTGGTAGCGAGGTAGAGGTTGCTGCCTGCGTTGCGGAAGGTCCACTGCGCCACTCCCGCCCCTGAAGCAAGTGCGAGCTGAGGCGCGGTACTATTTAATACCGACAGCTTGTACTGTGGGCTCGTCGTCCCAATACCAATATTCCCCGTCGAGACACCCGTACCCGCACTCGTGGAGAGCCCCGTGCCGTAGATCAGATTGCCGATCGAGAGCATGTTTGAGCTGTTTGCGTTTGGAAGGTCGACGTTGTTGCCGATGAGGATGTTGTTGCTGCCGGTGATGGGGTTCGTGTTGCCTGCCTGGTACCCGATCCCGATGTTGTACTCTCCCGTCGTAACGGCGTTTAAGGCAAAGCTGCCGAGTGCGGTGTTGTATGAGCTGCTGGCGTTCTCGAGTGCCGCGTTGCCGATCGCGACGTTGTCGGTTCCGCTTTGGTTTGAGTACCCGGCATACCAGCCCACCGCCGTGTTGCGACCTCCGTTGAAGTTGGTATAGAGGGCGGAGTGGCCAAGGGCGGTGTTTTGGATACCGGTGGTGGTGTTGTACAGCGACTGATACCCGAGCGCTGAGTTAGCTCCGCCCGTCGGGTTTGCATTGCCTGCGCCGATGCCGACATAGGTGGCTTCATAGCTGGCGGGAGCGAAGAGTACGCGAGAGCCGCCCTGATAGTACCCAGAGGTGGCGGTGACGTTCACGTTGCCAGCGACATCGAGCTTCTGGGTGGGGGCATTCACGCCAATACCGACGTATGCATTTGATCCCGTGATCGAGAGCGCAGCGATGCTTGAGGTGGCAGTGCCGGCAGCGCTAGTGCTAGCGACGTAGAGGTTGCCGCCAGCGTTGCGGAAGGTCCACTGGGCGATACCGGTGCCTGCCGCGAGGGAGAGTTGGGGGGCGGTTGAGGTGGCGATGGTGAGTTTATACCGTGGCGTCGTTGTACCAAGTCCGAGTGTAGTGCGCGTGTTGTGCCAGAAGAAACTGCTGTTGTTCTGGGTGATGGTCCCACTCGTGCCCAGGAAGAGGACGCTGCCTTGGGTGCCGCCGCTGAGGGTTGGTGTCGTGAGGACGGGTGAGGTGAGCGTTTTGTTGGTGAGGGTTTGAGCTAGATTCTCTAGAACAAACGTATCATTAGCTGCACTGATACCGGCAGGAAATAGAATATTTGCGTTAGCAGTCAGTGTGTCTTGGAACCCGGCAACCTGCACATAGTATCCCGATCCATCGCCAAACCACGCACCACTAGAGAGCATGCCGCTCGGCTCGTACAGCGTATTCCCATAGATCTGCACATCACCGTTTATGCCCACGTTTCCTCCTACAGAAAGTGTCTTATACGGCGAGGTGGTGCCGATGCCCACATTTCCTCCTAAGAATGTCGCTGCGGGTCCTGCTCCGAGTTGTTGTATCGCGAGCGTTGGGTATGCAGAAGTCGAAGAAGCTGAGAGCTGGCCCCACGGAGTCGAGGTCCCGACGCCGACCTTTCCTGCATTGTTGTTGAAGATGTTTCCTCCCGAGAGGGTCCAGTAGTTAGTGAGGCCAAATGTCGCCGCCGAGAGGCAAGAGCCGCCGATTGCATAACATCCATTTCGGATATTCAGACCATAGCTAAAGGTTGAAGTCGCCGTGTTGCTGAAGTTGATGGCCGTTGTACCGTTGCCGATCGAGAGGATTGTACCCGGCGTGGTAGTACCGATGCCGATGCGGCCGTTGGTCGCAAGGAAGATCGATGAGGTTGCGGTGATCGTATTTGTGTCGCTGAAGTATGGAAACTGCCCTGTTGAGCCGCTGTACAGAGAGGAGGTGGCGATCGAGAAGGTGCCGCTTGAGCCACCGACAAACGAACCGAGGGTGCCGCCAACGTAGCTGAGGCCGAGGCCGAGGGATGGCGTCGAAGTCGCCACATTCGCCACACCATTTGCACCTGATCCATACAGGAGATTGCCGGGAACGATGTTGGTGGTCGTAGCGAGTCCCCACCAGGTGAACGAAGAGTTGGTGCCGCCGACGAGTGAGCCGAGGGTGCCGGTGAGGCGGGCTGGGAAGCTGCTGAAGGAGAGTGTCGAGGTCGCACCAACATTCAACGTTCCGTTGCCGGCTGATGTGTAGACCACGCCGTTTGACGTAAGGTTCGAAAGTCGAGAAATGTCCTGCGTTGTGTTGACGTTGAAGGCATTGCCGCTGTATGTAAGGCCAGTACCCGCAGTGGTGGTGGCAGCGCTGTATACGAGACCGCCCGTGCCAACCGCGAGACCGCCGGGCGTGAGCGAGGAGAAGCGGAGGGGGCCCGAGAAAGTTGATGAAGCGGTCGAGAAGAGACCTTGCAAGAAGCCAACCGTAGTGGAGGTTGAGACGTAACCAGTCTGCACGGTGAACGGCCAGGCGAAGCCGGCTTTGTTGTTAAACGTATTCCAGTCAGTTGAGGAGAGATACCCATTCGTAGCGGCGCCCGCCTGGGTGATCGAGAGGGTATTGTTTGCAAACGACAGTGGTGCGCTCGCTGAGGTGATGCGATTCAAGTATGCCGTGTCCCATTCAGTGGTTGAGGCACTGAGCGGAATCGTGTAGCCGGCCGTGAGCCCAAGAGTGACGGTGCCCGTCGTGGTGATGGGGCCACCGGTGAGGGTGAGGCCGGTGACTGAGCTTGAGGTATCAACCTGCGTCACCGTACCGCCACTTGCTGTCGAGGCGAGCGTCGTACCGTCGAAGGTGAGGCCGGTGCCGACCACGAGTGACTTGATTGGGTTCGTACCGTTGCCAACCAAGATGCCACCGAGCGGTGTTGTGCTTGCAGTACCCCCACGAAGGATCGAGAGGACGCCATTCCATACCGGAGCGAAGGTGAAGGCGCCACCGCTGTTAGTGATGTTGAGTCTGAGGTTTGCGTCAGAAGAAGTGGCGAAGGAGATGTTGCCGAGCTGTGCCGTGCCAAACTCTTGGCGGATCGTCGTGGTGGCAAGGGCCGTAGAGAGGGTGATGTTGCCGGTTGCAGCGCTCGTGATGAGTGGATACGTGGCGGCGACGCTCGTGACGCCGGTGTTGGTGATCGAGAGGCTGCCGCCAACGACACTGCCGGTGCCTGCAAGTGAGATGCCGGTGCCGGCGGTTGGGGTGGACGTCGCCACATTCGCTACACCATTAGCACCACTGCCGTACAGGAGATTGCCCGAGACGATGTTCGTTGTCGTAGCGAGACCCCACCAGGTGAACGAAGAGTTCGTGCCACCCACGAGTGAGCCGAGGGTGCCGGTGAGGCGTGCTGGGAAGCTGCTGAAGGAGAGGGTTGAGGTGGCCGTACTTGCGAGCGTACCGCTGTTGCCGTAGATGAGACCGGAGAGTGAACCGAGGATGGGATTGTTCGTGAAGGTCTGGGTGTCGCCCCACGTGTTTGCGGTCGAGGTACCAAAAGCAAGTACAAGCGGCGAGCCAATAGTTCCGTTGCCAGTGATCGGATAGGTGGCAGAGACTGAGGAGAGGCCAGGACCATCAGAAAAACAAACACCGTCCACCGCGAAACATCCGCCCTTGATGTTGATCCCGTAGCTGAATGTGCTCGTTGCGGTGTTTGAGAAATTGATTGCGTCTGCACCATCGCCGATCGAGAGGATCGTGCCAGGTGAGGTAGTGCCGAGGCCGAGGTATCCTGTCGTATCGATGAAGAGTGAAGAGGTGGCTGTGAGAGCGGTGGCCCCGCTGTAGTACGGGATCTGCCCGACAGTACCACTGCCGATAGTGCCCGAGCCACCACCGGTGTATTGCGGAATATTGAGCACGTTGCCGCTCAGCGTTGCTGCCCCGCTCGTGCCCGAAGTGGTGAGAGAAAGGGAAGTACTGCCTGAAGATCGAGCGGGGCGCTCGAGGTATGGGCGAATGGTCGAATCAATATTGCGGTACACCTCGGTGCGTAGTTGAACGAGCACTTGATCTAAATAGCTTTTAGAAACTCCTTCGATAAAGGTGTTGTAGGTCGCGTAGCTATTACTTACCGATCGAGTGGTGGTTGCTGAGGAGGGCACCCGATCAGCAAGATGGTAGAAAATCTGAGGTGCTTCCAAGACGATGGTAGGAAATGGATTCGAGTAGAAGGTAAAGAAATTTTTAAACGATGTAATCGCAACTCGCGTACCATCGATAACATTCACACCCCATGTAGCGATGGGCTCAGGGAGAAACCCGAGCGCAGCTGCCTCTGCAGTCGATGACGACCTTGAGAGTGTTGTCTCTGCTGTGTTCACTCCGAGCAGCAGCACGAAAAGAAGTAGAAGCGCAGCAAACGAAGTGGTGATTCTTAGCAGCGATACTCGTGTCGGTACGACGAGTGTCGATGCTGGTACTGACGTTTGTGGCAACGTGGTTGGGGGAGCGACTGGTAATTCCTTCTGGACAACATAGACGAGCTTTTCACTCGGGCTTGTCGTCGCTGACGCAGGTGCTTGTTCAACCTTTGCCCTATGCTTGAAAAAAACATCGAGTGACCCTGTGTCCACTAGCCACATCCCGTCACGAAGCGTCCCAGTCAGTTTCCCTTGGCGACATAGTCGAGCAATGTGGTCGTGAGTGACTCTGTACAAAGAAGCCGCGTCCCGTGAGGAGATCATCCTCTCGATCACTACGGGCTTGCTCTTCGAATCAAAAAATCTGGCGGCCGACCCTTTCTCGATGAGCCAGATTCCGCCCCTCTGGGTGGCGGCTAAACGACCTTGGCGGCAGAGTCGAGAGACGTGATCGTGGGTAACCCTGTAGAGCTCCGCGACGTCGCGAGATGAGAGATATTCAGATGCGTCGTTGAGGATTTGGTTGTCGTCCATTTGCTCTTATTTCAAGCCATATGTCGCCATAACGACATGCGACTTATCATGTATGTAAGTATAACTTTAGTCTGCCAAAGGCAGTGACTTTTGGACCTAAAATGAGTCACCAAATCGCCATAAAAATGGCCTCCTTCACCGCACATTCAGGCGGTAGGGAATCAGCCTAAGAAACTTATGTGGGAAAGGATAAAAGCCCTGCAAAGTGACTCAAGTGCCTTGCTGGCGAGAGGACTGTGAGCACAAGGAACGAGGAGAGCCCATGCAAATCCTGACATTCGGCCGGGAATCTTGGGATGCCGAGATTATTTATTAAGTAAATAAAGGCTTTCACGTCTTGCCGAGATACGGGAACTTCTTGAATATCACTTATATATTGTGGTGCCTAATTGTCGTAGCGCTTATGCGCCTACCGACCGGAGATGTGGCGCGCGAGGCCTCGCGGGCGACTATATATATGACGCCCCGCGGCTAACGCTTGAGTCCAGATCACGTTGGCGTTATCCCCACCCCAATAAATTTTTTGTATCGATGAGCGTTGTGGCCAAGGCACTTACAGGAGCTAGACTAAGTATGAGAGGTACAAAATAATGCCGCCTATCGAGCTTCGATAGGCGGCATTGCTTGGCTCGGGACACACCTCCTTACGTCCTTCTGGATAATCAGAATTGCATCGCGACGAAGCTTCTTGAATGGTTGGCGTCGAACATGCCTCCTTTCGTTCTCGGTGAGAACAAACCAAAGATCGTCGAGCCAACCAAGAGGCGGTTGCGGAGAACAGATCGTGATCCGTCGAATATCGAATACAAGACAGGCAGCGTCCCTTGCAACCTGCCTCGAACATAAAACAAAAAGCCCGGGTGCGCAAGCGCAACCCGGGCTAGAAAGACACGAGCTGTATCGTTCTTGCGAACACGTCAGCTGGCGTCTTTTCATTGCTGATGCGATAACACTGGCAGTAACGTTCGCTTCGCGAACATACGGCGCATCGTCATCAGCAACATTCTCGATCAAAAATCTTTGGGAGAGAGGAGAACATCGAGTTGACCGTGCGTGGTGCACGCCAGCTACTGCGTCCTCCTCTCTCCCGTGCGGTCATCGTTTCTGCCACAGAACAAACTGACCAGCGTACTTGCGTACAGTCGATGACTCGTTCTGTGGCAGCCTTTTAGGCCGCCTTCTGCTCCGCGTCGGGATTGGCCGCGAGCTCGCGTTCGAGCTTCCACCAGTCGCGGTAGATCGCTTCCGCGATCTTCGTGGCAGTCCTCCAGCTGGCCATCTTGTGGATGTGCCCATCGAAGTACCGTCGCGTGTGCGACTTCTGCTCCTCGCACTCCTCCCAGGCGACGCCGCACTGCTTGCACTCGGTCACCGGGTGCTTCTCGCGCAGCTTGACCTTGTACTCCCGGAGCTTCTTGCCCCAGAAGGACTCGGGTCGCTTGTTCGCCTGCTCGACGAGCAGGTAGAGCGACTGGCGGGCGTCGGCCGACCAGTTGGCCACCGATCCAGCACGACGACGCGGGAACTGTCGCTCCGTCGGGACCTCGCCGTGCTTGCCGCCCCGAAGAACGTGCACGCCGAGGAAGGCCTTGAACTTGTGCTTCGTCGCGAAACGGCGCACATCGCCCACGGCCGCGATGATCCCGGCAGCGAGCCGTTCACCGCAGCCCTCCATCGGTTCGAAGACGTGCTTCCACACGTCCAGAGCACGCACGGCCTTGGCCAGCTCGGCGTTGAGCTCGCGCTCCTCCTTCAGGAGGTGCGCGTGATGAGCGTCCGATGCCTCCTTCTCCTTGTAGAGATCCTCGACCTCTCCCTCGGGGTAGTACCCATCGGCGTTCAGGAAGATCTTCCCGATGAGTCGCTGGCGGATCCGCTGTTCGCAGGCGATCCGGTCCTTCAGCCCGTCCTGGCGGGCTCGATAGGCCTCGACGACCTGCACGAGCGACCGTTCACGTGGCGTCATCTCCGCGAAGAGCTCCGAAGAGCTCTCGAGGAGCTTCGCCAAGAGCGCGGCGTCGTTGTCCTTCGACTTCTCGTCGCGATGCGCCTTGAGCACGAACGGGGGGATACGGTAGACCGTAGCCCCGATCGCTTCACCGCGACGCGAGAGCGCGTAGGCGAACCGGTCTCCCGATCCGCCGAGCCCCATCGCGACGCGGTCGCCGGGAAAGAGTCCGTCGACCTCCATCGGGTAGCCGATGGCGACCTGGGTCTTTCCGTCGACCGTGCGCAGGCGCGCGGGCGGGAGCTGCGTCACGTCCTCGTTCTTCCTCACCGTACGCCACTTGTGGTGGCGTGGGAGGACGCCCTCTGCGAGCGAGTCGCCATCGAGCGGCGCGTACTCGGCAGGGAATCGTCCCATCAGGAAGTCGAGCTCGTCGGTCTCGGTCACGAGATCGTACGCGATGGTGGAATGGCCGTCGGCGATGAGGTCGATGATGAAGACACGCGTCGGGCGCGCCTCACCATCGGCTGTTCGCTTGACGCGATGTAGGATGCCGATGATTCTGCTCACTGTTCACCTTCTCCTTCTGATCGTTTTATGACGTCCTTGCAGACATGGGTTGTACAGAGCCTGAACACATGTAGTTGCGCTCAATTGAGCAGCCCTAAAGTCGTCCAGACCAAGCGAACATTCGCTCGTTTGTGAATATATCACGTTATTCGCATGTGTCAAAATATCAAACCGGGCGCGTATTGCTACGCGCCCGGTGCCGAGACGCGTGAAAAGTCGTTCCTATAGGAACATTCCCTCCAGCGTCTCTGTCGCTATGTGAGTGGCATTACTACTAACGTCCCAAGAAGGACAGTGAACACGTCGTCACTAGCAAGTGTTAAAAGAACGGTTGGCCACAGGCACTCGAACTTTCGTCATTAAGACACACTGGCCAGCGCCCGGGCCAACCAAGAGGCGGTTGCGGAGGACAGATCGTGATCCGTCGAATACAAGACAGGCAGCGTCCTTCGCAACCTGCACCGACCTTAAAACAAAAAGCCCGGGTGCGCAAGCGCGACCCGGGCTAGAGAGACGAACGAGCAGACGTTCTTTCGAACACACGGCCTCG
This sequence comes from uncultured Candidatus Saccharibacteria bacterium, assembly GCA_964607655.1. Lineage (GTDB taxonomy): Bacteria > Patescibacteriota > Minisyncoccia > Phycocordibacterales > Phycocordibacteraceae > C7867-001. Next base: position 268,699 of record CAZSKX010000001.1, on the reverse strand, counting down.
CGTCTCTTTGTAGCTGGTGAGGTGACATTTCTCGCAACGTTCATTTTTGAACACAGCTTGTATCGTCACCAGCAGGCTTCTAAGAAAACGGTTGGCCGCAGACAGGCCTCCTCACGTCAGAAGGACATGAGCGCATTCGTCCGGGCCAACCATGCTGTGGCGAGAGCACGACTCACGGATCTCTCGTACCACGTTTGGCACACACTTCGTCTCGTCGTGCTCTCGCCTGCGGCCACAGTACTATGGTCTGTGTTTTTGGGCAAAGAAAAACCGAGCGCGTATTGCTACGCGCCCGGCTCGCAAAAAACAACTGACAGCCGCGTCCCTTAGGGACCCGTCCTCCTACGTTTTTGCGAAGGATCAAGAGAAACAAGTAGAACTGCGATTATTCCCATCCGCGACTGCGTTTCTCTTGAGCTTGTTGGCTGGCGCCGGACACTTTTCCTTGCGGCGTGAAGACACCCCAAGAATCGTCCGGGCCAACCAAAGGGCGGTTGCGAGGTAGACAATGAGCTTGGCGTCTTATCAGACTCGTATCGATACGTCTATTCGCAACCTATCAGAAACATAAAATAAAAAGCCCGGGTGCGCAAGCGCAACCCGGGCTGAAGAGACAGGTGATGGAACGTTCGGTCTATCGAACAAACGTAGCGGCGTCTCTTCGGTGCTGATGAGGTGACAGCTGTTGCATCGTCTGCGGCACAGACATCAGGCTGCTCGTTACCAGCAAGCTTGGAAAGAACGGGATGGGAGGACGGATGTGTCTTCGTAGTATCGAATCACATTGTCCACAACGTCCTCCCACCCGGACCGATGACGAGGCCGATAGCGTCCCGAAGGACATCCTGAAGGCAGTCATCAGTCTGTGAAAGTGGTCGTGAGGTCGAACAGGAGGCAACCCGTACTCGCGCACACTCGCAGTAGCGTTCTTCCTCACGACTGCCCGCACGGTAACACTTATATTTAAATAATCAAATGTGCCGGGAGAGAGAATCGAACTCTCATGACTTGCGTCGACGGGTTTTGAATCCGTTGCGTCTACCAATTCCGCCATCCCGGCTATAGAGTGCACAGTACCATTTCGCTACGAAATTTTCATCATGCTAAAATAGCCTCTATGAGTGAGGCTGCATACGTGCCAACAAAATATGATTCGGTCTTTTGGATTGATATCGAAAAGATCAAGCCGAATCCCTACCAACCGCGCCGCGAGTTTAACGAGGATGGACTTAAGAGCCTAGCTGACAGCATCCGCCAGTACGGCGTCTTGCAGCCACTGGTCGTGACCCGCAGCGAGGTGGAGAAGCCAGACGGCGGTCTAGAGAGTATTTACGAGCTCATCGCCGGCGAGCGACGACTCCGCGCGAGTAAGCTCGCTGGGCTTAAGCAGCTCCCTGTCGTGATCCGCACCGGCGAGACGAACCTCACTAAGCTCGAGCTCGCGATCATCGAGAACCTCCAGAGAGAGGACTTAAACGCTATCGATCGAGCGAAAGCTCTGGCTCAGCTTATTGAGCAGTTTGGCATCTCACACGCTGAGACCGCAGCCAAGATCGGCAAGAGCCGTGAATACGTAAGCAACAGTCTTCGCTTGCTTCAACTCCCTGAGCACATGCAACAGGCAGTGATGAACCGCGAGATCAGCGAAGGGCACGCGCGCGCCCTACTCGCGCTCTCTGACCGGCCCCAGGAACAGGAAACTCTGCTGAAAGAGATCACACTTAAAAAACTTTCAGTGCGCGCGGCCGAGTCGATCGCACGCTCGATCGCTCAGGATCGTGTGCGCTCGTATCATAAAAAGACTCCTGAGATGGCCCAGCTCGAGAAGAAACTTACTGAGACGCTCGGGACCCGCGTGATTATCGAAGCCCTCGCTGAGGGCGGACGTCTCGTAATCGACTTCTTCTCTCCCGACGATCTCTCTAACCTTGCTGCAGCACTTACGCACGAAGAAGAGGTTAAAACAATGCCCCAAGCAGGACCAAGTGACGCGGTCGCTCCAAACACATCCCCAGTTGCAGCACTACCGATCTTCCCTAACACAACCCAGCTCACCGACCCGGTCGCTCCTGCGGCTCCCGAAGAAGCGCCTGAAGACGATCTCTACTCGATCTCGAACTTTACGGTTTAGGCTTCTTGTGAAAACGGCGGCGGCGCGGCTCGCGCGGCTTGTCAGCCTCGGTCATCCCGAGCGCCATGCGGATCTGCTTACGGGCGAGCGATGTCTTAATATGGTCAAGCCACTTTACCGAAGGCTTCGCGGAGTCGCGGCGCAGGATCTCGACAACGTCGCCGTTGTTAAGCGGAGTCTCGAAGGAGACCATTTTTCCGTTTACCTTGGCGCCGAGGAGGTGGTTGCCCAGATTAGTATGGATCGCGTAGGCGAAGTCGATCGGCGTTGACGCTACCGGCAGGTCGATCGCGTCTCCTTGGGGGGTGAAAACGAATACGCGGTGCGAAAAGAAATCCTCTTTCAGACCCTCGATAAACTCGCTGGTGCCGCTGATCTCTGTGTGTGCGTCGGCAAGCTCGGCCAGCCATGGCGGTATCTTCGTCTTTTTATCAGCAGCGCCTCCCGCGGGCGTAGAAGAAAAGCTCATGAGTGAAGGGACAAGCGACCGCATCCACGAGAAGGAGAGGGAAGAGAAGCGGCTCTTCTGGGTCTCTTTCGATAGTCTCTCAATATTTTTCCCCAGCTGCTTGTAGGTCATGTGCGACGCGATACCGTACTGAGCAGCGCGATGCATCTCTTCAGTACGGATCTGGATCTCGACGACGCCCGCTTCAGCAGTCACGATGGTCGTGTGGAGCGACTGATAACCGTTTGGCTTAGGGAACGAGATGTAGTCCTTAAATTCTCCTGGGATCGGCTTATAGATCGCGTGCACCGCGCCAAGCGCCGTATAGCAGTCTTCGAGCTTGGGCAAGATGATGCGGAGCGCTGCGATATCGTGGATCTGGCTAATATCATCGCCCTTGCGGCGGAGTTTCTGATGGAGACTCCAGAGACCCTTCAGGCGAATGTCCGTGCGGAACTCGGTGACGCCCTTCTTGGCGAGCTCGCGCTGGATCTCTTTTTGAACTCGGGCGAGGCCCTCTTCAGTCTCTTTCGTCTTAAGCTTACGCACTTCCGCGGTGTGATTCGCCGCGTCAGGGTCGACGTAGGGGAAGGCCAAGTCTTCGAGCTGGCTCTTCATCGCGCCCATACCGAGCCGGTCAGCGATCGGCGCAAAGATCTCGAGTGTCTCGAGCGCGATACGACGACGCTTCTCCTCGGGGACGTGGTCGAGCGTCTGCATATTGTGATACCGGTCGGCGAGCTTGACGATCAGTACGCGGATATCACTCGCGGTGGCCACGAGGAGTCGTCGGAGACTCTCCGCGTGGCGCTCGCTGCCACGATACTTGTGTTTACCGAGCTTCGTCACGCCATCGACGATAAAAAGCACTTCTCTATTAAACTCTTTTTCGACCACGTCGCGCTCGATGCCGCCGTCTTCAACTGCGTCGTGTAAGAGCCCAGCAGCGATAGTGACTGCGTCCATGTCGTACTCAGCGAGGATCTTAGCGGTCGCTGCCGGGTGCACAAAATATGGCTCACCGCTATAACGCGTCTGATTCTCGTGAGCCTTTCGCGCAGTCTCGTAGGCCTTCTCGATTAGGGCAGTGTCCTCCGCCGTAGGATTGCTCATCTCGTTGATGATTTCCTTAACGGTGGTCATAGGCTATTTACTATACACCTGACCGGATTTGTTTCAAAATGAAAAAAGCCTTGAATGTAGAGTTCGAGGCTCTTTTCATTCGAGGCTTGGACGCGCGGTTATTGCTCGAGGAGACGCGTTTGTTTTCGTCGGTCGAGAAACCGTCGAAGGGCACTTCCCAGACCATACGCTCCGAGCATCAGTGCGGCGGCAGCGCTGTCAGCCAGCTCTGCGCTCTTGAACGTGGGGAATGCGAGTCCTCCTACGAGACCGGCAGTCACGTACTGGAGTACTTTTTCTTTGAACGTGCTTTCGATTTTTATCGGCACAAGATAACCAGCAATGGTAACCGTAATCGTGCCAACCAGCACAATCAATATGTTCATTGACTGACCTCCTTTCTGCCTCTTCTCTATCACAGCGAAATATAAAAAGAAAGAGCCCCGCGGTGACGAAGAGCCACGTTGGGGTCTCTTTCGTCAGCGCGGGGCTGAACAGGTAGGCTTCGGATTAAATGATCGTCGCGGTGATGTGGAGACCGAAGCCGTACGCGATGAGGAAGACGAGCAGTGCGGCACCAGGATGGATCGTCGCAGGTCGCGTAGCCGATACACCCACACCCAGGAAGAACGAGACGATGTTGGCCGTCAGACGTTGCTGTTCGTCAAGACTACCCACAAAGAGCGATGCAACCAAACAGATCAAAACAAGTGCGAATCCATAGCGAAGGGTCATTCAGGCACCTCCTTCCCTCATGCCGTGCAGGCTCATGGGGTCTGAATACAGAATAGCACAGGTAAGTCGTTATGTCAAATATGTCGCGACTTCGGCAGGAGTGAGTGCGTCGATGTCAGTGTTCTCGGGGAGGTAGATACGACGGAGACCTTTCTTAAGGAAGTAGCCCTGTTTCGACTTATACAGAGTGAGCTGTTTGCCGGTCTTTGGATGTGGACCGATCTCTTTAGCGATCACCGCACCCTTCGGTGGCTGCTTCGGCGTATTAAGGAGCACGAGCGCTTCGTCGAAGGTGATGGTGTACGGATCTTGTTTTTTAATTGAGCGGAATTCGCCGTTATGGCCGACGTAGGGACCAAAGCGTCCGGTCGAGGCGATGACCGGAAGGCCAGTCTCAGGATTAGTGCCGAGATCACGCGGGAGTGAGAGATACTTAACCGCATCACTTAGGGTGACTTTAGCAAGATCAGTCCCTGGTGGGATGCTCGCGCGCTTGACATTCTCTACTTTCTTCGCCTTTCTTTTCTTTTTACCTTTCTCTTCGACAGGAGCTTCTTCGGCCACAGGTGTCAGAGACATCTCAACGTAGGGACCAAAGCGTCCTGTTTTTATAAAAATAGCTTCACCAGTCTCAGGGTGATGCCCGATTGGTTCGTCGCTCTTAAGCTCCGCCCCTTCTTCGGTGCGTGCACCGAGACAATCAGGGTAGCGCTTACAGCTCATAAACACGCCGCCTCGTCCGAGCTTGAACTCCATCTCACTCGCGCAGAGCGGGCAGGGGAATTCTTTTGGAACATCACCGAGCGATGTAGCCTTCGGCAGCTTATCCTTAGCAGCCACCTCTTTTTCAAAGGGACCGTAGAAGTCCTTGAGCGTCTCGGCGTATCCGCGCTCGCCGCGCGCGATCTCGTCGAGCTCGTTCTCCATCTCGGCGGTGAAGGTGTCTCCTACATAGGTAGCGAAGTTTTCTTCAAGCCAGCCCGAGACGACCATGCCCGTAGCCGTCGGCTTAAGGGTGCGACCCGTCTTCTCGACATATCCGCGATCCTGAATCGTTTTCATGATCGACGCGTAGGTAGAAGGGCGACCGATACCGCGCTTCTCGAGCTCTTTGATCAGCCCCGCTTCGGTGTAGCGATTAGGCGGTTCTGTCTGCTTCTCTTCTGCCTCAAGCGACTTAACCGTGACTTTCTCGCCTTGTTCTACCTTAGGGAGCTCGACGTCCTCGCCGCGAGCGCGCGTATCGAGCGCGAGCCATCCCGGGAAGAGCACGCGGGAGCCGGTCGAGTTAAAGAGTGGAATATCCGCGTCACTCTTAACGGCGATATTGGTACGCATGACTTTAGCGGCGGCCATCTGTGACGCGAGGGTGCGCGTGCGAATAAGCTCGTAGAGCGCAGTCTCATCTGGGGTATTGCCCGCGCGCGCGTGGGTCGGATCAGTTGGACGGATAGCCTCGTGTGCTTCTTGGGCGTTCTTGCTCGTCGTTTTATAAGCGCGGACCTGCACGTATTGTTTTCCAAACTCTTTCTCGACCACTCCTGCGATGCGGGCGACCGCCTCCGTACCAAGATTTACAGAGTCGGTACGCATATAGGTAATGTGTCCGGCTTCGTAGAGTTTCTGCGCAGCGCGCATGGCGCGCGACGGAGCGTAGCCAAGGCGAGTGGAGGCTGCTTGCTGGAGGGTCGACGTGGTGAAGGGGGGTCGCGGATTTCGGTCTTCGGCCTTTTCTGTCACTCCAGCGATCTCCCACTTCGCCATCTTACCGAGCTCGACGATGCGATCAGCACCTTCTCTCGTCGAAGGCTCCTCGGCACAGGTGGTGGTGATATCGCCGTGCGCACTCTTAAAGAGCCCCGTGAGTACGAAGTACGTAACCGGTATAAACGCTTTAATCTCGCGCTCGCGCTCGGCGAGGATACGAAGCGCTGGCGATTGCACCCGACCTGCAGAGAGGCCATAGCGGACCTTCTTCCAGATGAGTCCTGAGAGGTCATACCCGACGATGCGGTCGAGCACGCGGCGCGCCTCCTGTGCCTGGCGCAGGTGGTCGTCGATCGGGCGGGGGTGAGCGAGAGCCTCTTTGATCGCATCGGGTGTGATCTCGTGGAATACGACACGCTGTGCCTTCTTGAGCCCGGCAACCTCCTTGATATGCCAGGCGATCGCTTCGCCCTCACGGTCGGGGTCGGTCGCGAGATAGACTTCATCAGCCTTATCGATCGCTTTCTCGATCTTGTGGATCACGTCGCGCTTATCAGCTGAGATGACGTACCGCGGCACGAAGCCACCGGCGATATCGACAGCGTCTTTATTGCTCTTCGGCAGATCGCGTACGTGCCCGACTGAGGCGAGCACGTCGTACCCGGTACCTAAATATTTTGAGATCGTCCGCGCCTTCGTCGGCGACTCTACTATCAATAGCTTCTTGCCCATTGGTTTAACACATAACGCACATACCTATATACGGTCAAGTTTTGAAGTTGTAAATTTAGCGGTGGAATGGTACTCATTAGGACAGATCGCTCAAGCACACGGCTCACACGTAGGGCCGAGGAGAACCTCATGGGAAGCAAAAAATGGGAACGCGCGGCTGCGCGCTACTTCGCTGAAAAGAAACCGGGCTTCGTGCCCCAGACATCGACCGTCGCCCTGCCCGAAACGCTCGAAGACTTCATGTCGAGTCATGCCGGCAAGATCGCGAAGCGACTCTTGAAGGCGGCAGATATCGGGATCATCCTGGTGAACCGCAAGCGCAAGAATTGTAAGTTCGTATGCATCTTCATGGACGGCGAAGGGCTCTTCATCACCCAGACGTACGTTGCCGATCGGCTCTTCAAGCGCAGCGAGTTCCCGGACATTTCCGCGAGCTCTGCTGATGCGCGCAGGGTGGAAGAATCGTTCACCCTGCCTCCCTTCGGCGGACTGGTCCGTTTGATTCGCGAGACGCTCGAAGAGATCGCCGGCGACGCTCCCTGATCCGCGGCCTCCTCGAAATGCGTGGCTACCGACTTGGGGAAGTCGGACCACGCGGGACCCCGCACCAATGCTGAGACGTTGGTGCGGGGTTTTCTTTTATATAAGAGGGCTCCCGCGCATTGCTGCGCGGGAGGAAGGGATCGTCTTCACTTGTAGACCGATCGAAAGAATTCGAAGAGTTCGTCGACTTTACGGGGGAACAACGGACCGAGGGGTTTTTCAGACTTGGGTGACTCGCGATTCCAGGGTTGTCCCGCGACCATGAGTGACAGGGTTGGTTCCTCGAGGGGTCGGACATAGTGCCAACTGTCGGGATCGGTCATCTCATACTCCGACCCAGCTCCGAGAATCAGCCGTGCGGCGATCGGTGGCGCCTGTAGACCTAAGCCGTACCCGATCCCCATCTCGTAGTTGCCTGCGAGTACGCGCATGGCCGAGGGCCAGGGATGCGGGTGGAAAAGGGCTTCTCCTGGTTCACAGGGAAGGATCCTGTGCAGGTAGACTCGATGGCCATGCCAGTCACGCCAGAGCCTTTCGACAAAGGGCAGGTGATAGTCAACGTACAAACTCTGCCACTCGTGTTCGGAACGGAGCAGCGCGGGAAGCACGTTTTCCACAGCATATAGAACTGGGAGCATATGGTTCTCCTTGTAGCCCTTGGGGGCTATACCTTCCGATTGAATCCTACTCTCTCCAGCTCACTTCTGCAAAGATGGGTTTATGGTCAGAGCCGTAGGAGTCAGCGATCACCTCGGCATTTTTGATCGTAAACGAGTGCGAGACCAGGATATGGTCGAGTTGTGATCGAGAGATGTTGTGAGTGATTTTACCGCGCAGCGGGTTAGCGAGTTGGTGTTCAAAAAAGCGCTCCTCGATGCGCACTCGCTCACGACGATAGAAAAACATATCGCCCAGTGAGCCGCCGAGGGCCCACGAGACCGGAGTGATGTGGGGCCGTTCGAGAATATTAAAATCGCCGCACACGATAGTTGACATGCTTGGGTCACGTTCGAGCATCGCTTGCTCAAACTCCTCGACACGCCATGCGGGAGTGGCGAGTGGGAGGTGAAGATTAAAGACGCGCACGATCCCCTCGAGTGTCACGAGGTCGGTATAGAGACTGTGACGATTCCCCACGCCGAGAGCCCAGAGCTTTAGGCGGGTCATGACGCCAACAAAGATACGTGCGCGTAGTGGCAACATAATCTCGCGATAGGGAAGCGGGATCCGCCCCTCCTTTCCGAGAGGATAACGAGAGAGCGTCACTAGGTACTGCGAGGAACGCGAGCCGTTAAATATGCGCTCTACTTCGGGTGCGGCACTCAGGTAGAAGGGCAGGGCCTTCAGGCGTTCAAAAAAATCTTCAGGCACCTCCTGAAGGCAGAAGACATCGAAATCAGCGTTCGCAATAAACTCAAACGCCCGATCCATATCAGGATTCCTGAAAAGCATGTTCCAGCTATAAATCTTCATGTTGGATGATTATACACGTCGCCACGCACCAAACTCTTCGCGTATAAGCCCCCGCAGCTCGAGCGAGACAAGTGCGGTGAGGAGCTCGCCCGGATTGCCTCCGCCACGTAAGACCTCGTCGCGATTCTTGGGTTCCTCGAGCATATTCCATATAACGAGCTCAACATCTTCGAGGTCACTCGGAGCCACGAGCGTAGCTGATTCGCGCGGTGGGATCCCCAGCGCTTCTAATATATGAAGCGGTTCGGCCACCAAGCTGGCGCCAAGGCGAATAAAAAGATGCGACCCGAAGCTGTGTGGATCGCCGATCCGGTGGGGTACACACAGAAGCTCTCGGTTGTACTCGCTCGCAAGACGCGCCGTGATGAGCGTTCCTGACTTCTGGCCTGCTTCGATAAGCAGCACGGCGTCAGAGATTCCTACCATAAGACGATTGCGCTCGGGAAAGTAGTAGACGCGCGATGGATCGGTAGGCGCATATTCTGAAACGATTCCTCCACCGCGCTCAACAAGCTCCCGCGCGAAGACGCGATTACTCCGCGGATAGAGCACCGAGTCGTCGACACCCGACCCAGGGAAGGCGAGAGTGTGGAGCCCCGCCGCGAGCGCTGCTTTATGCGCGCAGGTGTCGACCCCGAGCGCGAGACCACTCACAATCGAGATCGGGTATCCCGCAAGTCCACTGATAAGTTTTTCGCATGCTTCTTGTCCATAGCGCGTGATGGCACGCGAGCCGACAACAGTGAGAAGCTTATGTCCCTTGGGCGGCAGCGCCCCGCGCAACCATAACCGCTTCGGCGGCTGCGGTATCTCGAGTAACTGTGGGGGCCACTCGTCCTTGCAGAGCTCACGAACGTTCATCTCAGCAGTATATACTACGTCTTACATAAAACTTGACGATTAAGCCATTCCATGGTAAGCTATTACACAGCAAGTTAAGGAGGCAAATCATGTACTTTCTCGTGCACGTCAAGCTGACCGACGCGCTCGCTATTCTGAGCCCGCAGGTGTACCTTCCCAACAAACCGAACGGTCTTTCAACCCGTTGCAGGAACCGTAGTCTTCGGGTGCACGCCACGCACAAGGAGAAGGAGGAATTCTTGCGTCGCTATGACCCTTCGTGGACCCCGTCCAACCCCTACTGGTAACGACTGACGCCCACCACCGAATCGCCCGCTGCCGCGGTGGTGGGCGATTCTTTTTTATAAAATCGTGGTGCTATACTGATAAGATATGCTTGATATTAAGTTTATTCGCGAGAACGCCGACTTGGTGAAGATGGGCGCTGCTAAGAAACGTATTGAAGTCGACATCGACAGACTCCTCACAATTGATGACGAGCGTAAATCGCTTCGTCAGGACATCGATGCGAAGAAGACCGAGCAGAATCGCCGGAGTAACGAGATACAGCGCGCAGAGGGCGAGGAGCGCACGAAGATCCTCGAGGCGATGAAGCAACTGAAGGGCGGCATGGCCGAGACCGAGGAACGCTATAAAGTGGTGATGGAAGAGTGGCAGAAGCTCATGCTCTCGGTACCAAACCTCCCCGACGTGTCGGTGCCCGAGGGTGCTGACGACGCAGGAAATGTCGAGGTGCGGGTCTGGGGCGAGAAGCCACAGTTTTCATTCGCGCCAAAGTCGCATTACGAGCTTATGACCTCCCTTGGTCTCGCTGACTTTGAACGCGGCGCTAAGGTCGCTGGATTCAGAGGCTATTTCTTGAAGGGTGACGGCGCCCGCCTGCTCTCGGCGCTTCGACGATTCGTTGAAGACCGTTTTATGAACAGGGAAGGCTTCGAACCGCTAGTCGTCCCGTCTCTCCTGCGTCGTGAGCCTTTTATCGGTACGGGATACCTACCTCAGAGCGAAGAGGATCTCTACAAGACCCAAGACGGTGAATACCTGGCCGGCACTGCCGAGGTCGCGACGATGGCGATGTATATGAACGAGAACATCGAGCAGAGCGCGCTCCCGATCAAGTTCTTCGCCTACTCACCCTGCTTCCGCCGCGAGGCAGGAAGTCACGGCAAGGACGAGAAAGGCGTCTTCCGCGTCCACGAATTTGAGAAATATGAACAAGTTGTGCTCTGTGAAGCAAGTCACGAAGAATCGGTCCGGCTGCACGAAGAACTCACCGAGAACGCGGAGAAACTTCTCCAAGAACTCGGTCTTCACTACCACGTCGTCGTGAACTGTGGCGGCGACCTCGGTCTCGGGCAGGTAAAGAAGTACGACATCGAGGCGTGGATGCCGTCTGAAGAGCGCTTTCGAGAGACACACTCTGCTTCATACTTCCACGACTTCCAGACGCGCCGTTTGAATATCCGCTATCGTGACAAGGAAGGCGCCCTCCAATATGCTCACTCACTTAACAACACCGCGCTCGCGATGCCTCGTCTCCTGACTCAGGTCGTTGAGAATTACCAGCAGGCTGACGGTACGATCAAGGTACCGGACGCCCTCGTGCCGTATGTCGGCAAGGATATCCTCGGGAAGGCGCAGTAGCTTGGCGGAGCGGCGCAGGCGCGCCCGTCGACGTCTTACGATCGCGCTCGCGATCCTTTGCGTTCTTCTTTTCGCGCTCGCCCTCTACGGCATCCAGAAGCCGAGCGTGCGAGTCTCTCGGGTGCAGGTGTACGGCTCACCACTACCACTTGAGGTGATCGCGCTCGAGGCAATGCAAGGGAAGTACCTTGGGATCATCCCCCGAGACTCGATCTTTTTCTATCCCGAGCAGGCGATCCGTGCGCGGATCGTCGAACGACACGGCGACATCGCAGGAGTTTCTTTCTTTCGTAATGGCACCGACGGCATCACGCTTCGCATCACGCAGCGCGTACCGATCGCGAGGTGGTGCCCAGCTCCTGTGCACACCGTCGGGACGAGCACCTCGAGCAGCTCCGCGCTCGACACTTGCTGGTTCTTCGACGACAGCGGGCTTCTCTTCGCGACGAGTAGCCAAGTAGCGCTCGTGTACCCATTTATTATCCACCAACCCTTAGCCGCTGCCGAGCCAATCCGCGGTCAACGACTCCCACACGCAGACCGTATTCCTGCTGCGCTCAACTTCGCGCGTCAGCTCGACACCTTTGGTGCTACGGCTGTGTCGATCTCGATCGAAGCTCCTGAGGCAACGATTGTCCTTAAGAACAGTGCGCGAATCAAATATGTACTTGGTAAGGAAAACGAGGCCTATACCGCACTCGTCTCAGCGAAGAAGCAGCTCGCCCTCACGGCGCCGACACTCGACTATGTCGATCTGCGCTTTAGCGGGAAGGTGTATAAGAAAATGAAAGATGATAGTGTGGCCGAGTAATGATACGAAATTTCTGGCAGAGTCTTGAGAAGCCTTTCATCTTGATGGCCCCGATGGCGGATGTAACCGACCCGGCATTTCGCGCACTTGTCGCCAAGCGAGGCAAGCCGAGCGTCTTCTGGACAGAGTTCGTCTCAGCGGACGGCCTCTACCATACCCGCGAAATAGCGAAGCTGCCGGACAGTGAAAATCCGCTTATGCGCGATCTACAGTTTGGCGAAGCAGAGCGCGCAATCGTCGCGCAGATATTCTCAAGCAAGCCCGAGATGATCGCCTACGCGGCCAAGCTCGCCGAAGAACTTGGATTCGACGGCGTCGATATCAACATGGGCTGCCCCGACCGCTCGATCGAGAAGCAGGGGGCCGGCGCCTGTCTGATCAAGACTCCAGAGCTCGCTGTCGAGCTTATCGCCGCTGCAAAGGCCGCAACCACATTACCCGTCTCGGTGAAGACTCGCGTGGGCTATAACACCGAAGTGCTCGATACCTGGCTGCCGACCCTCATCAAGGCTGAACCAGCAGCGATGACGCTCCACCTCCGGACCCGTAAAGAGATGTCGCTCGTACCAGCGCGCTGGGAGCTGATGATTAAAGCAGTTGCGATCCGCGACGCGCTCGGCTCTACGATCCCGCTTATCGGCAACGGCGACGTGACTGATCTAGAAGACGCTAAAGAGAAGATTGCTGCGACTGGCTGCGACGGAGTGATGATCGGGCGGGGGATGTTTGGTAATCCCTGGGTCTTTGCTGGCCGTAAAGGAGAGGATATTCCTCTTCAAGAGAAGCTCGACGCACTTAGCGAGCTCGCCTACGCCTTCGAAGCTTTAAAACCTGCTAAACATTTCGCCATTTTAAAGAAACACATTAAGGCGTTTGTGACCGGATTCGATGGGGCCGCCGAACTGCGCCATAAGCTCATGGAAACGCAGTCTGCCGAGGAGCTTTCCGAGGTACTTGACAGTAAAGCTGGGATAGTGTATGATGGAGTTGTAGCCTAGGGTAGTGGATTGCTAACCCCTGGAGCTACTCGGCTCTTTCCAGAGGCCCGGTTGTGGCCAAGTCGCGGATTCCCGCGGCGAATAGCGGCCTCTCTTGCGCAATAGCAAGGAGGCCGCTATCTTTTTATATACAGAACCTTACTTGTGTGGTAAGGTCCAGACAGAATCTAGTACGGAGGTAAACAGTGAAAGGATTTCCGAATCTGAAAGAAACCCGGCATGGCTACGTCAACCTGAACGACGCTTCGAAGGATTACGATCCCACCTTCGTCCGCGAAACGCAACTCGAGCCGGGCACGCGCGACAACATCGTCACGCGGCTCCAGCACACGTTCGGCACGAATGTGCTGGTGGGAGGCTTCCTCGAAAAACGTTCCGACCTGCTCGCAGACACCTACCTGGCGGACGAACAGAAATTCATCCATCTGGGTGTCGATGTCTGGGTCCCGGCAGGTACCGAAGTGGCGGTCGTCGAGCGAGCGCGTGTGATCCGCATCGACTGTGACACGCCCGAGAAGCACGGTTGGGGCACCACCGTCGCCGTCGATCTGACTCGACTGGGTATCGTCCTCCTCTACGGCCACCTGGCCAAGGAAGTGCACTGCAGGCCGGGCGACATTCTCGAGGCGGGACAGATCTTCGCTACGATCGGGGATCATGCCGAGAATGGCGGCTGGTATCCGCACCTGCACGCTCAGGCGATGCTCTGGAAGACCTTTCAGCAGTACACCATCGGTCCCTTCACCTGGAAGGATCTCGATGGCTACGGCAAGGAGGAGGACCTCGACATCATCAGGGCGGGGTACCGCGATCCCACCCCATACCTCGGTCTCCACGACTGAATCAACTTGAGCCCGGCGTCGCTTGCGACGCTGGGCTCTCTCTATTTGATATACTCTATCAATCATGGCGCATCAGTCTCTCTACAGGATCCATCGACCGAGCACCTTCAAAGATGTCATCGGACAGGAGCAGGTGACAGGACCTCTGAGTGAGGCGGTAAAGAGCAAAGGGATTGGACACGCCTATTTATTCGCCGGCTCGCGCGGCCTCGGGAAGACCTCAGTCGCTCGCATCTTCGCGCGCGAGATCGGATGTAAGGAGAACGACCTCTATGAGATCGACGCGGCAAGCAATAACTCGGTTGAAGATATTCGCGCCCTTACTGAGGGTGTCTATACGCTGCCCTTTGAGTCGCCCTACAAGGTCTATATTCTCGACGAGGTCCACATGCTCTCGAAGAGCGCGTGGAATGCGTTCTTAAAGACGCTTGAGGAGCCTCCGGCGTATGCAGTGTTTATCCTCGCCACCACTGAATTGGAAAAGGTGCCCGAGACGGTCCAGTCGCGCTGCCAAGTATTCGAATTTAAGAAGCCGACGCGACAAACGCTCGCCAAGATGCTTACCGCCGTCGCGAAGAAAGAGTCACACGCTCTCGAGAAAGATGCCGCAGAACTCGTCGCGATGCTCGCCGATGGCTCGTACCGTGATGCACTCTCTGTCTTACAGAAAGTGATCGGCACCGGGGAGACGACGCTCACCCGAGAGATCGTTGAGTCGGTCACCGGCGCGCCCCGCCGTGCCCAGGTAAACGCGCTTGTCCAAGCGCTCGCGAAGGGCGATCGGGGCGCTGCGCTGACGGCCATCGAGAAGACCGCCAAGGACGATGTCGACATGCGCCTTTTCTTAAGCCTTGTCCTCGAGGCCTTGCGCTCAACGCTCCTTATCCGCTATGCCGCCGATTTACGAGCGTCCCTAAAAGAAGAACTGGGCGAGGAATACACCGACCTCGAGGCATTTGCGAAGGATAAGGGGATTACGCACGACACCCTGCTCGCGTTCTTAAACGCGGCTGATCGTATCCGTTACGCCCCCATCCCTGCACTCCCGCTCGAACTCGCTGTTCTCGAGCTTTTTCCTGATACGCCGTAGCTGCCATGGTCCGCAACGCGATCAATTGGGCTATCCTGACGATCGTTCTCACTATCGCGGGGTGGCAGATATATACCAAGTATCTAGAAACGAGACCGTGTGCCGAACCGATTCGCTACGCCCTCGGCGCGGTCGACCCGCGATTCGAAGTTAGAGAGACTACGCTACTGAAGACAGCAGACGATGCCGCTCAGATCTGGAACAAGGCCGCTGAGAAAAATCTTTTTGTCTATGATCCAGAGGCGGCACTCAAGATCAATCTGATATACGACGAACGCGAGGCTACTGCAAAGCTCGGTATCAAGATCACTGAGACCCAATCTGCCCAAGAGGCACAGCGCATCGCCCTCGCCGCTAGGCAAGATCAGTACGAGGCGTTTCAAGACTCCTACAACGATAAAGTGTCTACCATCAACGCTCGCGGCGGTGCCACGCCCAAGGAGGCGCGAGAGCTCGAGACAGAGCGGGACTCGCTCACCTCACTCGGCGAGACGATCAACGCCGAAGTAAGGGCCCACAACAGACGCGTTGCCGAGCTTAATGCGCTCATCCAAGAATACAACCGAGTGGCGGGACGCACCTTCGAGGAAGGGCAGTATGTACGCGACAGCGCCGGTGAACGCATCAATATCTTTGTTTACGTAAGTCAGGGACAGCTCACGCGGGTCCTCGCACACGAGTTTGGCCACGCGGTCGGCCTCGACCACAACGACAACCCCAACGCGATCATGTACGCGATGAACGAAAGCGGTAATTTAAAACCCGCCGCTGAAGACCTGGCTGCGCTCGCGGCACTCTGCGGCCCTAAATAGAAAGGGAAATAAAATAATGCTAGGCTATTTCCATTGCCCGATCGTCTAATGGTAAGCTCTGCTTCTTGCAGTACGCAGAGCTTCCTCCCGGCGCTCGCCTCGCATAAGCATATGCAGACATGCGCTTATGTCTCGGCTCGCTTGGTAGTAGGACAGTGTCCTCCCATGGCGATCGGTAATAGGTTAGAGTACCAATATTGCCCGATCGTCTAATGGTAGGACAGCGGCCTTTGAAGCCGTTAATTGGGGTTCGAATCCCTGTCGGGCAGCAGTCATGTGAGACCTATCGAGACGGCTAAAAACGCCGTTTCGGTCTAGAAGTTTTGAGAACCAGTCATGGGCTCGAACTTTCACAAATCACACGATACTATTCCGTAAATTGCATACCTGCTGAGTGCAGTATCCAGAACATAAAAGCACCCGATCGGGTGCTTTTATGTTTATACTTCAAAAATGATAAAATTGTGTTATGGAATTGTCTACACAAAATAAGATCTCCCTACTCAAGACTGCTCTTAAAAAAGTAGATGATTTTTCTGCTGAGTTTAGTTCTCAAATACAGAACATCTCTAACCAACACAAGACCAATGGTGGACACCTCGAATATGCTTATGTTCAGCATTTCCATAAAGAAATTATAGGTCTATCTAAGCTTTTTCAGTATCTTCTAAAAGATGATTTTAATCAGAAGTATGTTTTCTTTGCCGTAAGAGGTTCGTTTGAGGTTATTTTTTACTTGGAATATATATTGAGATTGGCAAAAGAGGATAGCCATAAAGTACTCGAGTTACTTTCTCGGGATATGGCACAGATCGGAGCTGCGATTGATGTAGCAATTCCTCCAACGGAGGAACATGATATGCATAAGACACTAAAAGCTGTTGGTGTTGTAAATAAAATTCTTAAGACCGATTTTGATCTAACTAAAATAAAGTCCAATACAAGAGTGTTTCCTTCGATAAAGGATTTGTGCGATAAAAGCTCGCTCAATCTTAAAGATTTAAAGGGATCAGCCATGTATAGCATCTATGCTCTTTACAGTGAATCAAATCATCTTCGTCTAGGTAGTCAGCATACATTTGTTGATGATGTAGAAATTACAACTTGTTGGGCATTAGAGTATTTCCTAGAGATCTATATCAAATTTTACCAACAGCTTATAGATACAAGAGTCTTTCCTGAAAAATATACTAGTGATTTATTGGCAATAAAGCAGTCTGTGGGTATGAGTTGGTAGAGTTAGCTTACTAGGCTCAATTGCTTCTCTTTCAGAATTAGCTTGCTTCTCAGATGACTAAGCAGCTCTCGCTTCTCATACAGTGGTCTTTTTCTTAGAATATGCTTCGCGTAGTTCCTGATGTCGATATCTTTGATCTTTATTTTCTCTTTAACCTCCCGTCCCAGTACTGATTCTTGGAATTCATTGTGGGATTCGATTTCAGCTTTGATCTTATCTTTCATTCCGATCTCGTTCAGCGACACGGTATTCAGGATATTTGCTAGTTGCTCAATTAAGTCTTCCTCTCGTATATATCCGCATGGGCAGTCCTTATCTCTAAATTTCGTGCATCCATAGTAGACGTAGCGATTTGTTGTTCCGTCCTTGAGCTTTTTGAATTTCTCATCAGCTGTTATTCCAGATCCGCATAGTCCACAGGTGATCATCTTGGTAAAGGCGAACTCTTTATCCTGAATCCTTGTAAGGTGGTCGTTGCTTATCTTGTCCTGTACTTGGTTATATAAATCTTTTGTGATAATCGGCTCGTGCTTCCCGACATACCATTGTCCGCTTCCTTTAGGATATTCAAATTCTCCGTAGTAGAAAGTGCTTTTGAGAATTATGTAAATGTTACTTAGTGTCAGTGGTTTGCCATGCTTCGTCTTGAACCTAATGTCATCCTTTAGCCATTTGAAGAGCCTTCTGCCAGACCATCCGTCGTATGCGACTTTTTCAAACATTTGTCTGATAACCTGACCTCTTATCGGATCAATTATTACTTCACACTTCCTGTTTCGGTCAGGATTACTCAAGTATCCTGTCGGTGGTACTGATGGCCAGAGGCCCATTTCGCATCTTGCTCGAAGCCCTCGCTTTACATTCACCATCTTATTGTCATTCTCTAGCTTTGCCTGCGAGCCGAGAATCATTAGAAGGAATTTCTCATTTGGATTGTTCGTGAACTTCTGTCCATAGGTACGTATCTCGTGCAGAAGCTTCTGATCCATCAAGTCAACCACACTTCCTAGGTCACCAGCATTTCTCGATAGGCGGTCAGGTGCCCACGTCAGGATGCCACTAAATTTACCTTTCCTGATTTCGCTAAGAAGTTCGTTATAGACAGGTCTCTGTCCAACCTCCTTAGAGGAGTGTGCTTCTCGCTTGATCTCGACTATTTCCAATCCCTCACGTTCTGCGAGAGCTTGCATCTCCTTAACTTGCGATTCGATTGATAATGCTTGCTTGTCCTCTTGTTCTGTTGATTTGCGGGCATAGAGACAGTATCTAATCTTCGGCGAGGTGACCTCTTGAGGCAGTCCCATCTCCGGCTTTTGTTTTGTTGTATTTCTCATGCATACATTGATGACGCTGATCCCTTTAGGAGTCTAGAGCGTCCGAAGTTGGTAACTCGAATAGATAGGAAGCTTCGATTTCTCCCTTTAGAGTTTTGATGTGGATAACTGTTGGTAACTCAGCCTGTTTTAGGCTGACACGCGTGCTATACTATTTACATGAAAGACCTCATCAAAAATTTCAATACGTTTAAGAGGTCTGGGAAAGGGGTAAAGGCAGATTTACGTACACAAAAAAAGACGCTCACAAAAGCCGCACACAAGCTTCTTCAGAAAAGTTTTTCTCAAAAGGCTCTCCCAAACGATGGTGAGTTTCAAGTCCTCGACTTTTTCAGTGGTGCTGGAGGAATGACAGCTGGTTTTGCGATGGTTGCAAAAACTATTCCAGGCTCTTTCAAATTTCTTGCAGGTGTTGATATCAATGAAGACGCAACGCAATCCTATACGAAGAATTACGGAGCCCACGGAATGGTTCAGGACATCCGTAAGCTATCAAAACCTGAAGAGCTAAAGAAGTTTTTAAAAGATGTCGGTTACAATCCTAAAAAACCTCTTGTCGTGATCGGATGTAGTCCTTGTCAGGGATTCACATCCCATCGAAAGAAGAACTGGGAGGAACGAGATCCTAGAAATGATCTAGTCTCTATCTTTGCCTCAATAGCAGTACAGCTAAAACCTGCATGTGTTGTGATGGAAAATGTTCCGGATATGTTTTCCAATAAATACGAAAGCTACTATCAAAGTGCTAAACGAATCTTTGAGAAATCTGGCTACACTGTTCATCAGAAAATTTACAATACTGCTGCTTTTGGTGTACCGCAGGAACGCTATCGTTTACTAAGTGTTGCGATGAAAAAAGATTTTCTGCTACCAGAGGAGTTGTACGCAAAAGATAAGTTTCTTACAGTTCGAGATGCTATTGGAGACCTACCAGCGATAACTCCAGGGGAAAGACCAATACAGGATGCTTATCATGTGTCTGCGCGGCATAAGCCAGAAACCGTAAAAGTCATACAGTCTGTACCAAAGAATGGTGGAAATAGACCAAAAGGAATTGGTCCTAAATGTCTCGATCGAGTTAAGGGATTTAGTGACGTTTATGGTCGACTAAGTTGGGAGCGTCCTTCTATCACGATAACTCAGTACGCACGAAACCCTGCTAGTGGTAGATATGTGCATCCTGAACAAGACCGCGGTCTTTCAATTCGAGAGGTTGCCCGCTTGCAAACTTTTCCAGATGATTTTCAGTTTGCTGGAAAGTTTGACTCGATGTTCAAGCAAATCGGTGAGGCTGTGCCTCCAAAGTTCTCTTGTGCGGTAGCGGCAAGTGTATTCATCGAACTGATCTCTACTTCTCCAGATAGTGAAGAGCGCAAAGTACAAGATAACTACACCATTAAAGCTGTCAGCAATTCGTATAAGAGTATGACTTCTGGTGTTAAGGATTTAATCTCATGAGCAAATACACATGTATAGATGGATTTTCAGGAGCTGGAGGGTTGTCACTTGGTCTAACCAAGGCTGGTTTCGATGTTCTGTACTCATTTGATAATGATCCTGTTTCCATACAAACTCAAAAAATCAATTTCGACCACGAAGCAGACGTCGCAGATATATATCACCTTTTGAAAGGTAAATCTTTTACAAAGAAGATTGGTTTAAAAAAGGGAGAACTTTTTTTGTTGGCAGGAGGTCCACCATGCCAAGGCTTTTCTATCCAACGGGTGGGTTCAAACACAGACGCAAGAAATGATCTTGTTCTTGCATATCTAAAATTAATCTCAGAACTTCGTCCCAAGTTTTTTCTAATGGAGAATGTTCCTGGACTTATGGGTGTTCGAGGTAAGCCCATCTTGGATTCATTTTTAGCAAGTGTAAAAAACGAGGGTTATTATCCATATTTAAAGGTGCTGAATGCTGAAGACTATGGTGTTCCCCAAAGACGCAAACGTGTTTTTGTTGTCGGTGTTAGAGATGATATCCATAAGGGTGAGTTTTCCTTTCCTCAACCGATTACCACTAAGAAAACACGAGTAACTGTTGAGGATGTTTTATCAAAGTTACCTGAACCACCAATAGACGGGACTGACCATCCGAAAATCGCTCATCATCGAAGAGATAAGCTAAGTTCTCTCAATTTAGCTCGTATCCGTGCACTAAAGCCCGGTCAAGGAATGGAGTATTTACCGAAAGATCTTTTGGCCGATTGCCATAAGGCTGGGGCTGACAAGATCGGCCATAGAAACGTGTATGGAAGAATGGCGTGGAATGATGTTGCTCCGACCATAACGGCACGATTTGATAGTTTTACTCGTGGTAAGTTTGGACACCCTCAGCAAGATAGAAGTATCACCCTTAGAGAAGGTGCCTTACTACAAACATTTCCTAAGGACTTTCAGTTTGCGGGAACAAAAGTGGATATTGCTCGTCAGATTGGAAATGCCGTGCCTCCTAAATTAGCAGAAGTCGTCGGAAGGCAGATTTTGAAGTATTATAAAGGTAAATAATATGGCGTTTCGAGCTGTAACAGAAAAATACATTAAGTCGTTGCAAAGGTTTCATCAAGAATCTCAAAGGGTGAATGAGATGACCGGTGAGCTTTCTTATCGACCCTCATTAAATGATTACTTTTCTGATGTAATGAAGGAATTTGACAGTGATATTGCCAGTGTGTATGAGCCACGCCAGCAAGCTCGTGCAGGTAGACCCGACTGGAGGTTTTATGATAAGCGCAGCTTAGGGATTTATGGATATGTTGAGGCGAAAGCATTTTCAGAAGACAAATCAATCAAGGTTGAAGATTACATAGAGCAGGTTGAAAAATACCTTTCACTTGGTTATAGGGTTATCCTGACTGATGGTGTCGAGTTTATTTTCTTTGATCCAACAGATAAGTCTCATCGCGCATACTCTTTGATTGATAAGGGTGTCAGTGGATCTCTAGAAGGCAGAATTTCCAGCAACCTTTCTTTGATTGAAACAGAATTTGGAAAATTCTTTGGAAATCTTGCTGCAAGGCGTATCTCAGAACAACAGCTCGTTGCGGAGTGTGCTATGCGCGCTAGATTTTTAGCAGGTGAAATAGAAGCTTTGGCTGATTTGCGTAGCGGTGCAGGATTAAATGATCTTGAGAACGAAGCAATAGAGATATTGGCTCAACTCAGAGGAATCGTTCAAAAGCACCATGATCCTTTATTGAGAGATAAAAAAGTTTTTTCTGCTTTTGTTTCTCAGGTTTTAATATTTGGACTTATATATGCCCATAGAGTTTTAGGAGTTGAGAGTATGAGTCCCACTGACAGATATTCAAAATTAAAGGAATTTTGGTTAGAAGATCTGGATACTAGGTTCACTCAACACCTTAAGCCATTCAGAGCCTTAACCAAACTCTTGCGTGAGGAAATATCCTCTGTTGGAGCTCTGGGTGTTTGGTATGAAGATTGTTGCTTGATGCTTTCTCACGTTGAATTGAAAGAGGATCAGGTCACTACTCCTGATTATCATGGACTTTTCGAGCGTTTTCTTGGTGCCTTCGATCCTCAAACACGCTTTGATTATGGAGCTTTTTATACGCCAAAAGAACTTGCTGCCTACACTGTTTCATTAGTGGAAGAAATTAACGGAAAAGAATTTGGAGGAAGTATTTACGACAGAGGTAACAGACTTATCGACCCCTGTTGCGGAACAGGTTCTTTCTTGGAGAGACTTTTACTTTCTTCGGTGCGAAGTGGTGGTAATGCAAACATTATTGGATTTGAAATCTTGCCAGCGCCGTATGCGCTTGCACACTATAGAATTGCAAAAGTTTCTCCCGATTATTCAGATGTGAATATTGTCTTAACTAATACCCTGAGTGACGTATTAGAAAGTGGTCCAGCAGGAAGCGGGCAGCAAAACTTGTTTGAAGATGAACAGAAAGTAGCAAGAGATCTCGCAAAGCCACCATTGACTCTCATTATTGGAAATCCACCATCTTCGGATTCCTTTTCTCATAGTAATGGTGAAGATTTCAGTATCATCCAAAACCTTCTTGAAGATTTTCGCCCGCCTACTGAAGCAAGAAATACCCGCCAAAATACTCAAAAACAGCTTCAGAATGAGTTTGTTAAGTTTTTGCGATGGACAGGAAATAAGGCCGTCAAGACCGGGAATAACATTGTTGCTTTAGTGCTACCCGCTTCTTTTGCCGAGAGTCCTTCGTATAAATACGCACGAACATGGTTTGCTAAGAATTTCGATAAATTTTGGGTGGTTGATATCGATAAGGACGGCAGAACAGGTGTTCGTTCCTCGAGCATATTCCACACACTTCAGGGACGTCTTCTTTTTGTTGCATTAAGAAAACAAGAGAGAATTGATAAAGAATCTGTCTTATACAACTATATTTCGATTGCTGATTTTAATATTGATGAGAAGAATGCCTTCTTTGATATAGAAGCCGATGCAGGAGAAAGCATGCTTCAAAAGTTTGATGCTTATGACACTGATGTGAGTGATCCAATTTTCAGGCCACGCAAAGATTTTAATAGTGAGCTTTATTCGAGCTTCTGGCCTCTCTATAAAAGCGACACATCCTCTGAAGAGAAGTACATATTTGATAGGCATTGCTCAGGTTTGAAATTGGCTCCTTCAAGCTTGTTCGTTCATGCCGATGAGCCGATCTTGTTTAGGAGAAGTTCTGATATAGCGAATAGTGAAATTGAGACCCCCGAAATCCTTTCTCGTTGGTATAGAGGACAGGATCGCCCACCAGGAGCCGCAAAGTTTTCTTCTACGGTGCGTGCAGCATTCAAAAATAACCTCCAACAACGCGGGGAAGATTCTGCTGCAATGTATTCGTATAGACCAATGCTAAACCTCCCAGCACTTATATCCGAAGATGTATTAGGTGTTCTTGCCCGTGCTCCGGGCGGTGGAACTCGTTATCGTCCTGAGATTGTCAGTGCATATAAAGACAGTAGAACTTTTGGAATTGCTATTGCACCGTCCCCTAAAGATCTGGGGGAAGAGCTTCACCGCTTTGCATCTTTTTGTTGGTATTTGCCAGATAATGATTTGAGTAAGCGTGGAAATGCACACGTGTTTTGTAATTACTTTCCTGAGTACAAACAAGGAAGAAGGACTTGGAATGATACTCCACAAGTAAATGTAAGTAGGGATTTTTTGACGACGATCGGAGAAGAGTCTCCCGATAAAGCAGTGTTTTATGTGTATGGAATTCTTTGCTCAAGTGCTTACTTGGACGCGTTTGAACCAGTTTTGTTCACTCCTTCAGGAAGCGAATCTCCTCGCATACCAGTACCTGAGTCTAAGGATCTATTTGATAGCATCGCTGCTCTGGGAGAAGAGCTTGCTCTGCAAGAGAGGCATACTCAAGATGAAGACATTTTTATCGAAGAAAAATACTCCAAGTATCTCAATTTACTTGCTCAGGATTTAAAGATGACTGATTTCAAGATTAATAAAGAGTTCGAATCAATAATCTTAAAAGATGGTCGTTCCGAGTTTGAAATAAAACCAATTCCTTGTGAGATTCTTGATTTTCAAGTTGGTGGTTATCAAGTGTTACAACAATGGTTAAAGATGCATTCTCACGCATATACCAGAACAAACTTCACAAAAAATCATTTAAAACGCCTTCTGTTCTTACTTCAATCATTGGAAAAACAAGTGGATGTTGTTAATAGACTTGATGCGAAAGTCAGAACTCTGATTTCAGCTTAAGCCCCGCTGACCTGTTGGTAACTCAGACTTCGCAAGCCTCAATTATTAAGCTAAGGTGTCAACGGTAGCAAAATTTGCTACTATGTACCTGTACAACTGAATAAAAGACGACCTAACCCCTAAAGAACACTGAGTTTTATAGGATACGGTTGCAAATCGCGATCAACGTAAAAACCCCGGCATCAGGGGCGTTGATCGCGTTATCAGGGGAAACTCTGGTAGGGGCCGCAAGGCTCACCTTGGTGTCCGGGTTTTTGTGTACCTGGCCATCGAGAGTTACTAACAAAACGCGATCAACGTTATGTATAAAAGAATTCCCGTGAGAAAACTCACGGGTAGTGAACAATTTAAAAATGTCGGCTCTAAAAAGTTTTCGGTATTAGAGTTCTGGCAGTATGGCTTCTCGAGTCTTAATTCGAATGTGCTTCGTGGAGCGCTCGCTGAATTCATTGTCGAGAATGCCTTAAAAGAAAATGCAGAGATTGATGTACGTAGTCCTTGGGGAGACTACGACGTTTTGTATAAGGAGAAGAAGATAGAAGTAAAGTGTTGTTCATATATTCAGGATTGGGATCAAACTAAACTTTCCACTATCCAGTGGTCGGGGCTTAAAGCAAGAGAATTGTACTATTCGGAAGCGGTAGCAAAGTTATCCGATCTCAACCAATTGTCGGATTACAAATCTGATATCTACATTCTCTCGCTATTCAAACATCAGGATCATGCAACGCTCGATATCATTGATATGGATCAGTGGTGTTTTTGGGTATTAACGAAAGAAAAAGTAAGAGAAGTCAGCAAAAACGGAGGCAGCATATCGTATAACAAACTGAAGAAACTTGGCATAGATCCTGTGGCGTTTTCCGATCTGGCTATAACAATAACTTCTTTATGACCTATGCAGATCGATACTCTTATCATCGGCTATATTCCACTTACCGATACAACGGGTAAAAAGGCTCGGGAGATTAGAGATGATAAATATTTTAAAGAGCTTTTGTCACAATTTGATATCGGCACTATTCATTTTGCGAGTCGAGAGGATTGGAAGTCTAAAATTGAAGAGATAAAGCCTCTGATAATCATATCGCTCGGAGGCGAATATTACGCTGAGGAAGTCAGCCGCTCTAAAGGTGATGCGTTACTGTATGCCGTTGAGGACGCTGGCAGTATTTTTTATCGCAAAGCTGAAATTGAGCAGAAGAAAGCAAAGCATCAGAAGGTATTCGGAGAAATCGAGGAAATTGTTAAGAAAATACGGGATGGCGGCGAAGAAGAATTAAATGGAGTCAGGAAGTTTGCAGGCATGTCATACAGCGATATGTACAAGATGATCCAGAAAGCGATCATCTCTGACGACGAAAACTTACGAAAACAGGCGTGGGATCTGCTCTGGGGCCCGGGGGAAAAACATAAGGATTTCATTTGGATGCGGGTACAACTTATGGCCGAAGTCTGGGAACATGCCAAAGGAAAGACGCTGGAAGAACTCATGCTCATGTCGATGGAAAGGCATATCGATCAGGGCACTGCTCGTAAGATGGACAACTTTATCGACGAAGACAATCTTGAGTATCACCAGTATATGTTTCTCGATCCGCTCGGAAATGACACTAACCACATTCGACGTCTGCCATTTGCCACAAAAGATCAAGAGAGGTATGGATACGAAAGCCTGCTGGAGAAGAACGAGATACCAACTAACTATCTCAGGGTGCAAGTTGAGGCAAATAGCCTAAGGCAACACTACGATGACTATCTAGCTGGTGAGTGCGTAAAGGTGAAGCGCGTTCTGGAAGAGTGGCAGAAGGATCAATCGAAAAGCAAGAAAGAGTTAGGGGTAGTGCCATGGAATGAAAATGATGATGTTAGTGAGCCGCTCACTGAGCGAGAACTGGCGAGTCTTAAGAATTTTTTGAAGAAAAATAATCCTGATTCATACAGTGTGCTCTTTGAACAAACATAAAACCCTCTCACTTGAGAGGGTTTTATGACTACTCTGTAAGCTTTCCGTTTTCATCACGATCAGGCTCATAGTCCTCATCGCGCTCGTCGCCAGTCTCTGGTTCTGACCAAGCCCTCATGGCATCGGCAATTTCCTTGATACGCTCAGGGCTGAGTACGGTTTCTTGCTTCAGATTGATCTCGTACTCATGTTTCAGTTTTTCTGAATATCTAAGGTGATTATTCTTTAACCAGAAAATGACCGCGGTCATATTATCGGCTTTAGCGTTTTTGATGAGAATCGACTCCATCATGTCGTTTACGAATTCGACACCTCGCTCGTGAGCATGTTTACACTGCTTTGCGAATTCTGGATCTTCGTCACGCCAGCGATAATAAGTGGTGCGATCGATACCTGTTTGCGAGGCGGCAACTTGAATGATTGGAGTCTCAAATAGTTTGCTTACAAACTTGGCTTTGTTCTCATCCTGACGCTTTTTGATTGTCTCCGTTCGAGTTACTTTTCGCTCTTTCTTTTTCGCCCTACGAAGCATGTTGAGTTAAAAGCTTGGCAGTTTTACCCGTCAGCTTTTCCCAACGCTTGATAATGACTTCCGTGTAGACAGGAGACTTCTCCATGATCCGGCACTTTCGGCCAATCTTGATCGAAGCAATGAGAGTCGAGCCTGATCCACCAAAAGGTTCCAGAACAAGATCATTTTGCTTGGTGAGCACTTTGATGTACGGGATGAGTAGTTCTAGTGGTTTGGTGCCGAAAATAATGTCCTGTCCCGATGATTTTTTGTCAGCAGCAATATGTTCGATGAAGTCAGTCGGACAGTACTTTTTACCTTTTCCATACGACTCCCACTGCGGTTTACCAGCAGTAGCAAAGAGTGCATTCTCATACTCGTTCTGGAATAGTTCGCCTTCAGGATCAAGATTGAGCGGCGTGTTACCAAGCGTGCCGACAAGGGCTATGTCAGTTTTGTTGAAGAACTTGTACTTGGCTGAGAATCCTTGCATCCTGTTCGGCACATGCCATGTGATCGTATTGCGGTACTTCCAGTGTTTCTCCAGAGCATTCCAGATAGTCCGCAGGTTTTTCGGATTCTCGAAAATCATGATCGAGAAGTCAGGTTTTTGTACTTTGGCAACATTAGCCATCCAGAGGTCTGAGAAGTTATCAGGCAGAGATTCGGTTTCTAGATATCGACGATTCTTTTTGGCTCCAAAGCCAGTGGTCACACCATCCTTCTGTTTAGTTTTTCCTCTTAAGTAATCGAGAATATAAGGAGGATCAGTCATAACCATATCGGCTTTGGCTCCTTCCATCAGTTTGAGCATATCTGCTTCGATGGTACTGTCTCCGCACATAAGGCGACAACCATCGATCTCATAAACATCACCTTTCTTGACCTTAATTTCCTTGATGTTCATTTTGTCCAGCTCCTTTTTGAGATCAAACTGTTCGGTATTCATGTCGATCGGGAAGATTTCGTCGATATCCTCACTGGAGAAGCCGACATCAGTGAGAAAGGCTTTATCGAATTCGGCTAACAACTTGAAATCGAACGACCCAGTGTTCTTGTTAAGTCTCAGATTCAGTTCTTTTTCCTTTTCGATCTCTGGAATATTCACGTATACCACGGGCACTTCGGTATAACCCATTTCTTTGGCAACGTGCAATCTGAAATGCCCACCAATAAGAACATTCTTCCGTTTAGGAGCTGAGTTACAGATGAGAGGATCGACTAATCCGAAACGGGTAATGCTTTCTTTGAGAGCGGCAGTCTGCTCTTCGTTCCAGGTACGGGGATTATACGTGGCAGGCTTAATGTCTTTCACGAGGACGGTAAAGACCTCGATATTTTGTTTAATCATTGTTAGTACTTAATTGGAAATAATAGATCTGTTCGCAGATCTTCCAATCAGTTACCAGTCACTCAGCGGTTCGACCAAAGACCGCAAATTAATTGCTGTTAAATGAGAAAAGCGAGCGCTTTCTCAGCTCGTTCAATTACTAGTCACTCAGTAGCTATATTCTAGCTTATACAGATTGCTTGGCTAGATAGCAGGGGTGTAAATGGTGGATAACCTATAGCAGGATGTTAACTCTATAAAAATCTCTTTTTAGGGTGTAGTATTTGTAGTATTCACAAACGGAGGGGTGACCGAGACGGATGAAATGTGCTTAGTTTGCTTTGCTCGTAAAAACACCCTAGAGACCGAGACGCCTCAGACAAGGAGTAGAAGGGATCTCAAAGTGTGTTGTCAGGTCTCGCCCTACAAGTTCGTAACCGTGACAGTCAGCAAAAGGGTGCGTAGCAGCTTTTTGCTGCCCGAAGAGAGACGTGGGACGTCTCTCGGCAGGGATTCGAAAGCCGGAGCGCGACGGAGCGAGGCGGGGTCGCGCAAAATCTCAGCAGAGATTTATGTGTGACCGAAAGCGTAATCGCGGTCCTGTCGGGCAGCCAGTGATTTTGGAACAGAAACGGAAACCGCCCAGCGTGAGCTAGGGGCTCCGTGGGCGGTGCTGCAGTTACCAGCTGAGCACTATCTCGTGCGACTCGGTGGAGAGGTCGAGACTGTGAGGTTCAAAGTCGTACTTGAACTCGACGATATAGCCGGCATTTTCGAAATGTCGCAGCAGCTTTTGATGCGGCTCACAGAGATGGTCGCGACTGAAGGTTCCTTCGTAGTCCTCATGTTGAACGAATGAGATCCCGGTACACACACGACGCTTGCCGTACGAACATGCTGTTTTGACCGCCGCATCGGCCTTTGCTAACCACATCGGGATGGAAGCCGTCTCTTTGTCGAGCCACTCCCGCTGCCTCCGCTCCGCCGCGGCCGCTTTCTGCCTCTCTATCTCTTCGGCGCCGCGCTGAGACTCTATTACTGCGAGTTTTGCTTTGAGCATACGTCCTCCATTTGTTGGGATCATCCATATTCTGAGAACTCAGCCGCAGCCCGAAAGGTTCCAACATCGTCCCAAGCGACCAGCCAGTTTAGCCTGATACAATGCCTCTATGATGTTTAAGGAAGCTCCGGCTGACTTCAAAAATGACGCCAAAGATATCGTGGGCTGTTATCTCGAACACGACGGGAGATTCCTCTTGCTCCATAGACACCATCATAAAAGTAACGGAGGCAAGTGGGGACTGCCTGCTGGCAAGATGGACGATGGCGAATCAAGGATTGAAGCCGTCAAAAGGGAGCTCTACGAGGAGACGGACGTGGATATTTCAGAAGATCAATTAGCATATTTCGATTCTCGATTTGTGAGAATGGAGCCATATGACTTCGTGTGGCACATGTTCTCGACCAAAGTAGAGGAGAAGCCTGAAATACGACTTAGCCCAACCGAACATCAGGATTTTATCTGGGTGACGCCGGCCGAGGCACTCGAGATGGACCTTATACACGACCTGCCCGAGTCGATACAACTTTTTTACCGCCTTTGACTCATGCGCGACGGCGCGATGGGACTTGGGGGAGAATTTCCTCGTCAGACAGCTCGTGTAAAATGGGGTCATGGAGAAGCAGCCCTCTCAACAACCTCAACCTGAGAGTTTTAAGCACAAAGACATGGCCGAACAAATCCTCGCAATGGAGGAAATTGACCAAAAGATGCGGAAGGATCTAGAAGGTAAATGGGACGATACTGTTGACCCGCGCAATACCGAGGCGATGAAGAATATCATCGCTCAGATCGGCTGGCCGACCGTATCGAAAGTTGGCATGAAGGCATCTCACGCCGCTTGGCTTCTCGTACAGCATGCCGATAAGGATGTCGCGTTCCAAGAACACTGCCTCTCGCTCATGCAAGCCGAGCCACCTAGCGAAGTCGAGCTCCGTGACGTGGCGTATCTTACTGACCGAATACGCGTGAACTCGGGTAGGGGGCAGGTCTACGGGACCCAAATGAACGAAACGCGAGATGAGAGCGGCCAAACGATCGCATACGAACCACAGCCCATCGAAGACCGCGAGCGTGTCGACGAACGTCGCGCGGCGATGGGTATGGGCCCCTTACAGGAGTACGTCGAGGAGATTACGGCTGAATATTTCCCGCAGTTACTACGCAGGAAGTCGGAATAAATGTTCATCATCGTTCCACGCAGTCCGCATATCACCTTTGCTATAGTTTAAGACGTGAACGCAATATTACATCGAGCGAATGAACGAGGGGTGGCTGAACACGGATGGCTCTCGAGCCGCTTTAGCTTCAGCTTTGCCGATTGGTACAACCCAGACCACATGGGGTTCGGCGCGCTCCGGGTGATCAATGACGACACCATAGCCCCTTCGTCTGGCTTCGGTATGCACCCGCATCGAGATATGGAAATTATCACAATAGTCACCGAGGGTGCCGTGACCCACAAGGATAGCGAGGGAAATGAGGGCGTTGTAGCTGCCGGCGATGTGCAGGTTATGTCAGCCGGCGCCGGAGTACTACATTCCGAGTACAACAACTCGCCCACAGAGTCACTTAAGCTTTTTCAAATTTGGATTACGCCCAATAAGCAGAACGCGCCGGTACAGTATGCGCAGAAAAGCTTTCATCTATTACAGGCGGCTGATAGGGAGCTGTCCTTGGTGGCGCCATTCGAGAAAGGCCGTGTCGGTGAGCTCATGATCAATCAGGACGCGTGGATAACCTATGTAGATGCCAAGACCAAACCTCTCGACTACCACGTCAAACAAGAAGGAGACGGAGTATACGTCTTTGTGATTGAGGGTAATCTCACAGTGGCCGGCACCAGGCTCTCTGCACGAGATGCGCTTGGCGTCTCAGATACCCCATCAGTCTCCATTTCAGGCCAAGGGAGGGCGCTGCTTATCGAGGTTCCTATGGTTGCTTAGCGACTGTAACTAATAACCTCCAAAGTCGTCTATACTTACATCCATGATTATCCTATTTATCCTCGGCCTGCTTCTTGGAGGCATTGCCGTTACGTTTGCCTTACAAAATATCACCGTCGTAACAGTCGCGTTCTTTAGTTGGCAACTTACTGGTTCGTTGGCCCTCATATTAATGGCGGCCATCCTTACAGGAGTATTGGTGACGCTGCTCCTGCTCCTCCCGGAAAGCGTTGCTAATTACTTCCGGTATAGAAAGCTCACGAAAGAAGTCGCGAGTCTTGAAGAAGAATTACGGAAGCAAAAAGCACTTACTGTGTTTGCAAAAAACACCCCGCCAAGCGCTGAAGCCATCGATCAGATAGAAAGGGGAGCCATCAACCAAGAGTGACCCCGACGGTCCCCGGCCAGGATCTGACGCTATCCGAGCGGCTAGAAGGTTTTGCACTTTTGCAAAAGTGCCCAGACATTCGTACACTAGGGGTATCTCGCATGTATCAGCTGCGAGACCTTTTATTTCTTCATGGACGAACTGAAACGCAAGCGTGAGGCGCTCGTGACGCGCTCCTTCTATCTGACCTTTGAGACGTTGGCCATCTTTGGGCTGCCGGCGATCCTCTCAGTCTATCTGGGGAGCTGGCTCGCCGAGACCACGGGCGCCGGACAGGTGGTGGTGTATGTATGCCTCGCCATCGCGTTCGTGCTCTCGTGGATACTCTTCCTCTACCGTGTCCGCCAAGTATCTCGCAGCATCAAGGCTATCCAGACTGAAATAAAGGAGGCTGAAGCAGCCGCTCGATCAGGTGATCATTCCTCATGACCGAATTCTTACAGTTGAAGCGGGAAGTCACCCCGATCGCCCCAGAAGTGCTGGGGTTTATCGGTGGCTTGCCGATCACGAATTCCTTTATGGCGAGCGTGCTCGTCGCATTGGTTATCGCGCTTGTGGGGCTCATCGTCGTACCGCGGTTTCGAGAGCGCCCGGGGATCTTCCAGAGCCTCGCGGAGCTTGCCTACGAAGCCATGGTGGGACTCATCGCCCAGATCACCTCGAGCATGAAGCTGGCGCGTGACGTTGTCCCTCTCGTCACCGCGCTCTTTGTCTTTATTGGTCTCGCGAACCTGCTCGGTATCATCCCCGGGCTCTCGAGCATCACCTGGGGCGGGATAAGCCTCTTCCGCACGCCGACCAGCGACTTCAACACGACTGTGGGCCTTGCACTCGGTGTGGTGCTCCTCATCCAGATCGACTCGATCCGCGTGTGGGGACCCGTGGGCTACTTCCTGCGCTTCTTTAAGTTTAAGGAGCTGTATCAGGGGGTTCGGGGCGGCGCAAGCGCGTTTGCGACAGCGGTCATCGAGTTCTTGATCGGCCTACTCGACATATTCTCGGAGATTGCGAAGGTGATTTCACTTTCATTCCGCCTCTTCGGGAACATGTTCGCAGGCGAAGTCCTCATGGTCCTTTTGCTCGGCGCATTCGCGTTTGTGATTCCGGCATTCTGGCTTTCGATGAGCATGCTGTTTGCGCTGGTACAGGCGATCGTGTTTGGCGCTCTTGCGACCGCCTACTACACGCTCGCAATGAAGGATGAAGTGGGGAAGGCAGAATTTACTAAGTAATTATTGAATTATGGAAGAAATGAGTGTTGAGGCAGCTCGAGTGATAGCGAAGGGTCTCGCGACCACTTCGCTCTTCGGGTCGGCTATTGGTGAAGGCTATCTGATCGGTAAGGCGCTTGAGGCGATGGGTCGTAACCCTGAGATGTCCGGCGAATTGTTTACCCGCATGATTATCGGTGTCGCAATGGCTGAATCGACCGCTATCTACGCGCTGGTGCTGTTCTTCTTGATCTAAGATCACGACACTTTTGTGGAGATTCTCGGCGCACTATCGAACATAGGATTTGACTGGCGGCTCGCTCTGGCGAACCTGGTTAACTTCTTAATTGTGTTTTACCTCTTGCAGCGGTTCATTTGGACGCCGTTGCGCGCGCACATCGAGACCCGCCAAGCAGCCATCGCCGAAGGGCTCGACGATGCCCGCGAAGCAGAGCGCAAGAAGGTCGAAGCCGACGAAGCATCGCGACGGATCCTCGAAGAGGCGAAGCGAGAACGAGCCGACCTGCTCCACGAGGCACACCTAGCAGGGGAGCAGATTGTCCACACTGCCGGTAACGCTGCTCGCGCGCACGCAGAAGCGATCATGAAGCACGCGACTGAACAGGCCACAGAACTCGAACGCGAGGCCAAACGCCGTGTTCGAGAAACAGCGGTCGAGCTCGCAGTTAATGCCACCCGATCGATCCTACAGGCAGAGGTAGATACGAAGCGCGGCGAAGTGCTTATCCGTGAGATGGTGAAATAGGTATGACCCTTGCCACCTACACGACCGCACTCGACACGCTCCAGGACGCGGGCGTCGAGGAGCGCGCCATCGTAAAAAGTCTCATCAAGTTTCTTAAGCGCCGTAACGCCGAACACCTTCTCCCATCGATTGTCGCCATCTATGAACGTCGAGCGCTCTATGGATATCGTCCTGGCGTTCTTAAGGTGGAGACCGCCCACGAGATCGGCAAGGAAACTCTCTTGCGTATCCAGAGCTCCGTTGGGGCGCCCAAGGAGGCTCTGGTACATCACCACGTCAATCCTGATCATCTCGGCGGGTTCAGAGCGCTCTACCAGGATCAGCTGACGGACCGCACCTACGAGACACAGCTCATGAGACTTCGTGCACAATTATTAACCCGAATCGCATCTCTATGAACACCGACGCATTGCTGAACGCGCTCCAATCTGAGCTCAAACACTTCAGTCCCTCTGACCAGAACGAAGAAGTCGGGGTGGTGACCGAAGTGGCCGATGGCATCGCCCGAGTGCAGGGTCTGCCCGGTGTCATGGCAGGTGAGATGCTTGTCTTCGAGGGCGACGTGACGGGCATCGCACAGAATCTCGAACAGGGGATTGTGGGTGTCATCATTGTCGACGATTTTCGTAGTATTAAAGAAGGAGACATCGTGCGCCGCACGGGCCGCATGCTCGCTGTTCCCGTCGCCAAGAAGATGCTCGGACGAGTACTCGATCCACTCATGCGACCTATCGATGGGCGCGATACTATCGCCGCCGACGCAGAGTACCCTGTCGAGAAAATTGCGCCCGGCGTGATGACGCGCGAGCCGGTAACGGTCCCGCTCCTGACCGGTATCAAAGCCATCGATGCTGCCATTCCGATCGGTCGTGGACAGCGCGAGCTCATCATCGGCGACCGCCAGACGGGTAAGACGGCCATCGCGATCGACGCCATCATTAATCAGAAGGGTCAGAATGTGATTGCGATTTATGTCGCGATCGCGCAGAAGCGCTCGAAGGTGGCGCGCATCGTCGCCGAGCTCGAGGCGCATGGCGCGATGGAGTATACGACCGTCGTCCTCGCGAGCGCCTCAGACAGTCCCTCGAGTATTTACATGGCGCCCTACAGCGCGACGGCGCTCGCTGAATATTTTATGGATCAAGGAAAGGACGTGCTCATCGTCTATGACGATCTCTCGAAGCACGCGGTTGCCTATCGCGAGATCTCGCTTCTCCTACGCCGCCCGCCGGGCCGCGAGGCGTATCCGGGCGATGTGTTTTATATCCACTCGCGACTGCTCGAGCGCGCCTGCCGGCGGAATAAAGCTTCGGGGGGTGGTTCTATCACAGCGCTCCCGATTATCGAGACGCAAGCGGGCGATGTCTCGGCCTATATCCCGACAAACGTCATCTCGATCACCGATGGGCAGATCTACCTCGAGAGCAACCTCTTCTATAAAGCGGTGCGTCCCGCAGTTAACCTCGGACTCTCGGTCTCGCGTGTGGGCTCGAGCGCACAGCGCAAGCCGATGAAGAAGGTCGCCGGGAAGATTAAGCTACAGATGGCTCAGTACCGCGAGCTCGAATCCTTCGCTCAGTTCGCCAGCGACTTAGACCAAGCGACGCGTCAAGTGCTCGAGCGAGGAGCGCGCGTCCAAGAGATCCTGAAGCAGCCGCAGTATGCGCCGGTGCCGGCGAGTCTACAGGTCGCGCTCTTCTTCGCCGTGAACGAGGGCGCGCTCGACGAGATCCCGCCTGATCAGATCCAGAAATGGGAGGCGGCCTACCGCGACTTCCTCCAGACGACACACGCTTCGCTCCTTAAAAAGCTCGAAAGCGAGTGGGACGACGGCATCGAGTCAGCGCTACGGGCTGCGGTCGCCGAGTTCGCAGGTCTGTATTCTGCTTCGTAGTCTATGGCGCTCTCGACCAAAACAATCACGACCAAGATCCGCTCGGTGAAGAATATCGGGAAGATAACCCGAGCGATGGAGCTCGTCGCTGCCGCGAAGATGAAGCCAGCGATCGATCGATCCGTCGCGTCTCGCGAGTATGCGGCACGCGCACTCGAAATCATACGAAATCTATCTAAACACGCCGAGCTTCGGCATCCACTCATGCGCGAGCATGCAGATGCTGACGCGACTCTTGCGATCGTGATTGCGGCAGACAAAGGACTGTGTGGAAGCTACAACGCAGCCATTGCGAAGGCGTTTACTACGTTTGCCGCGCAGCAGAGCGGCACTGTCTCGCTCGTGGCGGTGGGGAAGTATGCTGAGCAACTCTCGCGACTCGAAGGCGTAGCACTCCACAGCACGTTTGGCGCTGCCGATGGCGAACCGCGCTGGACCGATGCCCGCGACATAGCTGAGCAGATCATTGACGCATATCGCACCAGCTCGTACCGAAGAATCGTGGTCCTCTACACCCGCTACTATGGTGCTCTTTCCTACACCCCTGTGGCCGAAGTCCTTCTGCCGATACATCTTGATTCGGTAGCCGCCTTTCAAGAGACGGTGGGCAATATGGCTAAGACCTATGCAGAACACCCGACCGAGCGCATGGAGGCGTATCTTTTTGAACCGTCAGAAGAGGAGCTGTTGGATGCCGCGCTACCTCGACTCGTCGCCTCGCAGGTGTATCAGGCGATGCTGGAGGCGCGCGCGAGCGAACACAGCGCGCGCATGTTCGCGATGAAGAACGCGAGCGACAACGCCAAGAACGTCGTCGATGACCTGACACTTTCGTTTAATCAGGCGCGTCAGGGAGCTATTACTAATGAATTGTCAGAGATCGTCGCCGGGGCAGAAGCGCTTTAATGTAATTATTATGACCACAAAAACATCCACCACTGAGGGAACCATCGTACAGATCGTCGGGCCAGTCGTCGACGTCCTCTTCGAGCAGGGAGATATCCCGGCGCTCTATGAGGCGCTCACGGTCTCTCGAGGCAAGGACACACTCGTGCTCGAGGTCCAGAAGCATCTTGGCTTGCGCGAAGTCCGCGCGGTGGCGATGGGTGACACGCAAGGTTTGAAGCGTGGCGAAAAGGTCACAGCGAGCGGCTCGCCGATCCAGGTACCGGTCGGGAAGGAGACCCTCGGGCGCATGTTCGACGTAACCGGCCTGCCGATCGACGGCGGCGAGCCAGTCACGGGCGGGAAGCGCTACCCGATTCACAGAAGTGCGCCGCTCCTCGAGGAACAGTCGACGAGCTCTGAGGTGCTCGAAACGGGCATCAAGGCGATCGACCTGATGTGCCCCTTCTTGAAGGGCGGCAAGGTCGGCCTCTTCGGCGGCGCGGGCGTCGGGAAGACGGTCATCATCCAGGAGCTAATTCGTAACATCGCCGCAGAACACGGGGGATACTCGCTCTTCGCGGGCGTGGGGGAGCGCAGTCGCGAGGGTAACGATCTCTACCGCGAGATGCAGGAGAGCGGCGTGCTCGACAAGACGACGCTCGTCTTCGGCCAGATGAACGAGCCACCGGGTGCTCGCGCACGGGTCGCACTCTCAGCGCTCGCGATGGCTGAATACTTCCGCGACGAAGAGAAGCGCGACATCCTCTTCTTTATCGACAACATCTTCCGCTTTACCCAGGCGGGCTCGGAGCTCTCGGCCCTCCTCGGGCGCATGCCCTCGGCAGCCGGTTACCAGCCGACACTCGCCTCAGAGATGGCGGCGCTCCAGGAGCGTATCACCTCGACCAAGCAAGGTTCGATTACCTCGGTGCAGGCCGTCTATGTGCCGGCCGACGACCTCACCGACCCAGCACCCGCGACCACCTTCAGTCACATCGACTCAACCGTGGTCCTCTCGCGCGCGATCTCTGAA
This sequence comes from uncultured Candidatus Saccharibacteria bacterium, assembly GCA_964607655.1. Lineage (GTDB taxonomy): Bacteria > Patescibacteriota > Minisyncoccia > Phycocordibacterales > Phycocordibacteraceae > C7867-001. Next base: position 231,462 of record CAZSKX010000001.1, on the reverse strand, counting down.
CTCGGTATCTATCCCGCGATCGATCCTCTCGACTCGACCTCGACCATCCTCGATCCGAAGGTGGTGGGTGAAGAACACTACGAGACGGCGCGTGGCGTCCAGAAGATCCTCCAGCGCTACAAGGATCTCCAGGACATTATTGCGATTCTCGGCCTTGACGAGCTCTCCGAGGAAGACCGGAAGATCGTTAACCGCGCGCGACGCATCCAACGCTTTCTCTCGCAGCCCTTCTTCGTCGCCGAGCAGTTCACCGGCACGGCAGGCGAGTATGTCTCTCGCGAAGACACAGTCCGCAGCTTCAAGACGCTTTTGAGCGGTGCGTATGACAACGTTCCCGAACAGCACTTCTTTATGAAGGGGAGCATCGACATGGTGCCGAAGGAGTAACCATGGCCACCAGTTTTCCACTCAGCATCCTCACGCCCGAGAAGGTCGTCTACCGCGGCGACGCACATGAGCTGACCGCCTATACCGGAGCAGGGAAGATCGGCATTCTCGCGCGCCACACCCCTCTCCTCACGAGCCTTAAGCCGGGGACGATCGCGGTGAAGCATAACGGATCTGAGGAAGCTCAACATTTCGAAACCTCGGGCGGCATGCTCGAGGTGCGTCGCGACGGCCAAGTCATCGTCCTCGCCGATACTATTTCATAAGAATTACTTAGGGTGCGTGGGAGACTTGCCGCATGATGCAAGAGAATCGCTCACGCGATATCGATAAGAAACAACTCCAGCGCGAACAAGACCATCTGAGGCGGCCACCACGCCTTAGCGGTGTGATCCACAAAAAGGGTATTACGCCAGAGAAGAAGGTTAAGGGGCGGTCGTATACACTCCGCACTCTGGTGCGATGAGATTCAATGGAAGCTTGACGTACGACCGCATCGCCATCAGGACATTTTAGAGAGTGATACACTGCAGAAGTATGGCGGTTACCTATGCTCGGCTGTGGCGATACCACAACACAATGCTTCTCGTTCTAAGTTTGCTCCTCCTGTTCCTTTTTGCTGACTCGGTAGTAGTAAGTACAGTCATCCAACGGTTTGGCGGGCATGGCTACCTCGGGGCTTTTGCTGCCGGCATGTTCTTTGTTTCCACATTCACCGTAGCGCCAGCCACACTGCTTCTCTATAACCTTGCTGAGCAGGGGTTTGGCACGATCGGCATAGCCCTCGCCGCTGGCGCTGGCGCCGTACTCGGAGACCTGCTTATCTTTCGCTTCTTTAGGCGACACCTTTTCGGCGAAGCTGCACCACTCCTAGTGCGAACCGAGCAAACACCGTTGAATGCACTTTTCCACAGTCCGCACTTCGGCTGGCTCACCCCGCTACTAGGTGCCCTTATCATCGCTTCGCCACTTCCCGATGAAATAGGGATCGGCTTTATGGGAGTGACGAAGATTACGCAGTGGCAGTTCATCCTCCTAACCTATGTGCTTAATGCTGTGGGGATTTGGATTATTGTCTCGCTGGCGCAAACAATATAACTCCAGCGACGTCCCCAAAGCCCTCCAGGAGGTTTGATATACTGATCGCATGAACGCACTCATCGGACCCGCAGAAGTCACCTTCTTTTTAAATCTCATACTTTCCATCGCACTCGGTTTTATCATAGGAGCGGAGCGAGAATCGCGAGGCAAGGACGCCGGCGTCAGCACCCACATACTGGTCATCGCTGGGGCGATGCTCTTTACCTTCCTGTCGATGTCTGTCGATCCCGATTCAAAATCCCGCATAGCCGCTCAGATAGTTACCGGTATCGGCTTTTTGGGCGCTGGACTCATCCTTAAAGATGGCGGCAGCGTGCGAAATCTTACCACCGCAGCAAGCCTCTGGTTCGCCGGCGCTGTCGGGATGGCCATTGGCTTCGGATACACGGTGATTGCCGTCATCGCCGCCGTCGCTTCTGCGGTCATTCCTCGCATCCCGCACGTAAACAAGAAACTCCCGGCAAGTTCCGAATCCTAATACCTAGGGATGTACTACGTCTATCTGCTCGAATGCGATGATGACAGTATCTATACCGGCATCGCCACCGATGTGGCGCGACGGCTCAGCGAGCACAAGGCCGGCAAGGGAGGCCATTACACTCGTGCGCACGGAGCGCTCCGAGTGATCTACAGCGAGAGACATCCTGACCGGAGCTCGGCGAGCAAGCGGGAAGCGCAGATTAAGAAATGGCCGAGGGAGAAGAAGCTCGAGCTCGTCGGCTAACGCCTCGTGTGTTAGCGTAAGTAAATGTCGCCGAATAAAAAGGCTGTAAGCGCAGGCGCGCCACGAGAGACCGTGGTGCGTTTTGACAATGTTTCCTTTGAATACGGGCACAACCATCTGATACTCGACGAGGTAAGTTTCTCGATGCGCAAGGGGATGAAAGTAACGGTGATGGGCCAGAACGGGGCTGGTAAGTCGACCCTCTTTAAGCTCATCGCCGGTGACCTCGCTCCCGAAGACGGAAAGATACAGATACTCCACGGCACCTCTATCGCGGTCGCACGTCAGGTGATGCCGTCCGCACTCCTCGGTGCTTCGGTGCGTGAATTCTTCGAAGCAAGCTTCGCTAAGAAGGTCTACGATATCGACCCGAAGATCGACGCCGTACTTGAGATCGTGAACCTTAAGGCGCCCAAGGAACGTACTGTCCGCTCCTTCTCAGGCGGCCAACAGGCACGCCTCCTTCTCGCGGGTGCTCTCATACAAGATCCCGACCTGCTGCTGCTCGATGAGCCGACAAACAATCTCGATAAAGCAGGCATAGAACACTTAACCGACTTCTTGAAAGCCTATGAGAAGAGCTGTTTGGTGATCTCGCACGACGCAGAATTCCTCAACTCATTCACCGACGGCATCCTCTATCTCGACGTGCACACCCGCAAGGTCGAGCAATATTTTGGTAATTATTTTGACCTCCAAAAGGAGATCCTTGCCCGTATTGAACGAGAGAACCGTAAGAACGCACAGTTTGCCAAGAAGATTCAAGAGAATAAGGATAAGGCGAACTACTTCGCTGCCAAGGGCGGTAAGATGCGCCTCATCGCTAAGAAGCTACGTAACGAGATCGAGCAGATGGAGGAAGATAAGGTGGAGGTGCGCCGCGAGGATAAGACCATCCGTCCGTTCGTCATCCCCGTCGAGAAGGGCCGCCAGGGCGATATTCTCACTATCGAGTCATACCAGGCAATCGACCCCAAGACGTATAAATCACGCACGAAGAAGAAGCCACTCGTGCTACGCCGCAACAAGCACCTGCTTCTCCAAGGTCCGAACGGCTCGGGTAAGACCACGCTGCTCGAGGCGCTCGCGAAGGGCACCGCCGAGGGGGCGACGATACAGAAAGGAGTGCGGGTTGGCTATTACCGCCAAGACTTTATGACGCTCAACTTCGATCATACGGTGTACGAGTCTTTGATGAGCGCGATGGATAAATCGGATGAGCACAAGATGCGCTCCACTGCCGCGAGCTTCCTCATCACCGCCGACGTGATCGGCAAGAAGATCGGCGTCCTCTCAGAAGGGCAGAAGGGCTTAGTAGCCTTCGCCCGTTTGGTACTCGAAGCTCCCGGACTCCTCATCCTCGACGAACCGACCAACCACATAAACTTCCGTCACATCCCGGTCATCGCCAAGGCGCTCGACCAATACGAGGGAGCAATGGTGCTCGTTTCGCACGTGCCAGAATTTGTTAAAGAGATACGTATAGACGAGGTGCTCGATTTAGGCGCGTAGGCAAAAAGCCTTATAGTGCTGCGTACGCATCGGACTAGAGTTATCTCCTGTTAATGTACTATTGACACTAAGTGTACTTAGGAATAAGGTGGTTAGAGAGGTTGATCATCAGGACCTTGACAACCCCATATAAATCTGACAATGTGCTTCGGGATTCTACGGTTGCTTGAAACAGCAAAAACTCAACAAATCACTAGAAAATCCATAAAGGAGGCCTAACCATGGCACAACCGATACAGGGCGCGAACCGTTACTTGGTTCACGACCTGGTAGGAGAAAATGAACGTTCTCGCTTCTATCGCGCCACCCAGGAGGATCAGCCCGACCGAGAGTTCATGCTCAAGATCGCCAAGACCCCTGGAGAAAACGGCGCGCTAGACCGCGAAGCGTATCTGCTCTCGCTCATGGCTGACGAGGCTGCCCGGCGTGACGCCAGGCATCCCCGCCGTGCTGAAGGTGAAACCTACGGCTACCAGATCGGATTCCCGACTGTAGCGGAGAGCTTCATCGCAGAGGATCAGGGCGCACGAAGCGTTCTTGTCCTCGGCTTCGAGGCCTCCGACAAACTCGGCGAACTGGCACCGCTCTCACTCATTCGCGAACTCGAACGCGTACGCGTGGACCCGAAAACGAGCGCATGGATCTTGGGGAAACTCCTCAAGATCATCGCCTTTGCCCACGATCTCGGCATCGAGGTGAAAAAACTCTCGGCAAGCAACGTGCTCGTCGTGAGAAAAGACCATCTCGTTACCGTGCTCGACTGGGCCTCGGCGACACTGCACAACGGACCGGTGTCCAAGAGCGCTGTTCGCGAAGACATCGCGATGGCGACAAAGGAAGTGATCGCTCTGCTCAACGGCAACCCTGAAACGGGTGAGCTGCCGGCAAGCGATCAGTTGGTCGACGAGTCTTACTCGTCGATCTTGGCGCGTCTTGCGCGCGGCGCGACAAGCGACGCACGCAAGGCACATACCGACTTCTACCGCGTGGTGGAAGCGAACTGGAAGCGTGGCTACCATCCGTGGACCACGATTCCCCTCTGACAAGGAGAGCCTGATGAGAGACAAACGAAGATTCACTCGCGACGCGTACGAAGGTACGTCCGAGCGCGTCCGCGGCGCCGGTGGCGACACCTCGTTCGCGGGCCGACAGCACATCAAGAAGACCGGCAAGCTCCACGAGCTCGTCGATCCGGCTGGCTTCGGCGTGATCCGTCGTTCGCTGCCCCGGTACACCGGGGATGACAGCGAAGGGTGGACCTTGCCGAACGGCATGCCGATGCCCGTCGAAAACCTGTTCGACACGACGGGCTCGATGGGCCGCAACGTCGAGCTGGCCTTCAAGGCCTTGCCCGACCAGTACGATCTGCTCGCCAACGGTGAACAGCCCGTGCTCGGGCGGTACGACGTCCACATCGCGAACGCCATCTTCGGCGACGTCGTGGACGACTTCGTCCTGGCTCGTACGCAGTACGAGATGGACGAGAAGATCGCCGAGCAGCTCACGCTCATGGTGCCGGAAGGCCAAGGAGGAGACGGACCGGAGGATCCCGAATACGGACTCTTCGGCGCCGCCTATCTCACGGCGCCCTTCATCCTGAAGTACGGCCTGAAGCCGTACCACTTCATGACGACGGACGCCACGAGCCACGGCCGCACGAGCCGCGAAGGGCTCGTCCGGGTCTTCGGCGAGCAGGTCTTCGATAAAATGGCCGAGAACGGCCATTTCGTACACCTCAACCCGACCACGAGCGACATCGTGAGCGATCTCAAGGGGCGCGCTCACGCTTTCGCCCTCATCGTCGGTGGCGGCGCGGTCGGTTACTGGGAGAAGTACTACGGCAAGGAACACGTCATCTCCATCGATTCGACGAGCCATCTCCACTTCGTGGAGGCGGCGGTCATCGGACTGACCGAAGGCGTGCTCTCGCTCTCCTCGCTCGCGGCTTACCTCACGAAGGTCGGCTGCAGCACGGAGGCGGCACGGGAGATCCAGCGTGCGGTGGCGGGAATCCCGCTTCGCGCGCAGGCAATTCTCCCGAACTTCGCGAAGATCCCCCTCAAGGGTTCGGTCTTCGAGAAGAAGCACGACCTCTGGCCGATGGAAGAGCGTCCGGTTCGGAAGAAGAAGAAAACCGGTACCGACGAGAACGCCTGGCTCTGAACCACTGGTGGTGGGGGGGGCTCGGGGACCCCCCCCCCCCCCAAACCAAAGGGAGGGAGCGG
>CAZSKX010000001.1:0-225503 GCA_964607655.1 uncultured Candidatus Saccharibacteria bacterium | reverse complement strand
CTGCCCCCCCCCCCCCCGCGCCATCACCCCCCGCGCTACCCCACCCCCGCTACCCCCCCCCCCCCCCCTGCCCCCCCGCCCCCGCCCCGCGCCCCGGGGCCCCCTCGGCCGAGGGCGGGGGGTGGGGTCCCCCCGCCCCCCCCCACCACCCCTTACCAAAGGAGAGATCGCTGATGAAGAAAACATTCTCCGTCACCGATCTTGGTGGCGGCGACGGCGGGAAAGGTGGTGTCGTGCATGGACTATGTGCACGACTCAGACCCCACACGGTCATCAAAGTGGGTGGAGCACAGGGAAGTCACGGTGTTACGACCGCTGCTGGCGATAGCTTTGCTTATAGCCAGTTCGGGTGTGGCACCTTCAACGGCGTGAAGACCTATGTGTCTGACCGCTTTGTGGCCTCCCCAATCGGTCTCTTGAACGAGGCCGACGCGCTTCACTATGAACATGGCGTGGCAGATCCTTTCTCGATGCTTACCGTGGACGGAAGTGCCTTGTGCACAACGCCGTATCACGGCATTGCGTCGAGACTGAAAGAGCTCGCCAGGCGAGATAACCCTCGAGGTATCGTGGGCGTTGGGGTAGGCGAAGCCTACCAAGACTCCCTCGAGCATCCCGAGATGGCGCTCTACGCACGAGACTTGTTGAAGGACGATCTTCAAGACCGTCTGCGCAACGTGCTCGAACACAAGCGTGCTGAGCTTGCTCCGCTTATCGATACGGCATTCCTGCCGGAGGATACGGAGCTCGCGCAGGAGCAGCTCGATCGTCTCTACGACGAAGGGTTCTTCACCTGGATCCTCGACCAGTTCATGAGGTTTGCCAAACAGGTGCGAATTGTCGATGCCGACTATCTCGAGCGGGAAATCCTCTCGCCCGATGGTGTGCTCGTTGTCGAGAGCTCGCACGGGATCCTTACGGATCGACTCTACGGGTTTCATCCGCACACGACGCGTTTGCGCACGTTGCCGGAGATCACCACGTGGGGTTGGTTGCGCGAACACAACTACAACGGAGACGTTGTAAAACTCGGCGTGACGCGCGCGTACCAGATCCGACATGGAGCTGGACCGCTCGTCGTCGACGATGCCCGCACCTTCGCCGAGCTCGCGCCCGGCGAAGTGGGCCAACCTGACCGGTATCGCGGTGCGATCCGGGTTGGGCCACTCGACATGGTTTCGCTTCGGTACGCGCTTAACGTGTGTGGCGGAGCAGAAACATTCGATGGCCTCGCGGTTACGTGGCTTGACCACGCAACACGGGCCGGCGAGTGGCGAATCTGTGACGAATACGAAGCGACGGATCCTCGATTCTTCGCTTCGTCCAAGCAGATCCGTGTCTACGAAGGCCCGGATCGAGAGCAGCTGAGATATCAGGAAGCGCTCACCCGAGCGCTGAACGAATGTCGTCCACACGTGGTTACACACCCGCTTCCTGCGGGTAGTGCACGTGAGGGCGCCGTCAGCCTGTGTCGAGGAGTGCTCAGTGAACAGCTCGGTGTGCCCGTAAGGATGATATCCTTCGGTCCTACCGAACTGGATAAGATCTACATCTAACCCACACGGGAGAAGCCCGTGTTCCTCAAGGAGGAAGCAATGAACGAAGTTCTCAAAGCCACCCTGACCGGTCTCGGTCTCAACGACGAACAGGTGGAGAAGCTGGCCAACGAGGGGGTTTCCGAACCCGCCGACATGGCGCTGCTCTCTCGAGACGACGTGAAGTCCGTGACGGGCTGTTCGCTCATCGCGGCCGCGAAGATCGTCGTGGCGTTCGCTCCGGCTCCGGCCGCGGCGACTCCGGCGACCGAAGCGGTCGACCCGAACGCGGAAATCCCCGAGGGCGGCAGGCCTTCGGCCGCACAGGTCAACAGCTTCGCGAACTCGCTCGGCATCGACCCGAGCATGCTCTCCATGATGATGTTCGCCGGCATGGCTGGCGGCAGCGGGATGGGCGGCATGGACATCTCCGGGATGATCCCCGTCGCACAGATCGTCGAAGGGTACAGCCCGAAGATCCGCAACATGTTCTTCATGGTGATGGGTTCGCTCGAAGAGCGTCTCGACACCCCGATCGTCGTGATCGACGAAGACGGCAGCGTGAACAAGCTGCTGACCGTCGAGTACGTGAACGGCCTCGAGGAAGGACGCGAGCCGGCTCCGGACAACGTCTACTTCGACGGGGCCGGTACGCCGCACGAGGTCATCCGCGTCGGCGTGGATGCGCAGAGCATCTACGACGCCGACCCCTGCGACTCGACCAGGCCCCTGCAGAAGAACGGCATGGGCATCGGCCGGATCAACTGGAAGGATGTTCCGCTCGAAGTGCGTCAGGTCGCGTTCTACGCGGTCAAGACGGGCGAGATCAACCCCAAGGATGACGGCAACATGGCGTGGATGCGCGATCACATCAAGCCCGCGTCGCGGCGTCTCGTCTTCCAGGGCCAGGCTCCGAAGGCGATCCGCGACTACAACGAGGCGGCGCGCACGGGCACGCTGCCGACGCTCCGCGTGATGCTCACCAGGAGCGCTCGTCGCCCCGAGTTCATGCCGCGTCGGCGCTCTGGCGCTCCGCGTGACCTCTCGGGCATCGGTCGCGAGGGTGCCCTGTAACCAATCAACAACCTGTACATTCGCGCTGAAAGGCGCATAACCAAGGGGCGGTCCACATTCGTGGGCCGCCCTTTCTTTTTTATTAAGAAGATTTTTCTAGCTGTGGTAAAAACACTTTATCAATAAAAAGCTTAGTAGCTACGCGTCTAAATCCTGAATCATAGAAGCTGCTGTTCCCATCAATGGCGTCACACCCCGCCCACTCCTCGCCACCTTGCGCCGCATGAAGACGATCATACCCTCTATGTAATAGACGGTACTGCAGTAACTCATGTTCCATCCCCTCGCGCCAGACTTTTCGCGCGTCTTCGCCAACAATCGTCTTGCCCGACGAGTAGAGATAACCGGGCATTAGGTCCTGATGGAGCCCATTAATCGCGGCACTATCACCGCACCAAACACCGAGGAGTGGCTGGGTAAGCGAGCTGTCTCCACGCTGAGAGTCTGGATTGGGAAAATCTTTTATCCAGAGTCCCTCGCTTGAATGTTTTAGCCAAAACTCCATGGCTCTGCCGTGCGCAGAGGTCTCACCAAGCAGCGCATGAAGTGCGCTCTGAATCTGTGCTCGATCTTCTTCTTTGGCTTCTGGCGTAAGGAATATCGCCACATCGGTATCGCCAGATTCTGTAGCGTAGCCCTTAACTCGCGACCCATAGAGGACAAGAACAGGGTAGGCAAGTCGTCGCAAATAAGGGTCGTTTTGTATCTGTCGCGCAGCGGCTGTAAACACCTCCGTTTCTCGCTCTAGACTCTGTAATCGACCTTCTCCGCGCGCGTCTAGAGCCGGCACTTCTAATCCACGGTCTCGTAGGTCATCCTTTGTAAGCAGCCCGAGTGAGTAGAAGTGATATATCGATCGGGCTACTGACTCACGCACAGCTGGCTGAGAGCTCACTGCCGACATCTCAAAAACCGATTTGAAGTCGTCCAGTAGTGCGCGAGCTCGCGTCACGTCAGCGCGACAAGCAGACTCCACAGCTAGACGGATTCCTTCGACCAGGACGCGCGCGTCAAGAGAAGAGAGCTCACTTTCTTGAGAGGTAAGGTCTTCGATTGAAACGGCCCCCGTCTCTATAAGCTTCGCCAGCTGGTCGCCGTACTTTTCTGATACCCCTCTCACTTCTTCGTTCTTGAGCCATTCTCTCCGATTCGTACTCACTCGAGAAGCAGTTTCAACCGTCTGCAACCTTCGCTCGAGAGACTCTTTGGCAGTAGCTAGTATTTCCGCAAAAGAATTTACTTGAGGATTTTCTTGCTTCACTGCTGCCGGTTCACGAAGAATCGCCGCGAGAAGTTGCGTAAACCTATCGGGAGAGTTCTCAAGCGCGGCTATGGTCTCAGGCGGAAGATCTCCGACCTGCTCAAGTGCGATGAGCGCATCCGCGATGCTGTGTTGTAACACGCGATCTGTTGAGCGCTGGATCAGGTCCGTCACTTCCTCGATGGTTACTACACCGCGGCGCACGAGCATGGGCGCCAAGTGGGCTGCCTTGACCAGTTGCGCTGGTGCTTCATCACGATGCCCGGGTTCAACAATGTTTCCCGATGCAAAGTCTTCCCGAAGATCGTGCGCGCTCAAGAGGGAAAACCAGGCCGAGCGATATGTTGAAATCAATTGTGCATGAGCTGAAGCGAGATCGCTCGACTGGCGGTCGGGAATGGGACCTAATAATTCAAACGGCATATACAAGACTAAGCGAGCGTTTAACGGATCGGCGTCAACTAACTCTGAAAGAGCACGATATGCTTCAGTGAGCTGAGGTCCCTCAAGTTTGCCGGTATCTAAGGCCTCTGCTAACTCCTCAGTTGGAGTGGATAGGGCATTAAAAAGACGATCGAGCTCTTCTGAAGCACGCTCACGAAGGAGAGCCTCGCGCTTTCGCTCAGGGTCAGAAATTATAGATTCTGGCCACTTACTGATTGAAGCATCAGTTGCGGACAGAGCATCCGCCGGAGGCGCTATCACCTCATAACGTGGCGGTTGTGATTCGTGCAAGCGACCTTCTTTGTTCACCTACTAAATTTAGCACGCAACTGAAGGTCACTACGCTTCTTTTTGACACCATTAGCAATCCAAACAGCGTGCTAAACTTAGCGCATTAGATAACTAAGTCGAAGCTATGGATATAACGCTACTCTTGGCTCAGATCTGGGGACCGATTCTTTTCGCGATAGCGATTGGGCTCTTCGCCAGCCGACGGTACTACGTCAAGGTTTATAAGGATATCGAGACTGAACCACTCGCCGCTCTCACCTTTGCGATCTTCAGCATGGCGCTTGGTATTATCCATGTGAAGGTGCACAACCTCTGGGCTACACCGGAACAGACGATCATCAGCATACTTGGCTGGGGACTACTGCTTAAAGGTTTTATGTTCGCCATCGTACCGAAGATTGCCAACAAGGGCGGACAGTGGGCAGCACGCTCAGAACTTCTTTCAGCAGGAGCGGGCATTGTTTTCGCACTTGGCCTTTATCTCCTCTGGTTCGGGTACGCCGCGTAGTCACGCCGCACTAGCAGAGCCGCCTTCGTAGCACCCATCTCCGCAATACACACGGCTACGCCGCAGGTGACGCGTCGCTCGCGAGCGAAGCGAGAGCTTCTTCCTTGGTGTTATAAAAGGAAATATTTTTACGTCCTGAAATGGCTGAGATGATCTCGCCGGTAAACTTGATCTTGATATCCGCTCCGAAAACTGCGGTATGGGTGATGTACGGTCGGTTGTTCTTCTCAAACTCGGCAAGAAGCTCGATTGCCTCAGCGCTGTAGGCGCGGTTTAGCTGACTCACGTCTACGAGCGCAGGGAGGGGTCGAAGCGCCTTTTCTGATTCCTTCCGGACAATCGCTGCCGCGCGAGTTATGTCGGCCTTAAGCGCGGGGAGATTGTCATCATTGATATCGCCCTCAATGGTGATCAAGAGCATGTTGTCACGCGTAAGCGAGACGTCGAGGATGTGCGAGTCCATTGGCCTTTAGTATATCACTCTGTCAAGTCACTCAAGATCGTCTGTGTATAGCCCCATTTCCCACAACTTCAGGTCTTGTCTGGTACAGTAGTCGCATATCCCTTTTCACCTCGCGCACATGCGTACTTCAACCCTTGCTTGGATACTGCTTGCGGTAGTACTCCTTCTTGGGATGTTGTGGTGGACTACACAAAGCCCTGCCGCCACAGACGGTACCCAGGCCACCACAACCACCACCGAATCACTTAATTCGAACGGATCCGCCGGTGGCCAAGCCGCTGTCCCGATTGTCGTTTCGATCGCCACGAGCACCACACTGGGCACACACCTCGTCGCAAGCAACGGGATGACGCTCTATCGGTATGCCAAAGATACCCCCGGCGCTTCTACCTGCACCGACGCGTGCGCAAGCATCTGGCCGGCCTACGTGATCGCTGATGCGAAGCAGCCTCTCTTGCCTGGCCGGGGGATACGCGGCACTCTGAGCGTCATCACGCGAGCCGGCGGGACGCGACAGCTTACGTATAAGGGCATGCCGCTCTACTACTATCGAAACGATGCTAAGCCGGGCGATACGACAGGGCAGGGCGTAGCCAGCGTGTGGTACGTGGTGGCTCCATAAACGGGTGTTCGAACAAGTTCTAAAGTCTTGACTAGATACATAATATGTAGTAAATTAAACGCAGGAGGTAAGGTGTTATGAAAATCGAAATTGCCCTCGTCGAGCACGATGGCGAACTATGGTTCGAATCCGGAGGCGTGAAGTTCGACACTCTGAACGCGATTGACTTCGAGTGCTGCAAGGAGCTCCAGGTGGTTCGAGCTGGTGAGACAGTCGCCACAACCTGGATTACCTCGGCCCGCGGGGACACCATATTCGATGACTACGGAGCGGATAAGACGAACCGGCTTCGTGGGTCGGCTCTCGCGGCCGAAGACTTCTCGCTCGACGAGAGTCTTCGAGTCGACGTACCCGAAGGATTCGACCTCGTGACCAATCTACGCTCCTACGGCTGGTTCTTTGACGCGTTCCTCTCCACGGTTCCCATCGGAGAAACGATGTCGTTATCTGAACTGGAGAACCGTCTATCCCCGGAACTCGAACGTACCGAGCAAGTGGCAGCCGCCGCTCAGGTACTTCGCTTTCGTCGACGCGAACACTCTCAAGGAACCAAGAACCCTTGAAACGCATTCCCCTCGTGACCCTAGCGACTCTGCTAGGGTCACGGCGGCGGAATTTTTTTTACAATATATATACATGCCAGCTTCCACAGTTTGACATTTTAGTATACGCAAAGTATAATATCTTTAGATACCTGCTCGTTCAGACCTATACCAAGACGGGCAGAAAGGAGTTCCTCAATGCTTGAAATCATCGATGCGTTTCTGCTCAGGCAGGCGCAACGCTTCACCGACTGGTTCCAAGACTGGACCGGACTGACCAAATTCTGGCTCCAGAAGGCAGCCCACATCTCGTGGGCTCTGTCCCTGACCGCAGCCTGGGTGGCGAATGATGACAGGAGTCCTGTCGAAGCGCTGCTTGTGTGCGTCATTTTGTCTGTCACCGCTTTGGCCACATTCGTCATCAGCTGGGATGAATCGAACTTCCTGCGGAACGGAAGCTTGCGCTGCAGCACAATGCTGGACTCTCGCAGTCGAGTGTTGTATCTCCTGATCTTCACGACATTCGCCATCGGGGACTTCCTGCAAGCGCTTCACCAGCAGGAGACGCTCAGGAACGCGCTAAATGGCATGGCCTGGGTGTCCTATGTCCTGATGATCTATTTCGCTGCCTGCACTCCAAAGCCGCCGGGCAAGAGCCGACTGCGGCAGCTCCGCGAGAAGCTCCAGGAACGGCTGAAGAGCATCACGAGTCCCGTCCCAGAACCAACCCCCGCCTGAGAAGGGAACTTCTCTGGCTCTTCCGACCCCGCATTCGTGCGGGGTCGCTCTTTTTTATCAGCAAAGTCAGGTAGAATGTTGGGGTATGAAAGAGAAGGCTCTTGTTGCGACGGCGATCGTCGCTGTTGTTGTTGTCGGCTACCTGCTTCTGTTTTCGCGTATTGCCGCATCAGAATATCGCTCGAAGGCGAGTGACCTCGTCGGCCGATTTATTCCGCTCCCGGCGCTCGACATCGCCGACTACGATCGCCGGCTCCTACGCCTCGCCCACATCCCACTCTCGACTACCACCTCACCCTCCGCTCAAGTGGCCTCAGCCACACCTGGACGTCTCTACCCCGTGAAAGCGCCGTACCCTAAGGAGGGGGCCATCCTGCCGTTTAAACGCGTCATCGCGTATTACGGTAATTTTTATTCAACCAAGATGGGCGTGCTCGGGGAATATGAGACCGCGGTAATGCTCGAGAAGCTGCGCACTGAGGCAAGGGCCTGGGAGGAAGCCGATCCCACGACCCCCGTCGTCCCGGCGATTCACTACATCGCGGTCGTCGCCCAGGGAACAGCGGGCAAGGAAGGGAAGTACATCCTACGCATGCCCGACGACCAGATCGACCACGCGCTCGAGCTGGCGCGACAGGTAAACGGGATCGTATTCCTCGACGTGCAAGTGGGCCTCTCGACGCTCGCGCACGAACTGCCCCAACTTGAGAAATATTTGAAAATGCCTCAAGTGCACCTCGGGATCGACCCAGAATTCTCGATGAAGGGAGGCGAGAAGCCGGGGACCGTGATCGGCACCTTCGACGCAAAGGACATTAACTACGCAGCAGAGTATCTAGCCAAGCTGGTGCGCGAACACGACCTCCCGCCGAAGATTCTCGTCGTCCACCGCTTCACGCAGCGCATGGTCACCAACTATCAGAACATCCGAACGCTACCTGAGGTACAGTTTGTCATCCACATGGACGGCTGGGGCGAGCAGGCCAAGAAAAAAGGGACCTATAACTACATCGTGGCCCCTGAGCCAGTGCAGTTTACCGGTGTAAAAATCTTTTATCATACCGACCTGCGTCCGCCCTCGACCGGCCTCTTGACCAAGCGAGAGGTGCTTGATCTGGTGCCAACCCCCATCTACGTCCAATATCAGTAGCCTTGCGCTCTGAAGCAGTGTGGTATCATCGGGTGCATATGGACATGAACAAAATATTTTTACCTTTATCAGTTATCGCAGCCGGATTGCTGATCGCAGGAGCGGTTGTCTGGAACGGATCGCGACCAGCAGGTACTGGTGACGCCGGCCAGGCAGCTAAGGCTGACATTAACACTGTGAACATGGAGGGCGCCCCGTTTATCGGTAATCCAGACGCGCCAGTGACGATCGCTTTCTGGAGCGACTTCCAGTGCCCATTCTGCCGTGCCTTCGAGACCGGACACCCGAAGATTCAGACGCCTCCGGCACTTCCGCAGATCATTAAGGATTATGTAGATACCGGCAAGGTAAAGATCGTGTTCATGGACTTCGCCTTCCTCGGCCCCGACTCATTTACCGCCGCTCGCTACAACCATGCGGTATGGAAGCTCTACCCGGCACAGTACTTCGAGTGGCGCACCGCGATGTACGAAGCACAGGACGAGGAGCACAAGGGCTTTGGCGATGAAGCGTCAGTAAAGGCACTCACCGCCAAGATCGCCGGCATTGACGCCGAGAAGGTAGCTGCCGACGTTGCCGCTAACGGAAGCGCCTATGATGCTGCCGCTGAAGCTCAGAAGGCCGAGGGCCAGAAGCAGGGCATCAGCGCCACGCCTTCCTTCGTCATCGGGACGCAGATGCTCGCGGGTGCATACCCTTACGCCAACTTCAAAGTAGCAATCGACGCTCTCTTGAAGTAAGGAAATTTTCGAGACCCCCGCGACCGGCAGAGCCGGTCGCGGGGGTTTTTGTCTTCATCACCTCTTCCACGAGAATCCTCTAAGGTGTACAGTTATGTCTATGAAAATACTATTCCATTGGATCGTCTCAGCCGGAGCTATCGGAGTCGCCGCATATCTTGTGCCACAGGTACAAGTGACCTTTTGGGGTGCGGTGATCGCGGCCGTGGTGCTCGGGGCGTTAAATCTTTTTATCAAGCCCATCCTCATTATCCTCACGCTTCCGATCAACATCATCACCCTCGGACTCTTCTCGCTCGTGATCAATGCGCTGCTCGTGATGCTCGCCGGAATGGTAGTGCCAGGCTTTATTGTCAGCGGGTTCTGGGCTGCACTCCTCTTCGCGCTCGTGCTTACGATCATTCACTGGGTCTTTAACGCCTGGAGTAAGTAGAAAATGGCCGCACGTCCCCGTGCGGCCATTTGAGTGCTCAGATCGAGAAGCCTGAGCATACATCTGGACAGCTTCGATGAGCTTCTGTTCGTAGTACACGAACGACTTGAGTTCACCCTTGCAACCATACGGTCCTACAAACGACCATGGGTGCACGGGATCATTGACCATCGCCCAGACGATATCGCAGCCTGGCTCGTCGATCGGCGTGAGCGTCAACGTAAGAAGTGGCTCTTCAGGATCGTTGGGTAGACCATTGACGATGTAGACGAAGAATCCGTCAATCTTGCCGTACGGATAAACTTTCGTCTCGTATTCCGTTTCGATCGCCGATTGCTCAGCGTGTCCCGGCGGATTCTCGACAGCAGAAGGGAACGCTTTCATCCCCCACAAGATCAGGGCTATGAGACCGTACGAGATCAGCGTGTCCCACCGTTCAATCTTTATCACTTTGCACCCCCGTGATGATCGGTTGACCACATGTTGTTAGAACTTCTCTCTTCTACTTACTCTCCAGCGCGCTCACTGTCAAACGATTTCTAAGGAATGTTTGCTCCTGTATCCACGACGAGAGCAGTTCGACGAGGCCTACATGACCTATACTGTAGTAAATGGAGGCTGGACCAAAACTCTCGACACCCGAGGAGGAGATCGCGTTTCTCCGTCAACAGATCGCCGAGAAAGAAGCGGCGCTCGCAGCACACGAACAGACTGCCGCCGAACGCGTTCGCATCGTCTCAGAAAGAATAACTGAGCATGCGAAAACACCCGCTGAACAGTTTGCGCCTGGGTATGCGCTAAACGAAGCAGCCGTAGGGGACACGGCGAACACTATTCTCGCGGAGATGGCGCTCGGCGACGCTGAAGACGCTATTCGCAAGCTCACCAGCCTGCTCGAAGAAAAAGGGCTACGCAATGTGCTCAAGGTACTCGAGGGAATGCGCAATCCACACCTCTCCGACGATTTCCACCGCTATCTGGTGCGCCATATTGCAGTCGGCCTCCCAACACCAGGAGGTGAGAAGATGCCGCGATTTGAAGCGCTCCATATGACTCTTTACGAGATCGCCCTGCCTGAGCCGAAGCAGGATCAAAACGGCCGAGAACGACCGCTCAAAGAGCTCATCTCTTCGATGGAGCAGCTCTATGCTGGCCTCCTCTCCGTCGAAGATGCCGCCGACGGAGAACCGCACTACTTTACCGTAGAGCTCGCCGTTCCAGCCGACAAGCCTGAACTACAGTTTTATGTGGCCGTGCCGAACAACAAATGCAATCTCTTCGAGAAGCAACTGCTCGCTGTCTTTCCTGACGCGCACGTCTACCCGCAACCCTTTGACTACAACGTGTTTGCGAAAGAGGGGACGACGCTCGTCGCGACAGCGCGATTCGCAGAGAACCCAGCCTTGCCGCTTAAGGACTATACGGACTTCGACTACGATCCACTCAACGCCATCACGAACGCATTCGCAAAGATCGAACACGCCGGCGAGGGCGCGGCGCTCCAGATCGTGATCGAGCCACGTGCCGAACGACACGTGAAGCATTATCGAAAAATCTTGTCCGCCCTACGCAAAGGGGAGAAGAAGGGCGACGCCTTCAAGACGCCCGAGACGGTTCTCGGCGAGGTGGCGCGTGACTTCACGAAGACTTTTTTCGCGAGCAAGCCGAAAGACGAGGAGAAGCGTAAACAAGAGGAAAATCGGCAGATCGAAGCGAATAAAAACCATATTGAGCAGGTTGAAAAGAAAATCGTTGCCCCAATCGTCGGCGCAACGGTCCGTATCGTTGCGTCAGCAAAAGAAGAGCGTAAGGCACGCCAGATCCTGGGCGAGCTCGAGTCTGCCTTCAATCAGTTCAACAACACCCACGGTAATCGCCTCGAGTTCGTCGAAGCGAAGGGCTGGGACGTGGTCAACGTTACCGAAGAATTTTCTTTCCGCATACCGGATTCAAGTGCGATACCGCTCTCCCTGCGCGAACTGACAAGTGTCTACCACTTCCCGCCGAAGGGCATCGGGAGCTCGCCACACCTCAAACAATCCCGCTTTACTCACGCGGCAGCGCCTATCACCCTCCCGCTATCAGGAGCTCTTCTAGGGACCAACATCTTCCGGGGTAAGGAAACTCCTGTTTACCTCGAGACCGAAGACCGCCTGCGCCACCTCTACGTGATCGGTCAGACGGGCACCGGTAAAACGGGTCTTTTGACGTCAATGATTATTCAGGATATTCAGCGCGGTGACGGCTGCTGCTTTATCGATCCGCACGGCACCGATATCCTCAACATCCTCGCCTCAGTGCCTCCTGAGCGCTACAAGGACGTTATCTACTTCGATCCCGCCGATCTCTCGCGACCCTTCTCGCTCAACTTCCTCGAGTACGACCTCGCCCGACCTGAACAGAAAACCTTTATCGTAAACGAGCTCTTGATGATCTTCCGTCGCCTCTACGGCGACGTGCCCGAGAGCATGGGCCCTGCCTTCGAACAATACTTCCGTAATGCGACCCAGCTCGTGATGGAAGATCCTTCTACGGGGTCGACCATTCTCGATATTGCGCGCGTACTCTCAAACGCTGACTTCCGCCGACTGAAACTGTCGAAGAGCATGAACCCCGTGATTAATCAGTTCTGGACTGAGATCGCCAACAAGGCCGATGGGGAAGCTTCGCTCGCCAATATCGTGCCCTATATCACAAACAAGTTCGACGACTTCACCGCAAACGACTTTATCCGTCCGATCGTGGGGCAGCAGGAGTCCTCCTTTAACTTCCGCGAAGTGATGGACACTAAGAAGATTCTGCTTGTGAACCTCTCTAAGGGTCGTTTAGGCGAGAAGAACGCCAACCTTCTTGGCCTTATCATCGTCGGAAAGCTCTTTATGGCCGCGCTCTCACGAGCCGACAGTCCCGGCAAGGCCTTTGCACCGTTTTACCTCTACATCGACGAATTTCAAAACGTCACCACCGATTCGATCCCGGGCATCCTCTCTGAGGCGCGTAAGTATAAACTCTCGCTCTCGGTCGCCCACCAGTTCTTAAAACAGATTGATGATAAAACCCGCGACGCCGTCTTCGGCAACGTGGGCAACATGTCGGTCTTCCGTGTCGGCGAAGAAGACGCTGAGTTCTTCGCGAAGCAGTTTGCGCCTGTCTTCGAGACACTCGACTTCGTCAACCTCGAGTTTCGTAACGCGTATGTGAAGATCCTTGCTAAGGGCGTGCCGCAGAAGCCATTTGATATTAAGACTCCCGACCTCCCGACGCCGAATCGCGATCAAGTAGCAGATCTTATCCAGCTGTCGTCGCTCACGTACGGCCGTGACCGTGCTACTGTAGAAACAACAATCCGAGAGCGTTATCTTAAACAATAATTGCCTGCCATGTACGAAAAACCGTCACAGTGGTTAAAGCGTGCGCAAGAGAAAGAGCCCGAACAGCCTGAAGAGGCTATCGAGACCGAACCAGTAGAGCCGGAGGAGGAGCCCGCGGTCGCTGAAACTCGAGCCGAGTACCGAAGCCAGCTTAAGCGCATGGTAGAGAAGATACTCGCTGCCCAGAAAGAGGATCCGCCATCCCCAGAAGAGGAGCTTGGCGATGAAAGGGCCTAGGGTATACTAAGACCCATATGAAATCGACCCAAACTGGTATCGCGGTTGCCCTTGCGCTTATTGTCGTATTGATGTTTCTTATATTCCCAGGCCTCTCGCCGTTCGGCAGTCTTAATCCTGCTGATCAAGCGGCCCTGAGTGCAAATAATTTAGCCACAACCACTAATGCTATGCCTGAAAACACTGACCAATTACAAATTTCTGACGCTGTTGTCGGTACCGGCGACGTCGCTGAAGCGGGTGACACCGTCACCGTAAACTATGTCGGCAGCCTCACGAACGGCACCGTCTTCGACGCCTCAGCCAATCGTGGCGCAGCTGGCTTTACCTTCAAGCTCGGTGTCGGGCAAGTCATCCAGGGCTGGGACCAAGGCGTTGCCGGAATGAAAGTTGGCGGCAAGCGTCGACTGGTGATACCTCCTGCACTCGCCTACGGCGATCAAGCAGTCGGAGGAGTTATACCCGCTGGTTCCACTCTCATATTCGAAGTCGAACTCCTTTCGGTTAAGAAGGCCGCCCAGTAGGGCAAGAATGAGCGCCATCTCGCTTACGATCGAGAAGAGCACGCGCCCCTTCGGGGCGCGTGCTGGCGTTTTAGAAACGCCACACGGCACCATCCACACACCAGCTTTCTCTCCAGTCGGCACGAAGGCGAGCGTGAAAGGTGTCTCACCTGAGATCCTCAAGCAAGTGGGGGCCGAAGTGGTGCTCGCCAACACCTACCATCTCTACCTCCAGCCCGGCGAGAAGATCGTCGAACAAGCTGGGGGGTTCGGGAAGTTTATGGGCTGGGACGGGCCCACGATGACCGACTCGGGCGGCTTCCAGGTATTCTCGCTCGGTGCCGCCTTTGGTAAAACTATTTCGAAGTTTACAAAAGGAGAGATAGGGGAGACGACCGAGAAGCAGGAGCAGCTGGCCGTGTACGACCAAGACGTCGCGAGTCAGCACGGACAGCTGGCCGTGATCGATGAGGAGGGCGTCACCTTCACCTCACACCTCGACGGCTCTCTCCACCGCTTTACCCCTGAGCGATCGATCGAGATCCAGCACGCCTTGGGCGCCGATATGTTCTTCGCCTTCGACGAGTGCACCTCGCCGACTGAGCCGTACGAGTATCAAAAGGAGGCGATGGATCGCACGCACCGGTGGGCCGAGAGAAGTTTGAAGGCGCATCGACAAAATATTAATGCACGTGAGAAACAGGCTATTTTCGGTATCGTTCAAGGTGGGCGGCACGAAGACCTCCGCCGTGAGAGTGCAAAAGAAATCGCTTCGCTAGGCTTTGATGGCATCGGTATCGGCGGCTCATTTACTAAGAAAGATATGCGCGGAGCGCTCCAAGCCGCAATGGGGGAGTTGCCCGAAGAATTGCCGAAGCACTTCCTCGGCATCGGCGAGCCGGGCGATATTTTAGAGGGGATTGCAAATGGTATCGACCTCTTCGACTGCGTTGCGGCAACACGAATCGGCCGTCACGGATCTATCTACACCCGTCGAGGGATCATCCATCTCACCGGAGAGAAGTTTAAAAACGATTTTAACCCACTCGACCCGGAGACCATTATCCCCGGCACCGAGCCCTTTACTCGTGCCTACCTCGCACACCTAATCCGCTCGAAAGAAATGCTTGGTTCGATCATCTGTTCGCAGCACAACCTCGGCTTTATTCTCAAGCTTGTCTCCGACGCCCGCCAAGCTATCCTCGACGACCGCTTCACCGAGTATCGAAAAGATTTTGAGAGGGATTATTATGCAAAGTAAACTGTTAAACTCTAGCGTGGTGAGGAGACATCTTACATCACTGCTTCTTATAAGTGCGTTAGTCGCTTTTGTAACTTTTTTAGCCTATGACAATCATGGAATTGCAACTGTACCCTATGCGGCGACAACTACGCCACTATCAACCGCCGCTTCAACCACAGAGAAGCGATTGGATCAAAGAGCCATGACTGCCGCAGAACAAGTCTTATACGACGAGGACGGCTTGCGGGTGTATACGATTTCTCACGATCAAGCCACAGAACTCTGGCTTGCGGTATCCGGAGCACATCCAATTCGCATAGCTACCACTTCATACAACGTTAGTCAGGTCCGTGATGGAAAATTCGGGTACGTTCATTTCAGCCCAT
Source organism: uncultured Candidatus Saccharibacteria bacterium (assembly GCA_964607655.1). Classification (GTDB taxonomy): domain Bacteria; phylum Patescibacteriota; class Minisyncoccia; order Phycocordibacterales; family Phycocordibacteraceae; genus C7867-001. The sequence continues at coordinate 209,962 of CAZSKX010000001.1, read as the reverse complement.
CCCAGACATATTTTGAATATTATATTGGATTCTGGGAAGGAGGTGCGCACCATATCTATGACATAAAACAAAACAAGGAAGTCATGAACATTCCCATGGGTTCAGGCACCTTCACCTCCTCAGAAAAATATTTTTATACTTGCTACAACACTCCGCTTGATGGATCCGCTGACGCGTCTGTCTATGCGGTACCAAGCTTCACTCCTGTGCTCGAATTATTTGCCAAGTACCCAAATCTAGCTCCAGAAGCCGACACTTGGTCATTTGGTCCAGTCGACATCCAATGTCACGAAGACCGCAGCAGCAACACCATTGTATTCGAGTTTGGAGATGTTGAAGGAACAGACAATAATGGCGATACTATCATTTCTATCAAGCATCGCGTTCTTTTTAATCAAGAAACTGCAGAGACTCAGGAGATGGCCCTATAAACGGATGCGTCGAAATGCGTTTGATGTATAATACAGAGTCTTTATGTCAAGAAACTTCAAACTCCATACCAAGTGGCCGCCGGCAGGGGATCAGCCGGAGGCGATCAAGAAGCTCGAAGAGGGGCTCGAGCAGGGAATGCGTCATCAGACGCTTTTTGGCGCCACGGGGACGGGGAAAACCTTCACCATGGCCAACGTGATCGCCAAGGCGGACAAGCCGACCCTCGTGCTCGCGCACAACAAGACCCTCGCTGCCCAGCTCGCGCAGGAGTATCGCGAGTTCTTCCCCGAGAATGCGGTGCACTACTTCGTCTCCTACTACGACTACTACCAGCCCGAGGCATACATCGCGCACTCTGACACCTACATCGAGAAGGAGGCGATGATAAACGCCGAGATCGACCGTCTGCGCCACGCTGCGACGCAGGCGCTGCTGACGCGCAAGGACGTGATTATCGTCGGCTCGGTCTCAGTGATCTACGGCCTCGGTTCACCCGAGGAGTACGAGAAGGTGAACGTGAAGATCGCGAAGGGAGAAGAGCTCGAGGGTGGGCGCCACGGACTGATTCGTAAACTCGTCGCCATCTACTTCGAGCGCACGACTGCTGACTTAAACCCAGGACAGTTCCGCGCAGTGGGGAACGCGCTCGAGTTTATGCCAGTCAACGAACGCGCGATCTATCGTGTCGCCTTCGACGGCGATGTCGTCGCGCGCATTGAGCTGATCGATCCGGTCACGCGCGCGCTGCGCGCAGAGCCCGAGACGGCATTCGTCTTCCCGGCGAAGCACTTCGTCACTGGCGAAGAAGAGCGTGAACGCGCGATCGAGGACATCAAACTCGAGCTCGACGAGCAACTCGCCAAGTTTAAGCGCGAAGAGAAGCCACTCGAGGCTGAGCGCCTGAAGCGTCGCACTTTGCACGATATCGCGCGCATTCGCGAGCTTGGCTACACGAACGGGATCGAGAATTACTCGCGCCACTTCGACGGCCGCGCGCCCGGCGAGCCGCCCTATACGCTCCTCGACTATTTTAAGAAGTGCGACAAGGACTTCCTCACCGTGATCGATGAGTCGCACGTCACCGTCTCTCAGATCGGCGGGATGTACGCCGGCGACCGCTCGCGTAAGGACAACCTGGTCGAATACGGCTTCCGCCTCCCGTCGGCACGCGACAACCGTCCGCTCACCTTCGAAGAGTTTGAACAGCGCGTGGGGCAAACCATCTACACGAGCGCCACGCCCGGCAAGTTTGAAAAGGAATATTCAGAGCAGATCGTCGAACAGGTGATCCGTCCGACTGGGCTTATCGACCCTGAGCTCGATGTGCGCGGTATCGTGGAAGCAGGTGAATATCCGGGCCAGATCGCTGACTTTATTGGAGAAGCTGATAAGGTCATCAAGAACGGCGGCCGCGCACTCGCGACAACCCTCACCAAGCAGATGGCTGAAGACTTGGCCGCCTTCCTTCGCAAGAAGGGAATCAAGGCAGAGTATCTGCACTCGGATATTAAAACGATCGAACGTATTGATATTTTGACCAATTTCCGTAAAGGCCAGTTCGACATCCTCGTAGGAGTAAACCTTCTGCGCGAAGGACTCGACCTGCCTGAGGTAGAGCTTGTGGGGATCCTCGACGCTGATAAAGAAGGATTTCTCCGCTCTGAGACGTCACTTATACAGACCATCGGCCGCGCGGCGCGTAACGTACTCGGCCGCGTGATCCTCTACGCCGACGTGATGACCGACTCACTCGAGAAGGCGATCAGCGAGACCAATCGCCGCCGCACCAAGCAGCTCGCCTATAACGAGAAGCATGGGATCACTCCGCAGACGATTAAGAAAGAAATCCATGACATCGCCGCCTCGATGCGCAGCGAGCACGATAAAACTATTGATGAACTGCTCGCGCTCGACACGATCGCGTACAAAGTCGACCCTGAAGAATTTATTAAACAAAAGAGGGAAGAGATGGCTGACGCGGTAGAGAAACTCGACTTCGAGACCGCCGCCCTCATCCGCGACGAGATCTACAAGCTCGAGGGTACTGGCCCCAAGAAGCCAAAACGAAAAAAGAAGATGTTTAGTTAGTGTGGTATAATCACTCTGTACCTGTCCCGCCACGGACAGGAACTCCTATATCTAAAGCCCATGAAGAAGCACACGAAAGAAGAACACAAGCACAAACACGGCTCCGACTGGATCCGGGTGAAGGGTGCGCGCACCCACAATTTGAAAAATATTGATGTCGAGATGCCGCGCGGCGCGATGACGGTCATCACTGGCGTCTCGGGCAGCGGTAAATCATCGCTCGCGTTTGATACGATCTTTGCCGAAGGGCAGCGCCGCTACGTCGAATCACTTTCGGCCTACGCCCGACAATTTTTGAACCAGATGGCCAAGCCTGACGTCGACCAGATCGACGGTCTTAGTCCGGCCATTTCCATCGACCAGAAGAGCCGTTCTAACAACCCTCGCTCGACGGTCGCCACCGTTACCGAGATCTACGACTATCTGCGTGTGCTCTACGCACGCGCCGGCCAGCCCTACTGTATCCATCACGACGTACCGATCGTCCGTCTCTCGAAGGAAGAGATGATCAAGATGGTGATGGATCGCATCGAGTCGAAACGTTCCAAGACAGACGAGAAGGTGATGGGGGTCGCGGTCGACAAGAGCGCCGTCACGGTCTACGCGCCCGTGGTGGTGGGCCGTAAGGGCGAGTACTACCAGCTCCTCTACGACCTCCTTGGTAAAGGGTTCGAGCGTGTCGTGATCGACGGTAAGGAACAGTCGCTTCGCGAGAAGATCGTCCTCGATCGTAACAAGCAGCACTCGATCGACGCGCTCGTCGACAGTATTTTCGTATCCGAGTTTATCCGCACGAGCGCTGCTGCTCGCGAGCGTCTCTCTGAGGCGCTCGAGCTCGCGCTTAAGGAGGCCGATGGCCTGGTGAAGTTACGCCATGCGAACGGCGAAATCGAGACACTCTCGAGTAAGTTTATCTGCCCCGAGGACGGCGCTTCCTTCCCCGAGGTCGAGCCGCGACTCTTCTCCTTCAACTCTCCGTACGGAGCCTGTCCGGCCTGTAACGGTCTCGGTACCGAGACGCTCTTCAGCGACAAGGTCTGTAGTGAGTGCGAGGGCAAGCGCCTGCGTAAGGAAGCGCTGCGCGTATACCTTAAACAGAAGGGTAGCAAGACTCTCGGCTATAACGTCGTCGACTTCACCAGCATGTCGATCAAAGAAGCTAAAGAATTCGTTGACTCGATCGAGCTCTCCGAGATGAAAAAGGACATCGCCGCGCCGATCCTCCGCGAGATCGAGAGCCGCCTCACCTTTATGCTCAACGTCGGCCTCGACTACCTCACGCTTAACCGCTCGGCCGCGACCCTCTCTGGAGGCGAGGCCCAACGTATCCGCCTCGCGAGCCAGCTCGGCAGCGGGCTCACGGGCGCACTCTACGTCCTTGACGAGCCGACGATCGGCCTACACCAGCGCGACAACGACCGCCTGATCGAGACGCTCCTCCACCTCAAGGAGCTCGGTAACACCATCATCGTCGTCGAGCACGACGAAGACACGATCTACGCCGCTGACTACCTGGTCGACATCGGCCCAGGCGCGGGCACCCACGGCGGTACCGTTGTCGCGAGCGGCTGGCTCGAAGAACTCCTCACGGCTAAGGAGAACAAGAGCTGCTCCTCGACACTCGGGTATCTGCGCGAAGAGAAGGCGATTGAGATCCCTGAGGAACGCCGCACTCGCGAACACGGGTGGATCAAAGTTCGTGGTGCTACGCTGCATAATTTAAAGAATCAGAACATCGACGTGCCGCTCGGCCGCCTCGTGTGTATCACCGGCGTGTCAGGGAGCGGTAAGTCGACCTTCCTCTACGACGTGCTCCACCGAAATATCGCAGCGCGCCAAAGCAAGCGGGAAAGTAAGCTCGAACACGCCTCGTCACTCACGGGCACTGAGTACGTCAGCCGCACAGTACTCATCGATCAGTCGCCAATCGGACGCACCCCGCGCAGCAATCCCGCTACCTACACCGGAGCCTTTACTCATATCCGCGACCTATTCGCCGCTTCTAGCGAGGCACGTGCGCGAGGATGGAAACCAGGCCGTTTCTCCTTCAACGTCCCAGGAGGGCGCTGCGAAGCTTGTCAGGGCAACGGCATGGTCGCCGTGGAGATGCACTTCCTCCCGACGGTGTATGTGACCTGCGACATCTGTATGGGCAAGCGATTTATGAAAGAGACCCTTGAGGTGACCTACCGCGGGAAAAATATTTACGATGTGCTCCAGATGACGATCGAAGAAGCTGAGAAGTTCTTCTACGATATTCCCGCGATCTCTGAACGTCTCGCTTCGCTTAACGCAACCGGACTCGAATACCTCACGCTGGGTCAAAGCGCAACGACGCTCTCGGGCGGCGAGGCACAACGGGTCAAGATCGCGAGCGAGTTCTACCGCCCGATCTCGATGAAAACGCTCTACCTGCTCGACGAGCCGACAGTGGGGCTCCATTACGACGACGTACGTAAACTGATCGAGATTCTCCAAGAGCTCGTGCGCCGTGGAAACACGGTCGTTGTGATCGAGCACAACCTCGACGTGATCAAGAGCGCTGACTACCTGATCGACTTCGGCCCTGAAGGGGGAGTGAAGGGCGGAAAGATTATTGCAAAAGGCACGCCAGAAGAAGTGGCTCAGACTGAGGGCTCCTACACCGGCGATTACCTCGCCAAGCTCCTCAAGCGCCACAAGAGCAAGAAGAAATAAAAAAGCGGCGCGGTCCCCGTGGGGGTTCCGCGCCGCCAAGCTCCACCTTCAGTCGATGACGATCCCGATCATCTTCCCGTGGAGCATCTTGCTGATATGCTTCTGGCATCGGTCGAGGATCTGCCGAGCGGTAGGGTCCCTGATGGTGGAGCCTCTGTCGGCTACCGAGTGAAGCAGCGGGAAGAGCCCCTCTTCGATCTCCGCTGCCTGTTCACGGTCGCGTCTGTCAAGCTCATCGAGCGGACTTTCTGCCATAATCGTTCTCCTTGTGTTCTGTAGCAGGCCGACTTGTTTACCATGTTTAACATAGTATAATACTTATACTTTGTCAATATGGAAATTGCCCACAAGTCAACCAAAGACCTGCCCGATGTGCCGGGGGTGTATTTGTTTAAGAAGGGCAGGAAGGTCTTGTACGTAGGTAAGGCGACGAGCCTGCGCGACCGGGTGCGCAGCTACTTCGACGATGACCTGATCGCGACGCGCGGGCCGCGTATCGTCGATATGGTTACTCGAGCTGATCGAGTCGCGCACGAGAGTGCCCCAACCGTACTCGAAGCGCTCGTGCTTGAAGCGTCCTACATTAAGAAGTACTTGCCGCCCGCAAATGCGATAGGCAAAGACGACTCGAGCTTCCTCTACGCAGTCATCACCGACGAGACTATCCCGCGCGTGCTCGCGATACGAGGTAAGAATATCGACTTCAAGGCGAAGCGAACGCTCGAGGGGCAGAGTCTCGCGAGCATTTACGGCCCCTTTCCATCAGGCGCACAGTTGAAGGAAGCCCTGCGTCTCCTGCAACGCATCTTTCCATTCTTCGACACCGCGAAGCCAGTAGACGCGACGAGAGCCAACAAACATCACCAAGCCAAGATCGAGTTCAATAAACAGATACGCCAGTACCCGAGCACCATCGACCCGATCGAATACCGCAAGACGATACGAAAAGCAGCACTCTTTCTCTCGGGGCGAGGCAAGGCGCTCCGCGTGGCGATAGAGCGCGAGATGAAGGCCGCTGCGAAGGCAGAGCGCTTCGAAGACGCGGCGGCGCTCCGTCGTGAGCTCTATGCCCTCGACCACGTGCAAGACGTGTCCCTGATCAAAGACGAGCAACTCGAGGCGCTGCGCACCGCCACCGCCTACGGTCGAATCGAGGCGTACGACACCGCACACTTGAGCGGCACGAACGCGATCGGCGTATTGACCGTGCTTGAAGACGGGGAAGTGATCAAGAAAGAATACCGAACATTTAATATTCGTGGCTTCAAGAAAAACGATGATATCGGCTCGCTCAAAGAGCTGCTCACCCGCCGCTTCTCACACCTTGAGTGGGAGTCGCCGCGCGTGATCGTCGTCGATGGCGGCGCAACGCACAAGAAGGCCGCTGAAGGGAAATTGTCTGAGCTCGGCCTCGGGATCCCCGTCGTCGCGGTAGTGAAGGACGAGCGACACCGCCCCCGCGAAGTGATCGGCGCCAAGCGCGCACACCTGTCTGAGGCCGACGCGGTCTTGATTAACTCTGAAGCACATCGCTTCTCGCTCTCCCGTCACCGCCGCGTCCGTACAAAAAGTTTGCGCGAGAAATAGGAACGGCCGCACAAGTCTTGAGAAGACCCGAGGGTCGTTCCTTCCTTGTGCGGCCGATTGGCCTTCAGATGCCCTGGACTTTCTCTCCGAAGCGTTCGAGGATCCAGGCGCGAGCCTTCTCGAACTCCGCAGGGAACGCCGAAGCGATCCTGAGCATCCCCCTGCTCGAGCCGAGGCGCCTGATCGATACCGAGACCAGCGCGTGCGCTGCAAGCTCATCACAGATCTTCTTGTGTTCCCGTCTGGGAATCTCAGTGAATGACACCGTCTTTTCCATTCTGACCTCCTTTGCCTGATCTGGGATCACGATACGTGTAGAATATGCCGTCGTCAAACAACTTATCCCGCCGGTAACTTATGTCTCGGTTCGGCTGTTCCCCTCTATAGAAGACCTTTGGAGGATACCCAGAATGAACAACCTTGTTTCTGTCCGACCCGCAGCACCCGGTGACGTGGCGCGAATCGCGGAGATCTACGCCGCCGTTTTCCTTGGCGATCGCGATAAGCCCGAGAGCGCACTCGAATGGGTGATGTGCTGGTACAACGCGCGACCGCTGTATCAGTACTTCGTGATCGAAGTCGACGGCGTCGTCGCCGGCTATGCGGGCTGGCAGGTGCACGGCGGCTTCCAGCGTGCCGAGCCGGTGATCGAGCTCGATCAGCTCGGGATCGACAAGGCCTATCAGGGCCAGCGACTCGGCCCCGAGCTGGTACGCGCGAGCGTCGACGAGCTTACTGCCTGGATCCAGACGAAGAACGACCGCATCGAGAGCCACGTGACCTTCGTGGTGTGGGCCTACACGCTCAACTTCAATGCGATGAACGTCTACGCCAAGCAGTTCGCCGACGGTGTACGCGGCTCACGACACCAGTTCGGCGATCGCGCCGAGAGCATGCTTCGCTGGCGACGGCCGATCATCCGTCCGATTCGACACGATGCATAGCGGGCGCCCCGGAGAAACCTCCGGGGCGTTTCAATACGTAACGTTTCTTACGAGCTTAATGTTATAGTCGGTACCAATGATTAAGGCCATCTTCTTCGATTTAGACTTTTGCATCTTCGATACACGCTCCCTCGGCGACGACATTCTCGACCCCGTACTCGCGCCCCTCTACGCCTCGAGCCTATCTCGCGAAGATCAGGACCTCGTCGCCAAAACTCTCTGGTCGACGAGCCTCGAAGACACGATCGCGCTCTTTGAGCTCGAGGACGCGCTGGCTCAGGCAATGCGCGAGGCGCACCGCAGTCTCGTCGTGCCCGACACCGCGCGTACCTATGGCGACGAGAGCGCACTCAGCGCCCTGCCGGCCTATCGCGTGCTCGTCACCTCTGGCTACCGCGCCTGGCAGGAAGCCAAGCTCGCGCGGCTTAATATCGCGGATCTATTTGACGAGATCATCATCGACACGATCGACGACGCAAAGAACCGGAAGGGGAAGCAGGCTATCTTTAGCGACTTGCTTACGAGACACGGATGGCAGCCGCAGGAGGTCCTCGTCGTGGGCGACAATCCTCACTCTGAGCTCAAGGCTGCGCGCGCACTCGGCATCACCACCGTGCAGACACTCCGACCTACGATCGAAAAAGACCCCCTCGCTGACCACCACCTCTCTTCGCTCCACGATCTCTCGAACTATCTATAGAAAACGCCCCACGAGGCGACCGTTAGGTCATTCCTCGTGGGGCTCGTTCAGGCCGATGGGCTTGCTTGATGTAAAAGCGATTCGACATCCGCACCCTGCTTCTTCAGAAAGTTAATGAGCGCTGCTGCTGCCTGCTGTGCATCCTTGACGAAGATGCGAAGATCGTGAGCCACGTTGCCGCTGCGGACCTTCAGCAACAAGCCGAAATCCGTGGCCATAATCTTCACACGTCCAGGGTTTGCCGGAGCACAGCCAGTAGCTAGGTATCCGGTAGCAACACCCTTGATTGACTGCTCGCCGTCGCAAAAATGTACGATCTTCTTCCCCAGTGGGGAAGTGCGACCGTGGGCATTACGACTCTTCTTCCCGCGCGCATGCGGGAGTTCCTTCTGCTTGCCCACGTGCGTACCTCCGTAGCCGATTTCTCAACAGAATCTACCACGATTAAGATGTTTATCAAGTTTCTACACTTCAGTGACGATTGCCCGTCACACCAGCTGATATACTAGCCACATGCCTACGATCGTCGGAGTCTTACGTGGCGGACCTTCACGAGAACACGAGATCTCGCTCAAGACCGGTGCGTCGATGCTCGCACACTTGCCACGCGATCGTTACGAACCACGCGATATCTATATCGACAAGCGGGGAGTCTGGCACGACCGCGGTCGTCCGGTAACGCCAGACAAGCTTCTACGCCTGATCGACGTTGCGCTCATCGGCCTCCATGGTGAATACGGCGAAGACGGGCAGGTCCAACGAGTGCTCGAGCAGTTTGGTATACCGTATGCTGGAGCTGATTCATTTGGCTCTTATCAGGCGATGCACAAAGTTATCGCCAAAATGAAGGCAAAGGAAGCCGGTCTTCTTACTCCAGACTTTGTCTATATAGAGCGCGCTGAGGACGCTGTTCGGGGTGCGAGCGAGGCGCATCGTCGCTTCCTTCAACCGGTAGTGGTGAAGCCGGTTGCTTGGGGTTCGTCGGTCGGCGTGTCGATCGTCGGGGGACATTTCTATGTATTACGTGCCATCGAACAGCTCTTTGCCGACGGCGCAGAAGGCGTCCTCGTAGAAGAACTGATCCGAGGAAAAGAAGCAACTGCAGGAGTCGTTGAAGGCATGCGAGGTGACAAGCTCTACGCACTTCCTACGATCGAGATTATTCCACCTGAAAAAGATTTCTTCTCGTATGAAGCGAAATATTCTGGCACAACGCGAGAGGTTTGTCCGGGGAACTTCTCTCGTGTGCAGACCGAAGAATTAAAACGCGCGGCGAAGGTGGCCCACCGCGCCCTGGGTCTGCGCCACTACTCACGCAGCGACTTTATCGTCTCGCCACGAGGAATCTACTATCTTGAAACCAACAGTCTTCCCGGACTCACCACCGACTCGCTTGTCACCAAGGCACTTCCTGCCGTTGGAATCTCCTTTCCCGATTTTCTCTCGCACCTGGTCGAATCTGCTCGAAGATAATTCTGTATGGACACCCCAACCAAACAGGCAATCGCCGCTCGTGCAGCGATTGTTAAGGACGGGAAGGTTCTTGTTATCCGCGAATCTGCAAAATACGAAGGCGGCAATAAACACGGACAATATGATCTACCGGGAGGGAAGGTCAACCTGGGCGAAAGTATCCAGGAGTGTGTAAAACGCGAGGCGCTAGAAGAGGTCGGCCTACGTGTGGAGGTGGGGAGACCTTTCTATGTTGGCGAGTGGCGCCCCACGGTCAAAGGAGAGGTCTTACAAATTATTGCCATATTTTTTATCTGTACCACCGACGATACAGAGGCCACCCTTAGCGACGACCACGATGATTATAAGTGGATAGGTCTGGAAGAACTTTCAACACTTCCGTTAGCTGTTCCTGTTCCCGACGCGCTTACCGTATTAAAGAAATCCTTTGAGAGCTAAAAGGAAGGGCGAGCACCGAAGTGCTCGCCCTCTGTTGCGAACGTGAATGATCAGATCCCGACGACGTCGCGAACGAGATCGTTCATCGAGCGGTGCTCGCGGACCTCACTCGGAGGCTCCGGGAAGCTCTGGCCGAGCGCCTTGATCCGGTCGCGGTACTCCTTCCAGCAGTCGTGGATGATCCGTACCTGGTACTCGCCTCGACGACCGATGATGACGATGTTCGAGAACTCCGCCGTCTTGACCACAAAGTCGCCTTCGCCCTTGGCCACCACCTCGAGGGCCTCCTCGAGAGGCCACTCCGATCGGGGGTGGGGGTAGGGAGGATCCTCGGCCGAATGGCGCTTTGAGATGCCGTCCTTCGCGAAGAAGGCGAGCTCTTCCGCAGGCGAAGAGAACGTGAGCTCGTCGGGAGCGCAGTAGAGGTTGTACACGTTGCCGCGTGACACGACCACCAGCCCCTCGCCGTCGCTGTACTCGGCACGCGACCCGCCAAAGTTCGCGAGACCAAGAGTGAGCCTGCGGCTGCTCTTGTGCTCCGCGAGACGGGCTTCGCGCTGTTCACGGTTCTCCCGCGATTCGCTGAGCACGTACTCGACCGCGCCCTTCTCACGGATCCGGACGTTCTCGACGAGGCGCACCTCGTCGTCGTCGTCCTTCCGTACCTGGTCGCCCGGGTAGAAGCGGATCGTGTGCGGCAGGTCGCCCAGACGTTCAGGCGACGGCGATGCGTCGAGCGCGAGCGTGGCGGCCTCGCTGATCAGCACGAAGCATTCGATCGAGAGACTGCGATGCACCTTCTTCTCGTCCTCGAACTTCACGTCGACGTAACCGGGCTTCTGATAGACCCCGGGCAGACGCCCGCGTCCATCAAGCGGCCCCACGTACTCCTCGGCGAAGCCGACGATCGTACCGGTACGCCCCCGGTACTTCTCGCTCGTCCTTCGTTCCTGCGGATCATCCACCGGGAACGGGTTGTGGAAGTAGACGCGCATGCCCACCCTGAGAGGCACGAACGCTCGAATCTGTTGTACTACGCTGTCCTTCATGGGTCCTCCTATCCACGATCCTCGGTTTGCCCAAGATCGTTCTTGTCCACCTAGACTATACACGAGAGAGAAAGATGCTACAATTGTGCGATTGGGCCCATAGCTCAGCTGGTAGAGCACCTCATTTGCAATGAGGGGGTCAGGAGTTCGAATCTCCTTGGGTCCACATAAGCAAGAAAAGCCGCCTGCGCGGCTTTTCTTGCTTATGTGGAACGCGCAGCGATGTTCGGGCAGCAGCCCGAACCGCGAGGCGGGTGAGCTTGGGAGGGGACCCAAGCGCAAGACCTTGAGCATCGATGGATGCGAAAGGTGTACAGACCCTGTAAGGGTCGCGAAAATTCGCGAGGACGGCGAGCGAATAATTTGTGACCACCAAAAGTCTTGTGCTATGATCCCGTGCAGACGTACACACCACATAACTGCTTTTTACGAAGCAAACGGAGGATACAGAGGTGAGGATTGCTTTTCTTATCGGTCCCGGAGGCTCCGGCAAGGGGACCCAGGCCAATCTTCTCATCGCGAGCGCGCTGGCCCAGACGGGGCAGCGCATCGCCTGGACGGAGATGAGCTCGCAGCTCAAGATCGACCCTGCCTGCAAGGCGATCATGGACCGCGGCGAGCTGTGCAGCGATCCGGTCGTCTGCGATTTCTTCGATCGGACCATGGCGCAGATCACCTGCGATACCTGGCTGGCCGACGGATTCCCGCGGACGCCAGGACAGGCGCTCCACGCGCTCTCGATGGCCGAGCGCGGTCATGAGACACTCTTCATTGAGTTCGAGATGTCACCCGAGGCAGCAGCCAAACGCTGCGAGAGCAGGAGGCGCGGCGCGGACGATTCGCTCGAGGCGATCCGTAACCGGATCGCCAAGTTTAAGGAGCAGACCGAGCCTGCGCTCAACCTGCTCCGAGTTAATGCTCCTTCGTCCTATACCAAGGTCGATGCGAATCCGCCTCCCGAGGCGGTGTTCGAGCATTTCCGACGGATCTTCGGGCTCTAGCGAGCCCTCCACCAAAGCCCGTGGCGTACCCCCAGTACGCCACGGGCTTTTCCTAGACGTAGGGCGCAAGGCAGTGTATAATCATCACACGGGTGGCACGGAAGTGCCATACTTTATTTTATGATCCGTCCTAAAACCAGCATTGAGAAAATCACCGCGTGGGTCGGCTCTCCGACCTCGCTTCTTTTGCATACCGTCGTCTTCATCGCTGCCTTTGGGTCTGCGGTGGTAGGCAAGGTGTCCTGGGACACCATGCTCCTTGTGCTCACCACCTTGGTCTCGCTCGAGGCGATCTATCTCTCCATCATGATCCAAATGACGGTCAACCTGCAGGCCGCCGAGCTGGCCGAGGTCTCCGAAGACGTTGAGGACATCCAGGAGGATATCGAGGAGATCAGTCACGACGTTGATGAGATCCAAAAGGACGTTGATGAGATTCAGGGAGATGTCGACGAGATTCAGGAAGATGTGGAGGAGATCACTGAGGACGCCGAGTCAGAAGAAGCGCTGGATAAGAAGCATACCGACGCGATCGAGCAACTCACTACCGACGTGCGCCGACTCCTTGTCGACCTCGAACAGCTCAAGAAGGATAACGATCGTTAGGCTGCTCTCCCTTTTCTTTACGCGCGTGAAGCCAGTGCTTGAGTCGCTGATACTGCTCAGTAACGCGCCTCTGCGAGAGCATCTCGATACCTAAAAGCTCTGCACCGACAAAGACGAGCCAACTACCCGGCGTGAGCGGAGTGAGGAACGCCAGAAGGCCGAGCACGATAAACAGCGCGCCAGTGATCTTTCTAAAAATTAGCCAGTTCATGTCGGGCTGCCGGGAATTGAACCCGGTCTACATCCACCCCATGGATGCGTACTACCGGTATACTACAGCCCGAGTCGAGGCAAAGAATAACACGATTAGGGTTATTTTTTCGCCGAGACGAGAGGTTGTATGGTGCATAAACCATACAGCCCGCTTCGGAGGAAGAATACCACGCAATGGTATTCGCTCCGTAGAAGCGCGGATGCAAGCTCTGCTTACAGCCCGATCGTGAACTGTTCCTTGTCGGGCCGCCGAGAATCGAACTCGGTCTTAACGAACCCGAATCGTTCGTACTACCGGTATACTACGGCCCGGCACGAAACAGTTCCCGGTGCGCTCTACAGGATTCGAACCTGTGGCCTTACGCGTGTGAAGCGTACGCTCTAACCAACTGAGCTAAGAGCGCGCACCAAAACGATACCAGATTTTCTCTGACCCCGCCATGTGATAAAATCGCCCCGAAGGGCCATTAGCTCAGCTGGTAGAGCGCGTCATTCGCATTGACGAGGTCAGCGGTTCGACTCCGCTATGGTCCACCAACTCATCTGCTAGGATAGAAAGATGCCTAAGCAAATTTTTGTAACCAGTACCATTCCTGACGTCGGTATCAACCTTCTGAAAGAGAAGGGATACTCCGTCGAGGTGCGTTCGGGTGATACTATTCTTTCTCAAGAAGAACTCATAACTCACCTGAAGCAAAAGCCGTACGACGCAGTCATCACTCTACTCACTGATCGCGTCGATGCTGCCGTTTTTGAGGCCGCATCGAGTGTAAAGCTCTACGTAAACTACGCCTCCGGCTACGACAACATCGACGTTGCCGAAGCGAAGAAGCGGGGGATTACCGTCGCCAACGCTCCGACAAACGGCTCTGCCGAGGCAGTCGCCGAGCACACGATCGCGCTGATGCTCGCGCTTGCCGCACGCATCGTAGAAGCTGACCAGTATGTGCGCGACGGCAAGTATCAGGGCTGGCAGCCGACAAACTTTATCGGCACCGACATCCTCGGCAAGACCTTGGGTCTTGTCGGCGCCGGACGGATAGGGAATCGGGTCGCACACTATGCCCGTGCGCTCGGGATGCAAGTTATATATCACGACACCGTACGCAATGAACAGCTCGAGCGTGACTGCGACGCTCGCTTGGCTGCTTCGCTCGAGGATCTCCTTTCTGCTGCTGACGTGGTGAGCCTGCACGCCCCCCTCCTCGACTCCACCCGCCACCTGATAAACGAACAGCGTCTTTCGGTAATGAAGCCGACCGCCTTCCTCGTCAACACGTCGCGCGGCCCTGTCATCGACGAAACAGCGCTTGAAGTAGCCTTGCGAAATCATCGCATCGGCGGGGCAGCTCTCGACGTCTTCGAGTTTGAGCCGAAGACCGTGCCTGGCCTCACTGAGCTTCAGAATGTTATCCTTACACCTCACATCGCTTCTGCGAGCCGTGAGGCACGTGACGAGATGGCTGAGGTGGCGGCACAAAACGTGATCGACTTTTTCGAGAAGGGCGTGTCCCGCAACGTTATTACTATTTAACTATTTTAGATTTCATGGGGAAGCTGTTACTGGTGCGTCATCATCAGTCAGAGTGGAACAAGCTCGGCAAATGGACCGGGCTTCACGATTGTCATCTCGACCCGTATGGCGTAGAGAAGGCGGGAGACATGGGGGCACTCATTAAAGATGTTCGCATCGACAACGCCTTTACCTCTGCGCTCACCCGTACGAAAGAAACCCTTACCTGCATGCTCGATGCGGGTGCTTGCACACCGTCAAGCACGGAGAACGTCGCTGCCTTTAACGAGCGCGACTATGGTGATTACACCGGCAAGAACAAATTTGAGATGAAAGAAATTCTCGGCGACGAGGAGTACAAGAAGCTTCGCCGCGGCTGGGACTACGAAGTGCCAAACGGGGAGACACTTAAGGCCGTCTACGAACGCGTGGTGCCGTTTTATCTCGAGAACATCCTCCCGCTCGTGCGCGAAGACAAGAATGTATTAGCGGTCGCGCATGGCAACTCGCTGCGCGCGCTGATTAAATATATCGAAAAGATTTCTGATGAAGGAATCGCTGACGTCGAGATGCCCTTCGGCGCTATCGTGATCTACGAGGTCGACGAGGAGGGACACATGCTCAATAAAGAGGTGCGCCAGACCGAATCGAACGTACACGCATGACCTCACGAGCACAAATCGTTGCGTCGATCGGACCCGCTTCAGCGAGCCCTGAGGTGCTACGCTCCATGATCGAACACCAGCTCGATGTGGCACGCCTTAACTTCTCCTGGGGCGATCTCGAGACGCGCACTGAACAGATCAAGACCATCCGACAGATCGCGAACGAGTGCGGCCGATCAATCCCGATCCTCGCTGATCTTCCTGGTCCTCGTATCCAAGAGGGCGCGAACCACCAGCACGACGCAGGAACCACTTCGGCGATCACGAGCGCCGACGAAGAGTTTATCCGCCTTGCCGTCGAACAAAACATCGATTATATCGGCGTCTCATATGTAGGTGACCGAACCGATATCGAAAAGTGCCGCTCGCTTATCGTCGCCCTTGGTGGCGAGCAGAAAATCGTAGCCAAAATCGAGCGCGCCGCGGCAGTGGCCGTGCTCGATGAGATCATTGATGCAGCAGATGCGGTGATGGTCGCCCGAGGCGACCTCGGTAACGAGGTTCCGCTTGAGCAGATCCCTTTTATTCAGGATCAGATCATCAAGACGGCGAACCGCGCCGGAAAGCCAGTCATCGTTGCAACTCAGATGCTCCTCTCGATGGTTGATCATCCAAGCCCCACGCGTGCCGAGGTTTCAGATGTTGCTAGCGCGATCCTCCAAGGGGCAGACGCGGTCATGCTTTCAGACGAGACCACCACGGGTAAATATCCCATCGAGGCGGTCGCCATGATGGAGAAGATCATCCTGGAGGCCGAGAAGCATCTGTCAGGGGGAACACATTATAACCAGCTCACCGCACTATCGATATGACAACCATACAATCTGTTTCTGCACGCGAGATCCTCGATTCACGCGGTAAACCGACCGTCGAAGTACTCTGTACCTTGAAGAGCGGCGTGACCGCGACTGCCTCAGTTCCCTCAGGCGCGAGTACCGGTGTCCACGAGGCCTTGGAGCTGCGCGATGGAGACAAGGCTCGCCACAACGGCCAGGGCGTACTGAAGGCAGTAGAAAATGTAAACACCGCGATCAACTCCCTTGTCGCAGGGAAAGACTTCGACCAGGCTTCGCTCGACCAAGCGATGATCGCTGCTGACGGTACCGAAAACAAGTCGAAGTTTGGGGCCAATGCGATCCTCGGCGTATCGATGGCCTTTGCTCGCGCCTCCGCGCTTGAACAGGGAATCCCGCTCTACCGCTACCTCGGCGCGCTCGCCGGCAACACCACCTTCACGCTCCCGGAGCCGATGTTGAACGTGATCAACGGCGGTGCGCACGCCGACAGCGGTCTCGATATTCAAGAGTTTATGCTCGGACCGATCGGCTTCGACTCTTTCAGCCGCAAGATCCAAGCAGGTGCTGAAGTCATAACTGCGCTCAAGAAGATCTTGAGCGCGAAGGGCTACTCAGTCGGCGTAGGCGACGAGGGCGGCTTTGCTCCTAAGCTTACTTCGAACGAAGAGGCTTTTGACTATCTCGAGAAGGCTATCAAAGACGCTGGTTACACCACTGACCAAGTAAAGCTCGCCCTCGACGTGGCCTCCTCCAGTTTCTACGAGAACGGCGCGTATCAGGTAAAGATCGCGGGAGAGCAGGGGAGTCGCACCAGCGACGATATGATCGCGTGGTATGAGTCGCTCATCGCCGCACATCCGATCATCTCGATCGAGGACGCGCTCGCAGAGGATGACTGGGCCGGCTTCGCGAAGATGACGGAGAAGCTCGGCTCACAGCTCCAAATCGTCGGCGACGACCTCACCGTGACTAATCCGAAGCGGATCGAGATGGCGATCGCTCAGAAATCGATCAATTCCGTCTTGATCAAGCTAAATCAGATTGGCTCGGTCAGCGAGACCATCAAAGCGATCCAGATGACCAAGCAGCAGGGCTGGGTGCCTTTCGTATCGCACCGCTCCGGAGAGACTACGGACACGTTTATCGCAGACCTTGCGGTCGGTCTCGCGTGCAAGTACATCAAGGCCGGGTCGCTCGCACGCGGCGAACGTATCTGTAAATACAACCGCCTCCTCGAGATCGAGCACGAACTAGGCTCCACCAATTAAAACCCCTGGGCCACAATGAGTTGACATTTATGTCTTTCAAACATATAATAATATCGGACCTTAAGCGGTCTTAATAACAGTAAGGAGGTGGCTCATGAAGTGGCCATCAAGCATCTCATTCGTTCGTCACGCCCAGTCCATCTACAACGCTCTGCGTGGGAAGAAGGACCAGGACCCGGAATACAAGGAGTTCAAGCGGGCCTACAACAAGGATCCCGAATCTGAACTCTGTCGAAACCTGGCGCGGAAGATGTGGGAAAAGTATCAGCTCGGAGTGAGCGATTACAATACCCCTCTCTCGCCCGAAGGGCATCAGCAGGCGCTTGCGACGGGTAAGGCTCTCTCGAGAGGAGGACTCATCCCTTCGCCGGACATTGTCCTGGTGTCACCCTACCTGCGTACGCGACAGACGTGGGACGCCCTTCTCGAAGGTGGTTTCCAGGCCGGCGCAGCGAAAGTGATCATCGAGGATCGCCTTCGCGAACAGGAACACGGTCTCGCCATACTCTACGGCGACTGGCGCATCTTCCAGACGTTGCACCCCGAGCAGAGGCTCTTGCGGAAGCTCATGGGGCCGTACTGGTACCAGTACCCTCAGGGTGAGTCCACGTCGATGGTCCGCGACCGTACGCGTGACGTGACGAGCATGATGATCCGGGAGTTCTCCGGATTGAACGTGTGCGTCGTCACCCATCACCTGACGATTCTGTCGATGCGTGCGAACTACGAGCGCCTGTCGCCCGAAGAGTTCATTCGTCTCGACGAAGAGGAGAAACCAGTGAACTGCGGCATCACGCAGTACATTGGCGAGCCGCGACAGGGAAGAGACGGACGCCTCGTCTTGAAGGAGTACAACGCCAAGCATTACTGAAACTGACCGCCAACGCCGGCACACGGACGAACCTTCGTACCTGTGCCGGCTCTTTTTTATTTGATAGAGTGAGGACCATTGGGCCTATAGTTCAGCGGTAGAACGCGTCCATGGCATGGACGAGGTCGGGGTTCGACTCCCCGTAGGTCCACAAAAGCTGAAAAGTCTGCCTTGCGGCAGGCTTTTCGCTTTTGTGGAAGCCGCAGCGATGTTCGGCCAGCAGGACGAACCGCGAGGCGGGATCGCAAGAACAGGCGAGTGACGACGAGCCTGTTATATGTGACCACAAACGCGCTTCTTGATAAAGAACAAATTATATTCTATAATCACTTTAGTTCGCACATTTTGCAAAAGGGGAAGTTAGATGGACTTAGTCACACCGAAGCGAATTCAACGTTGCGTGCTCAGACCGTATCCTGTCGAGCACGAACATATCAAGAACAGCAAGACCTGGAAGCTCGAATGGGACGGCGGGGGCTCAGCCGAGTCTGACACCGGCGAGCGTCGTGCCAAGCTCGAAGAGATGCTCGCGGTAGGGATCGTCCTCCACGAGACCGCAGTGCTCGTATGCGGGAAAACCGCCATGCTCAACCTCGTGACAGCGCAGAGCTTCCCGTGGAAGGAGTACCGGCACACTCTTCAAGCGCTTGCCGCCAACAAGCTGAATCTCGAAGAACCCAGCTACTTCGATCGGGCGATGCTTCGCGCGATTCAGGACCCCCCGAAGGACTATCGTGCTGAGGCGCCTATCCTCGATGGCACCGAGCACGTGAACGCCTGGTTCGACGTCGAGAACAGCGTCCTGTGGACAAGCTACGGAGCTATGGGCGTCTACCTGCAGGCGGCGGTCAATTCGCTGAAGGGGAACTCTTTGGATTCACTCGAAGCCGCAGTCCTCTAGGACTGCAAAAGGGCCCGCGTCGTTGAGACGACGCGGGCCCTTTTCTTTTCTAGACTTTCTTTCTGCTCCTTGCGCTCCTACTAGGACCACGTACAATACCTGTAACCAAACATACACGACCATATGACCGACGCCCCAACCCTTGTTTCGCAAGAGAAGTTTGATGAGATTGTAAAAGAGCTCGAACACCTCAAAACCGTCCGTCGCACAGAAATCGCTAAAAATCTTGAATACGCTCGCGCGCTCGGTGATCTTTCTGAAAACGCCGAGTACCAAGAGGCACGCGATCTTCAAGCCGCCACCGAAGAGCGTATCAAGCGACTCGAGGAGATGGTCCGCAATACCAAGATCATCACTGACGGAAAGAAGAAAGATGAGGTTGGCTTTAGTTCCAAAGTTTCAATCAAGAAAGAAGGCAGTCCTGACGTTCACGAATACACCATCGTCGGCAGTGAAGAGGCCGATATGCGCGTGAAGAAGCTCTCACACGTCTCGCCACTCGGCGCCGCACTCATGGGCAAGAAGAAGGGTGACACCTTCACCTTCGAAACACCGGGAGGGAAGCAGACTTACACAATCGAGAAAGTAGCGTAGAGAGTAGGGTATAGTAGAGCGTATGGCACTACTCGACGACGTTCGAGCAGAACGATTAGCAAAAATTGAACGCCTTAAGGGGGCGGGCATGGAGGCGTACCCGGCTAAGGCGCACCGCACACACACGGTCCAGCAATTCCTTGAAAACTACTCGACACTTGAGAAAAATCGAGAAGAAGTGATGCTCGCCGGCAGGGTCATGAGTATCCGCGAACACGGCGCCGCAATGTTCATCGACCTCTTCGACGGCACGAAAGGGCAGTGTTACGTACAGAAAAGTGTGCTGGGAGACGAGTCTTACGACTTGTTCGCCGCGACGGTCGATGCGGGCGACATTATCGAAGTCGCGGGGACGCCTTACACGACCAAGCGCGGGATGCCCTCACTCGACCTTACCAACTGGCGCATGCTCGCCAAGTCGCTGCGCCCTCTTCCTGACGAGTGGTACGGGATCAAAGACGAAGACGAACGCTATCGTAAACGATACCTCGATATTCTTCTCACTAAGGATTTGGTTGACCGCATCAAGCGTCGCTCAGCGTTCTGGAATACTATGCGGCAGTTCCTCCTCGAGCGCGATTTCGTCGAGGTCGAAACTCCTGTGCTCGAGAACACTACCGGCGGAGCCGAAGCACGGCCTTTCGAAACGCATCACAACGCACTCGATATCGACGTGTACCTCCGCATCTCGGCTGGGGAGCTCTGGCAGAAGCGTCTTATGGTGGCAGGGCTCCCCAAGACATTTGAAATTGGACGCATCTTTCGAAACGAGGGAATGTCGCCTGAACACGCGCAAGACTATACTCAGATTGAGTTCTACCAGGCGTTTACTGATTTTGAGCAAGGGATGGAGATGCTCACTGAGCTTTACCGTACAATTGCTGATAAAGTCTACGGCACGCGCGTTTTCAATATTAAAGGGTTTGAGATTGATCTGGACAGGGAATGGAAACGGTACGACTTTTGTGAATTAATGCAGAAAGAATACGGACTTGACCCTCGCGACACAGATGCTGATTGGGCTTCTGTACTCGATGATCGAGGTATTGCCTATGAAGACAGCGCCGATACGGGTCGACTCGTCGACATCGCTTGGAAACAAATCCGTAAAACGATCCAAGGCCCCGGATTTTTAATAAATGTGCCAGTCTATCTTGAACCGCTCGCAAAGAAATCAGCAAAAGACCCTCGTGTAGTAGAGCGTTTCCAGATCATGATCGCCGGCTCAGAGATTGGGAAGGGCTTCAGCGAATTGAACGACCCTGTTGACCAGGCCGAGCGCTTTAATCGCCAACAGGCCCTCCGCGACGCGGGCGACGACGAGGCTCAGATGGCCGACCGTGAATTCATTGAGGCGCTTGAATATGGCATGCCCCCAGCCTTCGGTTTCGGGATCTCTGAGAGACTCTTTAGCTTCCTCGAAGGTGTTTCCGTCCGTGAAGCGCAAATCTTCCCCTTGCTGCGCCCTCGACAGTAGTTTGTATAAAAAAACGCCGGCAGTCATGGATTCATGACGACTGCCGGCGGGGCGATCCACTTTGTACTCAGATCCCCGGCCAAACCAAGATGTCGCCCATATCTCGGTCCCACCAGGTCTGGGAACTGTTTCCAAGGCGACGGGTCAGTACCGTCGCAGCCGCACCGTTCCATCGTGTTAGTCGGCATGAGGAGTATATACTACCCTTATACTTTGTCAAGTATAAAAAGAAACGGCGCGGACTTGTTTCCAAGTCCGCGCCGTTGTTGGCGATCAAATTGATCGTTGCCCTCCAGTTTATACGCCAGAGGTACGCTCTGCTGTGGAAGTCTCGAGACCGCCCTTGAGCGCAACGAGCGCGTACAGGAAGAGATCGAAGAATCCCGACCTGAACGCCGCATACGTCCAGCTCGCACAGGCAAGCAGGAGAACGAACGCGCTTGGGATCTTCTCCCAGTCCGTGATCGAGACGTTCGTCGGAGCCACGTACCACGACAGCACGTAGAGCCCAAGGCCGCCGAGCGAGAGCAGGCGCGTCGCCTGGCCGTAGTTGCAAGCCCAGATCGTACCGAGGGCGACGAACGCGATCGTAACGAGTGGCGAGAGCGGTACGAGTACGTGCTTCAGAAACATGACCAAGACCATGAGGTACATGATCAGAGTCCCGAGAGCCGCCGCTGTCGTAACGTTTTGGGACGGAGACGAAGATGCCATGATGTTTCCTCCTTGGAACAACCGTGCCTTCCTGTTGCTTACTGCTTCAGTTTCGCGATGCGCTGTACCACCTGGGTAAGTAGGCCCGCCATGATAGTTTCGATCGCTGAGACGGTGAAATACACTCCGCCAGCCGCCAGGGCTCCTGCCATGCGACTGTCCGAAAGTGTGTAAACACAGCCTCCCGCGCATGCGGCTCCGATGATCAGTGAGAACATCTTCAAACACCTCCTTGGTACATAGCGACTTCCCATTGCTGGGTACCTAAATAAAATAGCATATATATGTCTAATTGTCAATATATAAAAGGGAAGCCCACGAGAAGCTTGCGGGCTTCCCTGTGGGCTTCTAGATCATCTCCTAGTGGCAATCTGCAGAACGAATTCCGACAACGACCACCCGAGTCTCTTCCCGGGATTCCTTCACTTCGTAGTCCACAAGGGACTCCACTTTGAATTCCCCCGTGCCGTGCGTCGTCCGCACAAGCCAGTAAATCGGACTGAGCGTACAACCCGGAGACCACGAGCAGCAGATGTTGTAGGGGATCTCGAGCTGATCGAGAAACTCCCTCAGAATGCCGAGCTGACGCTCCAAAATTGGGTATCCCATGTACGTTCTCCTTCTAAGAACAGAATGTTATGGACTCCTTTAGTAATAAACTGGTAATCTACTCACGTCAAGCATAAAAAGAAACGGCGCGGACTTGTTTCCAAGTCCGCGCCGGTATTCGTTCAGAGAACGCCGAAGGGGCAGTACATCCCAAAAAATTCGACGTCCACGATCGTGCCGTCGGCGACGAGGCAGACCGGATAGCATTCGATCTCACCTCGCGAGAGCCACCCTCCGATCAAGAACTCCGTGGCATCGACCGACTTCGCGCCGAGAGAAATCCACTCGTAGGCGATCCCCGGATGGTTGAAGTGTTGTTTGACAGCTTCGATGGCCGCCGCTGACCGATCGGCTACGGGATGTCTCATGTCGACTTCCATTAGAACCTCTCCTTAACTCGTCGGACCATACGGACTTCGTCTTCGCTGACGAAGGTCTTGACCTCGTCAATCTCCGCAGTGATACGAACCTTCTCAGCGCCCACGACAGTGTCGTTGGACGGTTCGAGAATCGGCACCTCATCCCCAGCTTGAAACGCTGAAAAGTCATTGATGGCGACAGCAAAATGAACCTTCATCGGTTACGCACCTCACTTTTTTGTTCTGTTTGTAGATTAAAACAATAATCTTACCGAGTCAAGTGTTAATAACTTCATGCAATCTTGTGGGGGGAAGTGGGATATAATCCTATGTAAGGCATACAGAGTGGGAAGGGGAGCCATGGCCCCGACCCCTCGAGCGCCGCACCACAATGTTCCTCGGAGAATACCTACACACTTTTGACACAAAAAATCGAGTTTCGATTCCTTCGAAATTTCGCAAAGATCTTGGCCGCGTGGTCGTGGTGACCCGCGGCCTTGATCATTGTCTGTACGTGTTCTCGAGGAAGGCCTGGGAGCGCGAGGCCAAGAGCTATGCGAGTGAAGTGAATGGCTCGGCTGCACGTCGCGGTCTCGCACGCCTCTTCCTAGCGGGCAGTAGTGAAGTCGAAGTCGACGGCTCAGGCCGCATCCTCATCCCTGACCACCTGAAGGCCTATGCTGGCGTCAAGGAGAAGGCGGTAGTCGCCGGTGTGGCCGATCGGGTCGAGATCTGGGAAGAGAAGGCCTGGAAGAACTACACGGCCGCGATCGAACGCGACGCTGAGAGCTTCGCCGAGAAGGTGGACACGGTCACTAAATAATATGGAAGCTAAGCACGACAGCGTACTCATGCAAGAAGTGCTCGACGCGCTCGAGATCGCGTCGTCTGACACCGTTGTCGACGCGACACTTGGCGGGGCAGGGCACTTCGCTGCGATACTCGAGAAGCTCGGAGAAGGCGGTGTCATCATCGGGATCGACGCCGACAGCGAAGCGGTCGAACGTGCTCGCGAGACGTACGCGAGCGATCGCCGCCCCGAGCGCCCGGTGGCACACATCGTAAATGGCAATTTTCGTAATCTATCTCGCATACTCGAACGCCTTGAGGTCGGCCCGGTGAATGCCGCACTCTTCGACCTCGGATGGAGCGGGTATCAGATCGCGTCGCCCCGAGGCTTCTCCTTCCAAGAGGACGCGCCGTTGCTCATGACCTATGGCGAAGGAGGAGAGACGGCCGCCGATATCGTAAACAGCACGAGCGAAGCCGATCTTGCTGACCTGATCTACACCTACGGCGAAGAGCGTTTCGCCCGCGGTATCGCCAAGGCGATCGTCGCCACGCGAAGTAAAGAAAAGATTTTGACCACCGACCAGCTCATCGCCGCGATTAATGCCGGTACCCCGAGCTGGTACCAACATAAGAAGAGCCACCCCGCCACTAAGACCTTCCAGGCGCTTCGCATCGCGGCAAACGATGAGTTCGGCGCAATCAAAGAGGGCCTCGCGAGCGCGCTCGCCTCGCTCGCGCCAGACGGTCGCCTTGCGGTGATCACCTTCCACAGTCTTGAAGATCGCATTGTGAAGAATCTCCTGCGCGACGCTGCAGAGGCCGGGCAGGGCGAGCTCTCGCCCAAGAAGCCCGTCGTGCCGACGCGACGCGAGATACTCGCGAACCGCCGCGCCAGGAGCGCTAAGCTCCGCGTGTTTAAGCGCGCGGCGGCGAGCACGCCGAGCGAATTTATTACCCAAACTAAACCCTACGCTTATGTCTAATATCCGCACCGTCGCACTCCGTCTTCCATATTCTCCGACCTCGATCGCTGCGGGTATCGTCGGGATGCTGGTCGTCGTCTACTTGGGGATGATCGCGACCGTGATGAGCTATGCCACACTGACCGTCGAATTCTCCCAGTCGGTACGCTCGAGTGAAGCTGCCGTCGCGACGCTCGAATCAAAGTATCTTGCACGCGTGGCAGAGATCACCAGCACCAACTACAGCTCGCTCGGCTACGCCAAGCCGATAGCCCAAACCTTTGTGCCGACCCAGAGCGGCACGGCACGTCGTTAATCTCTCATGCGCGCCCAGTTCCGCTCCAGAATCCGCGTGGTGCTTGGCGGGATTGTTCTCGTCACGATCTTGATCGTCCTGCGCCTCTACACGATCCAGATCGTGTATGGCGACGAGTATTCGCTAAAGGCTGATCGCCAGTTCGCCTCGGGTGGCAGCGGCCTCTTCGACCGCGGCTCGATATACTTCTCCCGCAAAGACGGTACCCACATCTCGGCCGCGACGCTGATGAACGGCTTCCTCGTCGCGATCAACCCTCAGACTCTTAAAGATCCGGACGCCGCCTACCGAGCGATCAGTGCCCTAGCGTCGAGCACTGTCGACTACGACGAATTTATCGCAAGTACGAATAAGAAAAACCGAGTCTACATCGAGGTGGCCCGTCGACTTCCTGAAGAGAAGGGTAAGGCGCTCGCCGCACAGGAGATCCTGGGCGTACAGGTGCTAAGGGAGCGGTGGCGCTATTATCCCGGTGGACCACTCGCCGCACAGGCGATCGGTATTGTCGCCTACGGCTCCGGCGACAGCGTAGCAGGACAGACCGGGCTCGAGAAGCAGTATGAGTCGGTGCTCTCACGCTCGGGTGACGCGCTCTATAAGAACTTCTTCGCCCAGCTGTTCTCAAACGTGGGCGACCTGCTCGTCGACGCCGAGAATGCGCGCGAGGGCGACATCATCACGACGATCGAGCCCGAAGTCGAGACCAGACTGATCACCGATCTCGAGGCTGTAAACAGACAGTACAGGAGCAAAGAAACGGGTGGCATCATCATGGATCCTAAGACGGGTGAGATCATCGCGATGGCGACGTATCCGTTTTATGACCCAAATGATCTCTCGCGCGTCAACGGCAAGCTCCTGGGCAACCCGGCTGTCGAGCACGTCTACGAATTTGGCTCGATCGTGAAGACACTTACGATGGCTGCTGGACTTGATGCGGGCGTGGTCACTCCACAAACGACCTACAACGACACCGGCTGCATCACGGTCAACACGCGCCAGATCTGTAACTGGGACTTAAAGGCGCGCGGCGTGATCCCGATGAAGGAAGTGATCAAGCAATCGCTCAACCTCGGTGCCGCCTGGGTGGCAGGCCGGATCGGCCAAGACGCATTCCGCGATTACTTCACCGAACTATTCGGGCCAAGGACGGGCATCGACCAGCCAAACGAAGGCCGCTCCCTGATCGGCAATCTTAAGACCCGCGAGCAGGTCAACTATGCAACCGTTTCGTTCGGACAGGGGATCGCCGTAACGCCGATCCAGATGGTTCGTGCACTCGGCACACTCGCAAACGGCGGCACTATGGTCCAGCCTCACCTGGTAAAGTCGGTCCGCCTTAAGAGCGGCATTGACCGAAAGCTCGCCTGGAGTAGCACGACACCGGTCTTTAGCGCCGAGGCCGTGCGCGAGACGACCGACATGATGGTCTTGGTCGTCGACGAGAAGCTGCTCGAAGGGAAGGCGAAGATCCCGACCATGTCGGTGGCCGCCAAGACCGGTACCGCGCAGCTCACCGACGGCAGGGGCGGATACTACAAAGATCGCTTTTTCCACTCGTTTGTCGGGTATTTCCCGGCCTACAACCCCCGCTTCATCATCCTTCTCTACACCAACGACCCACAAGGGGTGCAATATGCCTCAGAAACGCTCAGTAAAACCTTCCTTGACTTAACCCACTTCTTGATTGAATATTACGCCTTGCCCCCTGATCGAGGCGTAGTTACCACCACACCATGAAAGACGCTCTCAAATCCTTCGTTGCCTTCTTCCTCGGCCTCTCTGCGCGCACGGTGGTGCGCAAATATCGCCCCACGATCGTCATGGTCACGGGTTCGGTAGGGAAGACCTCCACCAAAGACGCCGTCGCTGCCGTGCTCTCGCAACGATTTCTTGTGAGAAAGAGTGAGAAGAGTTTTAACAGCGAATTCGGCGTACCCTTCACTATCCTTGATGTCGAGAACCCGTGGGGCAACCCCTCAGCCTGGCTCAAGGTAGTTAAGAGCGCGATCGGACTCATCTTCTTACCGAACCACTATCCCAACATGCTCGTACTCGAGGTGGGCGCCGATAAGCCCGGCGACCTCACGCGCATCCTTAAGATCGCCCAGCCAGACACAGTAGTGGTCACCCGACTCCCAGACATTCCAGTCCACGTCGAGGCCTACGCGTCGCCTGAAGCAGTCCAGGAGGAAGAGTTTTCACCCGCCTATGCTCTGAAGGGAGCTGCGCCTCTCATCATCCCGACCGGGAAGCCCCATCTGCTCGAGATGTCGAAGCGCACTCCTGCGCGCATCCTCACCTACGGCGAGGGGAAGGGAGCGACAGCGCACCTCTCACACATCGTTTTTCATAAAAAGGACCACGAGGTCAACGGCATGTCTGCACAGGTGACGCTCGGCGAAGAGAAGGGCACTGCGGTTGTCCAGGGCTCAGTAGGGAAGGTGCAGCTCTTACCGATTGCCGCCGCTCTCGCTACAGCACAAGCATTTGATATTTCGCTCACCGACGCGCTCGAAGCTCTCAAGCAGTATGAGCCGCCCGCAGGAAGAGGCCGACTCTTGCGAGGCGTCAACGACTCCATCATCATCGACGATTCATACAACGCCTCACCGGTCGCCGTCGAGGAGGCACTCGATACTCTTAAACACTTCCCGGGTGCTAAGCGCCGTATCGCCGTCCTCGGCGATATGCTCGAACTCGGTCGCTACTCCGTACAAGAACATGAGCGTATTGGAGCCCTGGCGCGCCAGACGGCAGATCTCCTGGTCACGGTCGGGGTACGTGCACGACGGATGGTCGGCACTTCTGGATCGAGTGAGATATTACAATACGACGACGCAGACCTGGCCGCCGCAGCGCTCCCGAGCCAGATACAGCAAGGAGATGTGATTCTTATAAAAGGCTCTCAGTCGATCCGCACCGAACGCATCGTCGAGGCGCTCCTCGCCAACCCCTCTGACAGCCACCTCCTCGTGCGCCAGAGTAAGGAGTGGAAGAAGAGGGCGTAGCGCAGTAGATCTAATTCGCTGGGTCAGAAAAAGGAAACCGCCCGCACCCGTGAGGATGCGAGCGGCTGATTTTGACCCAACGCTTGTGCGCTGAGTAATGGGAGAACGTCAGGCCGGTCGACCGGCAGCTCCGCCCGTCACCACTTTCGTAAGACGGTTCAGGAGTCCGCCAAACATGACCGACAAGAGCTCGGGGATCTGGCGGATGAACTCCCCGAATGCCCGGTCTGCCACATGAAGCGGCCACGCGAAGAAGTAGCTGGCGATCGCCCTCACTCCTTCTTTGCTCGTCGCGTCGATCGGCGTGTCCTTGCGCAGACCGGCGTCATGCAGACACGATTCCCAGATTCTGTCATCACCCATACGGTTGCTGGGGATGGCCTTTTGTTCCCTGAACGCGTGCTCCGCTTGGCGGTACTTGCGCCGGAACTCGAGCCCCTGGAAGATCCAGAGGAACGGCATGACGATGATGCCCCAAATCGCGTACTGGCCGATGCCAGAAGCAACGGCAACGAACGTCAGCTTGACGGCTTCCCAAAGGGACGTCTCCGTCCCGAAGTAGTTGCCGGCAAAGACGGCGAGAACGATACCGCCGAGGAAGGCCGCGAAGCCCAGCGCGTCGGAACGTTCGTCCGAGTGGACGAGGTAAGTCGACCACAGGAAAAGGCAGAAGAAGCCGCCACCGATCCACCACGAGATGGTGAGCAATGTGTAGGCCGCCACGACCGGAGCCAAGAGAAAGACGGACAATGCTTCGAACATGTGTTTGTTCTCCGTATACAGATTTATAGAACTCAGTTACAAGCTGTTGCTCGGGTGAGCAACGCTCGCCAAAAGCTACAATAAAATATTAAGGTTGTCTACTATGGTACGCCAGGCACTCAACAGAGCGCCTTCTACCTCTTCCATCGAGGAGTTAAGAAAAGCCGCTCTCGTCCCCGAGAGCGGCTTTTTGCGCTTGAGCCCCGGTCACGCTTAAGGCGTGGCAGGAGCAGTGGGGTCGACGCCTTCGGCGAGCTCGCTCATGATGGTCTCGATGAGCTCCGGAGCGCACTCGTCGACGAGGAACTCGCGAATCTCCGCGAAGGTCAGGTCGTGGATGATGCAGCCACGAGCTTCGAGCTGCTCTCGTTCCCAAGTGGCGCCCACCGAAGACTTCCAACCCGGAATAAACCATCCCTCACTGATCGATCCTGTGCCGAAGACTCTCGTGTAAAACACGTCGAGGATCGGCCAGCAGTAACCTGTGTGACCCGCGTTTTCCCATTCGAAGATGAGCCTGCGCAGCCCTCGCTCGTAGGGAAGCTGGTCGAAGATCTTGCGTCCTCGACGCTTCAGACCTCGAACGACCGCGTTCATGATCAGGAAGTTGTGGGTCTGATTGCCCGTACCTCCGGTCGTGATCGGCCCACAGACCATCACGTGGCCAGTGGCTCCACCGAGCCCTTCTGCTGCGATCTCGGCCAATGCTTCGAAACTCGACGCCACGACCCCTTCGCCATCCGGCAGAAGCGATTTTTCATGATGCTTTGCGTACATTTTAGAACTCCTCCAAGAGCGACAAGGCTCTTGCTTCTGCACGTGTTATAGCTCGGGAGAAGGGGAGTCGCAAGTCGTGATACCATACGCGCATGAAGCCCTACGAAGAAGCCGTGCTTGAATATCTCAAGGAGCGGAAGTGGGACACTCTACGCCCCGGCGATCTTGCTAAATCGGTGGCGATTGAGTCAGCCGAGCTCCTCGAGCTCTTTCAATGGACAAACCCTTCGCTTGAGGAGGTAAAGCAGGATCCTGAGAAGCTAGCACAGATCAAAAAGGAATTAGCCGATGTGCTCACATATTGTTTTGATATCAGCGTATTACTTGGCTTTGATACCGAGGCGATCCTCTTCGAGAAGCTCGAGAAGATCAAAGAGAAGTATCCTGCGCATCTCTTTAATAACCGCGCAGATGGCGTTGACGCTGGCTCTGAAGCGGTCTACTGGGAAATCAAGAAAGCCCACCGGATGAAGGGGGAGTGATAGTTATTCCTTTTCTTCTCGAAAGCGCCTCTTCCAAGCGTCCCAGAACTTAGTTTTAGCAACTCGATATTCTTCGTACGGCTTACCTTCAAAAGAGTTTTTTAAGGCATTATATTCTGCGAGGAACTCTGGCTTCGTTTGCAACAGATTCTTTGCTTCCATATAAATTTCGCTTTCTATAGAACCTTTCACACTCAAAATGTAGTCAATCGGGAAGTCTGGTCTATGATTGACGAATACTGCTGATTGGGGAGTCCATACTTCGACCGCTTTCTCGCTCGCATATTCTTTCATCCTCTCTACTGACGTCTCAAAGTCTTCGGCTGGTACGTGTATTTGAATATCTAAGTCACCCTTGGTTAAGACGCCCGGAATAGAGGAGCCGCCAATATGGAAGAATTCCGCCTCTATTCCTGAGAGGACATCCTGTAACGCCTTCTTTTCATCTTCAAACGCACGTTGCCGATCCTCCCAAATCTCTTCGACAGGAACGAAGTGTGTCAGACGAGGAGCTTTTTCCATTGGTGACGCAGGTTAGAGGCTGGCTTGCATTTGGAAGGATACTGCGGAAGAACTAGAGGGCGGCAATCTCTGCCTCTACCTTCGCAACAAGATCGGCTGAATCTGAATACTCAATCCGCTTTCCCTTTATAAACCTAAGAGATCCAGAAGGCTTGGTTCCAGCTCTGTATACAAAGAGTGTAGGTATGCCCGCTGCCTGAACGAGCCCTATCTCAATGCCCGCCCCTGTAGAAGGATACGACACCTCTGCGAGCATCAGATCAGTATCTGGGATATGAGAATTGGTCTCTATTTCTACATTCTCATCATCGTGAGGATAGATGACCGTATGCTGCTGTAGCAAGGCTGAGTGTTTCAGGGGTTGGTAAAGCTCAGTCTTGTAATCAAAGTTGCTTGCGTGTGCGACAAGGATTTTCATATCTCTATTATACAGGTTCCAATGACTAATTTGGTACTGCTGTAGCGTGGCTTAAAACAAGCACAAAATCTGTGTGACCCCACGGGGAATCGAACCCCGATTTACGCCGTGAGAGGGCGCTGTCCTAGCCGTTAGACGATGGGGCCTTGCTATGTTTTATACCAGAAAAGGGAAAACCGCGCGAGTGTTGGTACACTCACGCGGCTCGAGAATGCGGGGGAAGTCTCTTTCCCGGCATTTGTTCGTGGATCTGCCCGTCCTTCGGATCGATGTACATACGAGATCCTGTGTCCGGCACTACGACATTGCCTTCGTCATCGAGATCTGCGGTTTTTGCCTGCTCTGGGAAAAGAGCCTGTCTTCGAAGCTCCTTTTCTTCTTCGATGCGGCGCATCTGGTCCTGGATTGGAGTACCGATTGCTTTTTCTTCTCTCCTGGGCTTTTCAAAAGCCCCTTCGGTTTCCAGCCGGCGCATCTGGTCCTGGATTGGTGTTTTCCTTGGCTGCTCTTGATTCATACTGTATCCCTCCGAAATTTATTAAACCCCTATTGGAACAAGTTGTCTACTACCTGCTTCACGAGCGCGCCATCCGCCTTACCCTTAAGGTCTTTCATGAGCGCGCCAATAAGCTTGTTAGCATCAGCCTTAGTAGATACGCCGAGCTCTGCTGCCTTAGCGGCGACCGCCGCCTTAACCTCTTCTTCGCCCATCTGAGCGGGGAGATAGCCTTGGATGATCGCGAGCTCGAGCTTCTCTGGCTCAGCGAGCTCGTTGCGGCCCGCCGCCTCAAACTGCTCGATCGAGTCCTTGCGCTGATTGGCCGCGCGCTTAAGGACCGCAAGCGCCTCTTCGTCGGTGAGGAATTCGTCGGGCTTACGCTTCTTATTGACCACTTCGTTCGTCATCGCCGTCACCAAGGAGCGAAGCGTTTGCAGCTTCACCGCGTCCTTGGCGCGCATCGCGTCCGGGATCTCTTTCTTTAGATTTTCATGTATTGCCATGGGGACAGTATAATACAGAGATGGAAACAGCGCTGATTGTCCTCGTGGTTATACTGGTCATCGCCCAGGGTATTGGGCTCTACCTTATGCTGCAGAAGAAGGAGGCCCCTAAGCCAGAAGGCGAGGGCATGCTCCTCTTGCAGCAGCAGCTCCAGGCCCTCGAACGCTCGCTCAACTCGCAGGTGTCCGAGTCGGCCAAAGCGATGCAAGAAAATTCGCATCGCCAGTTCTCAGAGTCGTCCCGCCTGATCAAAGAGATCACCCAAGAGGTAACCAGCGTTAAGGAGATCGGCCGCCAGACCCAGAGCTTCGCCGAACAGCTCCAATCGCTCCAAGACCTGCTCAAGAACCCGAAGCAGCGCGGCATCTTAGGCGAGTACTACCTCGAGACCGTACTCAAAAACGTCATGAGCCCGCAGGACTACAGCATTCAGTATCCCTTTAAAAACGGTGAGATCGTCGACGCAGTAATCCGTATCAATAAGAAGCTCGTGCCCGTAGACTCTAAGTTCTCGCTCGACAACTACAACCGCTTCGTGAGTACCCAAGTGGGGAGCGCTGAGCGCGCCATAGCTGAGAAAGCTTTCGTAAATGACCTGAAGCTCCGCATTACCGAGACTGCCAAGTATATCCGCCCTGAAGAGGACACGATGGACTTCGCTTTTATGTTTATCCCGAGCGAGGGGATCTACTACGACCTCCTTACCAACCAGGTCGGGGCAGGGGAGGAAGAGAATTTGATACAACGCGCCGCGAGCAAGTATAAAGTGATCATCGTCTCACCGACCTCTTTCCTCGCGTACCTACAAACCGTCATGCAAGGACTCAAGGCACTCCAGATCGAAGAGCGTGCTGAGGAAATTCAAAAGAGAGTAGGAGAGCTCGGTAAGCACATTTCCTCGTGGCAAGAATATTATAAGAAGCTCGGCACCACACTCGGCACGACCGTCTCACACTACAACGCCGGCTATAAAGAACTTAGCAAGATCGATAAGGACGTCTACCGGATCACCGAAGCCAAGATCGGTATCGAACCCGAACTCCTTGATAAACCCGCTACCGAGGCCCTCGACTAAGCCACCGAGTACTTGACAGATTTAGAAGAGTATGATAGGCTGCTTACAGCAAAGTTCGTTTGGGGAACCCCTGCTTCGTTATCGCGATCTGGTAAACGTTTACCTAGGAACCAGCGAGCGACGACGACCGCATTGGGAACCCCAAAGACCGGTATGCTCCCGCGCGCCTAGCGCCTCGAGATACCGGTCTTTACCTTTTTCCTTGCCTATTTTAGATATGCATGCTAGAGTATCAGGCAATGGAAGTGGCCGTAATCAAGACCGGTGGGAAGCAGTATGTCGTCTCTAAAGGCGACACTATTACGATTGAGAAGCTCCCGGGCGACTTGAAGAAGGGTGACACTATCGTTTTCAATGAGGTCCTCCTCGTCGACAACGGCTCGGACACGACCATCGGTGCGCCTACTATCAAGGGCGCAGAGGTCAAAGGTACCGTCGTCATGGCAGGGAAGGGCAAGAAGGTTGAAGTGGTGAAGTATAAGCCGAAGAGTCGCTATTTTAAGCGCAACGGCCACCGTCAGCCTATCCTCAAGGTCGAGATCAGCTCGATCAAGTAAATCTCCTTTTCGTACTTATTGACCGAAGCTCGAGAGAGCTTAGGTTTCTTTTTATCTATTCATTTATATTCAATTCACTATGCAATTAGGACGATGGAGTCACGGCGGAACCGCCGCCTCAGGCGACGTTAAGACTCGTGCTGAGAAGAGCTCAAAACCATACAGCGCACCAGCGCGTAGCGCCGGACCGCGCGGCGGTCGCGGTGGCCCACGCCGTGACAACCCTGGCCGTACCGACGGACGCTTCGTTCGCAGCAATTACGGCGACCGCGGCGGTTTTAGTCGTGGTGGCGGAGGACGCCCTAGCCGCGGAGGTTCTCGCGGAGGCTTTGGCGTCTTCGGCGAGACTGAGGCCGAGATCGCAAAGTTTACTAACCGCGCAGTTGTCACCACCTCAGAGCCAGCCTTTGTGCCTGAACACAAGTTCAGCGACTTCGACATTAACCCAAACCTTAAGAAAAACATTCTCGCCAAGGGCTACGAACACCCAACCCCGATCCAGGACAAGACGATCCCGCACGGCCTTCTCGGCCAAGACGTGGTCGGCCTTGCAGCGACCGGTACCGGTAAGACGGCAGCCTTTCTGATCCCCCTTATCGATAAGGTAATGAAGCAGAAGGGTGAGCGTATCCTCGTGATGGCGCCGACCCGTGAGCTCGCCGTACAGATCGAGAAGGAGCTCGCCGGCTTTGCTAAAGGCCTCGGCTTCCGCGGCATGGTCGCGGTGGGTGGTGCGAACATCGGCCCCCAGATCTCGCAATTGCGCCACGACCCAGCCTTCGTGATCGGCACCCCAGGCCGATTGAAGGACCTCATGGAGCGCAAGGCGCTTGTGCTCACCGAGTTTGGGACCGTGGTGCTCGACGAAGCTGACCGTATGCTCGACATGGGCTTTATCGAGGACATGCGCCTCATCCTGAGCAAGATGCGTAAGGAGCGTCACACGCTCTTCTTCTCGGCGACGATGTCACGCGATATCGAGCGCCTCATCGGCGACTTCCTCGATAAGCCGGTCGTGATCTCGGTTAAGACCGCAGACACGCCGACCTCGATCGACCAAGACGTTGTCCGCATCCCGCGTGGCAAAGACAAGTTCGATGTACTTGCTGAGATGCTTAAGGAGCCTGGCTTCCACCGCGTGATCGTCTTCGGACGCACTAAGCACGGGGTAGAGAAGATCGCGAAGCAACTCTCTCGCATGCATATTCATGCCGAGAGCATCCACGGCAACAAGACCCATGGCGCGCGTATCCGCGCCCTCGAGGCCTTTAAGGCAGGGAAGGTGAGTGTGCTCGTGGCGACTGACGTCGCAGCGCGCGGCCTCGACATCCCGGCTGTCTCGCACGTGATCAACTTCGACCTGCCCTCGACCTACGAGGACTACGTGCACCGCATCGGCCGTACCGGCCGTGCCGCACAGAAGGGTATCGCGCTCACCTTCGTCCAAGGACGTTAACTCATACAACCAAAACCCCGGCCGTGTATACACGGCCGGGGTTTTGTGTTATGGTAGGCACAGAAAACGTACCTGGAGGACATTAAATAATGGCAAAACGAGGCTTCGACTTCGACGACGTACTCTTCGACACCAACCGCGCGATCTGCCGCTGGCACAACGCGCGCTTCAACACTCAGTTCACCCGTGACGACATCAAGTCCTATCACCTCTACGAGCTCTGGGGCGTGTCCCGCGAAGAGGGGATCCGGCGTGTCTTCGAGTTCTATCATTCGGAGGAACACATGGAGACGGAGCTCATGCCGGGCGTAGCACGCGCCCTTCCTCGACTGCTCGAGCGCGACGAGCTCTTCATCATCTCAGCGCGTCCGAATGGAGTGCTCGGCCACACGCAAGAGCTCATGGGGCGACATTTCCCCGAGCTCGTGGACCGGCTCTACCTGACCAACCGCTTCGGTGCTGGTCCCGAGATCGATAAGAGCGAGCTGTGCAAGCGCTTCGATCTCGAGAGCTTCGTCGACGATGCGCCGCATCACGACGAAGACGTGGCGAAGGTCGTACGGCAGCCCGTCCTCTTCGAAACGCCATGGAATCGCTCCTACGCCGCGACGCTGCCGCCTCATCGACGTGCGCGCTCGTGGTACGGACTCGCGATGCGGCTTCTCTAGAGAGGGCGGTAAGGAAATCGGGCGGGTTGCAGCAAGCTGCAACCCGCCCGTTCTTAGTTGGCAGAACCCTTGCCTTCGACCCTGAGGTTCACGAGGTATTTCGTGTACGTTCCGCGAGCGAAGATGACCTTGTGACCCTTGTACGTATAGCTCACGAGAGAGCCTCTGCCGTTCTTGTCGACCCTACAGAGGTGCACCTCAAGTGGAGGAAGCGGAAGCTCGGGCGGCCGCGCGAGGCGTCGCCAGTGCGACCGAAGTGTCATGAGCGCGAGAGAAATGGTCGTGACGAGTGTCGTCATACACCCTCCTGTGGGACGTTCTTCTGCCGGGAACATAACATTCCAGGCCTCGAAGATCAACCGAGAGCGCGCGGGAACAGCAGTGCTGTTCCCGCACGTCTTTTTTGTGGTATAGTCCTCTCGGAGTTAGAACAACCACAAGGAGGCGGCAATGGCCGTAGATTACGAACGTTTCAGAATCAGGAACTATCAACACTGGACGGTGTACCTGCACGAGAACCAGTATTTCTTGGGCAGGGTGTACATCTGGTCAAAGCGGCCTAGCCTCATTGACCTGATGGACACCACGCCCGAGGAGTGGGAGGAGCTACACAAGATCGGAGGGGAAGTGAGGCGAGGGCTCACGCGCGCGTTCGCCCCAGACCTCTTCAACTGGGCGTCGCTCGGGAACCTCAGCCGTCGGTGCCACATGCACGTGATTCCTCGCTACGAGGAACCACGGGTGTTTGGCGGGGTGACCTTCGTCGATCGTCGCTGGGGCAAGAACTATGCCCCGTACGACTACGACTTCAAGGTCGACGAGCAGACGCTCTTCGAGATCCGCGACGCGATCGCGGCCATGCTCTAAAAACGAAAAGAAAAGGAGAGGTCTTTGAAACAGCCGACGAGATCCAGAACCTGTACCATGAACCACTGTGAAGACGCAGCGACCTGGCAAAAGATGCGGCAGGGACAACCGACCGACATCCGACGATGCGAGGAGCACGGACCGAAGGGAACGGACCAGACCGCACGAGATGGCTACGGCAACCGCATCTGGAAGCGGTGCTGAAACAAGAAACGGGGCGTAGCATCACTGCTACGCCCCGTGTTGTATTTACCCAAGTCTACGACGCTAGGCCCGCGCTGTTTCGAGTAAACTGGCCGGCTCGTTCTCGACTGGTTGGTCTCGCCGAACCAGCCGCTCACGCTTCGCCAGTAGCCGACTGGCCTCGGTGCCGCGATTGTTGTTACAGCTCGCACACGCCATTGCGAGGTTGTCCGGATGGTCGTTGCCACCAAAGCACTTCGGTACGACATGCTCCAGCGTCGCCAGCCGCGGATCGAGTGGCTCTCCGACGACGACGCGGACCCCGCAGTAGCAGCAACGCCAGTTCTGGGCCTCAGAGAGGCGGATGAAGAGCTGTCGGCCGAGTGTGCACCCGCGCCAGTACAAATGACCTTTGCTATCGACTCGAATCTCCCTCCATGTCACTTTGATCTGGATCATGAACTCTACAGGACAGAGTCCTGGCTTTGTCCGATGGATCGCAGCTTTGATTGCCTCGAGATGCAGCCGTCGCTGCCACAACGTGAGTGTCCGCATATCCTCTCCCACAGATCTGATCTGCCGGTAGCATAGCCTATGAAAAAGCGGGTCGCAATCGCTTCTTACGCGATTGCGACCCGCCCTCTTTCTTCACCAGATCGGCCACGCTCGTGCGTCGTAGCGGGTGACGTGGAGCTCGCGCAGGATCTCGAGACGTTCCTGAAAACTCAGGCCCAGCGCCTCTTCCATGCCCCGAAGTCCAATCTCACGTTTACGCCGCCCCTCGTCGACAGCGTTAAACGACTCCGACTCGGGGTAGGGCATCTGGATCATGCTCTCTTCCTCATTAACCGGGCCGACCCCGTGCTCCTCACAGAACGTTTTGTAGTCGAGCAGGGTCTTTCTGTAGACTTCGAGACCTTCTTCGACGGTCTTAATCATCTGCGTTTCCTCCGGAAATCTTTCTGCAGCGACTCTACCACGGCCTCAGTGCCGCACCAAGGACAGTGCTAGACCTTCTTCGAGCGGGGAGCGCGCCAATAGTCCACCACTTTTACACCATCCGCATTGAAAGTGCGTCAATTTTTCTACTGAAACTTTGTGATTCATGCCTCCTTGCGGCCAGCGAGCGCAGCCCGGAGTGTCTCGGCGTCGGAGTATTCGAGCTCGCTGCCCGTGGCGAGTCCGCGACCAAGCAGCGAGATCGTGATGAGCTCGCGATACGGAGCGAGCATAATGCGCACATGGTCAGTCGTGTGTTCGCCCTCGCTCGTCGCCGAGAGTGCGAGGACTACTTCTTTAAGACCATTTTTAATACGGTTCTCGAGTATACGAATCAGATCTTTTTCACGAATCGCACCCTTGCCCGTAAGGGTAAGCACCCCGCCGAGGACAAAGTAGCGGCCCTTATAAGTACCTGCACGCTCGACAGCCGCGAGATCTTGGTCCTTCTCGAGCAGCATAAGGAGCGAGTCGTCACGACGACGATCACCACAGTAATTACAAACTTCGGCACTCGCCGCGTTGTGGTAGCGCATGCAATCGTGGCATTGCTTCACGTTCTTGCCGAGGTCACTGATCAAGACCGAGAGGGTGGCGCGCTCTGAGGGAGACGCCGAGAGCAAGTGGTAGACAAAGCGCTTCGCTTGGCGTGGGCCAATGCCCGGCAGTTTGGCGAGCGCGTGCGCGAGTTCGTCGATCGTATTCATCCTTGATTAAAATTCCGCAGCGAGATCACCATAGCCCATCGTATCCACGTTTTGGAAGCTGGCCCGCTTATCGTCGAAGTAGAGGTCCACCTTACCGGTAGGTCCGTTACGATGCTTTTCGATCAAGATCTCGCGAATGTTGGTGCGTTCACCCTCAGGAGTCGCCCCTTTGTCTTCGCGGTGGATAAACATCACGATGTCAGCATCCTGCTCGATCGAGCCCGAGTCGCGGAGGTCTGAGAGGCGCGGCTTACCGCCACGTTGCTCGACGTTACGCGAGAGCTGCGAGAGAGCGATGACCGGGACGTTGAGCTCACGCGCTAGGCCCTTGAGCGATCGCGAGATTTCGGTGACCTGTTGTACCAAAGAATCACTCGCCTTGGTCGACGTGGGGCTCATGAGCTGGAGATAGTCGACGATGATGAGGCCAATACCACGCTCGCGCTTCAAG
This sequence comes from uncultured Candidatus Saccharibacteria bacterium, assembly GCA_964607655.1. Lineage (GTDB taxonomy): Bacteria > Patescibacteriota > Minisyncoccia > Phycocordibacterales > Phycocordibacteraceae > C7867-001. The sequence continues at coordinate 170,958 of CAZSKX010000001.1, read as the reverse complement.
CGGCGTGCGACGGCGCGCATGGCGAGGATGTTGTTACCCGGCTTGTCATCGATATAGATCGGCGCCTTCGAGAGCGACTCGAGCGCGTCGCGAATACGCGAGAAATCGTCTTCGCTCTTCACCTGACCAGTGCGCAACGCCCACGAGTTCACGAACGACTCAGCCGCGAGCATGCGATCAATGAGCTGTTCTGAGCTCATTTCGAGCGAGAAGATGCCGACCGGGACATCGTGCCGCACTGCGGCGTTACGCGCGATATCGAGCGCAAGCGAAGTTTTACCTACAGACGGACGCGCCGCGAGGATCACGAGATCAGAAGGGTGAAAGCCGGAAAGGAGGTTATCCAGGGCAGGGAAGCCGGAGGGCACGCCACGGATCCCGTCCTGCTTGTGCGAAAGGGCCTCTAGACGCTCCCAAGCCTCGTGCACCTTGTCACCGATCGCTGTGAATTTATGCGCGACTGACGAGTTGCCAATCGCATAGATCGCTTTCTCAGCCTCATCGAGCACCTCCATCGCTTCGCGCCCCTCGTCGTAAGCTGACTCGCCAATAGTATAAGACGCGTCAATCAACGCACGCATCAGATGCTTACGCGAGACGAGCTCGGCGTAGTGTGACACGTTGCCCGGCGAGGTCGCGGCATTGACGAGCTCGGCGAGATAGCTACGCCCACCAGCGCGCTCGAGCGTACCCTGGTTCTGCAAACGCTCCGAGAGTGTCAGCTGGTCGATCGGCTCGCCCCGCTCCGAGAGATCGCGCATCGCGCTGAAGATGATCCGGTGCTTCTCTGCATAAAAAGAATCCGGCCGCACAAGGTCTGAGACGTCATGGATCGCGTCAGGCTTCAAGAGAAGCGAGCCCAGAAGTGCGCGCTCGGCCTCAAGCGACTGAGGAGGAACCCGTCCTAAAATATCAGCCGGCTTGAGTGGAGAGATTTTAGCGGTGGCCATCCACTCGATTATACCTCTAGGACTGTTTCGTCAAAACAGGGCCGTCCGGGCCGTCTTCCACATGATATCCCCGGTTCTGTATTTCAAGCCTTATTTGGTCAGCTTTAGCGAAATCCTTGGCCCCACGAGCCTCCTCACGCTCTCGTAGCAGGGTAGAGAGCTCTTCTGGCACCTCGGCAACGACCTGGGGGCCAGTCTCCGGAGGGTCGGTCAACAAGAGACCAAGGTGCGCCTCGGCGTCCTCGATCAGGCCCCATTTCTCTTCAGGAGAGTAGTCCTCGCTCTTGAGCGCATCCCAGAGCACGGCGAGCGCCTGGGGCGTCGAGAGATCATCACGCAGGGCCGATAGGAAGGCGGTTCGCGCCTCTGACGGAGCCGCAGCACGCCTGGCCTCGTCGCCCACCTCGCGGGCGAGCTTCCAGAGTCGCGTGAGGGCTGCAGCAGCGCCTGCAAGACTCTCCCAGGTGAAGGAGAGGGGAGAGCGGTAGTGCGCCTGCAAGAAGAAGTAGCGGAGCGCGAGCGGGTGAATGCCCCGCGACGCGAGCTCGTGGAGATAGACAACGTTCCCAAGCGATTTAGCAGCCTTCTCGCCATCCATCGTAAGAAACGCGTTGTGCATCCAGTAGCGTACAAATACCCGACCGCTCGCTGCCTCTGACTGCGCGATCTCATTGTTGTGGTGCACCTTGATATGGTCTTCTCCGCCGGTATGGATATCGAGCTCGTTCCCGAGCAGTGCACGACTCATCGCCGAACACTCGATATGCCAACCCGGGAACCCGAGCCCCCAAGGGCTCTGCCAGCCCAGCTTCCTGTCGGGCTTCCAGAGTACGAAGTCTGCGGGATTACGCTTCTCTTTAGTCTGCTTCACCCGACCACCTTCTTGCTGTGCGTCGAGATCGACGCTGCCGAGCTTGCCGTAGTGGGGGAAACGCGCCGTATCGAAGTAGACGCCGTCCTTGGTGCGGTAGGCATAACCCTTTTGCTCAAGGGTCTGTATCAAGGCGATCTGCTCAGCGATATAGTCGCTTGCGCGCGGGAACGTAATGTCATTGGTATCGATGTTGAGCGCCTCCAGATCATCGATAAAGTTCGCGACATAACGCTCCGCGAGTACGCGCATATTCTCGAGCGTGAGTTCTAAGCCTTCTCGCTTCAATCCTTTCGTCATCTTGTCTTCTCCCTCGTCACCATCTGAGACAAGGTGGCCGAAGTCGGTGATATTGATCACGCGCCTGACGCGATACCCGGCGAAGGTGAGGGTACGCGCGATCGTGTCTGAGAAGACGTAGGAGCGCAGATTGCCCACGTGTGCCGGGCCGTAAACTGTTGGGCCACAGCTATACATAAGCGCGACTCCTGCGCGCTGGGGGACAAACACTTCCTTATTTCCCGAGAGCGTATTGGTAAAGAAGACTTGAACCGGACGAGCGGCAGGAACATCGCCTCGGCCAATAAGCTTCGAGAACCAGGACATACCAAGAGAATATCACGGGTATGATAGACTTATAAGCACACGTTCTATGGAAGGCCGCCTGTATAAAAACATCGCGATAAAGAGTGTCTCCCTCGCGCTCGTCGCGGCAGTCGCGTTTGGTACGGGACTGCTCGTCGGAGGAACCAGCGGCACGGCCGCAGTGATCAATAACCTCCCGCTCGTCGGTGATGGTCTCGATCCAACGCCTGACCAGTCAGTCAATCTTGCCGACTTCTGGAAGGCGTGGAACGCGCTTCGAAATAATTACGTCATCACGCACTCGTCATCGACTCTGCCGAGTAACCAGGACATGATCTATGGCGCGATCCGAGGCTTGGCCGACTCGTATGGCGATCCGTACACCGCCTTCCTTCCTCCTAAGGAATCAAAGGATTTTAACGAATCGATTAGCGGCAGCTTCGGTGGGGTAGGTATGGAGATCGATATTAAAAACAACGTGCTTACCGTCATCACTCCTCTTAAGGGCACGCCCGCCGACACCGCCGGGGTCAAGGCTGGCGACCAGGTCGTGGCGATCGATAAAAAGCCGACCGAAGGTCTCTCGATCGAGGAGGCGGTGAGCCGGATCCGCGGACCGATCGGCACCACCGTCGCACTTACGATCGTGCGCAGCGGTAAATTACTTAACGTCGAGATTGTCCGCGCGCGCATCCAGGTACCCCAGACCGAGGATGGACTCGACGAAAAAAGCGGCGTCTACCATATCGCCCTCTACGAATTCACGGCGAGCTCAGTAAATCTCTTCAACGAAGCACTGAGTCGCTTCAAGGCCTCGGGGAGCACCAAGCTCGTCGTCGACCTCCGTGGTAATCCCGGTGGTTACCTTGAGGCTGCGGTAAACATCACCAGCCACTTCCTGCCACGAGGAGCAACGGTCGTTACCGAAGACTTCGGCGGTAAACAAGAAAACGACGTCCACACCAGCCTCGGCTTCAACGACTTACCGAAGCGAACAAAAGTCGTGGTCCTCATCGACGGCGGGTCTGCTTCGGCCTCTGAGATCGTCGCCGGCGCACTCAAAGACCACAAGGTCGCCACCCTGATCGGGACACATACCTTTGGCAAAGGCTCAGTGCAGCAGCTGATCCCGCTTCACGACGGTTCACTGAAGATCACCATCGCGCGCTGGGTGACACCGAGCGGACACTGGATCATGGGTAACGGCATCACGCCTGATATCGTCGTCCCCGTCAGTCCCGAACAAGTGGCCGCCGAAGAAGACCCCCAGATGGCTCGTGCCGTACAATTTTTGACGACAGGGAAGTAGTAGGGTACTGTGAGCAGATAATTCAATATATATGAAGGTTGTTTTAACTAAAGACGTGAAGGGAATTGGCCGCGCCTACGAGACGGTCTCTACAGCCGACGGCTACGCACTTAATTATTTGATCCCTAAGAAGCTCGCTATCGCGGCAACCATAGGCGCCATGAAGACCGCCGGCACCCGCGTAACAGCTGCAGTAGCCCGCAAGGAGCTCGACCACAAGCTCCTCGAGCAGAACATCGCGTCACTCGCCGAGGCTCGCATCGTGATTAAGATGAAGGCCAACGATAAGGGGCACCTCTACGACGCTGTCGGCACTCCTGAGATCAGCGCAGCTGCCAAGGAGCAAGCACGCATCGACCTTCCCGAGGAAGTCATCAAGCTCGAGAAGCCGATCAAGGAGCTCGGCACCTTTGAGATCCCGGTCTCTGCCGGCGAAACGTTTGGAAAGTTCTCGATCACTATCGAGGCTGAGTAATGCTTAAAGAAAACCCCCGGCCGCACACGTGCGGCCGGGGGTTTTCTAATTATTACTGCCGATTCGTCGCAACGGCGAGTTTAATACCAAAGAGAATAAGTGCTCCGCCCATAACTTTCATCACGTAGTGATGCACTCTCTTAAAGACGCCTTTTACGGGGCCGTAGGTGATAAACAGCGAGAGCAGCATGAACCAGATTCCTACAACCACCGCCACCTCCACGCCTATCAGGGCCTGAACAAAAAACGGCGTCGACGGCTCGACAATCTGGGTAAATACGCTGAGGAAAAACAGCGTCGCTTTCGGATTAAGAACGTTGGTGAAGAATCCTTCTCGAAAGGCCGCCCACGCTGACAGTTCCTCTGTCGGGAGCGGCTCATGTGACTCATGATTCTCCTTTTTTGCGAACAAGAGTTTAACACCCATATACAAGAGGTAGAGTGCTCCCAAGTATTTAATAACCGAGAAGAGCATTATCGATTGTGAGACGATAAGACCAACCCCGGCCAAAATATAAGCCAAGTGCACCCAGATGCCGAGCTCGATACCGAGCGCGGTCGCGAGGCCAACCTTTCTCGAACCGATCAAACTGTTCTTCGCTACGACGGCAAAATCTGGTCCAGGGCTCATCGCCGCAAGAAGCGTGATAATACCAACCGCTATAAAAGGAGCTGCAGAGAGCATTGGTCAGAGTATAGCAAAAATGCCCTCGAAGGGCATTTTCTTACTTACGATTCGACCGTTTATGCCGCGAGGACGTCGACGACTTTCTTGCGAGAAATCTTGCCTGTGAAGGCGGTCTTGCGAGCAGTGCGGAAGTGGACGGTACCGTCTGCCATCGCGAAGAGGGTGTGGTCGTGGCCAACCTTTACATTCTTACCAGCCTCGATCTTCGTACCGCGCTGGCGCACGATCACGTTACCGATACGGGCCGCCTGGCCATCGGCAAGCTTAACCCCCAAGTATTTGGGGTTTGATGTGTTTAGATTTTTCGCTGTTCCGCCTGCTTTTGTCGATGCCATATTGCTCTAGATTATGGCCTGAACTATAGCAAAACTTGGGTAAAAACGCAATAGGAGGGCAGGGCAGGGTGCTATACTTGAGCGATGGATCCTCAAGCGGTCGGCGATCAACTCTCTAAAGCTGTCCACGAAGGGCAGCGTTCCCTTCCTGCCGCCGGCGAACGCCCGCTCCTTGTCTGTAAGCCACGCCAGATGGAGTCGTGGCGTCTCTTCCGCATCATGGCCGAGTTTGTCGAAGGCTTTGACTTATTAAAGAAATATGGCCTAGCTGTTACCTTTTTCGGTAGCGCACGAACGGCACCAGACACCCACACCTATGCTCAAGTCTACGAGCTGGCTCAGCGCCTCTCTAAGGCCGGCTTCGCGGTCATCAGCGGCGGCTCGATGGGCGTGATGCAGGCCGCAAATAAAGGAGCCTTTGAAGCAGGTGGCCCATCAGTCGGTCTGAACATCAACCTTCCACACGAACAACACTACAATCCCTATGTCACCGAACGTTACGGCTTCGACCATTTCTTCGTACGAAAAGTGATGCTCGTATATGCCTCTGAGGTGTACGTATGTTTCCCCGGAGGATTTGGCACCTTGGACGAATTCTTTGAGATCCTGACCCTCGTACAGACCGGCAAGGTCCGTAAGGTGCCCATCGTCCTATTTGGTAAGGATTACTGGGAGCCTCTCTTAGACTTTATCCAAAAGACCGTATATGAGGATCGTAAGGCGATCGACGAGAAGGACATGGAGCTCTATAAGCTCGTCGACAGTGTAGACGAGGCGTTCGAGTACATAACGTCACACGTTAACTGCTAGCGGCCATTTTACGGCCCTATAGGCCGGGGTAGAGCAGGGATTGGGCTCGAGAGAGCCCCTCTCCGCTGTAGCTAAAGTGCGCACAATATACCTTTTGCGCACTTATTCCAGGGATTCCTATAGCGCTTATCGGCTGATACGAATGTCTATCTCACTACCCTGCAGCGTTTAGGACCTAAAACAATCCCGTGATGAAAGAATAGATTCCTAAGAAGAATCCCTTGAGCCATTCCCAACCGATTTGGAACAATGAAAGGAGGTAGCCAAAATTCTCTTGGCCAGTAGGGGAGTTGATGATGGATTGGATCGAGATGCCAAAGTATGAGAGCGCGAGCGCGAGTATGACGATCCAGAAGATGAGCTTAAGCATGAGCTAAGTATACAATGTTGAAATCGGTGACTCCCCTACTCTCCTGTATAAATCTCGGCTCGCCAAGAGCGATCTTCATACTGCGCAAAACTAAAAAGAAAATGTTGCGATAACTGGATAGTGATCGGTTAATACAGTTTGATCAGAACTGATGCTTACCGGTGTGAGGTCACGATAAAGGACGTGATCAAAATGTCGTCCCTTGGGAGTTGTTGGTGTATCTAGTTCGAACTCCTCTATCCCCTTTTCCTTCAGTGTCGGGAAAAAATCGGACAATGGCCCTTGATCAATATTAAAATCTCCCGCCAATACATATGACTGACCATCGCGTGGCCGCACACAGACTGCCATACTAGCACGCACCGGCTCGGCCTCGGGGCTGCCTGGATGAACGCTAAAGAAGTTATTGAACGGAACGGCGTGAAGCGTCTGGACGACTAATGTGCTGTTGTCGACAGACAGCTCACAGGTGGTCATGCCTTTCTCGTGAGAATGGTACTTATTCTCTCCCTCTTGCCGCGTCCAGTGCGGATTGAGAAACGAGTCGAATCGATGCGAAGTAATTGGAAAGCGAGAAATGATCGATTGCGACAGTTTAGCTGCGGGATCTATGTGCGAGTCGTCACAGGGGTCATTAACCCAAGAGGTATATCCAAGAGCCTTTGCTAACTGCTCGGCCTGTACACCTTCCTCTTTTGCGTGCGACTCCTGGAGGGCGATTATGTCAGGTTGTGTTTGTTTAACGAAGTCAATAACGCATTGAAAATTGTCATGGCAATAAATCCCAGGAGTCATGACGTCGTCTTCTGCATTTCGGATGAACCCACCGCCTATATTCCACTGTAAGATTTTGAGTTCCATTATTAGAGGTACGACATCGGGTTGAGGTACGCGGTGAGAGTGGCGACGGGCATTTTGGCGTTGGCACAGCCGCCCGTGGCATTGCGGAACTGTCCAAGCGTCATGATCTGCGTTCCTTCAGTGGCGTATACGCCGAAGTGGAGGTGTGGGCCGGTGGCGTAGCCGGTCATGCCCGACAGCCCGATGGTTTGTCCGGTTCCCACCTGCTGCCCCTTCCCCACGTCGATTGTCGAGAGGTGCGAATAGAGCGTATTTAATCCGTTGTTGTGTTTAATCATCACCCACTTACCGAATGAGTAACAGCCGCGTGCAAGGTCGGTATTGCCCGTGTCCAAAACGGTTCCCGAGAGCGCCGCGACCACCGGCGTGCCGATCGGCGCCGCGATGTCGATCGCGTTGTGTCCCTTGCCGTTGTAGACCTGCGGATTAGCGGTCGAGAACGGCGTATTGCCAAAGTACTGTGTGACGCAGAATTTATTACCAAAATATCCGCTACGCGTAGCGCAGTTATTCATAAACGCTAGCGTGAAGGGCCAACTGATCACCCCCTTCCCTACCCGCGGCAGCGATCCGGGATTCACGATGAGGTTCAGCTGCTCTTGGAGCGTGACGAGCTGCTGTGCGAAAGAGGCTTCGGCCGCCTTCTTCTGCGCGATAAGCGCTTGATAGTTGGCTTCTTTGTTTTGAGTCTGCGTGAGGAGCTGTTGTTGTGCGAGCTTGTTCGCGTCTACCGAGCGCTTCTGCTGAGCGAGAACCTTCTGCAGCGAGATGAGTTCTTCTCTTTTTTCTTGTTGTTCATCGCGGTTGCTCGAGAGCTCGGTACGCACCGTACGCAGGCTTGCAATGTTCTCGCCCAGTGCGCGATTAAACTGGACCGCTTCGTCAGCGCGCTGCCAAGCCTCGCTAATGTTATCTGCCGAGACAACCTGTGCAATAAGCGAGACGTTATCTGCTTCTGCTATTAAACGGAGAGCCTTCCCGATCGCTACTTGGCTGGTGGTGATCGCCGCCTCCTTGTCTCCGATGGAGAGGGTTAGTTTGCCGATTTCTTTATTTACCCAAGCGATATTATTTTGACTCACTTGGATCTTACTCGCCAGCTGCTTCTGGGTGATGGTGAGCCCGCTAATCGTCGACTGCAGAGTATTCTTCTGAGAACCGAGTGCGTCGAGCTCGCGTTGATACTTGGCAATATCAGCCTCGAGCGCTTTGATCTGTGAGTTGTGCTGGTCGATCTGTGCTTTGATCTCCTCTGCCGTAGCGGCACGCGCCTCTTGCGCGAGCGATAGCGCACCACCGAAACACACTCCGACCACCAAGAGTAACGACAGTGCGTGACGAATCATTCACTCTAGTATACCAATAGCTTTTCCGATCCGTTTTACCGCTTCATCCTTACCAAGCAGTGCGACCAGAGTAAACGGGTCCGGTGAACGTTCCTGCCCCGAGAGCGCATAGCGTAAGGGCCAAAGCACCCCTCCCCTGCCCCCCTTCCCCTTTGCCTCTTCTGCGTCGGCGAGCGGCATAAGCGCCTCCTTTACCCCTTCGACTGAAGCGGCGTCAGGCAAGGCTTTTACAGCCTCTAGAAGGGCTTCTAGAGCCAAGATCGTGAGGCCCGGGCGGTCTGTAGGCTCCTTGGCGAGAAGCTTGTCTTTATCGAGCTCTGGTTCAGAAAAGAAGCCGCTCAGCTCTCCCGCGAGCATATCTGCCGCCTCACCGAAGGTGTGTGCACGATCTTTAAGAAGTGGCACTACCTTGCGCAGCATGACCGGGTCAGAAGTGCCGAAGTCGCCCTGTGCGATAAACTCATCTTCTGACAATTTGCGCAGCCAGTGCTGGTTGACCGAAAGGAGTTTAGTACGATCCCAGCTCGCGCCACCTTTCTGCACACCTTCAAGCGAGAACTTCTCTACGAGCTGCTCAAGAGAAAAGTATTCTTCGCCCGTACCAGGGTTCCAGCCCAGGAGTGCAAGGTAGTTCACGATCGCCTCGGGCAGGAATCCTTCGGCCTGATAATCAGCCATGGATACTGCCGTGCCGCTGCGCTTGGAGAGCTTGGCGCGTTTCTCGTCGAGAATGAGCGGAAGGTGCGCATACGCAGGCCGCGCAGCACCGAGGGCTTCTTGAATGAGAATCTGCCGCGGTGTATTGGAAATATGATCTTCTCCGCGGATCACGTGCGTGACGCCACCGTCCATGTCGTCAACAACAACCGAGAAATGATAGAGCGCATCCGTGAGCGAGCGTGCTATGACAAAATCGCCCAGTTCTGCAGTGTCGAAGGTGATGTCACCACGAACCAAGTCGGCGAACGTGATCGACGTGCCCGGGTTCTTAAGACGGATCACCTCGACCTCGCGTGAAGGATCATCTTTAGCGGGCTCGCGTGAGACGTAGGCCTTCCCTTCTCTCACCAACTGTTCGAGAAGTTCGTTGTAGCGCGCGCCTCGCTCGCTCTGGCGCGAGAATGAATCCCAGGAGAGCCCGAGCCACGAAAGGCCCGCGACGATCTCGTCTTCAAACTCCTTTTTGCTCCTGGCGCGATCGGTGTCTTCACTGCGGAAGATGACCGTACCTCCCTCATGCTTCGCGAAAAGATAGTTGAAGAGTGCCGTGCGTGCCGTGCCGATATGTAAACGACCCGTTGGAGATGGCGGAATGCGCGTGACTACCATAACCTATGCGCCCTCGTGCTTAAGGGCGATCGCGAGCACTGCTTGCGCGAGGATCTTTGCCGCGTCTGGATCGGTGAAGCCCGCCGCGGCGGCACCCATCTTCTCTGCGAGCTCCTTGTTTTTAATGATCCGCTGTATTTCTGACGCGAGCAGGTGCGGAGTAAGGTTTTCTTCTTCGATCACGACCGCCGCGCCCGTACGCGCGTAGGAGTAGGCGTTACTACGCTGATCGTGGCTCACCGACTCGGGAATGGGGATCAGAATCGCCGGCTTCTTCCAGAGGCTAATCTCGGCGATCGTCGTAGCCCCTGCGCGCGCAATGATAAGATCCGCCACGCCTCCAGCGCGCTGCAACGAAAGCTCGTTTAAGAAGCCGACGGGGTGATAGCGGCTCGTGTGAGGATCATCACCGAGGACCACCTGCGCGAGCGCTTCGGTATCTTTAATATTTTTTGGACCTGTCTGGTGGATGACGTTAGCGAACGGGACCAGTGCGGGAAGCGAGCTCACCATCGCGTCGTTTAGACGCACCGCTCCGAGAGAGCCTGTGAGGACCACGATAGTCGGTATCCCTGGCTCGAGCTTGAGGTACTGACGCGCTCCTTCGAGCTCGGTGCGCAGGATCGCCTTACGGATCGGGATCCCGGTACGCGCAATCTTGTTCTGGACCCGCTTCGGGAAGAATTCCGCCGCACTCTCAAACGAGATCGCAATCTTCTTCGCGAACTTCGCCGCCATGAGGTTCGCCTTCCCGGGCTTACTGTCTGACTCGTGGATGATGACAGGAATACGCAGGAGCCGCGCGGCGAGCACCACCGGGACACTCACGTAGCCACCCTTGCTTACCACCACATCTGGATAGATACGAAAGAGCGTTACTACTGAAGCGATAAAGCCTGAGAGCGTGACGAAGAGATCAGTAAAATTCTTTATGGACCAGTAGCGCCGACGCTTCCCTGCGGGGATCTTGATAAACGCGATACCGTTTTCAAACAGCGCGTTCTGGTCAAAAGGCTCGGGAGCCAAGTAGTAGTAGATCGGCTCGATCAAATGTTCTTCTCGTACGACATCATTCATCGCCTCGGCAATAGCGATGATCGGATAGAAGTGTCCCCCACTTCCCCCTCCGGTAAAAACGATAGTCATACGCTTAACAATACCAGAGTTTACGCTCGCTTATGCGAGGCCACGTTTAAGATCAGTCCACACATGACAAAAGTGGCAAGGAGCGCCGTACCCCCGTGGGAGACAAACGGAAGCGGTAGACCCGTAAGCGGAATGATCCCAACCATCGCTGAGATATTGATAAAGACCTGAATGATGATCAGCGCAGAAAATCCAAGCGCCACCAACGCGCCAAACAGGTCGCGCGAGTGCGAAGCGATCACCACGCCCCGGGCAACGAGCGCCACGAGCGCGAGAAGCAGCGCGATCGCTCCGACAAAACCGGTTTCCTCGGCAAACACGGCGAACACCGAGTCGCCCGCGGGCTCAGGGAGATAGTTAAACTTCTCGACACTCTGTCCAAAGCCGCGCCCAAGAAGCCCACCCGAACCTATCGCGATCATGGCCTGCTGGATCTGATACCCACTTCCAAGCGAGTTCTGGGTAGGATCCATAAAGGTCTTTACGCGCTCGAGCACATACGGACGCGCGATCAGGATCGCCACGAAGACACACGCTAGCCCAATCGCGAATATGCCGAAGTCTCGCCACGGCGCGCCCGCGACGAAGTACATCGTCGCGCCGGTCATGGCGAGCAACATCGTCGTCGAAGTGTTCGGTTGCAAGAGGAGCAAGAGGACCGGCACCGCAAGAAATCCGAGAAACGGCAGCACGCCCTTCTTGGGATTATTGAGTTCGCGCGCGTGCGTGGCGAGCCAGGACGCGAACATGAGCACGTACCCGATCTTCAAGAATTCTGCTGGCTGCACGGTGGTGAAGCCGAGATTGATCCAGCGCGTCGCGCCGCCAGCATTGAATCCAATTCCCGGAACAAACACCAGCGCAGTTAAGAGGAGCGTTAGGCCGTACACATACGGCGCCATCTGCTTTATATACGCAAGCGGGACCGACCGGACGACCATGAGCGCAACAAGGCCAAGCCCAAAACCTAAGCCCGACTGGAGGAGAATGTCCTGCGAGACAGTGCTGTTTTCACGTGCGAGGAGACCAAGCGCCGCGGATGAATAAATCGCGAGTCCTGCAAGCGATACCCCGAGCACAAGGAAGACAAAGACTCGGTCGCCGCGAAGAAGCCTCATATCACTTCAAAAGCGCGATCGTCACCCCAGCAATTGCTGACATGATCGAGATAATCCAGTAGCGCATTGTGACTTTATACGAAGGCCATCCTATTGCTTCAAAATGGTGGTGGAGCGGCGCAATACGAAAAACTTTCTTTCCCCAAAAACGTTTCGAAACCACTTGAACCACGTTTGAAAGTACGGTCGCTACGAGCGGAAGCGCAATCACCGGGAGAGCGGCTACGCCGTATCCCCCACCCAACGTGTCCGTCAGAAACGCGACAGCCGCCAGAGTCATCGTAAGACCCATGGTGCCTGTTTCAGTCATCCAGAAGCGTGCAGGAGGAATGTTAAACCAGAGGAACGCGAGGATCGCACCCGCAAGCGTTGCACAAAAGGCCGCCAAGTTTGTCTGACTCTGAAAGTACGCGATACCAGCGTATGCGGTGAAGGCGGCACCAAACACGCCCCCCGAGAGGCCGTCGATTCCATCGATTACCCCGCCCGCATAGAGTAAGAGCGTAATGGCGATAAAGAGCGGTATCGTGAGCACGCCGATCTCGAGTACACCGTCGGCTGGTATACCAAGTGACGTTACTCCAAGTTTGAAGTAGAACCACCATCCGATAAAGGAGGAGATCAGGACCACAAACATAAGGCGTGCCTTGAGTGGCACGCCGCGCTCACCAGACGGACGCACGTCGAGCAGATCGTTCACGAAGCCCATGAGAGCGCCCGTGAGGAGCGTGAAGAGCGGGATCCAGGTCTGACTACGACTTAAGAAGTCGAGCTTCTCAAATACTGAACCCGGCGCAAGCCGCGCGAGCAGCCATATACCGCCCGTCACGAGCGCAACTGTGGCCCAAATGAGAATGCCGCCCATGCGCGGGGTTGAAGTCTCGGTGCCGGCATGCACTTCAGTGCGCAGCTTCTCAAACTCGACGGCACGAGTGCCGTCCAGAGCCGTCTTTCCCACTGACTTCTTCCATACCTTGTACTTGTAGAGGTAGTGCGTGAGGATGGGCGCACAGAGGATCCCTACCGCAAACGCGGTGGATGCGGGGATAAAAACTTTAAGTATGTCGCTCATAGCGAAGGAACTCCGGCGAAGTGGGCGTACGTCGAGGCGATGAGCGCGCTCCCGTCAGTAAAGCGTGCTTCCTTCGAGGAGCCGAGGATGATGATCGCCACCGGATGATTAATGCCAACGTCGATCACGAGCGCGAGATTGCCTCCGGCAAGATCGGTAAATCCGGTCTTAGAGAGCAGCAGGTTCGGAATGCTATCTACGAGCGGGTCGGTGTTCGCCACTTGGTAACTTGTTCCACCCTGACTCCTCGCTGTGGCCTTGCTCTTCGCGGTGGCAGCCGCGATCTCTGGCGCCTTGTTGACCAGCGCTCCCGCGAGACGTGCCATGTCTCGAGCAGACCCGTAGGCACCCGAGAGCGTCTGGCTCATATCGAGCCCGCTGCCATTAAGCGCAAAGGTCTGAGAGAGATTGAGGTTCGTCACCGCCTGTCCGAGCGCCTCCCCCTCTGAAACCTGTTTTTGCTCTGCCACAGTCTCGATGATCGCTGCTGCGCCGTCATTAAGCGAAGCGGTCAGTGTCAGGCGCGAGAGATCGCCAAGAGCGAGCACCTGCCCTGCAGAAAAAGCCTTTGGATACTCGACTTCTGTAGCAGTCGGAGAGATCGTCACCGGCGTGTTCGGCGCGAGCGTGTCGAGTGCCGCGTAGACCGCGAGGAGCTTCGTGAGCGAAGCGAGCGGGAGCTGCGCGTCAGCATTTTTCGCATAGAGCGTCTCGCCGGTGACGAGGTCATAGACAATCGCTGCCTTCGCATGGAGCGGGACTTGTGCGAAGGCGTTCTCGATCACCTTGGGTCGATCATTTACATTGGTGACCGTCACTGGGTTTTCCGAGGACGTATCAAACTTAATCGGGAGAAAGACGAAGAGTGCGAGGACCACCGAGGCCGAGACAAGAGCGATCCCGATCTCGCGCATCGCGCGTGTTCTGAATGTCAGATCTCGAAGTGATTCCCAGTCCATGATTATGCTGTCGCTTCCGCCGCTGTCTCGCTCGCCTCTACCACCGCCTGGGCGCCAGCAGACAGTTCCTCGTAACGCGGCAGGTCTCCTGCGCGCGAGATGCCCAGGTGAGCGAGCGCGTCGGGGGTGAGGCTGTAGCGAACCCGACGTTTGTCGTTCGGATCTTCAACCCCTTCGATGAGACCACGGAGGAGGAGCGTGCGCATCGAGGCACCTGAGTTAACCCCGCGTACCCAGTCGATCTCCGTTCTGGTCGATCCGGCCTTGTACGCGATGACCGCCAGCGTCTCGAGCGAAGCTTTGCCGAGGTCGCGAGAGAGTTCACTTTCGCGCAGCTTCTTCACGATGTCGGTCGCTTCAGGTGCGGTGCGCAGCTCGACCTCCTCATCGGTCTCGACAAGCGCGAGACCCCTTCCCTTAAGTGCCTCTTCGAGCTCCCGCAGTCCGAATATGAGCTCGGCGTTCGTCACCCCGCCGAGGAGGGCGCGGAGGTTCTTCTTACTCATTGGTTCACCCGAGGCGAACAAGACCGCTTCAATAGAGGCTCCGAGGCTTAACATTCCCCCTATTTTAGCCGTCTCTCCCCTCCCCTGCAACGCGGCGCGTGGGGACGCAAGGTCTTAGTTGAGATATAGATAGTTTGTTTTGAATGCACTGAGATCCCCACTATAGGAATTGTTGAGGAGGGTGCTGTCTGAGCTCCCCCACCAGATGCCACCTATCATCATGCGGTATTGACCCGCGGACCCCACGGCAGGCAACTGCACACTCGTGGTGACGACAAACGTCTCTGTTGTTCCAGCCCTTATGAGGTAATTACCGGCTGGCGTGACAGTGCTATCTGTGATGTTCTCCAGCGTTGATACCGTACCCGTAGTCTGTGCCAGCGTCCCATTACGATCAATCGTAACCACTGTCTTTCCAATCATTGTAGAACTGGCTGACACTACGTCTGCTTTAGTAGGAATGTACACATCACCATTGATTGCAGTAATCTTGTACCTGATCTGGAACGTCCCTTGATCATCATTCGCGCCATCACTTACGTTTGCTGTGGTGTTTGCAGACACAAATTCTACGTTGAGGCTCGTCTTGCTCGTCGTCGTTACTGTGATCGCCGTATATGCTCCACAGTTGTTGTTTTCATTGGATTCGTTGATCACCCCGCCGGATATAGCATACGTAGAGCCACCAAATGAAAGACCCGTGGATCCCATATCGGCACAGGCGCGAACGTAATAAGTCCCTGCTGTAGGAAAGGTGTAGCTAGAAGATACGGTTCTGGAGCTGCCGCCAGCGAGCGCTGTGGTCGCGGGATTGGCGATAGTTACCGCGTTGGCACCCAAGCTGCTACTCGCGAGCTGGAAAACGACCCCAAAGCCAGATCCTGTGGATGCGTTTCCAATATTGGTGACCAACGAGGACAACGCTGTGGCTGTCCCGGCAATCGTCGCAGTCGGAGAAACCATGCCCGCGACCAGATCTGGTGCTCCAACCACGCTGGTGATTGAGAACGGTGAATCGCTGATGTCTGTCACTCCCTTAGTCCCTTTCGGACAATTCGTACACCTTATCCTGATGTTGTAAGAGCGAGATCTTAGGGTGGTGGGAACTTTCCATGCAATAGCGCCCGTATTGCTTGTGCTCGATGCAATAGTGACGACCGTGTTGGTCGTAGATGAGTTCTTGAGCAATACTTCGAGCTTCCAGTTTGACCCTCCTCCCGTCCAGAGGATCTTCTGCGTCGAATCTTTAGCCCACACTTCTCCGCCATTTGGCGAAACCACCTTAAGAGGGTTCGTTGCCGTGCGAGTAACGGCAGCAAGCAGCGAAGAAGACTGCAGAGCCGCTGTAGAGGACATAAAGAGATACGCGAGCCCGATAAGCACAACGCCGGTGAAGGCGAGTGTTGTCGTGCTCATCTTGTGCATCTTACGCATTAAAGGAGCCCGTCGAGAGGATTTAGCTTTAGCCATGAAATGATTTAAATGTGTATGCCCCTAGTGTAACGTCTTCATGAATGAGACGCGGGCAATAAAACACTACCTGGGGATAGTCAACCTAGCCGTAGTGAGGCAAGGAGGGCGGTGCTGGATTATGGCTAATGTTGATGTCGCCATGCTCTTCTTTCTGGTCTGCGGCGACAGCGCCCTGCTTCACGAGCTCGAGGAGCGCGAGGAAGGAGACGATCACCTCCACCTTCTCCTTGGCTCCGCCGGCAAATTCTTTAAACGAGAGCTGCATCGCGCTCTGCACACGGCTTGCGAGCTGATCCATCATCTCCTCGATCGTCACGAGCGGCTTAACGCGCGCTTCAGGGAGCGCCTCTACTTCTTCACGTGCCTTCAATACGCGCACGAGCGCTTCGGCGAGCCCATCCTTCGTGAAGTCGCGCGAGGGGGCGAAGGTCACTTCAGGCTTTCGCTCCCCTGCTGGCAACATGACGCTTCTACCGAAAATTTTGGCCAGCTCACGCGAAGCCTCGCGCACCTTCTCGTACGCCGCGAGACGCCGCTGCAAGTCCTCGACGTCCTCGTTCTCTTCTTGGGTAAGCGTGAGATCAGGAACGAGCGACTTCGACTTGATCAGGAGGAGCGTAGCAGCAATCTGAATAAAGTGAGCCGCTTCCTCCATCGGGAAGTCCTGCTGTGCACGCACGTGCGAGACAAAGTCTTCAGTGATCTGTGCGAGTGAGACCTCGTTGACCAAGAGCTTACGCGACTCGATCAGATCGAGCAGCACTTCAAACGGTCCTTCGTAGGCGTGCGTCTTTACCTCAAATGGCATGTGCCATCATGGTATCACTTCTTCGGACTGTATTCTTCGATAAATTTCAGCAAGAGACGCACAGGCGCACCCGCGGCGCCCTTCGCGAGCTCGTCTCCCGGTGCCGCTGTCATGCGCGGCGCCATGTCGATGTGAACCCAAGGACACTCGAGCTCTTTAGCAAACTGCCAGAGGAACATCCCGCCCTCGATCGCGCCACCATAGCGAATCGGTGAAGAATTCGTAATATCCGCAAAGACTCCTTTTATCATCTCCTCGTACTCGTCCCAGAGCGGAAGTGGCCAGGCGTAGTCGCCCGATTTCTCGGCGGCTTCGAGCACCTGCGCCTGCAGCTTCTCATCGCGGGTCATGATCGCGCTCGCGTAGTTGCCAAGCGCAACGTGCGCGGCGCCGGTAAGAGTCGCGACGTCCGCTACCACTGCGGGCTTAAACTTCTTCGCGTAGGTAAGCGCGTCAGCGAGGATAAGGCGACCCTCGGCGTCGGTGTTCAACACCTCGATCGTCTTACCCGACATACTCTTTAAGACATCGCCCGGGCGAAAGGCCGTCCCACTCGGCATATTCTCGACTGAAGGAATAAGGCCAATGACGTGCTTCTTTAGTTTCAGGCGGGCAGCAAGCGCGACCGTGTGGATCACCGAGGCTGCACCGGACATGTCCATGTGCATCTCGTAGATGTAGTTCGACGGCTTGAGGTTCAGTCCGCCACTATCGAACGTCACCCCCTTTCCACAGAGGACGATCGGCGCGTCCTTCGCACCCTTGTATTCCATAATCGTGAAGGTCGGCTTCTCACTCGAGCCCTTGGCTACGCCGAGCAAGGCGCCCATGCCGAGCTTCTGCATCTCCTTCTCCCCAAGAATCGAGACCTTAACTGGCAGCCCTTTAGCGGCGTCTTTAGCTGCCTTGGCGAGCGTGGTCGGGGTAACATCGCCGCCCGGAGTGTTCGCGAGTGTGCGACAGGCGTTTACTCCCTTCCCTATCTCCTGACCCTTCTTCACTGCAACCTCGATACTTGCTGACGACTTACCGTAAAGGAGGATTTCCTCAACTTCGGTCCAGCCCTCCTTCGGCTTCGTCTTGAAGTGATTGAATTCAAAGTTTGCCATCTCAAAATTCTCCGCTGCAAGCTGGGCACGTACCTCATCGAGCTCGGGCAGCTCGAGCGCAAACGTCTTCACCTTGTTTGCCTTCGCAGCGTTAACGATGGACCGACAGAGAATAATAAACTGCCGCTGGCTGAGCGCGTCCTTACCAATACCGAGCTCCAATGTCTCTACCTCTTTTTCTTTTACAAAACGTTTAACGCCTTTCGCGGCGTCAGTGAGCTCGACGCGCACATATCCCTTCGGCGCTTCATCGATCGAGCCTTTCTTAAAGATCAGCTTCATTCTGGCGTTTCGTTAGTCGAAAGAAGTACGTCGATGCGGTTGATGTCACGCGGGAAGAGAGTCGCCTCCTTCACGTTCGCGAGGCCAAGCATCTTCTGGGTAAGGCGTTCGAGGCCCATGCCCCATCCACCATGCGGCGGCATGCCGTACTTAAAGGCCTGCAGATAGTAAGAGAACTTTTCAGGGTCGAGTCCTTTCATTTTGATCCCGTCGATCAGGTTCTGGTACTCGTGGCGTCGCTGACCGCCGGTCGTGATCTCGACACCACGGAAGAGAAGATCGAAGCTCTTGGTGTAGCCCGGATCCTCGCTGTCCTCCATCGTATACATCGGACGCTTAGCGACCGGGTAGTGCGTGATGAAGATGAAGTCACTCCCCTTCTCTTTCTTGGCCCACTCCGAGAGCCACCGCTCATCCTCGGGCTCGAGGTCGGGCTCGTTGCGATTGTCGCGAGCTGTTTCTTTAAATATGAGCTCGAGTGCTTCGCGGAGCTTCATCGTTGGGAAGGTTTCCGGAGCCGTCGGCAATTCTGCGCCGAGCAGTTTAAACTCCCCCGCGCAGTTCATCTCGAGCTGCTTGATGAGCGCGTGCATGAGCCGCGTTTCGAGCTCCATCAGATCGGTGTGGTCTTTAATAAAGCCCATCTCGAGGTCCATCGAGGTGTACTCGTTGATGTGGCGCGTGGTCGAGTGCTTCTCGGCACGATATACATTGCCGATAGCGTAGACGCGCTCGAGTACGCCGACCATGATCTGCTTATAGAACTGCGGCGAGGTGCCGAGGTGCGCGGTCTTGCCGTTGAAGTACGGCACCTCGAAGACGTTTGCGCCGCCCTCCGCGTCGTCACCGATCAGCTTCGGCGCTTGGAACTCGACAAAGCCGTTAAGTCCGAGGAATCCGCGGTACGCATTTGCGATTTCTGCCTGCACCTTAAATATCGCGCGACCGCGCTCTGAGCGAAGCGTGAGCGGGAGATTGTCGAGATAGGTATCGAGATTCACCTCCTCTTCTTTGGGGAACGGGAGCACCTCCGCTGCGGAGAGCACTTCAAGGCCCTTTACCTCGAGCTCGATGTCGCCATTTTGCTTATCTGCGACGATGTTCTTCTCTGGGCGCTTGTTGACCACGCCCTCCACGCGCACCACATACTCAACCTTCGTTTCCTTCGCCACCTCCATCGCGTCGCTGCCGGGTAGCACGACGCCCTGCACTTTGCCCGAGCGATCGCGGAAGTCAAAGAAGACCATCTTACCCTGGTCGCGACGCACATCGACCCAGCCGCTTATAGAAACAGTCTCCCCTACCTTCTGCCCCAGATTTTTAATAAGTGTTCGTTCCATATTCCTCCCAAAATAACATAAAAAGAAAAGGCGCGCAGGAGGATCTTTCGATCCCCTGCGCGCCTGACGTTACGGGCGACGGGCCTTGCGACCCTTGTCGCGAAGAGCTTCATACTTGGCCTTTGCGCGCTCGAGAACGCCCTGACGGCGGCGAAGCTCTTTCTGCGCACGAGTGACAGCTCCTTTCTGGTAGTGCAACTCGTTCTTCGCGCAGAGGAACGCATCCCGAGCGGCGTCTTCACGCGACAGCACCAGGCTGGGATAAGGACCGACACTCTTCTTTATGTACCCTGAGAGAGCGCGATTCCAGTCGCGATAGAGCAGCACCGGATCTGAATCCGGAGCTACGGTCAGCTGAACGCCGTTTGAACTGAAGACCAGGGTCTTCAGTTCTTCGGCTGCCAGCTCCACGGCATGCTCGATGACTTTCTCCACGGGCTTACCGCAGATAATCTCGAGTTTCCCCTTTTTATCACGGTAAATGAGTCTCGACATGAGACACCTCCTGAATCGTTCCAAACTTCGGACCTGTATGAGATAGTATAACTATATATCTGATCTGTCAATAGTCGCTATGCGACTCCGATGGCATTACGTACCTGATCCATTTTGGCCTCGGAGACCGCACGGGCTTCGAGACGACCGGCGGCGAGGACATCTTCGATAATTGGTGGGTTCTCCTTGAGCTCTTCGTACTTGGCACGCATGGGGGCGAGGTACCGGTCGAGATCTTCGACAAGCATTTCTTTAAGGGTTTTGAAGCTTGCCGCGTGCTCGGCATAAAGCGCCTCGAGCTCACGCTCCGCCCGCACGAGCTTGTGGATATTGAAAAGGTTCTCAGGGCGACCCTCTGACGAGTTCGTCACGATACTCATCACGGCCTTCGTGAGCACTTCGCGAGTCGAGAACAGGGGGATCACGTTCCCGTAACTCTTACTCATCTTCTGCCCGTCGGTACCGGGCACGACAGCCACATCAGGCATGATGTGTGGCTGGGGGAGTTTAAAAACTTCGGTTTTGTATACGCGATTAAACTTCTCGGCGGTGTCGCGCGCGATCTCGATGTGCTGCTTCTGGTCCTGTCCTACCGGCACCACCGCCGCGTCGTAGAGGAGAATGTCGGCCGCCATCAGGAGTGGATAGTTGAAGGTGCCGACACTGATCTCGTGATTCTTCGCCTCGGCATCTTTGTACGCATGCGCGCGCTGCAGGTACGGCATGGTGGTGATCGTGTCGAAGATCCAGCAGAGCTCCGTGTGCGCTGGCACATCTGACTGCTTGAAGAGCACCACCTCCTCCGGGTCGAGTCCCGCAGCAAGATACGCCATCACGATCTCTCGAGTGCGCCGACGCATCTCCTCGGCGTCCTGCATCGTGTTTAACGCGTGATAGTCGGCGACAAAAAGATACGACTTATACTTTCTCTCTTTAATGAGTTCGACCGCGGGGCGGATCGCGCCAAAATAGTTGCCGATATGGAGGTCACCGGTCGGCTTGATACCAGTAATAAGGACGGGCTTTTCGCTCATCGCCCCAGAATACCATATTCTCTGCCGTGTTAGCGGCGAGGGCGCGTGCGGGTCGGCACCCGGCGTTTTGTACTCTTGCGAGCTTTTGCGGCTTTAGAATGCGAGGCTTTTATCCTTACGGGAGCATATTTTTGAGTCCCGAGCGATTCATCACGAACCAGTTCCCAGTTTCGTTTGAGTTCTGCTGCCGCTCGCTTAACCGCCGTAGTCGTCTTAGAGCGCGTACCCTCATATGCTTTCGCCACACTATCGACAATGAGAGCGATATCCTGAGCAGTGATTTGGTCTTTTAATTTTTTCACATCACGGACAACTTCGTTTTTCATAGTGGTTGCCCATCGGGCGGCGATTTTACGGTGACTCTTCGCACGAGAGCTCGCGTAGAAGTAGTAGCCCGCTGCACCCACTGCGGCGAGTCCAGCCCCCACACCAGCGACGATCTGTGCTGAAGTCTTTTTAGTCATAGTAATAGACGAAGCATAGAGTGTCGGCAATGTTTTTTAGATGAACTCATTGCCATGTTAGAGTAGCGACATGTTTTTATTTAAATCTATTGACCATCGTCAGGCGGCTCGTTCTGTCATCGTGGGCGTAAGCGCAGCAACGCTCAGTTTTATTCTCCTCTTCGTCACGACGTCGCTCCTCGGTATCTGGTACCTCTCTTCGTCGGCCATCGCCTTCACGATCGCCCTCTGCTACAACTTCTACCTTCAGAAACACTGGACCTTTAAGGTGCGCGGCACTCGCCTCTCGCACGGATTCCTCCCCTTCGCGCTGGTTGGTGTCGTAAACCTTGCCCTCTATACGACGTTGATGTATGTCTTTGTCGATCGTGTTGAACTCTACTACCTCCTCGCCCACGTAGCCGCTTCTTCCCTCATTGGGATCGAGAGCTTTATTGCGTACCGATACATCTTCGCCCAGCCACAATAATCTTGATATATGGGCTATATCCGCTATAGTGAGTACTGTCGCGTCGGTGGTAGAGTGGTCAATTACAACAGGCTGTAAACCTGTCGCCTTCGGGCTACGGAGGTTCGAATCCTCCCCGGCGCACCAGTGACAAAAGCCGCTTTAAAGCGGCTTTTGTTATTTCAACATGAGCACGAGCACACCCTGCTTACCCTTACGCACGAGCGTATAACCGTCCTTAAAATCGCCAAGATGGACCTCTTGGTCTACGTTCTCCATACGCATATCGCCGAGCATAATTCCCTTCCCTTCGATCAGTCGGCGCGCCTCGCCCTTACTCGTCGCCATGCCGCCCTGTACCAGGATATCTGCGAGCGACACTCCGCTTTCCACCTCGCGCCGCGAGAGCGTGACCGAGGGCGCCTCAGCGAGCGCCACCTGACGCGCTTCACGCGAGAGCTCGCCAAACGCCGTGTGACCAAAGAGCGCGTCGGTAGCCGCCGCGGCCTGAGCGGTGGCCGCTGGGCCGTGCACCGTCTCGGTCACGAGACGCGCGAGCAGCTCCTGCGCCTCGCGATCCTGTGGCGCTTCGCGGTGCTTTACCATCACGGTTTCAATCTCTTGAGGAGAGAGCGATGTATAGATATTGAGATAATCGCCAATCTTATCGTCAGGCAAATTGATCCAGAACTGATAGAACCTAAACGGTGAAGTCTTTTCTGCATCGAGCCACACAGCATTACCCTCGCTCTTACCGAACTTCTTGCCCGACGAGTCGGTAACCAGAGGGATCGTAAAGGCATAGACCTCCTTCCCCTCCTTTTTGCGTATTAAATCAACGCCCGAAAGGATGTTCGTCCACTGATCTGAGGCGCCCACCTGGAGATCTGCCTTGTACCTTTGGTTGAGCACTAGGTAATCGTAGCCCTGCAGAAGCGAATACGAAAATTCCGTAAAAGAAATACTCTCGTCAGGAGCATCGAGACGACGTCGAATAACCTCACGCTTCGTTAGATCATTGATCGTGAAGTGCTTACCGATATCCCGCAAGAACGGGATCAGTTTGAGCTTGTCGAGCCAGTCAGCGTTATCGACAAGAGTAAATGGCGTCCGACCGAGAATACTCTTGAGCTGCCGTTTGAGCGCGAGCGTATTAGCAGCCACGGTTTTCTCATCAAGAAGAACTCTCTCTCCCTTCTCTTTTGGGTCACCGATCGCACCGGTCCCACCACCCACAAGGAAAATGAGTTTGTGCCCCATCTCGCCAAGGCGCTTCATCAGAAGAATCCAAGCCAAATGGCCCACGTGCATCGAGTCGGCCGTTGGATCGACACCGATATAGACTGTGCGCGGCGTCCCCAGGATAAGACCAAGGTCAGCAGACGCATGCTCGACGAGCCCACGAGCCTTCAAGTTAGCCACAAGCGAGCCAATATCACTTGGTCGTATGTTCGTCGCCTTTCTAAAAATCATGCCTCAACTATACCACCCGTTACTCCTCAAGAAAGCCGCTCGCCTGGTGACTCCAGAGGCTCGCATACAGGCCTTTTTTCTCAAGCAATTCTTCGTGAGTACCGTCCTCAGTAATCTGCCCCTGATCCATCACAATAATCCTATCCATCGCTCGAAGGGTCGAGAGCCGGTGCGCGATTGCGATCACGGTACGGCCCTGCATGAGATTAAAGAGCGCCTTCTGGACTGCCACTTCGCTCTCGCTATCGAGTGCTGACGTGGCCTCGTCGAGGAGAAGGATCGGCGCGTCTTTAAGTATCGCTCGAGCGATCGCGATGCGCTGGCGCTGCCCGCCAGAGAGCTTCACGCCCCGCTCGCCCACCATCGAGTCGTACCCTTCAGACAACCGCATGATGAAGTCGTGCGCCTCTGCCAAAGTCGCAGCGTTTAGCACCTGCTCTTCCGTGGCGCTATGGTTCCCATACGAAATATTTTCTCGAATAGTGCGATGGAATAGTAGCGGCTCCTGCGGTACCACGGCGACGTGCTCGCGCAGATGCTCTTTCGAGACATGCGCTATATTCGTCCCTCCGATCGTAATCTCCCCTTCACTGAGGTCATAGTGACGCAACAAGAGCTTGACGAGCGTCGACTTACCCGCCCCGCTCCTGCCCACGAGCCCAACTTTTTGACCTTTGGGGATGTGGAGTGAGAACTGGTCAAATACGCGAAGATTCTCATAATCAAACGAGACATCCTTGAATTCGACTGACTCAAGAAGCGCAGGAAGTCTTGTCACCTCATCCTGATCAGGAACATCGTGCGGCTCGAGGATGTCTTCTAGACTCTCGGACACCTGCCCCCACGCGTCGGCAAAATTGTTCATCTGCTGACCAATAAACGTGAGTCGGTCTTCTACGTACACCACGATCATGAGAATAAGAGCAATATCGCCCGCCGACAACAGACCGTCGCGCACCAGCTCTACTGACACGAGCAACAGAGCTCCAATGAAGAGTATCTGGAGTAGACCATTACCCAACAAGACCGATTCTCCGTAGCGCCAATTTCGGAGACCAGTAACTCGACGACCGATTATCAGATCTTTAAGCCGCCCGAGCTCGTACTGGCGATTGGCATATTCATGCACCGTTGTCATGTTTGAGAGCACGTCTACCGTGGCCCCTCCGAGCGCTGTCTCTGCCTTCTGGGTCGCTGACGAGAGGGGTGTCCTGCGGCGCGCCAAGTAGATATTCAGCGGTGTAATGATACAAACCCACCCCAAGAAGATGGCCGCCAGGGTCTGATTTGTAAAATACAGCACCACAACAGCCGCAATCATTGAGATGATAAATCCCGTGAACTGCCACAAGATCTGCTCGACCATATCTTTCACACTGCCTGATGCGTTCGCTATCTTGCTCAAAATAGAACCGGCGAAGCGATTCGAAAAATATTGCTGACTATGTTTGGTGACGTACGCTGTGAGCGCATATCGACCTGTTGCTCGAACCCCCGTTGACCAATGCATGCCGATAAATCCACTGATACGCCAGAGGAGTGTGGAGAGGAGCGATATCAGGACATACACAATAACCGCTTCCTGCACGGTCGTAAGAGAGCCCCCCGCCCCCTTAAGGGCAGCCACCGCGTCCACAACATTTTTAAACACGTAGGTGCTGACAATGTTGAGCGTAGAAGCACACACCACCGCAAGCAGAGCAATGCTCATCGCCACCGCGTGAGGGCGGGAGGAGAAAAGCATAAAACGGAACGGATTAGTGTTCCGTGGCAGATCATTACGCCACATTGAAGTCATAACGAGCAATTATACCACTAAGCTCTACCGTTACCGAGCGAGGAAGAAGAGGCCGATAGCCGGGCCGGCAAACCACCAGAAGAAGTACTCCTTAGGCGCGAAGAGCGCGTCGATAGCTGGGGTGAATTGGTATATAGAGGTTACTTCGAACGTGTGGTACGCGAGCGCGATGACAAACCCAGACGCAAGGAGCGCTAAGATCACCAGGCCCAAGACTGCGATATAGAGGAAGTCTGAGACCACCACGCGGCGCAGGATGATATAGAAAATAAGCGTCAGCGCTGCATAGAGGCCGATATGGGCCAGCACCGAGCTCGAGGCCGGCGCCGACGGGAGATACGACATGTACGGAAAAACAATATAGGTCGCGTACGCCGCGTAAAGCGCGAACAAGGTCGCAACAAAGGGCCCCCTCCCCACATACCACGCAAAGACGAAGAAGACTGCAAGCAGCACGATCACGATCACAAAGTCACCGGCGATATTCCAAACTGACAGCGCCGTGTTCGTCGCCAGCGCATTCACCCCATCTAAACCGCTACTCGCGTTCATGCGTCTAGTATACCGCTTCGCTGTTAACGATTACGTAGATATCCCTAGCTTACGCAAGTCAGCAAAAAGTTGTTCGTTGTTTTGGTACAAGATGGGCGTGTAGCCGATCTCGGCGGCCTTCGCGAGACTAAAGGGAGAATCATCGACAAACACAAGCTCGCTCGGCTTGACCTCGAGTGCCTTAAAGAGCGGATCAAAGGCCTCTCGATCGGGCTTCTGCGCGCCGATCTCGCCAGAGATTAAAACTGCGTCGAAGAGTGCTGCGACGCCATTCTCTTCGACAATCTCGCGCCTCGTGGCCCATGCATTACTCAATAGACCCACCTTCAGTCCTTGCTGTCGCAAGCGTGGGATGACGTTGAGGAGCTCGGTGTTTAGTGCTGCTCCGCTCGCATGGTTTCTAAGCAAAGCGATCGCCTCTACTTGCTGCTCTGGCGGGGTCCCGAGCGCCTCGAGGGTCTGCCGAACCACCTCATACCAATCGAGATTATGCACATTCGAGAGATGATTACGCTTCAAGTATTCGCGACGATAGTCCTCAAGGGTCGCCCCGGCGAGGTCCGCGATTTTTTCAAAAGGAAATGGATTCTCGAAAGTCTCCAGAACTCCCCCATAGTCAAATCCGATGGCTTTAAACTTTGTTGACATCGACTATGTTGAATTGATCGTCCTGCACATGCACATATTGGGAATCCGTGAGCAGAATTAAAGGGACCTGATTCTCTTGATACATTTCCTTCATGCGCGTGCCAAAATACTCATCTTTAAAATATTTCTCGCCCCAGTGTGGGCCGATGATAAAATTAACGAATCCATAGCAGCTGCGGTCTGAAAACTGTATAGCGTCATCGTCAAACCATTCTGGAAGCTTAGGGCCACAGATAATAGATCCTGTGCTCGTACCGATGTAGGGCTTACCTCCTCGCACAAGTTTTTTAATCACGGGGATGAATCCGCTCTTCTGCGACTGCTCGAGCATGTAGGGTGGCTGACCGCCTGACACATAGATAAAGTCATAGCCAGAAAGGTCTTGCTCTAGCTGCTCGCCGGTCTTACCGGTGATCGTATAGTCGGTCACCTCCCACCCAGCATCAGAAAGTGCCTGACGATCGTTCGTCTGCCACTGCGTATCCTCTCCTGCAAACTTCGGATCTTCGGCCGGTGTCGTGATGAACACGAGCTTGTTCCCTTTCGATAGATCTACCTTTTTAGCGATATCGTGCGCCACTGCATGCACGCTCGAGGTTAAGAAGAGTTCCATGTTACTTAAAATCAAACGTTAGTATTTTTACCTCCGTATCGGGATTTACCTGTGGTCCATAATACTTTCTAAAATTCTCATACATTTCTTCTTCAGACGCGTACCGTTCATGACCCTCCCAGTCAGCCTCGGTAAGGGTGCCGAGCGTACGGATAGTGAGGACGGTTATACAAGCCGTGCCGAACTGCTCGCCGGTCTCTTTATTATAAAACGCCACCTCATCACCAACCTGCAGATCCTTATCGTCAAACAACCGCCAGGTCGAAGTCTTCGTACCCGATCGAATCAGAGATACCAGATCGGCCGAGAACTTAAGAGTTTTCATTCTAGAGTCCCTCCCCCTTTAGATCTTCGAGTGCCTTGCGTGCTTTGTTTGAGAGTTTTTGTGGCAAGGCAGTTTCGAGGCGGATGATCAGATCGCCGCGCTGAGAGCCGGCACCCGGGATCCCTTGCCCCCGCACGCGGAGGAGTTCTTCAGCGCGCTTCATCGCCGGAATCTTCACTTCGAGCGTCTTCCCGTCTATCGTCTCGATGTTTACTGTGCTGCCGAGGAGCGCGTCGGTGAGCTTGACTGGGAGGTCCATAACGAGATTCTGACCTTCACGCCGATAGAGCTTGTGCGGCTTCACGTGCACCTTCACGTAGAGATCGCCCGCGACTCCCCCTTTCACCGCCTCGCCTTGGCGCGGCATCCGGATCATCTCGCCGTTGTCGATACCGGCTGGGATCTTGATATGAATCTCTTCCTGTTTACGCAAGGTGCCGTGACCCTTACAGTTCGTGCATTTCTCCTTAGGCACTTTCCCTAAACCGTCGCAGGTGGCACAGGTACGGACCGAGGCGAATTGACCGAGGATCGAATTACGCACCTCGTGGACCTTCCCGCTCCCGTTACAGGTCTTACAGCTCTCGAGCTCGGTGCCCGGCTTCGCGCCGTGCCCGCTACAGATGTCGCAGGTAGAAACTTTACCAATGAGCACGTCGCGCTCGACGCCAAACGCTGCGTCTTTAAACGTAAGCTCGATGTCGATCGAGATATCGCGACCGCGCGGCGTACCGCGCTGGGCGCTACGACCACCAAAGATGTCGCCGAAAATATCGCCGAAGTCGAACTCTACACCGCCATTACCGAACCCTTGCTGGAACTGTGAGAAGTCGAAGCCGCCAAACGGATTACCGCCCGCCCCACCTGGCGCGCCACCACCCGGGAAAGACTGTCCATACGCATCGTACTCACGACGCTTCTTGTCGTCGCTTAAGACTGAGTACGCCTCAGTGATCTCCTTAAACTTAGCCTCGTCCGTACCGCCTTTGTCAGGGTGGTACTTGTGCGCGAGCTTACGAAACGCCTTTTTAATATCATCAGGAGAGGCTTTCTTGTCGACGCCCAGTACGTTGTAGTAATCCTTCGCCATGTTTTCTCAAGTATACGCTTTGTGGTTTTTGTATGCAAAATGTATGAAAAGCGGCGCGGGGAGTTTCCTCTCCCGCGCCGCTGCTGCTCGCGTCGCCGTCTGTCTGCTACTCGGAGCAGAATTTGAGGAACCAGCGATGAGCCGACGCCCAGTCTGCGGACCACGTATCCGCGCCGTCGCCGAGATACGAGTCCAGGCACTTCTGCACCTCATCCGGGGAAGGACCACCGTCGCCTCCGACGAGGACGAAGATCATCGGGATCACGAGGATCCCCATGACGACACAGAGCACCCCCGAGTAGAACCTCTTCTTCGACCTTTTGCTCATCATGGCTTTCGCCTCCTTGTTTTCGGATTGGTTTTAGGATGTCCGCTATTGAAGCCTGATCCAAGGCCGCGGCTTCCACTCCTCCGGCTGCGCCTGGTTTCTCCAACCGCATACGAGAGCGATCCCGTTCAGGTCCTTACGTTTGGACAGAGAACTGTTGACACAGTCACACTGCGCATTGGCGACGCCGATTGCTGTGCGGAGATCCCCCTTCTGTACTTTGTTGAGGACGCCCACCTTGCACGTGAAGGTGATCTTCACCACCTCGACAGCTTCGGGATCGTCTTCGTAGACCTGAGCCCCACTCGGCCGCACGGACTTGATGTTGGCGTAGTAGAGCCTCGCGCTCTCTTCGACGACCGAGCGCTTCTCGGGCGTCAAAGCAACGTACATCACTCGGAGTTGCTCCGCGTAAGACGCCGCCACTGAATCCGCCGTTTCTGCTCCCCACGCCCTGCCGGCCATCACCGAACCCCACACGATTACGTAGGCCAGGATTCCTGCTCCAGCGATCATCAGTTTCTGCTTCGTCCGATTCGTCATTGACTTCCACCTCCTTTTGCAACGCTAGCATTCCTAGGCCGCTCTGCAATCAGAGTACACAACTTTATTATATAAGTCAAGACCCGCCTCGCGGCGGGTCTTG
Source organism: uncultured Candidatus Saccharibacteria bacterium (assembly GCA_964607655.1). Lineage (GTDB taxonomy): Bacteria > Patescibacteriota > Minisyncoccia > Phycocordibacterales > Phycocordibacteraceae > C7867-001. Next base: position 141,302 of record CAZSKX010000001.1, on the reverse strand, counting down.
CGGACACATGTTCTAAATTTACTCTTTTGGCTTCTCGGTAAACTCTGCGTCCGTTGGACCAGCACCTTCTGGCGGAGGTGGTGTACCGCCGTCTGCGGCTGGTGGTGTCTGATTCTCCTGCGCTTTCATCATCGCCTCGCCGATCTTCATTAGGCTCTGCGATAGGTTCTCGGTCGCCGTCTTGATCGTCGCGGCGTCCTCACCCTTCTGAGCAGTCTTCACCGCTTCGATCTTGTCCTGTACTTCCTTCACTACCTCAGGCGTGACCTTATCACCGTTCTCTTTAACCGCCTTCTCGGCTGCGTAGACTGCTTGGTCGGCGATGTTGCGTGCCTCGACGAGCTCTTGACGCTTCTTGTCCTCAACCTCGTGTGTCGCGGCATCGGCCTTCATCTTCTCGATGTCGTCCTTTGAGAGACCCGTCGAGCCCTCGATGCGAATCGACTGCTCTTTATTGGTTGTCTTCTCCTTCGCCTTCACAGTGAGAATGCCTGAAGCGTCCACGTCGAAGGTCACCTCCACTTGTGGCAGGCCACGTGGTGCGGGTGGAATCCCGTCGAGCATAAATTTACCGAGCGACTTATTATCGGCACTCATCGCGCGCTCGCCTTGGGTCACGTGGATCTCTACGGACGGCTGGTTGTCTGCAGCTGTCGAGAAGATCTGTGAGCGGCTGGTTGGGATCGCAGTGTTTCGCTCGATGAGCTTCGTCGCGACGCCACCCATCGTCTCGATCGAGAGCGAGAGCGGGATCACGTCGACGAGGAGAATGTCCTTCACGTCGCCCTGGAGAATACCTGCCTGGATCGCTGCGCCCATCGCGACCACTTCGTCAGGGTTTACCGAAAGGTTCGGCTTCTTACCGAAGAACTTCTCTACCGCTGCTTGGATCGCTGGCATACGAGTCTGGCCGCCCACAAGGATCACCTCGTTGATGTCCGCAACCTTAAAGGGCGAAGCCTCCATCGCGCGCTTAGTGATCGCCATTGCGCGCTCGATGTATTCACCCGTGAGCTCTTCAAGCTTGGCCCGACTCATCTTTACCAAAAGGTGCTGTGGTCCTGCGTCGGTCGAGGTGAGGAATGGGATGTTCACCTCGGTCTCCACAGCACTCGAGAGCTCGATCTTCGCCTTCTCAGCCGCCTCGTCGAGACGCTGGCGCGCGAGCGCGTCATTACGCACGTCGACACCCGTGGTCTTCTTAAATTCATCGGCAAGCCAATTGATGATCTTCTGATCGATGTCCTTACCACCGAGGTGTGCATCGCCGTCGGTACTCTTCACTTCAATAGTGTCATCGCCAACATCGAGGATCGAGATATCGAAGGTGCCCCCGCCGAAGTCGAAGACGGCGATCTTCTCATCCTTCTTTTTATTGAATCCGTACGCGAGCGCAGCAGCGGTCGGCTCGTTGATGATGCGCTTGACTGTAAGTCCGGCGATCTCGCCTGCTGCCTTGGTGGCACTGCGCTGATCGTCGTTGAAGTATGCGGGCACGGTGATCACCGCTTCGGTGATCTTCTCGCCCGTCTTAGCTTCGGCATCGGCCTTGAGCTTACCGAGGATCATCGCCGAGATCTCCTCAGGGCGATACCACTTATCGTTCATCTTGACCTCGATGCCGCCGTTGGCCGCCTTCTGCATCTCGAAGGGCACCACGGTCTTATCCTTCTGGACATCGGCCTCGTCGAAGTTGTGGCCGATAAAGCGCTTGATCTGGAAGATCGTGTTCAGCGGATTCGTCACCGACTGACGCTTCGCGAGCGTGCCGACGATGCGCTCGCCACTCTTCCCTACCGCGACGATCGAGGGAGTGGTGCGGGCGCCCTCTGCATTCTCGAGAACACGCGGCTCACCACCCTCAACGATCGCCATCGCGGAGTTGGTCGTACCCAAGTCAATTCCAAGAATTTTTGCCATAGTGTGTAAATGTGATTTAGAGTGTTCATTCTACTGAAAGAAAAAGTATGGTGCAAGTAAAAGAGAACGGGCCCGCGTACCTGTGAGGTACGCGGGCCCGGTTGGGGCCGTTCAAGGCTTCCTAGGCCCTGGGCTTGTCTTCGATGCGGAGATCCATCCCTTCGTGCTTGCCAGCGTGCCACATGATCGCTGCTGCCAGCTCGTTGGGATGGAGCACCGACGAAAGGCAGAAGGCATGCTCCTCGATCTCGGCGTTGACGAACGTCACCACGTGGACACGGACCGTGCCCACATCGAAGAGACGATTGATCGTCGACTGATCGACCTCGACCCGAAGAACGCGGTTGAACAGAGTCTCGATGGCGTAGGCGCCGGCCGGGAAGCTGTATCCCTTCTTCGTGGCCTTGTGCCAGACACCGTTCTCGCCCATCTCGAAGGCAAGCGTGTCGCCGAAGCCGTAGACGAGGCCCCAGATGGTACCGACCACGATGAGGCCCATGACGCCGGACATCACGCAGGTCAGGAACATGTACAACCAGTAGGCGTCCTCGCCGTCGTAGGAGCAGTACCCACGCCAGCTCCGCCAGCCATCGTCCGGACACAGCTGGGCCTGCGCCCACCCGTACAGAGTGAACGCAATGGCGCCGAGCACCGCGAGCCAGACGAGCGACCAGAAGAGCGAATGCCAGAATCCCTTGCGGGAAGAGATCATTTCGAGTTTCGTTGCCAAGGCAGGTCTCCTTTGTACCCTGAATCACAGGGTGTGCTGTGGTCTAGAAAGACCGTTAATACGCTATGTTCAGCATAGCATACTGAGAACAGTTTGTCAATGTATGGAAATTAGCTACCGTGCTGTCCCACGCGCACCTTCGCAGCCCTAATCACCTGATCACCGATCTTCCAGCCCTTTTCAAGTACGGCCGTAATCTTACCATCCTCTTCGGGTTTCTCAGTCTTGTCCTGACCAAACGCTTCGTGCAGGGCTGGATTAAATTCTTCACCCACCTCCCCCACTGCCTCGAGACCAAGTGAGGCGAACGCGCTCTCGAGCTGCTTGGCGATCCCAACAAAACCTTCGGGCACCTCGCCGTGCTCCTTCGCCCGCTCGAGCGCATCGAAGGCCGGGAGAAGCGTCTCAACCGCTTTCAGCTTACCCTTTAGCTCTGCTGCCTTGGCAGCGTCTTCTCCGCGCTTCAAGAGGTTCACATAGTCGGCCTTAGCTCGCTGCCAGCCGTCTAGGTTCGCCTGCTTCTCTTCAAGCGCTGCGGCGAGGTCGGCCTTAAGCTTCGCCACCTTCTTCTCAGCATCACCACCCTTCGGGGGCTCATTGTTCTCTGCTTCGAGCATAATATCTTCGTCTGCAATATCGTCTCCGTGCCAGGGCTTCATGCTCCCACTATGCCTGAAATGGTTTGCGTAGTCAAAAAGAAAACGCCCCGTGTGGCTACTAGCTGGATTGCTAGCTCCACACGGGGACGTTGTTATGGCGCCTTACGACGTCGGCTTACCGGTCGAGGTGACCGGGCTACCTTCGGCGTTCAGCTTGAACGGCGAAACGATGATGCGAGGCTCGATGAACACCGGCCTCACGTCGTTGCCATTCGGGTTTTTCAGGAGGACCCAGGTCCCATCTGCGGACGCCGGTGAGAAGAGCCCGTTCGGATCCGCCTGCGGAATCGCGAGATCGTGGTAGATCACCTTCTCGGGATTCGTGTACTGCGTCGCGTACGGGATCCCGTATCCCACGCTCTCACCGAGGAAGACGAGCTTGCCCGTCATCTCGTTGTAGAGGTAGGTGAAGGTCACCAGGCCTTCCTGGTCGCGCAGCTCGATGATGTCCTTCAGGATCTTCCGCTCGCGGAAGTTCTTGATGGCCGGCATCCCCGTCTGCGCGGTCGCTTCCTGCAGGATCGTTTCCTGCTCGCGACGCTGCTTCTGATCCGACGATTCCGGCAGAGGACCGCATCCGCCGAGCGCCACGAGGACGCCCAGTACGACGAGACACTTCTTCAGGTTCATTTCTTCAGTCTCCTTGTTCTCGCGCTCAGTGCGCGAAGTTGTTGCTGCTCTGCTGAGCGCGAAGCTTGTTGACGAAGTTCTGCATCTCCAGCGAGAGCTTGTCCTCTCCGTAGCCGGCGACGCGGTGCAGGATGATCGACGCGAGCGCCGCCTTGCTTTCGGGCGAGGCCTGCTCGTAGTCGAAACGCATGTTCTCGAGCTCCTGCTTCATGCCGTCGTTGTAGGACTTCGTGTTCTCGAAGACCTCGCGACGCGCCTCTTCGTACTTCGGTGCGAACACCTTGTACATGAAGAAATCGTTGCCTTGGATCGCCCAGACGAGGGCGAACACTCCCACGAGGATGCCAACAGCCGCAGAGATTTCTTTCATCTTCTTGGTTCCCTTCTGTTCTGTGGTAGTTGTCAAATAGGTACCCGGCTCCACAAACGCCTGGCCCTGAACTTACTGTGTACCAGTATACACGAATAGGCCTATTTGTCAACCCCCTTTCCTTGTTCTCGCGTGGGTGTAGGGTGAGAACAGGAGTCCCTTACGGAGGAGGTACAGGATGGATACGCGGTGGTACTTGCATTCGATCAACGACAACACCCACACCAACGAGTTCCTCGCCCAGGTCATCGGCGAGCAGCACCCGGAGGCAGAATGTCACGACATGCTCTGCTCTGACGGCGTACGACGCAATCTCTACCGCTGCCCGAGCGGCTACCAGGAAGTGCGGCGTGCGGTCGCGAACGTCGCCCGTCTCAACCTCAAGCTCGAGGTCTTCCAGGAGACCATCGGCGGCAAGATCGTCCAGTACGACCTGTGGAAGCAGGAAGTGCGGAAGAGAGCGCGACGCACGCGGGCGATGCGTGGCGTCCGCCGCGCGAGCTGAAACGAAACCGGCCGGGAGGTAGAACCTCCCGGCCTTGTTGCGTCTTAGGACGCTTGCTTGAGCATCTTGCGACCCTTGATCCGTACTTCCCGCACGATATACGGACAGCTCCGCTTCAGCGATGTCGGACTTGAGACTTCTCCGAAATTTATCGACCTGGTGCTCAGAATCACATGCGCCTGGCAGTCGGGATTCACGCATCCCCCGCGCCATCCTCCAGAGACTTCCCACCAGCTTCCGATAAAGTGTCCGAGCACCGCTGCGCGCTTCTTCGCGAGTTCCTTCGCAGCGTCGTGCCGCCGCTTCTCTGCTACGGACTGGCGACCTTTGTATCCCATCGTATCAACCTCCTTGATCTGCTTCGAGCTTAGCACATTCCGCACCTGTACAGTTGACTGGCTTGAATATCATTTCGAAATGGTGCTATAGTAGAGCTGGACGCAGAAGGAGGCCCTCCATCCTTTGCGGCCATGGGGGCGTGTCGTGTCCGAGCCATCCCCCCCCACCTCGGACGCGCGATACCCGCTCGCGCCCTCAAGGGGTCGGACGGAGGGAGTTTCATCTCCTTTCTCTCTCCGTCCGACCCCGCCTCGTTTACTTTCTTGCACCTTCACTACCCGCGCATGTCGCGGGTTTCGTTTTACCCATAAACACAAAACCCGCCTGAGGCGGGTTTTGCTGCGCTTAGCGCTTAGACCATTGCTTACGCTTGCGGGCTTTGACAAGACCCGGCTTCTTGCGCTCCTTAGCGCGTGGGTCGCGCGTGAGGAATCCTGCTTCCTTGAGCTTAGCGCGCGTCGCTGGCTCTGCCTTCACGAGGGCGCGAGCGATCGCGTGGCGAAGCGCGCCTGCCTGTGAAGCGACACCGCCTCCCTCGACGTGTGCCTTGATCTCGTAGTTCTCAGCTGCTTCAGCGATCTTGAGCGCCTCCTCGGCGACCTTGGCACGCTCAGCCGTCTTAAAGAAATCGAGCACGCTCTTGCCCTTAACCGTGACACTGTTCTTGGCAGCCTTCTGCATGCGCACACTCGCGGTTGAAGTCTTGCGGCGCCCGACTGCGGTAATAAAAGTAGTTGCCATAGTTATGCCTTAACGATCAAATGCTTCATGCGCGGGGTGCGTAGCTTGTTGCGCGGGATCATCCCGTCGACGGTCTTGCGTACGACCTCCTCGATACCCTTCTTGCTAATCATCATGTCCATGCGCACCTCGCGGAGACCACCCGGGTAGCCGGTGTAGTGCGTGTAGATCTTACCCTCCTGACGCTTCTTAGGGAGGTGGAGCTTGCTCGCGTTCTCGACGATGACCGTAATGTCGGCGGTAACATTCTTTGCGAACGTTACTGAACGCTTGCCGAGGAGAGCGTGTGCCGCTTCGCTACATACGCGACCAAGCGTACGGTCAGTCGCGTCGATCGTGTAGGTGATGGATGTTGGTTTCGTAACTTTTTTCATGTCCTTGATCAAAGCACCGTACTAGACAAATGCGATGTACGCAAGCTTGCGTCCGTCGTTACTCCCGCGCTTTGCGCGCTTCACCACGCGCGTGTAGCCACCCTTGCGGTCGACGTAGCGAGGACCAATAGCGGTGAAGAGTTTCTTTACGGCCTCCTCGTCCTGGAGACGGCTTATAGCGAGACGACGACTCGCGAGCGTGTTCGTCTTGGCGTACGTGACCAGGCGCTCGACAAAAGGTCGCAGCTCCTTAGCCTTGGCCTCGGTAGTCGAGATCGTCTCGTGGATAACGAGCGAGCGCGCAAGCGAGCGCATCAAAGCGCGGCGCTGATTCGCCGGTCGTCCAAATACTCGTGCTTTCTTCGTGTACGCCATAGTCCTAGTTAGTCGGCCTTCAGGGTGAGCCCCATACCGGCGAGTGCCTTCGCGATCTCGTCGACCGCCTTGTCGCCGATACCATCGAGCTCCTTCAAGGCACCCGCGCTCTTACGAGCGAGGCCGGCAGCGGTCTTAATCCCCGCATCTTCGAGCGCGCTCGTCACGCGTGCTGAGAGGCCAAGGTCAGCGACCTTTACCTTACCCGCGTCGAAGCTCGAATCATCAGCTTCGCTTGAAGCCTTGCCGCCTCCGTTTCCGATCGCTGACTCCTCCTGGAATCCGATAATCGCCTTAAGCTGGTGGATCATCGTCTCGATCGCCTTTTCAAGCGCGGTGCGCGGCGTGATCGTGTTGTTCGTCTCGATAAAGATGCGGAGACGATTGAAGTCGGTGCGGTCACCCACGCGCATGTTCTCTACTTCGTAGTTCACGCGGCGGATCGGGGTAAAGGTCGCGTCGAGCGCGATCGTGCCGATATTTACCTTCTCCTTGGTGAGCACCTCGCGAGAAACGTAGCCAAGGCCGCGGTCGATGGTTACTTCCATCTCGAGAACGGCCTTCGCCTCAAGATCAGCGATGTGCTGATCAGGGTTTTGGATCTCGACCTGACTTGGGAGTTTGAAATCTTTTGCAGTGACCTCTCCTGCGCCCTTAGCGTTCAGAGTGATCGTCTGTGGCTCGTCGCCGTGAAGCACGAAGTGAACACGCTTCAAGTTAAGAAGCATCTCCATCACCGTCTCGCGCATACCGTCGACGGTCGCGAACTCGTGCGGAACACCCTCGATCTTGACCTGCGTGATCGCAGCACCCGGGAGTGATGAGAGGATAATCCGGCGGAGGCTGTTACCGAGCGTGTGACCGTAGCCCGGGTAGAGTGAATCTATTTCATAAACGCCCTGCACTCCTTCTTCTGAAACAATGCGTGGCTTGCTTGGCAGTGTGATGTGGTATTCCATAACAAAATCGTATTACCTAAGATTAATAAACTAACGCGTGTAGAACGAGAGCACCTGACCCAAGTCTCCGGCCGGATCTGCCGAGACCATGGTCGGACGCTCCTTGAGCGACCCGGCCATCGTCTTAGCATCGAAGGAGAGCCAGCTCGGGAGTGAGCGCTCGAGAAAACGCTCACCAAAGCCCACGAGCGCACCATGACCCTTCGAACCTTCGCGCACGGCGATCGCTTCACCGATCTTCACCGCGTGCGATGGCACCCGAACCTTCTTACCGTTCACAAGCACGTGGCCGTGAGCGACCATCTGACGTGCCGCGCGGCGCGTCGACGCGAGCCCGAGACGCCAGACGACGTTGTCGAGACGAGTCTCGAGGAGCTCGTGAAGAAACTCCGTCGGCTTAGCGCTGCGAGCGGCAAGGGACTTGTTCACATAGCTACGGAACTGCTTCTCCGTAAGACCATAGGTGACGCGCACCTTCTGCTTCTCGAGCATCTGCTTACCGTATTCACTCTGACGACCGCGCCCCTTCTTGCCAGTTTTGGCACGGGCGCTGCGGTCAGCAGAGAGCGCGAACTTCTGGGTCTGTGCCTTTTCAAAGACAGAGACGCCGAGTCGCTTAGCTATTTTGTATCGTGGACCAGTTTTCATATTTATTTAAAAGACTATACGCGGCGTGGGCGTGGTGGGCGCGGACCGTTGTGTGGCACCGGGGTTGCGTCCTTGATCGAGCGGATCTGGATACCCTTCGTTGCAAACGCGCGGAGCACCGACTGGCGGCCAGCGCCAACACCACGGATCACTACTGATGCCTCCTTAAGGCCGATCATCGTACCCTTCTCGCCGAGGAACTCGCCGACCTTCGCTGCTGCGTACGGCGTCGACTTGCGCGCACCAGAGAAGCCGAGTGCGCCCGCTGACGAGCTCACGACAGCATTGCCCTTCTCGTCGGTAAGGACGGCCTTGGTGTTGTTGAAGGTTGCCTCGATGTGGAGCACGCCCTTCTCGAGGTGACGCTTGGTCGCCTTGCCCATCGCGCGGTCCTTGCGTCCCGCATCGAGTCCTTTCCCGCTCTTCTTAATGATTCGTTTTTTACCCATGGTGATTATGTCTTTTCAAGCGTACGGCGACCTGACGTCATCGTCTTACGGACGTTGCCGCGGCGCGTGCGCGAATTAGTCTTCGTGCGCTGGTTGCGTACGGGGAGCCCGCGCGCGTGACGCTCGCCACGTGCACTCTTAATATCCTTCAAACGCTTAACGTTCTGAGCGACCTCGCGGCGAAGCTCGCCTTCGATCAGGAACGCTTCAGCGAGCGAGCGGATCTTCTGCTCTTCATCTGAGGTGAGCTCCTTACCCTTCTTGGTGAAGGCGACGCCCGCCTTGGTGAGGATTTCCTTAGCGCGCATCGGGCCAATGCCGAAGATATACGGCAGTGCGTATGAGAGCTGCTTTTCGTCAGAGATGGTTACACCGGCAATACGCATACGAAAACGAATTAACCCTGGCGAGCCTTGCGGCGCGGGTTCTTTTTATTAATACGAAAAAGGCGTCCGCCACGGCGAACGAGCTGATCTCCCGGCTGTTGCTTCTTGATAGAGGCTCGAACTTTCATGAATGGGATAAAGCTTAAGTTTACGATAAACGACGCACAATGCGGGCCCGTCCCCCATAGGGGTCGAGCACCATATCGACCTGGTCACCGACCAACACGCGGATGCGGTGAAGGCGCATCTTACCCGCCAAATAGGCGAGCACGAGCTGTCCCTCACCTCCCTCCTCGACCGCAGGAATACGAACGCGAAAAAGCGAATCAGGCAACACCTCTTCAACGGTGCCTACCGTCGTTTCTTTCACTGTTCCATCACTCATGCGGGGTACTGCATTAATCTATCAGGAAGGCTCTCTTTGGTCAACTATTTAGCCGGCTCAACGACCGTGACCTCTATGGCCGCTGGGTCCTCGGGGAAGGTCTGCTTCCAGAAGGGGCGCAGGATGATGATCGCCCTGCTTACCTCTGGATAGGCCGTAAGCGCTGTCTCGGCAGCTGTTTTAGTCTTACCCGCTACGGCAGCTGCGATACGCGACGTGTCCACATCATAGACAAGCGGTGCAGTACCCGAGAGCGCAAAGCTGAAGGAGGCAGCGTTTGCGTCAGGAAAGCCTGCCGTTGGAGCAATCTTCAAGCTGTCCGTCGAGGAGAAGAGGATGGCCTCGCCTTGATATCCGAGACCTGCGACTGATGCGGCCACCGCCTTAGCGAGCGCCTGGTTCGGGAATATAACTGCTGTGATAGTCCCCTGCTCTTTTACGTCGGCCATACCTTCGGTTGTTGAAGGAGCTGCTTCGAGCGCGGTGTAGGTGGTCGTGGCCGAGCCCGGAAGGAGTACGTAACCTGGGTAGGTAGTAGCGAGCTGCTCTTCGAGACCCTTCTGCAGATCGGTCGCCAGAGCCGTCTTAAGGGCTGCGCGTGCCTGGACCTCATCGCTCGGCGCGACCGTCGGCACAGCCCCCGAAGCTCCGCCCGCCATCGGCGCGGTTGACTTAGCATAGACCTGGTCAGCCTGAGGCGTACCGGCGAAGCCCGGGACCGTGAAGGAGCTCGGACCTACGTTGTACGAGCTCCCCGGCTGATCGGCAACAACCTTTGCCGTAACGCTGCCTGGCTTATCAGTCGACCCTGAGGGGATCGTGACGGGTGCCTGAATACGGTAAACCAAACCAGCCGTGGTCTGGAAACGAGTCTTGGTGATAAGCGTCTGTGGCTTACTCTGGGTGTTATAGATCGTGATCATCCCTGAAGCCGAGGAGGTGACGTTCTTCGTGCCGGTGCCCTTCACGCTCTGTGAAGCGATCTTCTCTACCGTGATGACCTTAAAAGGAAGCTCCCCCGTGCCTGCGGTCGCGGTGAAGGTGCTCTGCACCTCTGCCGTGGCAGAGTTTGGCGTTACCTCGATCCGAGCGCTCGAGAAGTACATGAGCGCAGCAACCGAACCAATGATAATAACGAGTACGACGCCAACGGTCAGATACGGGAACCGGCTGCGGCGATGGGCACGAGGAGCATTGCTGATAGCTTCCCCATCCTTACGGCGTGATGGGGGGATGATGTCGTCAAATTTGTGCATACCCTCCTAGTATAGCAGTCTCTCCAAAATCACAATGGCAGGGGTGCACATAAAAGAGGACACCCGGCAGAGGCCAGGGCCCCTGCCGGGTGCTTTTAGGCCCCGAGCTTGGTGAGATCGTACGGAAGGACCTGCATGACGCGAATCGAGCCGAGATTGTCTCCGTCAGGACTTGCGACAAGGAACAGGTCCTTGATGCGTCTGTGCACGAAGGCAATATCTTCCTTGCCCAGCGAAAAAAGAAGTGGAAGCGCGGAAGGCTCGCCATCCCCAACCTGCTCCACCTGCGCGATCAACTCCTGCAGGACCTCGAGACTTGGCGCTTCGATCGGCGTGAGACGTTGCGCGATGAAGACGCCGTCGTCATCGTAGAAATGCAAAAGCAACGTGACTTTGACCATATGAACCCTCTCCTTTTCTTTGCACGATCTGCCGTAGAAAATTTACAGCAGAACCAACTGGAGAAAGGTATACCCTTTTTAGAATCTACCGTCAAACTTGGGTTGGGCCCTATTCCAAAACCGCTTTGATACGCCGGACACCCGCTGACGAAGCCTCTTCTTTAACTATTTTAAATTTCTTCCCACCCTCGCCGAGCTCGCTGGTGTTAGAGACGTGCGGCCCGCCACAAAATTCTATTGAAAACGCATTGTCGAGCGAGCCTACCGAGTAGACCGATACCGTGTCTGGATACGTCGCGCCGAACTCGTGCTCAGCACCAAGCTTCTCAGCTTCATCTTTCGGCATATCGGTGCGGATGACCGGAATCGCTTCTGCGATCTTCTCGTTCACAGTCTTTTCCACTTCCCTCTTCTGCTCGTCGGTCATCTTGGCCCCGTAGGAGAAGTCGATGCGCAGGCGCTCACTTGTAATATTGCTGCCGCGCTGGTGCACCTCGGGCCCAAGCACTATCTGAAGTGCTTTCAAGAGGATGTGGTGTGCGGTGTGGTAACGCACCGTCTGCTCGGCGTGGTCAGCCAACCCGCCCGCAAACTTCTGCGCTGCGCCCGCACGCGAGAGCGCCTGGTGCTCCTCCATCTTCTTTTGTACCGCCTCGAGATCAAGCGCAACGCCCCGCTCCTTCGCTATCTCAGCAGTGAGCTCAACCGGGAAGCCGTAGGTCGTGAAGAGTGTAAACGCATCGATTTCCTGCCCCATCTTCTCGAGTTCGCGCATGCCTTGTACGAGCGTCTTACGGAACTGCTCTTCTTCTTTTTCTAACTCTTCGCGGATCTTACTGGCCGCGTCTAAGACGAATGGATAGAAGTCTGCGTACGCCATACCAAAACCTTCTGCAACATCTGCCAAAACGGCCTCCTTGATCCCCAAGCGATCGGCCTCTCTGATAGAACGGCGAATAAGTCGACGCAAGATGTAGCCCGCTTCAGTATTGGACGGCGTAAGACCTTCTGCGAGCATAAAGGCGGCCGCGCGCATATGGTCGAGAATGATGCGGAATGATTTTGTGGCCGCTTCGTCTGTCCCGTAGGTCACTCCTGCCCGCTTTCCTAACACCTCACGCGCATGGTCGAAAATATCAAGCATGAAAATGTCCGGGCCCACAGTCGCCATCGTGATACGCTCGAGCCCGCCACCAAAGTCGATATTTTTACTCGGTAATTCTTCAAAGGAGCCGTCTTCCTTCTTCACAAACTGCATAAACACTGAATTCCCGATCTCCACGAACCGTCCACAATCACAGTTCGGGTGGCAATGAGTGCCAAATTTCGGATCATGCGGTGTGCCGAAGTCATAAAAGATTTCTGAATCTGGACCGCCTGGTTCTCCTGAGGGCATCTTGGCCGGCACACCTGAGCGGCTCCACCAGTTCTTATCGGTATAGGCGAAGATTCGCTCACCCTGCTGCACCCCACGCTCGTATCCAGCTGCTTCGCTTCCAATTGAAGCAAACCCTGCGTCAATACCCTTCTCTTTAAAGAGGCGCTGCCAGATCTCGACCGCCTCAGTGTCTACGGCGATACCGGCCTCAGGGTCCCCTGCGTAAACTGTGATGTAGAGCTTTTGAGGATCGATACCGAATCCCGTGTCTGGACTCGTGAGAAATTCAAAAATCCACGGCAACTGTTCCTGTTTGAAATAGTCACCAAATGACCAGTTACCGAGCATCTCGAAAAAGGTGGTGTGCCGATTGTCGCCAATCTCCTCAATGTCACCTGCACGGAAGGAAAGTTGGGAGTTGGTCACCCGCGTACCTTCTGGATGTGGCTTTCCCAAGAAATACGGCAAGAGGGGTTGCATCCCGGAAGAGGTAAAAAGCGTCGTAGGATCATTGCCCGGCACTATGCGCGCAGACGGGATCACCACATGTCCTCGTTTCTTAAAAAATTCGAGATATCGGCTGCGCACTTCGGCGACGGTCATGATGAAAAGTACTATAACAAAAAAAGGAAGGCCCTGCCGCTTGCGCGACAGGGCCTTGGGCCGATCCGATCAGATGCCGAGATCGCTCACCAGCGCATCGAGGCGCTGCTTTGCTCTCCGGATCTTCTCGACGACGTCAGGACTGAGGACAAACTCGCCCACCTTGGTCTCTGCCTCGGCGACGAGCGCGAGCGAGCTCTCGTGAGCCGCCCTGGCCTCCGTGAGCTCCGCCTCGCGACGCCTGACCTCTTCGGCAAGCTGCTCGGCGTTCTCCCGCGCGAGACGAAGCTCTTCCTCAGCAGCACGACGCGCTTCGAGCGTTCGTGCCGCCATGTTGAGGAGCGCTTCGGCCTCGAGGAAACCGGTCTCTGTGGCTTCCTCGACCGCAACTGCACTCGGCGGAGGAACAGCGGCTGCCGCCTCCTCTTCGTGCCGCTTGCGGGCAGCGACCTCGAGATCGCGAACTTTCGTCAGCGCGGCGAGTTGATTCTTGCCGCCCACGAAGTCCATGACGAGCTCGGCGTCGATGATCCAGTCGGCGAGCTGCGCGTCGGGATCGAGCGAGCTTTCATGCTTGTAGCCGAAGAGCGCGATGCGCGACTTGTAGAAATTGTTGATAATTCCACGATAGTCGCCCACTTTGTTCATCGGAAGCTGCATGTGCTCACGCGCCGCAGTCGAGATGGCCGTCACCGAAATCTGCAGGGTGTTTGGGACTTCCCTATCACCCACCTTACGGTAGACGATCGATGCCATGGTCGTCCGCAGCCGCTCGATCTCCTCCCGTGGGACCTTCGCCCTGCGCAGCTTCTCGAGCGGAGTCTCCCGAACTGTCGGCACGACAGGAGCGGTCAGCACGACCGCAACCTCGCGTTCCTCAGGGGGCGCTGTCGGCTCCTCGGGAACCTCGATCGGATCTGCTTCGCCCGCCGGCTCTTCGTACGCCGACCAGTCGATGGCCTGATCGTCCTGCGGCACCTCGGCAGACTCCTGAGCCTGGTCGATGATCTCCGCCTCCGCACCGTTGTCGCACCTCTTGCGCTTCACTAGGTACGGACCATCGGAGATCACCTTCTCGAGGTGCCGATCGGTCCATCCAGGGACCTGCACGAGGCACTTGAGCCCCTGTGATCCCTTGACGTGGATCATGACCGGTACACCTGCGGCGCGAGGGTCCGGCTTTGTCTTTACTAGGCGGACCGGATTGTGACCGTGCCCTCCGCGCTCGGCCGAATAGGCCACGACCAGCACCTCTTCGGGCGGTTGTTCGTATGTCCGAAAAAATGTGCGAACCGATTCGGTCGCCATCTTTTCGTGCACCGCTCCCCCGCGTGAACGCCAACTGCCACGAGCTTCGAAGCTCACTTTGATCATCTGCTTGTCTCCTTCTGACGTATGTGGAACTGAAAACCAATTCGTACTATACAATAGCAAATTACAGTGAGCAAGGCCTTGCACCTGCCCTATTCGATCGCTTATTTCTTCGTGAAGGTGCCTGCGGCAGCAAGGGTGAGCTTGTCGAGCGGGATCAGCGTGGCCGCCTCTTTCACCTCCTTCAGAGTGACCTGTTCGATCAACTTCGGATACTCGGTAAGGTACGAAACCGCATAGCCATTTCTCGCAAAGTTGTGGAGCGTAACCGCGAGCCCGCGGGTCGTCGCCAGCGAGACCTTATACGACCCAGCCAGACGCTCTTTAGTACTCTTGAACGCCTTATCGGTAAGACCGCGCGTTAGAAACTCCTTCAGCTCCCGACGTACCGCAACCACGGCTTGCCCGTACAAAAGCGGCGAGAAGGTTGCTCCGAGTCTAAAATATCCGTCGGTATCGTATGCAAAGCCCGTCAATTGAGCCCATATCCCATACGTAAGTCCGTCACGATCGCGGATAGTCTTCATGAGGTGCGAGTCGAAGGTGCCGCTTCCGAGCATCTGCGTGAGCACAAACAGAGGCCGGTATTGAGGATCGAGTAGCGTGATAGGGACCGCTACACCGAGCCGGAAATCGACGTTCGCCTTGTCTGCGATCGGCACTACGACCTCGGATGCGCGCACCGCTTTGGCATTTATGGGCTTCACTGGGGGCACTGACTCCCCTATCCCAAGCCTCGAAAAAGCTATTTCCACTACGCGAGGCATCGCTTCCGCCTCCACGTCGCCAGCTACGACCAATAACAGCCCCGCCTTACCGAGGCGTTTACGAAACGCCTGTAAGTCTGCGCGAGTGATCCGCTCGACACTCGCGCGCACTTCCTCGAGCGGCCGGGCGTAGTGAGGATGTGCCGGATCATACAGCAGGCCCGCCAACGCTCGCTCGGCTCGTGCCCTCGTGTCTGACCTCTCCTCTTCAAGCTCTGCGAGTAAGACCGCTTTAGCGGTCGCCACCTCTTGTTCAGGGAATGAGGCCTCGCCCAAACATTCAGCAATGATCGCCAACAACTTCGACACGTCTTCAGGAAAACACTGTGCAGAAAAATTAACTCGGTCTCCTCCTGCCGAGAAGCTAAGTGACATCCCTCGTTCTGCGAGTCCTTCGCGAATTACGTCCTTAGATTTAGTCCTGGTACCCGCGTCGAGAAGCGTCGAGCCAAGCCCGGGGACCACTCGTTCGTCACTCGAGAAATAATTTGGGCCACCGAGCACGCTCCCTTGGATGGTCACCACATCCTTAGCGTGTGTCGGAGCGACGATAAGCCTGCCGCCACCAAAGAGTGCAAATTCTTGTGCTTTTGTTTGTGTGCTCATACTGCAGTACCGATGTAATAGACCACCACGCTCTGTTCGTCGACTAAGTACTTCTTAGCGACACGCTGGATATCCCTAGGGGTTACCTTAGCGAGCGCCTCGGGCACCGTCACAAAACGAGTCCAGTCCCCAACCGCGATCTCCTCGTTTAGATTGCTGAGCAAGGCATACGGGCCGTCACGACGCGAGGCCACATAACTACGAATCGATTGCCTTGCGTGAGCGAGCTCTTTAACGGTAATGCCCTTCTCGGCGATATTGCGATACTCCTGCTTGACCACCGATTCAATCTCAGCGTGTGTCGTGGCCGGCGTAGGGGTGACGTGACAGGTCAGTAGTGAAGGATCCTTTAGCTGATAGTTCATCACTGACACGTCCGTCGCTTTTGCCGTATCTACAAGTGCGCGATAGAGTCGACTGGTCTTACCATCGCCAAGAACCAGCGAGAGCATGAGCAGGGCGTGCTGGTCGGGATCCTGAGCAGAGGGGACCTTGTGTGCGATGCCGACTCGGTTGTTAGTGTCGGCCCGCTTGATCGTCGCACGACGCTCTCCCTCTTGCTTAGGCTCTTGCGTGTACATGACCGGACGCGGGGTTCGCGGTCGCGGATGCGCGCCAAACTCCTTGGCTACCTGCGCGAGTACCTGCTGCGCGTCGAAGTCCCCCACCACCGTGAGTGTGGCGTTATCGGGATGATAAAAGTCGTTATAAAACTTCTGTAGTCGCTCGATCGGCACGTTCTCAACATCGCTCCGCCATCCGATGGTCGAGTGGTGATACGGATGCGCGAGGAATGCCAACGCCCATAGCTGCGTATCAACGGCTTCAAATGCGGTGTTTTCGTGCATTTCCATCTCGTTCCGCACCACCGTCATTTCAGATTGCCGATCTTCTTCTCTGATAAACGCGTGGCGCATGCGGTCAGCCTCGAGTGCGAGCGCTGAAGAGAGCGTCTCCTTGGGCACCACCTCATAATAATTAGTACGATCAACCCAGGTCGTGGCGTTTAAGAGGGCGCCCTTAACCTCAAGGAGCTCTGATACACCATTTCCCCTCTTGCTGTTGAACTTCTTTGAACCCTTAAACAGGAGATGCTCGAGGATATGGGTCGCGCCCGTGTACCCTGTCGCCTCATCGCGCGAGCCGACATGATAGGTCACCATCACTCCCGCTACCGGCACAGTCGTATCTGGCGCGAGGAGTATGCGAAGGCCGTTTTTGTCGAGCGTGTACTCGCTGATACCGCCCTGCTCACGGACGAAGGTCACACCCGGGAGCTTCATACGCTTGACTGACTTCATAGGAGCTTTTGCTTTCGCCATCCACCCACTCTAACAAATGCAGGTCTAGCTGCCAAAAATCTGCTTCTCCCGCTCGTGTGCTTCGGCAAGACGCTTGGTGAGCGAATGCTCAGGAATGCGTTCTTCGGCCAGCCGGAGCGCCTCGCCGTGATACCAGAGATAGTCACTTTTTGGCCGCTGCCAGCGCGCAAACAGACCCTCCCCCTCCTTCTCATACGCCTCGATCTTACTCTCAATATTGTCGATCTTGTCCGCGGCCATGACGAGCAACGCTTCTACGGGCGCGGTCTGGAGATTTTTAAAATACGCCTCTTTACGCTCTCGCCATTCGAGGTCTTTAGGCTCGGTGACTGCTTGAACGAGTGCCGCGACATGCTCATTAAAAGCTTCAACGATCTCTTCTCGTGTCGTACCCGTATCTTCGATCACGTCGTGCAGGAGCGCAGCGGTGACCACATCATCCTCAGCACCATCTTCAGCCACCAAGATCGCTACTGAAAACGGGTGCGTGATGTACGGCAAGGGTTCAGTCTCCCGACGCATCTGGCCGTGGTGCTTACGCGCGGCAAACTGTATCGCCTTCTTGATCTGTGGCGTATGGTTCATGTGCCTAGTATACAAAATTAAAAAATCCCTTCAGATACCACTGTATCGAAGAGATTTGTTCTTGGCGGGGGCCGCTGTAACGGCCCCCGCCCGAACGGTTCAGTCCGCAGCCGACTCGATGAACCTTTCGTCGCGACGGCCGAGCTCGTAGCCGAAGTCGTCCTCGTCATCGGGCCAGTCGTTCTCGCTTGAGAACCACCAGTCCATGCCGGGGTCGGGATCGCCGACGAGCTGGCCACGACGATCGTACGGACCGAGGTCTTCTTCCTCGTCATCGAGATCGAACAGGCTGACGTAGCGCCTCTGGCCGAAGTTGTCGAGGAGATCGAAGTCCTTGTCCATCTCGCTCCGAGCGACGTAGAAACGCTCGCCCGGAAAATCGAACCCAGGGTCGAAGTCGTTGACCTCTTCTTCCTCGAGCCGACGCCTGTCATGCTTCTTGGTGTGCTTGAGCGCGGCGCGCCCACGCGAAGAAATGGGTATCAGTTGCAAATCCGATCCGTGCATGGTGCTCCTTTGGCCAGCTCTAGGCTGGTGATTTGTGGATCTTGCCGCTGATTACCGTAGCATATCGAAGGACTGGTGTCAAGCGCTACAACCAATTGATCGGTGTCTCACCGCACGCGGCCAGATACTCGTTCGTCTTGCTAAACGGCTTCGAGCCGAAGAAGCCCCTGTAGGCCGAGAACGGGGACGGGTGCGCCGACTCGAGCACGAGGTGTTTGGAACGATCGATGTGTGCGCCCTTCGCTTTCGCGTAATTCCCCCAGAGTATAAAAACCAGATTCTCACGCTCCTCAGCGAGCGCCTTGATGACCGCGTCGGTAAACTGCTCCCAGCCGTGATTCTGATGCGAGCCCGCGGTGCTGGCGCGGACTGTGAGCGTCGCATTCAAGAGCAACACGCCCTGCTCGGCCCACCGAGTGAGATCCCCGGAACGGTGCATGAGCGGCTTGCCGAGGTCACTCTCGATCTCTTTGAAAATATTCTGCAGCGAGGGCGGGAGCGCCACGCCGTCGTTCACAGCGAAGCAGAGGCCGTTCGCCTGCCCTGCCCCGTGGTACGGGTCCTGCCCGAGGATCACCACCTTCACCTGATCAAATGAGCATAGATCAAAGGCTCTAAAAATACTCTTCGGCGCTGGGTATACTGCCCCCTCTTTGTATTCGTTCTTAACAAACTCGGTGAGTTCTTTAAAATACTCCTGCTCAAACTCCCCTTTCAGGCGCTCCTTCCAGCTCTGTTCAATCTTCACTTCCATACTCACACCATCGCCCCCTCAGCCTTAAGGAGCGCGCGTTTTTTAGAAGGGCCGCCGCGGTTGTAAGCACCGATGGTGCCGTCACTACGGACAACGCGATGACATGGCACGGTCGGATCGTAATTATTTTTCATGATTGTGCCTACTGCTCGCGCGGCACCCAGGTGCCCCACTGCCGCTGCCACCTCTGCGTAGCTGCGCGTCTCTCCTTTTGGGATCTGGCGCACCGCCTCACGCACACGCTCCGCAAAGTTACTTCCCGTTGCTCTTCTGCTTTGCATGAGCTTCTTTAAGAGCCTTCCCCGCCGCCTCGCGGTAGCTGCAAAAGTCGCAGGGGCCACCACCAAAGGCGGTGCCTACTGGAGGGATCTCGTCGCTCACGAGCATCTCTTTGAGAGCTATCAGCTTCCCTTCGACCCACGCGTCGCTGCCCGTGTAGGGGACGAGCACGACATCGAACTCGAGCTTGCCGTCAAAAGCTTTTTTATCAGACAGTCCGTTCGCATATACAAAATAGCCCGTCGGCGAGACCGTGAAGCCGTTACCGCGGAAGAGCCATTGATAAATTTCAAGCTGGCGTTTGTATGCGTCGTACAGATCGTCCTCGGTACTCGGCCCCACCTTCTTGCTTGTCGCCTTGTAGTCGACGATGATCAACTCGCCTGTGGGCGTGACCCAAACATCGTCGATACCTCCGCGCAAGATTAGATTCGTTGGCTGATGATGAACCTTGATGCCGCGGCGGAGCGCATCGCGCCACTCCTCCATGCGCTCGTCGTCGAAGGGGACTGCGTCGAGCCCGTACGCCTTCATCAGTGGGTGCGGAGTTTTCTCGGTACGATGCGCGTCGAATTCACGTTTGAAGAGTTCGTCGACCGCGTTGTTGAGCGTGAATGAGGGTCCCGACACACGCTTCACGCCAAGGCGAAGGTCGAGATACGCACAGCGCGGACACTCGCAGAAGAGATCGAGCTTCGAGCGACTGAGCGTGAAGGGCTCGGTCGACGCAGGATCAAAAAGTTTGCTAGTACGTGCCATATTACTCAGTTACTGGATCTTCCAGCGCGTGCGGGAGCGAGAGGAGCCCGTCTGCCTCGGCCAAGAGCTCCCCTACCCGCTCGGGCGGCAGATGAAGCGGCGTGAGCGTCCGGCGATCCTTCAAGAGCTGGTCGACCGCAATCGTTCCTTGATCGATAAGAAGGCGTTTCTCTGAGCGTGAGAGACCCGTGAGCGTGGTGATCGGATAAATGTTCGCCTTGCTCATTTGCATAAAAAGACTATTGCCGAGCGGATACCCCCACCCAAGAAGCTCTACTCCCGCGCATTCGGAGTATGCGATCGCCTCGGTCGTAAACTTGGTGTTCGTTACGAGAAGCCCGCGATCAATCGGGCAGGCGCGCACCGTCGGATCACAATCAAATATGTCGTCAAACCGGCTTTTTACATAAAGCGCCACCTTCAAGTCAGTCTTGTACCCAGGATCGTTATGGTACTTAAGCTCAGCGGCAATATGCTCCTTACCATCTGGACTGGTGGCGTAGAAGTCGACCTCGTGAGACACGCAGTGACCTTTGATAATCTTTCGCGTCTCTACGCTCCAGCCGAGAGCGCGGTAGAGGTGAGCGACCAAATCCTCAAAGGGGTGCCCCGTCGGCCCGAGTTCGAAGAGTGCGCGACGCAGCGCATAACGAGCGGCGACCGGTCGCGCCTCGTGCCGAAGCATTGTAAACGCTCGGGTGTAGATCTCACGCGATGTCGAGCCAGGCGCGATCGTCTTCGTCACCGTCTCGGCAATCCTCTCGGCGACGTGCTCGGGCGCGCCCGCACGCGCGAGTGACCCGACTAAACGCATCGGATCAAAGACCTCGCGCGTTCCATCGGCCTTAATAATCGTCGGGAGGCTTGTCATAGCGCGGTCGTTGTCGCGACAACGCCGTTCACCATCGCGCTGACCGGCAATCCTTCGGGTGCAGTAACGGTCGTAGAGAACTTGAGTGGCGTAGACGCCTGCAGACAAATCCCTCCTTCTTCTCTAAGAGTGAGCTCGATAACGATCGCGCTGACGGGATCGCCGGTAGTCGTAGCGGTCGCCTCGAGCGTGGCACAGGCGTTCGGCGCAGTCACTGTGCCCGTGATCGTGTGGGTACCTTTTTTGTAGGTGTCGCGGAGAGCAACGGGTGGCAGGATCGTACTTTCTACCGTCTCCTTAGGCACCTCGCCATCGCGCACCCGAGGCACAGAAAGTATGAAACCGATCACCAGAACGCCCGCGATAATCGCCGCGGCGAGGTACAAACGCTTATGATTCATCCAATAATGATACCACCCCCAACGAGTTCCCCGCGACAATTATAGAAGGCGATCGACTGTCCCGGCGCAGCTAGCTCAGGAAGCGCTTCGTCGGCAACGAAGCGATCTCGGTCGATCCGTCCTGAGAGGCGTGGGCCCCGATAGCGCGTCTGCGCCTCAACCGCCTCGTCTGCGTCTCGCTGCCAATTAGCTTTGGTAAAGCGAATCTCCCGTATCGTGATCTCGAGCGTCGGCGCGAGGGTTATTTCTCGCTTTTCTATATTCTTAGCGATCACATACTGACCGTTCACCTTTTCTCCGAGCGTGTGAAGGACCGCTGGGTTATCGGTACGTAGTTCGTGTTCGAGAAATTCTTTAACCGATATCGATCCAAGGAAGCAAACACCCTGACTGTCCTTCTTCTCTGCTACCGGCAGTCGATATTTCTTGGCGAGTCGTCGCACCTCGCCCTTCTCCATCTGCCCCACTGGAAAGATGGTCCGCTCGAGCGCCTCTCTAGGCACCGCCCAGAGAAAGTATCTCTGGTCTTTTTCTCCCTGGAGATAGTGTCCGGTTGCGATCGCGTCCGCACCCTCTTTGATGGCATAACGATAAAACGCACCGAACTTCACTTCCTTATTACACATGATGTCGGGATTTGGAGTACGTCCCGCACGATATTCCTCAAGCAGGTAGTCGATAACCGCTTTTTTATATTCAGCGCTCGCGTCGAGCGTGCGGAATGGGATCTGTAGCCGAGCAGCTACCCGCATCGCATCGCGACGATCTGCCGCCCAGGTGCAGGGCATACCCGGTGGGTACCACCCCTTAATAAACACCCCGATGACCGCCGCTCCCTGCTCCTTAAGAAGCGCCGCCGAAACAGCGGAGTCCACTCCGCCTGAGAGCCCGACAAAAACCTCTTTCCCTTTCACTTCCATGATCCCATCTAAGCACGCCGGCTCATATAGAAAAAGGGCGAGAGCGCAGATGCGTTCTCGCCCGAGGCAGCACGGTCTAGACCGTAAACGGAAGACTGTGCACCGTCTTGCTGGTACCCACCGCCGTGCCTTCAGGCACCGGGGTAAACTTGTATCGTTTCTTGTTGATGAGTCGACACACTTCCTGAATCAGTGCGGGCTGCTCGTGTTCCCGGATCTCCAGGTGTGCGTTACGGACGTAGACGACAAGATCGTTCAGCCATTCGGTTGCCTCCGCGTGCGCTGTGACCCCATCGACGCTGATCACCGCATGCTTAGAAAGCATGTTCAGCACCCGTCGTTCGCCCGTGGGCTTTTGGTCAGCGCCGACACACTCGACGTCCACGACGCGGGCCACCACCTCCTGAGCCCCGTAACCGGAAGCCTCAACGACTTTCTTGAAAAGCTCTCTCTCCTTCTTCGAAAGATGCACCGGGTGGTCCCAGGCATGCACGCGCACCAGGTGGACGAACCGCTTCACTATCTCCTTATTGTCCTCTGTCATTCCTCGCTCCGAAGATCTGCTGCCCTACGCCCGCTGCGTACGGTCCCAGGGACAATATTACCCCCCAGAAGCCCTTATTGTAAATGGTTTCGAAGATTTGTTTTGTGCCCGTCGTAGGTAGTGGCGTAGTGCATCGTGCCATCTTGTGAGACTTTCTTGTAAGTATGCCGACCGTATCAAATTATGCTTCGGGCAACGCCATTGGGAAATGGAAAGTGATTGCTCGCGGAGAGACCGACTCCTCAATGACTTCTCCCTGAAAAATAATCCTCGTGCCGAAAATCCTTTGTAGCACTGCACCTGTGTTATCCCAGTAGCCACGCCACTGCGTCTCAATGCTGGCAACATGCGCAGCATACCGGGTTGGTACGTTCTCCGTAGCGAGCTGTTGGCAAAGATCGAGCGACGTCTGCGCCTCTCGCACACCCAGCTTCACTACGTAGCGCACGCACTCTCGTCGCCACTCTGCGCCCTCTTCTTCGGCATCTCCATATCCTCGCATGTAGTAGAAAGAGCCACTGTCGGCACTCCACGAGATACCGAACAAGTCATATGCTGCGGTGGCTCTCTCAACAACTATCGGCTCCTCGCCAGCCTTTTCAATCCTTAGTTCGCCCATCATGGTGCCACCACACATCCCGAGTTCTTCACGTGGAGGAATGTGCGGGTACCCCACTACGGCGAGAGCACCTTCTGGCGAACGCCATCGAGGAGGGGCTTCTCTAAGCGCAGTGGTCTCTGCTTCTGAAAGCTCATGCACGCTTAAATCAGTGAGATCGACATACCCTAGGTACGGATAGTACGCGCAACCTTTGGGTGCGTTACTCGCCAAATAGAGGCGGCCATCGCGCAGCCCTTGCGATTGCGGAAAACGCACGCCCGGAAAGGTCGCCATGAAGCGCGTCTCCTGAGTCGCAAGATCGAGCTGAAAAAGGTCGGAGCTCTCTGGTTCTATCAGATCGTCATGTTGCAGGCTGAAAAAGATCTTTTCATCATTGGGCGTAATCACCGCAGCGAGCTGGGCAAAGCCTTGCACATTACCCATGGGCGGGACAAACTCTCTCGTCACGACCCCCGTCGTAGCATCGATCAGACGAAACCGAGGGAGCGGCGCACTCTCATATACCCAAAAAAGTTTCTGCCTCGGGAGCGCATACACCGTAGGACTTCCGGTAGCGGCACCGAAGGAGCTTCGAGCGCCCGTACGCAGATCGTGCCATACAAGTTCGGCAAGCGTGGGGCCATACCCGTGTTCTCTGCTCACTAGGATGTATCTGCCATCGATCGCTAGTACCGACGCAGATTCTGATTCTTCGCTGTGCTTATCGAACGTAATTTCCCCTCGAACATCGGCTGCCTCTTGCTCAATAAGGCGAAGAACCTGAAATATGTCTTCTCTCTTAAAATCAAAATCGACTGCGTAAACGTCTGAAGATGACGCAAGCTCGAGCGTATGATACTCTCCCATCCGCAATTCTGTATTTGGATACGATTCGAGGATGGCAACCCCGTGTGGTTCTAGAAGTTCCCGCACCCGCGTTTCTGGTGTTCCCGCTTTTACCACAAAAAATTTATAGTAGTCCCGTTTCTCAAGCGCACTCGGACGATCCCAACTCTGATTCTGTTCTTTCTCTGGACGCTCTTGCTTTGGCATCAGATATGCCACTCCTACTGCCGCTACGAGTACTACGAGCACCACGATCGCTCGTATGCCCCATGTACGGTAATGTTCCATGATTATTATTGTAAATACTTTTGAAGATTCGTCTTATGGCCCGTATAAGTCGTCGCGTAGTGCATCGTGCCATCATTGCCCGTGAGGTAGTAGAGATGCGCCGTCTTGGTGGGGTTAAGCGCGGCCTCGAGCGAAGCAAGTCCTGGATTATTGATCGGCCCGGGTGGGAGACCCTTGTTACGGTAGGTGTTGTAGGGTGAGTCAACCTTAAGGTCAGCGGGCTTCGGTGAATAGGTATCCCGATTAAAAATATAGCCAAAGACGGCATCCACCTGGAGCGGCATGTCCTTACCGAGACGGTTATAGAGAACGCCCGCGACGAGGCGGCGATGCTCATCAGAGCGCGCCTCCTTCTCGAGCAGCGAGGCCATGATAACCGTGTCGCTTAACGACCTCCCCTTTGCGCTGGCCTGCGTGCGCAGAACGGCCGTCTTTGTATCAAACGTGTCTCTCATGGTATCGATGATCGACTGCGCATCACTTGAAGGTGGGAAAAAATAAGTGTCCGGGAAGAGATAGCCCTCGTGCGCCGCCGCGAGCTCGGTGAACTGCTCCACGCCAATGCTCGGGAATGCCTCGTTCACGAGCAGCGCCATCTCACGCACCGTGATCCCTTCGAAGAAGGTGAGCTTCGCCACTGGCATGCCGTAGTCGGCAGTCAGGAGTCGACGTGCGACCGAAAAGACATTTTCAGGTTTGTCGAAGCGGTACGTGCCCGTACGCAAAAGACTGTCCCCTTTCGAAACACGCAGCATAAGCCAGAGCGGCCACTTGCTCGTGGTTATATTGGCCTCCGAAAGTTTTTCAGAGACTTGAAGAGCTGATTCTCCCTGGTTAATCGTGATCATGCCCGGAGCAAAGTTCAGCGGTGCGCGCAACAAGAAATACACCCCGATAAGGAGCAGGAGCGCGACTAATAGAACCGTGACGTAGTGTCGATAAAACCGCATGACATGGAAATGTAGCGCTGTAAGCGCCCCTCCGATCAGTCGTCCGCAGAATCCAAGCATGTTATATAGGAAGATTAACCGGTGCTTCGCTTGTCGTCGAGGCGATACGACCGAGTCCTGGCGTCTCGACCGAGCGTGACGGGATGTGATATATCGTTGCGAGCTCCTCCGTACTCATCACCATAGTCTTACTTGCTTTTAGCGCCCCTTCGAAGCGAGGGTGGTAGAAGTACTGACGTCGGCGATACGCCTCGACAAGCTCCCGCCGATAGTGCTCCTTCTTTCGGTTCGTCCAAAAGGCATCCCACGGGTAATCGTTAAAGTTTTTTAGCCATCCTGTGGAGTCGAGACCGTTCCAGCCGGTATTGGTGAAGGGTTTAAAGAGAGCAATCAGGTGGGTGATCGTACCTCCGTTCACTTTGTCGTGCTTGGTGATGTACACCGCACGAATCCCGACGTCGAACGCGAGTTTTCCTGTGTTACGTTCAATCGCAGCAATTTTCTCAGACTGTCCTTTAGTAGGGTTCGGGAAGCCGGGCCGCTCCTCTCCCGTCGCCGGATCGAGATACGGATCGCGCGTTTTAGCACGAATTTTTTCTATCAACTCCTTCCCTTCGTCAGCCCAGGTAAAAGGCTTACCTTCTTTGTTGAGCTTATGATACTTTTCCCCTTTGTGAGCACGGATAACGTACTGCAGCCAGAGATACTCTCCTTTCCCGATCGAGCCCATAAACTCGATGAGGTTCGCAAGCGGGTCGATCTGCTCGGGCTCTTTCTGAGTCTTCTCGAGCCCGTACTCGACGTACGTTTTGATCGGTAAGGGATCGGCATCGAGGGCTTTGAAATCAACGCCCCAGACAAACCATTCTTCCGGTGTTGCTGAGATCGTCCGCGTATAATCGATCGCCTCTACCACTTGAGTTCCAGGGTACTGCGCATAGAGCTGGCTTTCCACCAGTCGACGGAAGTTTGCCCTGCCCCAGATAAAGAAGTGTACTTGTCCTTCAAAGGAGACTATCTCGAGCGACCAGTGTGGGCGCAGGCCGCCCGTAATCCTCTGCCACCAGTTACTCTCGCCTCCGGTAAGGTGCAGCGTCGAGATAAATGCCTCCATCGCGAGCGGCGTCTTCACGAGCTCACGCGGAGGCTTAATCTCAAGCAGGATATATTTCTGATTGGAAAGAAATTCGGATTGTTTAAGGATGTACCACATCTCGATCGCTCCTCCGACTACAAGAAAAGGAAGCCATACCGGCGCAAGGAAAAGCGCTCCCTTGATGGCGACTGAAGCCACCTCCGGGAACACCATGCTCAACGCGAGGATGACCACCAGCACCGCCACGAACACCGGCCGTGCTTCAAACTTAATGCTGAAATTGTCACTCAGCTTTTCAACTTTCTTGTCGACGCTTTCAAAGAGCGAAGCCATATAATGCACCCAGTATAGCAAACACCCGCGGCTCCTTCGGAGCCGCGGGTGTTTCTAGTACTTACGCGACTGCAAAACGTCCGTCCTTCATGCGCTTAAAGTAGCGCGAATCGTTTAAGTTCACCAAAATCGTATTGTCCTTCACGAAGCGTGCGAGACGAACGTGCTTGATGATGTCGTCCTTCTTCAATGGACCGTTCTTGTCGAGCACCTCCTTGATCACGTCGCGCACCACGCCCGGCTGGTAGCCCCATTCGGTGAGCGCGTAGAGGCCACGACCAACAAGCACGAAGCGAGGGTCCTTAATGAGCTCGTTGTGCGTGGTCGCAACGTGTGCCTTCTTTGAGAAGAGCTGTGCGATCGCCTTCGATACATCAGAGAAGTGCATCGGCTTACCGTGACGCTTTACCGCGAGGTAGGCGTAATCGCGAATGCCCTTGATGTGGATCGCCGGCGCGCTCGTCTTACCCCACTGTGAGAGCGGATTGCTGCCGATACCCTTAGAGAGGGAGAGCCAACGCTTCAAAACCTCTTCGTTCTTGTAGGCGTCATTAACCGTCTTAAGTTCATCAAGAAAACGATCGAGGAGGTCTGCTTCAGTAAATACTTCGTCGTCCTTGAGTGAGGAGTAGAGGCGCGTAAGTGCTTCGTGAATCTTCGAAGCCGTAGCGTGGTCGACATGCCAGCGCGCGAGGAACTCATCAGTCTCGCGCTCGCGGAGGAAGGACGACCCGACCATGAGGAGGAACCTGAAACGATTGCGCGTCTTCTCATCCTTGCCGAGCATCGTGAAGAGCTCCTCTTCAGAAATGATCACGCCGATCGACTCAATGTGCTCCTTGATCTCATCAAAAGCTCCTGAAGCCTCCTTGAAGGCCTTGCTCGCGCGGATCGCTGAGAGACCAGCTGCCTCGATCTGGCGAACGCGCTCGCGCGTAATATTCAAACGATCCCCGATCGCCTCGAGGGTCTCGCGCTCAGCGTCAGTGCCGAGGCCGAAGCGCTGCATCAGCACCTTACGGCTACGCTCAGGAGCGGCCGCAAGCAGCTTTTTCACCAGCGCATTACTATCGAAAGAGAAAGAGGCCGCCTGGGTCTTGACACCCTTCGATTTGATTGATTTTCCGGCCTTTTTTGCTGTTGCCATGTGGTCTAATTTATAGCAAACCAGTTAATAATCGTCAATACCCCTTCCTTATACCACCAAAATCCTCCCCGCGCTAGCCCATCTGCGCCAGAACTTCACGGCATTCCCAGAGCGCCCGGACGTTATGCGTACGCAGATACTCTACATCATGCATGCAGCAGAGGGCATGAAGCACTGTGGTGGCCGTATCCCGCCGAGCAGGCACCGACTCCCCGATCCACGTCCCAATAAAGCGCTTACGAGAGAGTCCCACGCAGACTGGGAATCCGAGCTCTCTGAGCCGAGGCAGCTCTCGTAAGATGGTTCTGTTTTCTTGCTCAGACTTGGAAAAACCTATCCCCGGGTCGAGGATAATGTGCTCCTTGGCAACCCCCTGTTTCAGACAACAGTCGATCCGTTCATGGAAATAAGATTCAATCTCCCCCACCACGTCCTCATACACATAGGGGGCATGCATTTGGGCAAAGGTTCCCTGCGAGTGAGTCAGTATATATTGTGCGCCTGCTTCCGCCACAACGGAAAGTATAGATTCGTCAAAACGACCTCCCGATATGTCATTGACGATATTCGCCCCTTCCTGAAGCGCGAGGCGCGCCACCTCTGCCTTAGTCGTATCGATTGAAATCGGAGTGTGCGGACACGCTTGTCGTATAGCACTGATTACGTCTTGCACCCGAGAAAGTTCTTGCTCGGCCGTAAGCGGAGTGGCGAGCGGCCTGGTTGTCTGAGCGCCCACATCGATCACGTCAACGCCTTGGGCGACCATCTCTTCGGCTCGGCTCAGGACCTCCGCTTGGGAGACTACCGCATCGCCGCTAAAACTTTCAGACGAGAGATTGAGGATTCCGATGATTTTGGTCATAGGTGTCGAGGATTAAAAAGAATCAAACAGGGGTCCCTGGCGGGACCCCTGGATGAAAGAGCAAAGTATCTAAAGATCAACTTCTCCTTTCTGCCGAAGACCGAAAACGATCCGGTCCTCTTCGATGTCACGAAGCACGTGGATAGGTCGTACGCTCGAGCGCAGAAAGCCTGGGGCCCGCAGCAAGATCACATTTCCTGGACTCGTGTCGAGATAGCGCGGATTAGAACCCGCTTTATCGTCACATAAGGCAAACCGCGCCTTACCCGTGAGGATAAACACCGCAATGAGATTAACCCGATTGGAGAAATCCTGGTGCGGCGAAATCCCAAAGCTACCCTGAGCATAGTGCTGAAGCGACAACTCGTTGAAATCGAGCGGCCACCGGGACGGCCCCACCCGCACAAAGGGATCGACTCCCGCCTGCGCACACTTGCGTCCGATGCATTCTTCGAAGTCCTCCTTCAGCTGCCAGAACTTGCTGTGCCGCGGAAAATCGGTCACCGAAGAAAGCTCTTCGCGCACGTTGTTAGGCCCGACAAACTCGGGCTGCTTGGCGTACTCGTAGGTCTGCGCCTCTTCGAGGAGCGTCCTTCGATACGCTTCGCTCAAGATGGGAAGAGAAACCGCTCCCTGGGTATCTAGGAGCGTGAGTGTGTTGATGAGATTAAAATCTAGCAAGTGTTCCTCCTGTTCCTGCGGTGTGCGTTTCTTCTCGATGGTAATAGCCGGCAGACCGTTCGAAGAAGCGTCTAGCTTCTGGATCGTAACGGTCGCCGCTTCGACCGGACTCTTCGCTGCGACTCTCTCAGCGATGCGCGCGGCAAGCGTTTCGATTAATACCTGATGCGCTCCTTCGATCACCTCCTGAGCTATATTCTTGGCGTGCTTGTAGTCATAGGTATCAGTAATGCTGTCAGACTGCTCGGCGCGTGTGGTATCAATATCGATCACGATATCGACTTTGAACCGCTGCGCGTCATACCGCTCGCGGCCCGTCGTGCCGTGCCTGCCCGAGAACACTAAGTCTCTGACTTCAAGCTTCGCCATGCCTCTAGCCTAGGCGCCGTAAAGACCCTTGTCACCAACAACGTACTCGCCCGCGCATAAAAGCACGTACCTATCGCTCGCGGTGACGAGTGGGTTACGTAGTCAAAATAATTGACTATTTATAACCCTGAGCTACCCTCTCCTATATGGAGCACCTAGTCACTCATCTCAAAGAGCTCGGCCTCACCGAGAAGCAGGCTCGTGTGTACATTGCGCTTGTCGAGCTTGGGCGAGGCACGGCATATGCCATTGCCAAACAGGCCGATGTTAAACGCCCTATCACCTATGTGATCCTCGACGAGCTTCGACTCAAAGGTCTCGCGCTTAAGGTGCCGCACAGTAAGAAGCAAATGTTTATCGCCCGCGAACCAAACGAACTCTTCGCTCTCCAAGAAGAACGTCTCGCCTACGCCAAGCGCGCACTTCCTGAGCTCTTAGCACTCAGTCGCGAACACAAGAAAGGCACGCGCATGCTCCTCTTCGAAACGGCAAGCGACCTCTCACGAGCAATCGCCTATAAAGAGAGCGACCTCACCGGTAAGGAGGTGTTGGCGTTCTATGCTAAATCAGATGGGAAAAAGATCCCGGGTGTCTATCTCGAGCACAACGAGCGGCTCGCTAAACAAAAAACTAAAGTAAGAAGCTTTGTCCCCAAGCATCACTCTCTTAAAGCATTTGAAAAGTTCGACAGGCTCCCGGAACGAACCACCATCCACTTGCCCGAGAATGAATTCAGCGCACGCGCATCAATTGAAATCACCGACTCATTTGTTCGAATCTTTCTCCACCGAGATCGCAAGGTTCTTATTATTGAAAACAAAGATCTCACCGACACCCTGCGACAAATCTTCGAGATGGTTTGGAAAGCTAAACGACCAAGTTAAGGATCTTGCCCGGCACGTACACCACCCGTTTGGGCTCGGAGTCCCCGAGGGCTGTGGCGACTGAAGGTATGGCTTTCGCCCTAGCTAGAGCCTCCTCTTCTGACGCCTCGAGTGACAGCGTGATTGACCCACGCTTTTTACCGGAAACCTGCACCACCACCTCTACTTCAGCGGCTACTTCGACCGCAAGATCGGGCCAGGGCTGCTGGTGCACACTGCCTTCCCCGCCAAGCTTCTCCCAGAGGTGCTCAGCAAGATGCGGCGCGAATGGCGCAAGCAGAATGAGATACGTCTTCATCGCATCAATCGAGACGCTCTCTGCAGATTCAAATTCGTTAAGAGCGATCATCAGTGCCGACACGGCTGTGTTGAACTTAAACCGATCACCGTCCACTGAGATTTTCTGGCTCGCCACTGCAAGCACCCCCTTAAGCACCTCCTCCTCACTTGGGGGTTTCACCCCCAAGTTGACCCGATCGGCGACGCGCTCTATGCGATCGAGGAACTTACGCATCGAGGTAACCCCGTCGAGATTCCACGGATAGCTCCCCGGTTCGTTGTATGGCCCGATAAAGGCCAGGTAGATGCGCACTGCATCAGCACCAAACTTCTGCACAAACTCGTCGGGATTGATGACGTTCCCCTTCGACTTGCTCATCTTCGCTCCGTCGGGGCCGAGGATAAGTCCGCGGTTGAAGCGCTCGATAAATGGCTCGTCAAAGTCGACGAGTGCGAGATCATGTAGCGCCTTGGTGAAGAAGCGCGCGTAGAGCAGGTGCATGGTCGTGTGCTCGCTCCCGCCCGAATAGCGATTCACCGGCAACCACTTCTTCATCAGGGCAGGATCGGAGAACTGGTGATCATTCTTAGGATCGAGGTAACGCGTGAAGTACCACGAGGAGTCGACGAAGGTGTCGAGCGTATCGAACTCAGGTGCCCACCCCTCGCCAAAGATTCTCGTCACCCGATCTTTCAGCTCCTGCGAGCTCGCGAGTGGCGAGGCGTTGCCGGTCGGTTTGAAATCAACATCGGTCGGCAGGAGCCACGGGAGATGCTCAGCTGGGATCGCATGCGGCTTCCCTTCTGGGTCATAGACGACCGGGATCGGGCAGCCCCAGTAGCGCTGGCGCGAGATACTCCAATCTCGCAGGCGATATTGCGTGGCCTTCTCCCCTCCCGCAGAGGCAACAATGTCCCACTTCGCCTCTTCGTTCCACCGGCCATCAAACTCACCGGAGCTAATAAGTATCCCGGGCCCTGTGTGCGCACCCATTCCGCCGAAGAGACGATCGAGTATCAGCTGCGCTTCTGAGTGCTGGATCTTTGTTTTGAGCAGTTTGTCTTTACTTACCCACGCCACTTCGTGTTGTGCCTGCTCGTCTTCGGCAACGTCAGCTCGCTGATCACTCTGTAGCTCAAAGTACAGCATGGAGTTACGCGCAACCCGATTAACACCCTTATGAGCAGCGTAGAACTCTGCCTGCGCATCCCCGCCGAGCTTGCGCACAAACTTCACATCGGTATACCCCGTCTCTTCTGCGATTTCTCGCTTTGCCGACTCGACGAGGTCTTCCCCTTCCTCCACACCGCCCGTCACATAGGTGATCCACGGCTGCTTCTTCCATTTCAAAATGAGATATCTTTTCTTCTTTGGATCATACACGACGTTGATTGTCGCTTTACGGAATACCACCTCCTTGCCAGGCTGATGGGGATTAGAAACATCAGGCAGCACCGGCATCACCACATCCTTAATTGGAAGATTGTATTTCTGTGCGAATTCAAAGTCGCGCTCGTCATGGGCTGGGACAGCCATCACTGCACCCGTGCCGTAAGAGCCGAGCACATAGTCGGCGACGTATACTGGAATCTCCTCCTTAGTCGCAGGGTTAATCGCTTTCACTCCCTCGAGACACACGCCGGTCTTCTCCTTATTCTCACTGCGCTCGCGCTCGGTCTTGGCCGCGGTCGCTTTAACATATGCGTCGACCTCTTCTTTATTAGAAACAATATCGCCGAGAGTCTGTACGAGAGAGTGTTCAGGCGCGAGCACCACGTACGTGGATCCAAAAAGAGTGTCTGGCCGCGTCGTGAAGACGCGAATCTTCTCCTCGCGACCCGCGACCGCGAAGTCGAGATAAGCCCCTTCGCTCTTACCGATCCATGCGCGCTGTGCCTCCTTGATCTCTTCGCGCCACGGGAGGGTATCGAGCCCTTCGAGCAGGCGCTCGGCGTACTGCGTAATCTTAAAGAACCACTGGGTGAGACGCTTCTCTTCTACCTCGGTTCCGCAACGTTCACACGTGCCGTCGATGATCTGTTCGTTCGCGAGCACGGTGAGGTCCTTCGGGCACCACTTAACACTCGCCTCGCGATGCTCGGCGAGCCCGTGCTCGAAGAGCTTGGTAAAGAGCCCCTGCGTCCAGTGGTAGTAGTTCGGGTCGCAGGCAGCGACCTCTTTACTCCAGTCGAAAGACGCACCCATGCTCTTGAGCTGGCCGCGCATGCGCTCGATATTGCCGTAAGTCCATTCCTTCGGATCGAGGCCGTGCTTGATCGCAGCATTTTCTGCCGGTAGCCCAAACGCGTCGAATCCTATCGGAAAGAGCACATTCTTACCGCGCAGGCGGAGGATACGCGCGTAGATATCGGTCACCGAGAAGGCGTACCAATGGCCGATGTGCAGGTCGCCCGACGGATACGGGAACTCGCAGAGCAGATAGTACGGTTCTTTTGTGTCGTCCGCGAGATCGGTCTCGTAGAGATTCAGGCTCTCCCACTTAGCCTGTACTTCTTTTTCAATTTTTTTATGATCGAAGGCCACGATTAATCAATCCCTTTCCCGAGAGGAGGATAAAAGGCTGGATCGATGGTTCGTTCGAAACAGAAACGCCCGGCATCGTGATCCCAATTGTCAGAAATGCCCGCCTGCTTTCGGTAGACATAGGGCGCCATCGAATCATAGATCCGACGCTCCGCGCTAAAGGTCGCACAGAGTTTAAAAGAGGTTTTGTCCGTGATCTCATACTCATATGGCTCATTCGTCTCAGGGTCGACCGGCACCGTCCCGCCGAAGGTCACTGAGTCTGTGAGCTCGGTGAGCGTAGCAGGAAGTGATTGTTTCGCCTGATAAAAGTATGCGACCTGTGACTGTATAAGCTGCAGGTCCTCGATCTTCTGCTCATCAAAGCGCGTCTGTCGTGCGGAGTAAGGCGAGCCGACGATGAAGAATCCGGCAATGATACTCGCGACCGCGACAACTGCCACCCCCACACTCACATAACGACGACGGTTAGGATAGGTCGCCCAGTAACCCTTTAGATCGGCGGTGAAGTGCATAAACACACCGGCAGCGACGAGCAGCACGATCAATACCTTCAGCAAGAACGCTGTAGTGAGCGCTTCGCCACTCAAGAAGCTGGTGAGCAACGTGATCAGGTCGATCGCGATAGCGACACCCGCGACAAAGAGCGTGAAGATGAGCGCCCAGCGACGGACCCAGATCTCGCGACGCGTCGGGTCCTTGACGGCATCCTTAGCGATCA
Source organism: uncultured Candidatus Saccharibacteria bacterium (assembly GCA_964607655.1). Taxonomy (GTDB): domain Bacteria; phylum Patescibacteriota; class Minisyncoccia; order Phycocordibacterales; family Phycocordibacteraceae; genus C7867-001. The sequence continues at coordinate 106,906 of CAZSKX010000001.1, read as the reverse complement.
CGCGGATAAGTATTAGATAGAGCGGCAGAAGCACGATGATCGAGGCCATCTGGGCACTGATCCCGCTCTCATAGGGATTCGCAGGATAATACTGCAGCGCGTTCGGGAAGGTGTAGTCGATGTAACTAAAAAGGAGGAAGATAAACGCGAGAATGCTCCAGTAAAAACTGACCATAGCCCCTGCCCAGAGGAAGAAATCACGCGGCGTTGCCTTTGCTTTGTTTGTATCCATAGGCGTGGATTATACCACAAAAAGAAGAGCGCCGGCGACCTTTCGGTTACCGGCGCTTTGGGGTGCTCCGTTGCGGAGAGGTGGAGGGACGAAGGCCCTCCAGTGGGAATCAGTCGTCGAGATGGATCACGTTGAGGAGAGTCCCTCCTCGGTCATCGCGGTGCTTCTTCAGAAACGCACTGGTGAGCCCTTCGGGAGGTAGTTCCACTTCGATTTCAGTGAATCTGAGGTCGTTGATAAGAGCGTTGCCAGACGCGTACCCAACGAATACAAGAATGGCTTTCCTCATGGACGGTCTCCTTCCGTCACGCACACCTTCAAGAGGCCTCGTGAGGGTCTGTCGCTAGACTACAATATTAGTACTAATTCGTCAACCGTGCAGGAAGACGATGACGTCCCCGTCTTTGACGATGTACTCCTTCCCTTCTGTACGGACCTTGGCTTGTTCGCGCGCAGCGGCGTATGAGCCGGCAGCGAGGAGGTCGTTCGTCGCGACTACTTCTGCGCGAATAAATTTGTCCTTAAAATCTGTATGGATCGCCGCGCCAGCGACCGGAGCAGTACTCCCCCGCTTAATAGTCCATGCGCGCGTCTCTTCAGGCCCTGTAGTGAAGAATGAAATAAGATCGAGCGTGCGGTAAGCGCCGCGGATGAGCCCGGTGAGACCGTCTTCGTGTACGCCGAGCTCTTGGCGGAAGGTCTGCTTGTCCTCCTCGGCCACGTCGTTCAACTCACGCTCTGTAGCAGCGTCGAGATACACATATCCGCTACCGAGCTCCTTCATCAGCGCGAAAGCGCGGTCAACACGACCGTCTGCGAGCTCGTCGATATTGTGCCCACCGCTCTTACGGTTCAACCCGTAGAGGATCGGCTTCATCGTGAGCAGGTTTAGGTACTGCACGCGCTTCTTCTCATCTTCGGAGAGATCGACATGGAGTGCAAGTTTGCCGTCACTAAATCCTTGCTCGAGCTTCGCGAGGACCGCATCCTCAGCGATCGCATCTTTATCCTGACGCTTGATATCGCTTACGAGCTTGTCACGGCGCTTACGTACCTGCTCGCTGTCGGCAAGCACGAGCTCGAGGTTAATCACTTCGATATCCTTGTACGGCTCCACCTCGCCGGAGACATGGTGGACATTGCCGTCGTCGAAGAAGCGCACAAGCTCGAGGATAGCGTCACACTCGCGGATGTTGGCGAGGAACTGGTTCCCGAGCCCTTCGCCCTCGGCAGCGCCCTTCACGAGGCCAGCAATGTCGACGAACTCGATGGCTGCTGGGATCACCTTTTTTGAATTCGAAAGCTTGGCGAGCGCTTCGAGCCGCTCGTCGGGCACGCCGACAACGCCGACCGATGGGTCGATCGTACAGAAGGGATAATTCTCTGCCGGTACTGCTGCCTTAGTAAGCGCATTAAAAAGCGTGGACTTCCCCACGTTCGGTAGACCCACAATGCCGATCTTTAACATAATCTCAACTTACACTGTTTAGCTCAAAAATGAAACTCACACCCATAAAATAAAGAACCCGAGCATATGCTCGGGCGACAATGGGTCAAGGGGCGGAAGGACAGGAGGGCGGAGGACGGGAGAGGAAGGAAGAAGGAATGACGGGAAGAGGGATATGACAGATTGTCTAGAAAGAGCAGGAAGGAGCAAGAAGAAAACGATATTTTTGAGAAAGGTGGCCAAAGGCGCTTGTGAATCGGACCAAAACTGAGACGGAGATCATATGATCAGTGTCTCGATACGAACGGTCAGCTTCACAGGCTGCACTCGTTGTTGATCCTCCGGATCAACGGCGGTAGATCAGATGCCAAAGATCTACACTTATAGTGTACGCCTCCTCGATACACGGTCAAGCGCCACCAGTGTTTATAACACTTGACAAGATGAGAAATTTAGCTAGACTGATCTCATGAACAAGGTATTCGGTTACTGCGTGCGCGAGATGAGCAAGATTACGGATCTTGCCCACTTCGCTTGCGCATAGCCGAAGCCTTTCTCAACTACTCCACCACTTAGAAATGCCTCGGCTCTGCGGGAGCCGAGGCATTTCTCGTTTTCTGGAGCAGAGCATGTACCTTGATAGGAGAATCTAGATGAAACATGGTCATACTGTGTCGTATGAGGGTAAGGTGCAGGTAGCCTTGGGGCTCATGCACCCCGGATATGTAAAACTCTTTCTGCCGTGGATCAATCGACGCATCGGCGTCGAAGGGACTCTGCAGCGCCCTCCCTACTCGTACGCTGGTGGCGTCGAGTGGGTCCGCGGGCTCGACAAGAGCAAGGGCGAGAAGGAGGTGTTTGCAGTGCTGCTGCGCGCCGGCACCTCGTACCAGTACGTCGGGCACATGGGGATCCACGGCGTTACGTGGCCGCACGGCTTCGCAACGACCGGATCGATGATCGGCGCGGAGGGCGCACAGGGCCGAGGACTGGGCACGGAGGCGAAGCTGCTCCTGCTCTACCACGCATTCATGGTGCTCGGCCTGCGCAAGCTGACCTCGACCGTGAAGGCATTCAATGCTCAGAGCGCCGGCCACCTCTTGAAGTGCGGTTATAAACCGGCGGGTCGCTATAAGCAGCATCACCTGCACGAGGGAGCCTACGTCGACGAAGTGCTCTTCGAGGTCTTCCGCGACGACTGGGAACCCGTCTGGGAGAAGTACCAGGCGACCGCCACGCCTCCCTCCCTCACGGGCGTGCAGAGAGCGTTTATCGAGAAAGGAATGATGCCCTAATCCAGGGGCCAAAAACGGGCGCGGCTGATACTCAGCCGCGCCCTCTTCTTTTTTTCAAAAATATAGCATATTTTCTAGATATTTCAAGCATGTGCTTGACAGATTTATAGCTTCGTGCTATGATCTCCCCAGATACCCCGATCATCCCGATCTGGGCCAAAACGTCCGCAGAGCCCTTAAATGGGCAGGAGAAACCCAATGGCGAGGAACCAGAAGAACGACCGCAACCAGAACCGCAACGAGAAGCCGGGCCGCGACCAGAAGAAGGGCCGCGACAGCCACCGCGAGGAGAGCGTCAGCCGCCAGGAGAAGACCTCCCGGCAGAAGGCCCCCGCCCCGGCGGCGCCGAGCCCCGACCGCACGCTCGCGGAGCGCAACCGCTTCGCGGCGGAGTCGAAGGAACACCTGCTCACGGTGTTCCCGCTGATGATGGCCCTTCCCGGCGAGTTCTCGTGCCTCGCGCACGAGAACTCGCCGGGAAGGACCTCTGGGCGCGGCTCTCCTCGATCCTCGAGCAGCAGCTCACGGTGAAGGGCCGCAAGGTCACCTTCACCAAGGACACGGTCCAGGGACTCTTCCAGCTCGTCGCGTGGCGCCGCCCCGCGATGCGCGGGAAGGGCGACCGCGACTCCCTGGACATGATGCTGTCCAGGCTCAACGAGGCCTTCGTGTGGGCTCGTCCGGATGACGCGTCTGACGCGATCCTCAGCGAGCTCGTCGAGGTGCTCGGGTAACGAGCCCCGTCCCGGACGGTTCGGCCTGAACCGTCCATCTCTGCAATGTCTATCCACGACAACCCCGGTCCAGACGACCGGAGTGCCAATACGGCGCCGAAAAGGAGGCAAACGATTGAGGTGAACATACTAGCGGGGTTAGGCTTACCCTGAACGAAAAGAGCCGTGGGTGCAGTTGCGAAAGCGACTGCACCCATTTTCTTTTCTGTAAGAAAATCTGACTCTTCACGTCTACTTAATATATGGTACGGTAGAAGTACCAGAGTAAGCGCGGCCATATCGGCAAGGCTTACCAAACACAAGGAGGTTCTTTCGTGCTTCGTATTTTGCTCTTTCTATTCATGCTCTCAGGGCTCATGCCTACCATCGCCGCTGCGCAGGGCGTTTGCTGGATCAACAGTGACGTCTGCCCGGCGGCAGAGACCGTGCCTCTGGTCTACGCAGAAAAAACCTGCCTTGATGCCCAGCTGTGGGTAGTCTACGCAAGTTACTATGCAGATCAGTTCCACGGGCTAGAAATGGCCAACGGCGAGGAATTCGACATGTACGACGAGACGATCGTCGCGCACAAGAGCCTGCCGCTCGGAACCGAGCTTCGGGTGTACTGCCCTCTCACGGGCACGTACTTCAACCTCGAAGTCTCCGACCGAGGTCCCTTCATCGAGGGACGAGTCCTCGACTTCTCATTCGCAGCCGCTAAGAAGTGCGGCCTAACCGGACCTGGCGTCGGGCCAGTCGTTATGGAGGTCATTCTGTCATGAGCCCACATCCGAAGGCGTCTCACACCAGAGGCGCTTTCAACTTTTTATACAAACAGCGGCGCTACTGAATGGTCCAGGTCGTACCGCTTATAGGAAATTGTCCTTTCGGATCCGCCGTTGTCTCGACCGAGGTGACCACCACAGCAAGTGTCATGCCGATGTGCGCCGACGCTTGTCCAGAAAGAATCGCTTTGATGGTAAAGAGCCGCATTTGCCCCGGCGCGAAGTACGCGTCTGTTGGCGCGAGCGCTACTCCATTCCGGAATGGGCGCGATGATTCGTCGCCACCGACCAAGCCCCGCGAGCCGCCTCTATCATCGACTGTCGATAGCCCTATCACTGCAGCGTCTGGCGCAGAACCGTTTTGCTGCACTCTAAACCCCGTTAGACGCGCTCCTTCTGTGCCGATGTTAGTAATTTGAAGATATGAAATAGGCACCGTCTGTCCCGCGCGCACCACGCCTCCCGAGAGGAGCGGAATAGTCTGCACCACGAGTGTCGTGGTCCCTATGGTTTGATTTACGGGCGGTGTCTCGACCACGGGCGGTTTAGGTGGCGGCGGGATTGGCTTGTTAACCACCGGGGAAACGGGAACCTCCACCTTCGCAGGCTCCGTCGCTGGCGCTCGCGAAGGAGTGGCGGCTGGTGGCGACGACGTGGCAACGTTTTCGATCGTGATCGGAGTCGAGGTCGCGGCGGGCATTGGCGGCGGTAGCCCAAGAAAATATGTCGACACCGCGAGGCCGATCGTCGAGCACACTCCTCCGATGGTGTGGAGTATCGTCGAGAACATCGAGCTCAAAAAGTTCATGTCGGCAGTGCATCCTACCACAAAGACACCCTGCGCAGGTGTCTTGGGGTTACTCGAATGCGTGCGTCGTTAGATGCTCGTATTGAGTATTGAGTCACTAGGGTTGGTGAGTAGCATGACACCGCTGTGTACATGGATATTTGGTGCGTTGGCGATTGCCTCCATCCACGTGTTGGCGACCACCGCATTAACTTCACCGGCCGTGTTCACATAAGCAAAAGTTGCAGCGTGGGCAAAGCTCGGGAGCGCTACAGCCAAAAGGCTCGACGAGGCAAGCGCGGCTGCAAGAACTGCTTTTGTTGAGAGACGAGAGAAACGAGTAGGAGTTTTCATAAATTAGGTTAGCTATAACGAGCAAATGATGAGTTACGTAGTAATCTCGACCTTGGTGACACCTATCTACTCTGCCGAGCGCAGAACATACCCATTACAGAGCGTAAGAAACCGGTGAGGAGAATGCGAGTAACTACGGGTGGCAGTGCATAGCTGACAACACCCATATCGTCGCAATGGAACGTACAAGACACCCTGCACGGGTGTCTTGTATCGTCACTCACTCATGGGAGTGTTATGTCGACTTTTCTTCGTACTCCGTAGTCTTCTCCTTGTGCGAATCTGCGGCCGCCGTGTGTGCATCTCCCGCTACTTTCTGCGCATCGGTGACCTTCTCGTCCGCAGTGTCGGCCTCGATATCCTTCTCGTGTCGCTTGTCATCTTTTTCGTTCATAGTAGCTTTGTTATGTATAAATCTCAGGCGCTTGAGGGTGCGCTCCTTATCTCCTGCCGCGCGCGTTTGTTATGAATTACAGCGGATCACGAGAGCAGCTGTAGAAGCACAACGAGGAGCGCGATGACGAGCAGCGCGTGAACAAGATTGCCGCCCACTTGGAAGCTAAAACCGAGCAGCCACAGCACGACGAGCACAACGATAATGGTCCACAACATAGCTTATTAGGTGTTACGCTCTTGATAATCAAGCTTTGCAGACGCCTCCGGTGTCGATACGGTCTTCCCCATCAAAAATAACCTGATGATGCCGAGCGCGATCATCCAGTAGACAAGCATGGCGAGGAGAGTTGTCCACTCAAAGATATTTCCTTCGATCCGCGTCTGCTGGAACACGCTCAGAAATGGTGCCGCGAGTGCATAGGTAGCGTTATAGATGAGGCTCGAGAAGCCGGCAGACGGATTCGCTCCGGCAAGCTTCAGCGCGAAACGAAATGCCAGCAATACTTCGACAAGTCCGAGCACATACCAAACAATTTGTGTGCCGCGATAGAGAGGCTTCGTGCTCGCGGAGTGTTCTGAGTCCATAGTGTGAGTGTTATTAAATAATGCGGAGCTATGCTAACCCTACTTCAATGCCGACACAGGAGCGCTTTCATGACACTCGCTGGTGTTCGCGAAGCGCCTTCAGCTTAATAAGCCCTCGATGGGCTTGTACCGCGACAGTGTTTTTAGATTGTCCGGTAAGCTGTGCCATCTCCTGTAGCGAGAGTCCGTCAACATAGCGCATCCGAAGCACCTTTTGATATTTCAAAGGCAGGCGAGCGATCAGCTGCAGTGACTTTGCCCCGTCGAGTACGTCGATGAGCCGCTCATGTGCATCGACCCCCGGCTCATACCCCTTCTCGAAAAGAAGGTCGAGTGATGTGGTCCTACGTTTACGATATTCGTCAACGATGAGGTTATTTAACACGTGATGTAAAAAAGCTCGCATCGAATCGATCTTGCCGTTCTTGACCAGGTAGAGCCACATCTTCATAAATGTCTCCTGGACCAGGTCGTCGCTGGTATCCTTGTTGTGCACTTTGAAATACGCCCTGGTACCCAGGCTTTTAGCATAGTCGCGGAACGCCAGAGTAAAAATAGCTCTACGCCTGAGCTCTTGTTTGGGCGACATCATACGTACTGATGACGACTAAGGCTCCACCCCATTACAGAGACATTACAGGCCGCACACCATCGTGGGCGATTACACAAATACAGTATACCACCGATCGTGCCTCAGCCCGAGGTTTTTGTAATACATATGCACTCCGGGCGACAGTGCTAGTGTATGACGAACAAAACAACGCCAGCACTTCCGTCAAACTTTGCAGACCGAGTATGGAATGAGAGTTGGACCTACATCAAAACGGTCGTTGATGTTGTGCACGAACCAATTCTCATACTCGACAAAGACCTGCGCGTTTTGGCCGCCAATGACTGCTTTTACCAAACGTTCCAAGTAGACCGTCGCGAAACAGAGGGAGAAGTCATCTACGACCTCGGCAATGGCCAGTGGGATATACCCGCCCTCAGAAAATTGCTGGAAAATATCTTGCCTCAAAATTCTTTCTTCAAGGGTTTTGAAGTCTCTCACGAGTTCCCTGCCATCGGCCGCAAGGTGATGATCCTAAACGCTCGTCAGATCCACTTCACCGAGGACGCTACGACCAGACCATTCCCTTCTACCATCTTCCTTGCTATTGAAGATGTCAGCGAGATGATGGCCGTCGCTGAGAGTGTCGCAACGCACGTAAAGGAGTTCGAAGATCGCTTGACTGAGCGAACTCAGCGTCTCGAAGCTCAGGTGCTCGCGCTTAACAAGACCTTCGGCGAATCCACAAAGAAGTCTTAAGCAACAATGGTCCACGCCGCCCGTGAGGGCGGCGTGGACTGGCGCACTATGGGCGTGTTGTGAAAGAACTAGTTAAGTGGGCAGTTCTCAGCGAAGGTGAGCTCGGCCTTAGCCGCTTCGAGATTCCCACTTGGGCTTGCAGCGTTGAAGATGCTGATCACGTCAGCCACTTCAAGTGGTGAGTCGATCGCTGAAGCGTTCAAGAGTGCACCGACTGCAGCTCGTGCGAGTGAGGTCACGCCGCCGCCGTTACCCTCGAGTGCTTGCAAGAGGGTTGGGTTAGCAACTGAGCCGGGCTTACCCTTGGCGCTCCAGTTGATCGCCGTGCTCTCGAACACACTCGAGAAGAGCTGGTTCGGCGTATACCCTACCCAACTCTGCGGATGATTCTTCCAGTACCCTGGACTACAGTACTCGCCCGCTGGTGGTGGCGGTGGCGTGTACGTGTTGGTGAAGGTACAGGTCACCGTCTCACCAGCCGCTAGATTGATACTATTTGCATTTGAGCCATCGCTACAAGTGACGTTCGAGAGAGCCCAGTTTGCAGGGATGTTCACCTCGGCTACCGAGTAGGTACCCGCAGCAAGCTCTCCACTATCGTTCTGGCCGTTATCGGCGAGATTGAAGTTGCTGCCGTAGTTGGAGTCGAACTCGAAGCTTTGCAAGTCGCCATCGGGATTGGTCTGCTTGACCACGATGATCCGGCCCAACTGCTGTGTGTTGGTGATCGTACAAGTCTCGGTCTCGCCCGCTGCCACGACGACGTCGTCACAGGTGTTTGAGGTCTCTGTCCAGCCCGCTACCGGAGTCTCGGTGACTGAGTACGTACCGGGAGTAACTTCGTAATGCTTGTCGGTCGCATCAGTGATCGAGCCGGCTCCGCCACCTGTGATGGTACCGGTGCCTGACGCATTGATCGCGAAGCTCTGGGCGCTACCGCCAGGGACGGTCGTCTTCTCGACGATCAGGTGCCCCTTCTTGGTGTTGGTGAAGGTACAGGTAACAGTCTGCCCTGCTTCGAGGGTGATGTTCGCTGGATTCTCACCGCCCGTACAGGTCGCGCTCGTTTGGGTCCAACCAGCAACCGCTGTTTCGGCTACCGAGTAAGTGCCCGCGTCGAGCTCTTGATCGTTTGGCGTGGCTGCGTCGGTCAGGCTAAAGCCTGTGTAGCCAGTGCCGCTCGTGGTGAAGGCAAACGACTGCGGGTCAGCCGCTGGGTCAGTCACCTTATCGACGATGATGCGACCCTTTTGGATCTGCACCACTACAGCGTTCTTAGACCCGCTCGAGGGGACGTCTGAGACGTTCTTGAGCGTACCGTTCCAGGAGACGTTGGCTGTCCAGAAGCCGCCTACGGCGTCTGCGTTATCGGCGACATAGGGAGCCGAGCCGACGAACTCGAGTGCGGTCGGATTCGGGTAATTGAAGGGACCAAAGACGCTCTGCGTCCCGTCAGGGAGCGTGAGGGTCATGGTGCGACCGGTAATGTCGCACCCATCGTCAACGACGGATGTGGGGTTACCCGCACGCACCGTAATGGTGATGGTGTCTCCTGCGGTAGATGTTGAGACATCACTCGCGATATTCACAACACTATTGTCCGCACTACAGCCCGCTGGGCTTTGTGCTGCGAACGTGGGTGCGGCGAACGCAAGGAGCGCCGCGACGCTTACGCCCGCCGCAGCGAGTGAACGAACACTGAATGATAATTGAGGCATAATAATAAGAATTTAAGATCGAATAAAATGCTAATGACCCTCGCCCAGCTCGTAGAGCTGCGCCACGTCAGGAGCTTCTTAATTAAAGTCTTTGTGTACTGAAGCGTGGATGAAGTTTATGAAAATCAAAAACGCCCCGGCCGGGGCGTTTTTGATTTAAAGAATTGGATTCTTTAGCGAATGACCATAATCTGCGGATCGACTCCTTCTGCGGGAGCAATCACTGCAATCTGATTGGTGCCATACTTTCTTATCTGATATCCAGTGTAGTAGTCACCGCTATTCTCCCACTTAGCCGTAGTTGTGCTCGGATTTAGAGGCAATATAGCTAGATAATCCGCCAAGCATGACGCGAGGTCGATCTGGCCGGTAGCAATGGTCGAGGTTGCGGACGGAATCGAGTCGCATCCAGATCCAGTAAGAATACCGTTGTTGTCTACCATGTTCTGCTGCAGAGCACTTAAGATCGATTCAATGTTAGCTGCGCGCTGGCTCTGACGAGCGTCAGCAAAGCGCTTAGCTGGATTGATAGCTACGATAACGATAGCAGCGAGGATCGCGATGATGCCGATCACCACGAGAAGCTCAATGAGCGTAAAGCCTCCTGCTTTGTTAAATTTCTTCATTTATCTGTATTTATTGAATAAATATGCCCCTACGGGCTACCTACCGCGACTATACAAGATCTCATCAATAATGCAAGCCTAGAGGTTATCTACCTCCTCTATAGAGATAAAGCTCGGCGGATCTGCAAGGTGGTCGTAAAGCACGTCCAGATTCGTGACTGCTGCTGTCGAGCTGCCTTGTATCCATATCTGCTTAACTGCCCCCGAATCGTCAACGTCTAAATAGCAGCTATCCAGATCATTAAACTTCTGATACTCATCCGCGACATACGCGGAGTTGTTCGCGATAAGCAGCCGCGCCTGCTCGAGGCAAGCGTCAGCCACTGCCCTACTCCGAGTCTTCAGCTCAGCATCGAGCACATTCGACCGGGCGAAGATCCCCGAGAGGGCGCCCGTTACGACCGTGAGAAGCAGGACCACCGAAATGATCACGGCTGACATCAGTGCGATAAAGCCTTTGTGCGAATTAGCGTACATATTTTGTAAGCGTAAACACTTCCCCATCGAGAGTGAACTGCACCGTTACCCCCTTAGGCGGGCCAGCATGCCCAGTAAAAACAAGGCTGTTTACCGTAACGTTATCAGTAGTGAGCGCTTTTGCCCCTGATCCACGATTTACAAACAGGGCGCCTCCAGACAGAGTGAACACGATATTCGATCCCGTGTAGGGATCGACCGAAAGCAAGCTCCCGCTAACGTATAGGTCTTGTGCCCCAACAAACGCGTGCTCGAGCTTGCGTAACACAAAGTTCCCTTCCTCCTGGACCGTGTCCTTCTCGCTCACGACAAACGAGCTCTGCGTTACCTGATACGCAGTGATGACCGCCCCCGACATAATGAATCCCAGAAGCGCGATATAGACGATCGTTTCGATGAGTGAGAATCCGCGCATACGTCTAGGGTCCTGAATAGTAGATGTTTAAGAGGTACGCGCCCTGATCCACTATCGGCACGTAGAGATAATCGCTATCATAATCAATGCCCGTACCCTCTTTTGGTAACGCCAATGACGCAATGTTTTTTATATCTGATGAGTTCTGTACGTTGAGGATCTCTAGCTTTTCTTCTGTGACTAAAAACGCCGTGTCGTCGAAAACCGTAATCGCATTTATATTCCCAGACGAAAGATGCTTAGCGCATGAGCCGCACGACGACACGCTTCCCCCGGTCGTAACGTCATAGATTATAAAATTCGGCTTGACCGCTGATCCCTCGACTCGTCCCAGATAGAGCTTCTTACCGATTAGGTACAAACTGAGTCCATGTCGATTGTCATCCCCAGGCGCGTTAACGAGTACTGGCGACGCGCTAAGGTCACTAAGATCAACGATAGTCAGCTCCCCAAGATCATCAGACGTAGCCAGGTATGCGAATCCGTCCCGCACCACGATATCATTTACGTTGTGATCTATGTTTACGCTGCCAATAAAGACCGGAGTCGTTGGGGCACACAGCGGGACACTGGTGTCTGAAATACAGTACACATAAAATTCGTGGTTCTCGGTAGCTGTTCCGAAACTAAGATACCCGGTTCCTATATATAGATAACCGTCGTAATAATAAATACTACGAGCACCCGGCAAACAGTTGGTTGGGTTATTGCATGTAAAACCGCTAGTAATATTCGGTAGATTCACCGAGCTGACGAATTGAGGATCCTCGACGTCTGCAACATCGATGATAACTAACTGCTGATTCTTCTGGTTATTCGCGGCGTACACGTAATCACCCACTACCACGAGATCATTGAGTCCGTTACTTGTACTCAGCGCCGGAATATCGGCGGTGTCCAGAGTCCCGTGTTCATTCACACTTTTGGGTGGCCCTGGGTCGTAAGAATAAATAAGCAGGTCGGGCTTCTTTGCCGGTCCGGCCGCCACTGAGTAGGCCGAGACGAATGCGTACCCGTCTTTCGCGTACACGTCTGTGGCGTGGACACTGCCGTCGCCGCCACTCACAGAAGCCAATGTCTGCCACTTGCCCTTTGGGGGTGTGGCACAATGACCACCAAGCGCAAGGGCCTCTTCGACATCGGAAAGAAACGTCGTGAGAGATACGTCAAGATGACGCCCGCCCATCGTCCAAGAAACAGTACTGGTTGCCTGCTTCAGACATTTGTTCACATCACGCACGGAAGTGGAAGCGGTGTAGGTTAATCCTCCTAGCGGAGTCCAGTCGTGAGTTGGGACCGTTACCGCATCCACAAAGTTGCCTTTGGCCGTCTTTCGGATTTCTTCCAGTTCTGACTGCGCCTTCGCCAACGCTTCGATATTCGTCTGGGTATCGACAGCGAGGGACTGATTACCGAAGACGACCATAATCACCGCCGAGACAGTGAGGGTCAGGATCGCGAGCGCGATCAGGATCTCGACGATACTCACCCCCCTATGGAATTTACCAGTTGATGCGGCCTTCATGGTTGGTTGTTATCACTGCGTTCTTGCCGTCCTGCACCACGGTAATGGTTTCGGCGGTAGTGTTCCCCGTGAGCTGCTCGAACTCTACCGTTGGGAACGTTGAGCTGAAGCTTGACGCTGCCGCAACGCCCGCGTTCGCTTCGACGCGGTCATGGGCGATCGCGTCGCTACAAGAGGCACCTTTCGCGATGATGTAGTTCCCTGCGTCGTAGCAGACGCTCCACGCGCTTTGGTCGATATTCGCCATCGCGCGGCTACGCGCGCGCTCAAGCAGGCTGACGATCGTGTCGCGCTCGCTCCGGCGCGTCGCGCCACGGTAGGCCTCGAAGCTCATAAAAAGTCCGAGCGCGACGATGAGCGCGAAGATCGCGAGCGTCACCAGTATCTCGACCATGGTCATACCGCGGTTCATATTAGCCTTTTGGATTAAGATGCTGCGTGATGTCGTAGATCGGCGTGATGACCGACACTGCGACCGTTCCCACCATGAGCCCCATAAAGATCATCAGTACTGGCTCGATCGAGCTCGAGAGCGACTTCGTCGCATCATCGACCTCGCTCTCATACATCTCGCCAAGATACGCGAGGGTGTTCGAGAGCGAGCCCGTGCGCTCACCCACTGCCACCATGTGCGTGAGGATGTCGGGATACAGACGCGGGTGCGCCGCGAGCCCTTTAGAGATCGGCTCACCGCGCACAACGAGCGTCGCCATGTGCCTACAGGCGTCACGGTACACCCGATTCTTGGTGCTGTCGGCGGTCACCTCGAGTGCAGCAGTGAGCTTGATACCACTCTTCAGCATGAGCCCGAGAGTACGAGTGAAGTTGGTGAGGTTGTAGGTCTTCACGATGCTGCCGGCGAGCGGTAGATAGAGGACCAGGCGATCGGTCGCCTTACGAAACGGCTCGAAACGGCTTCGGATAAAGAGAAACAGCATGATAAACAAGACGATACCCAGTGCCGTGAGCAACCCCCAGTTGCGGATATAGGCGGAGGCCGCGATCATCGCGCGCGTGGTGAGCGGGAGTTCAACGTGGAGACTCGTAAAGATCGGCATGAGTTTCGGGAAGATGTACGCCGTCAGCATCGCGGTGACGCCGATCGTTGCAACACTAATAAATATCGGGTACACGAGCGCCCCGATCACTTTGCGTTGGAGGGCCTGCTTTTTCTGTAGTTCCTCGGCAAGATACACGAGGTTCTGGCTCAAGATACCGCTCGTCTCTCCCACACGGATCAAGTTCACTGCGAAGTCACCGAAGAGGCGGTTGAATTTCCCGAGTGACGTAGAGAGATGCTGCCCGCTCGAGACGTCTGCGATTACCGCGTCGAGCACGCGCGCCTTACCTTTGTTCTTCGTCTGAGTGCGCAGCAAGAGGAGCGATTCGACGATCGGCACGCCCGCTTTAATAAGAAAAGAGAGACGTTTTGCGAAGAGTGTCTGGTCCTTAGACGAGAAACGGACCATCGACATGCTGAGCGAGTATGTGGACGTTCCTGGCTTACCTACTCCTAGCCCACCCTTTTTTGAGAACTGCGGTATTGAAAATTTAGAAAACTTTGGGAGCCCCGGCATCTGTGGCATACGGAGAGACTGCGCAGGAGTCACCCGATCACGAATCTTCTTAATCTTGATCAAGGTTTCGTTGCTCATGTGTCTCTACTCGTATACCACGCGGAGCACTTCTTCGATACTAGTGCGGCCATCGCGCGCCTTGGCGAAGCCGTCTTCGAGCATGGTGGTCATACCTCCCTTTATAGCAATATTTCGCAGCTCCGCGGCCGAGGCTTTGCGCATGATCGCTTCGCGGATCTCGTTGTCGGCGACCAGCACCTCGCTGATGCAAAGTCGTCCTGTGTAGCCCGAGTTGCCACATTCCTTACACCCTTTGCCACGATAGAAGGTATCGCCCTCATTTACCGGCGTATTAAGCGGGATCACCGCGAGCGCAGCGGCCTCGGTAGGCGTGATCTTATGCGCCTCCTTACACTCCGGGCAGATTTTGCGCACGAGTCGTTGCCCGATCGCAATGTTGATCGTCGAGGCCACGAGGTAGGTGTCGATCCCCATATCGAGCAGGCGTGGGAGCGTGGTTGCTGCGTCGTTAGTGTGCAGCGTCGAGAGGAGGAGGTGGCCGGTGAGCGCCGTGTTCACGGCGATCGTCGCTGTCTCGCTGTCACGGATCTCGCCCACCATGATGATGTTCGGGTCTTGGCGGAGGATGGAGCGGAGCCCGTTTGCAAACGTGAGTCCCGCCGGCGCGTTCACCTGGATCTGCTCGATGTGGTCAACCGCGTACTCGATCGGATCTTCGATCGTGACGATCGACACGCCTGGCGTGTTGAGCATCTTGATAATCGTGTAGAGCGAAGTGGTCTTACCACTTCCCGTCGGGCCCGTCGAGAGGATCATGCCGTGCGGTCGCTTGATCGCGGTCATGATCTTCTTCTGGTCCTGCTCGCTAAAGCCGAGCATCTCGAGCGTATGATTTGCCGCGCTGTCGGAGAGGAGGCGGAGTACTAAATTTTCCCCATGGTAGGTAGGGGCGATCGAGACACGCATATCGAGCGTCTCACCAGTATCAAAATGGTGGCGGAAGCGTCCGTCCTGGGTCGCCTGGTGTTCGTCGGTACGCATGCCTGAGAGGATCTTCACGCGAGCGATCACCTCGGAGTGGATCGTCTTGGGGAATTGGTACGCCTCGGTGAGGACGCCGTCGATACGGAGCCGCACCCGGAGCATCTCCTTACACGGATCTACGTGTATATCCGAGGCTCCTCGGGAGTGCGCTTCGCTGATGAGCGCGTCCACCAGCTCGATAATCGAGACCGTAGGGCGGCTTAAAATCTCAGTAATTTTCGCCTCAGGCATGGCCTAAGTTATACAATATTTTCTATAAAAAAGCTAGGCCCAGGCGCGCGTGCGCGCCTGGGCCCCTGCGTCAGAAATCGGTGATGTCGATTTCTCTCATGCCGTCCCCGTTCTCGTCCGGCACCTTGATGATCTCTCTCTTTGCGGGCCGAGCCGGCTTGGGAGGCTTGGGCGGCGCATGCTGCGCCTCCTCCGGCACCGCTCTCGGGTAGCTCCCCTCTCTGTGGCGGGAGCCATTCCTCTGCCTTCGACCTTCACCATGTGTACTCAAATGTCGCCCCATGTACATCCTTTCCGCTTGGAATACTGTCCCGTCCCTCTCGCGGTCAGAGGGTACTCGTAGCGTACGCCTGCGACTACAAGCGTGCAAGCCGCGCGAGTCGAAGAACTTCAAACGAGTAGCGACCCTTCAGCGCATGAAAAACTGGCGAGAGCTTATCGCTCTGCTCTTCTCTAAACGCTTCATGGATCTCATCGAGAGAGTCGGTGGGTACCAGATGGATAAAATCTTCGCGTGTAAGCTTACCGAGCTCGGCGAGCTCTTCGAGATGCGTCACGACCGTCGAGACAGCGAGACCACGCTCTTTAGCAACACTCTTGAGTGACGAGCCGTCTCTCACTGCTTGAAGCGTCTCCGCGAGACGCCCCGGCAGAGCCGCGCTTTTCGTCTTTCCCTTTTTCACAATCGCACCCGTACTCCACGCGCCACCCATCGCCTTTACAAACTTCTTCTGCATCGCATCGACTTCAGGCTGCGGCATCGCATCGAAGGCTTCGCGCGCCGCCTCTGAGGCGGCGCGGAATCCCTGGTCCTTCTCGAGGATCTCGGGGTGCACCTCGAGCGCGCGCTGATTGATCCCCAGGAGGTGCACCCCGGCGAGGCGGCGCACGCGCGAGAGCGCGACGTACCCCTGTCCGTATTCAAACGCCTTCGAGAGGTCGATCACCGCAGCGTCCATACTCATCCCCTGGCTCTTATGTACCGTCATCGCGTACGCGAGCCGGAGCGGCACCTGCGAGACACTCGCCTTCACCTTACCGTGTTCCTCGAGCTGCCACTCCATCGGCTCGGCAGTCACCTTCGTCCCTTCTCGTGTTTTCACCACGGGGTATCCGTCACTTCCCCACCCTTCGACGACGCCGAGCGTCCCATTCACAAACTTCCCTTGCGGCGAATTCTTGGTAAACATCACGACCGCCCCTTCTTTAAGCTCGAGATTCTCGGGTGAGAGACAGCCGCGCTTCAGCCCTTCGACGAGCGAGTCCTTCCCCTTACTCGCCATGCGAAAGGGGTACGTTTTCCCCGGCAGCTTCGCGAGCTCGGTGTTGTTCAGCCGATCAACGTCAGCATTATGGGAATAAAGTTTCGGCGCGCCTTCTGGCAACGCTTCGCCACCGACCTGACGTGCCTGTAAATGCTCGAAGTGGAGCTCTTCGACCTCGCCTCGCCGGATCGCTGAGAGCACCTCGAGAAAGTCAGCATCGTCCTGTCGAAACTGTTCGGTGAGATAGCAGGTCAGGAGGTGGAGGTCGCGCCAGGTGCGCGACTCATAGGCAAACTGCACATCACCCGTTCGCGACACCGGCGGGAGCTGGAAGAAGTCGCCCACGAGAATAACCGTGAGCCCGCCAAACGGCCCATCGACTCGCCGCACTTCCCTACAGACAGCATCTGCCATCTCGAAGGTGTGCGCTGCAAGCATCGAGACTTCTTCGATTATCAAGACTTTCGCTTTCGCGATCCGCTTGGCGATGCGTTCTTTGCTCGCGATGAAATCCACCTCGCTTCTCGAGAGCGACTCATTGATCCCGATCCCGCTCCAGGAGTGGAGCGTCATCCCGCCCACGTGCGTCGCGGCGATACCGGTGGCCGCGGTGATCGAGGGCTCGACCCCGCTCGCGCGCAGCCAGGCGACAAACTCGTTGATCGTGTGCGTCTTGCCGCTCCCCGGCTCGCCAGTGAGAAACACGTTGGCGCCCGTCTTGAGTATCGTCAGTGCCTCGCCCTGTGTCATAGATCCCAAGTGTATCACGGCCTTGGCTAAACTACTTGACAATGAGTACATATTCTGTACAATATAAATTGCGAGCCTGCCCTAACACCTCAATTGCAGTGCTCGAAAGGAGGAATATTAGCAATGCCTATTTCCGACCGAGATCCCCGCAAAGGGATCCGTAGCCACGGAATCGTCCTGTACCTCGACCACCGCCTCGGCGACTTGTCGCAGTTGATCTGCCGCAAGTTCAAGTATCCGGGCATCGCGTGCCTCGTCATGATGTTGCTGGCGCTTGTAATCGCCCTTGTCGGCGTCTTCTTCAGCATCGACTGGCTGAAATACCCGGCAACCACGATGGGCATCGTTGCGTTCATCGGCGGTCTCACCGCATACGAAAAGCCGGTTCCAGGCTGAGAGCCGACATAACCACTACCTCGGCGAGGTTGGAAGATGAAAAATCTTCCAACCTCGCGGCAGAGGGGCGGTTTTTTAATGCGCAATCAAGCGTTGACAAAGCATCACTGTTAAGTA
Source organism: uncultured Candidatus Saccharibacteria bacterium (assembly GCA_964607655.1). Lineage (GTDB taxonomy): Bacteria > Patescibacteriota > Minisyncoccia > Phycocordibacterales > Phycocordibacteraceae > C7867-001. The sequence continues at coordinate 88,841 of CAZSKX010000001.1, read as the reverse complement.
CAATGCGTTTAGACGTTTGCCCGAGAGTACCAAACTAATCAAACAAGGGGGTTCGCACGATGAAATCATTCGACCAGATTCGCACCTGGGTCTCCACGCTCACTCAGCTGTTCGGTGACCCGCGTCCGCTCGTCGATCCGAAACCGCTCCAGGAACTGCATACTGAAGCCCGCTACGTCGAACTGGTTGAGGCAATGATACCCCAGTTCGGAATCAAGCATCATCTGAATATCGACCTAGTCGATGCCGCAGGCCCGGGTAACGCTCCGGCGTGGGTACACTTCGAAAAAGTTTCTCTCTTCGGCTTGGGTCTCTTCCCGCGCATAAGGAGAACTCTTTGCATGAGGAAGCCTTTCCTCGCGGCAGCCCCTTTTGCAGTTGCTGTGACTGCGGCCGCCCACGAGCTATCCCATCTCGCGCTCGAATCGCTCGGACACCCGCTCTTTCAAGAAGAAAAAGCGGTCGATCTGACCGGCATGCTGTTCGGGTATCGAGGACTCTGGCAATGCGACTTCGAAAACGAACTCGTGGTCATGTGTCGCCTCATGACGCCCGACATGGACGAACCGCTCGAGTTCCCTCTCGTGAGAAGACGTGTTCATCGCATAGCGTATCTGACAGATCCAGAAATCCGCTACGCGAAGATGCTCATGCAGATCTGACCATCCGCCCCCGCGAGGTGAAGGAAACCCCTTCACCTCGCGGCAGAGGGGCGGTTTTTTAATATCACTCTCTGCGGTATACTGGCCGCGGACACAGATTCTGTTCAGAGTGAGGAAACCAATGCATAGCCGGACCGATGATGATTTCATGCAGCTGGCGATCGATCAAGCGAAGATCGCTTTAACAAATGAACTACTGCCCGTTGGCGTCATCTTCGCCAAGGACGACCACCGAATCGCCCACGGCCGGAAGACGGGTGAGGCGCACTTCCGGCTCGACCACGCCGAGTATCACGCCTGCCGAAGCGCTCTCTCGAACCGAAACGGCCCACGGAGTCTCCGGGGCGTGACGGTCTATTCGACTCTCGAGCCGTGCGTGATGTGCATGGGAATGCTGCTTAGCATGCGCGTCTCGCGCATCGTCTATGCCATTCCTGATCCTCACGGCGGCGGGAGCTATCTGCTCCGCGCTCCGAGACGGATACGACCTGAACGTTTCAAGGAGGACCTGCCTAAGCTGGAACAAGCCAGTGGGAAAGCGACGGCCTCTGCGGCCGAGCTCTTCCGCCAGTTTTTCAAGCAGACACGGAGCACTTTTTGGCAAGATCCTGACAACGCACTCGTAAAACTCGTGACTCAGATGGACTAGCCCGCCCCACGCGGAGCGAAGGACCTTCCTTCGCTCCGCTCCCCGGGGCGTTTTTTATTTGTATACAAAAGGAAAAGGCTGTCTTTCGACAGCCCCGGGTTCACACCCTCTCCACCTCACAGGCAGGCTCGAGCCACGGCAGCAGTGTAGAACACCACAATACCGATGGTCATGCCTACCATCAAACAGACAAGAAACTGATGGCGCTTTCTCACTTTACTCCTCCAGAATGGTTTTGCCCGCGATGTCGCGGGTTTAGGGAACGGGTCAGTTATTATATTAACCCAATATCTAAAATGGGTCAATAGTGGGGGAAAATTCTCCTCACTCCCCCTTCAGGTAATGCTCGAGGGTGTGGATCCAGTCCCCTTCTGCTGCCGGATCCTTACGCTTTTCGCGTAGGAGCCATTCCAGGTACCCTCGGTCCGTCTTCACGACCTCTTCTATTTTCTTGCCGTTGTACTTACCGAAGCGGATCGTGGTGAAGAGGAGTGGCTGCGCCCCGATGGTGAGCATCGACTCAAGTGCCGCCTCCGCGCTCCCGTGTCGCTCCTCCATCTTCTTGGCCAGTCGGTCGAAGAGCGCCTCAAGTACCAGCACGTCGCCCCACGCGTCGTGAGCAATGCCCTCGACTTCGAGGTCGAGCAGGTAGCGCAGGTACTGGAGACGATAATTCGGCAGCAGATCGTCAGGATCGAGCGCATAGGCCAGCTTATAGGTGCAGATAGATCGACGCGGCATAATACCCTCCCGCGAGAGCATCGCGAGATCAAAGGCGGCATTGTGTGCGACGACGACTGTCTCTTCACTCTCGAGAAGGTCTTTCAGATCTGCATACTCGGGCGCGTCTCTAAACGCCGGTCGGTCTGCTACCATCCGCTCGGTGATGTGGTGTATCGCCATCGACTCTATAGAGATCGGCACGGGCGGCTTGTAGAGCGCATTCACGATCGGCTCGTCTACATGCCACTCCTTAACCGCGAGCTGACAGAGGCGGTCCTTGTCGCTATTCCCCGTTGTCTCGGTATCAAGAAAAAGTATCTTCATCGCTTAACTTTACCGCACTTCAAAAAAACTCTCACTAAGGAGCGCTACCCACACTGCGTCATGTTTTCCACTCATGATTAATCGATATGCCAAGTATACTGAAAGAATGCCTGATTGCGCAGACTGGAAACCTATTCTGAAAAAAGCACTCCGGGGCGAGGTACGCGAAGACCCAGCAACACTCGCCAAGGCCAGTCGCGACGCTTCCCTCTTCACCCGCACGCCCACCGTCGTCGTGTCGCCTAAGGACGCTGACGATCTCCAGATCTTGGTGAAAGAAGTGGCTCACCTAAAGAGCTGTGACACCGACGTCTCGCTCACCGCGCGTGCGGCAGGGACCTGTATGTCCGGCGGATCGCTCACCACCAGCATCATGGTCTCGTTTAAAGAACACATGAACACCATGGGCGAGGTCCACTTGGGGGTTTCACCCCCAAGTGATGGGTACGCGATTACGGAGCCCGGCGTGTATTACCGTGATTTCGAGAAGGCGACGCTCGAGAAAGGGCTCATACTCCCCTCCTACCCTGCGAGCCGCGAGCTCTGTGCGATGGGCGGCATCGTCTCGAACAATTCTGCAGGCGAACGCACGCTCGAGTATGGCCAGACTGAGCGTTATGTCGAAGAAGTTGAGGTCGTCCTCTCTGACGGCTCGATGGCGACCTTTAAGCCCACCTCGCCCGAAGAGGTCGAGGAGAAGAAGAAGCTGCGTACGATGGAGGGTCATATCTATCGCGAGATGGACGCCCTCCTCACCGAGAACGCGAAGCTCATCGCTACACACAAGCCAAAAGTATCTAAAAATTCAGCTGGGTATGCGCTCTGGAGTATTCGCGATGAGAAGACGGGGGCGACTAACCTCGCCAAGCTTATCTGCGGCTCGCAGGGCACCCTCGCGCTCTGGACCAAGGCGAAGCTTAAGCTCGTGAAGCCTAAGGAGCATCGCGCGATGCTCGTCATCTTCCTAAAAGATCTTGAGACGCTGCCTGAGATCGTGAAGCGCATTCTCCCTTTCAACCCCGAATCATTTGAGAGCTACGACAAACACACCTTCGAGCTCGCGGTAAAATTCCTCCCCAAGATGCTCGAGCAGATGGGCATGGCTAAGGCAGCACGACTCGGGGTCGAGTTTATCCCCGAGACGCTCATGGTCCTCTTTGGTGGCGTGCCTGAGATGATTCTCATGGCAGAATTCTCTGCTGATACGATCGAGGCTGCCGATCGCCGCGTCGGCGAGGCCAAGCTCGCCCTCCACGACCTCGACGTGAAGTGTAAGATCGAGAAGGACGAGAAGGAATCTGAGAAATACTGGATCGTGCGCCGCGAGAGCTTCTCTCTACTGCGTAAGAATATGAAAGACCTCTATCCGGTACCCTTTATCGACGACTTCGTCGTGCCTCCCCAGTGCTATCCAGAATTTCTCCCGAAGCTCACGGCGCTCCTCGACCAGTATAAGGACCACATGATCTACACGATCGCGGGACACGTCGGCAACGGCAACTTCCACCTGATCCCTCTTATGGATCTAACTAAAGAAGAGAATCGGAAGATCATTCTCGAGCTCGCACCAAAGGTCTATGAGCTCGTGATCAAAGAAGGCGGCACGACCACCGGTGAGCACAACGATGGCATCATCCGCACCCCGTATCTGCCGATGCTCTTCGGCCCCGAGATGGTCGCCCTTTTCGAACGCACCAAGCAAATCTTCGATCCTCAAAATATTTTCAATCCAGGCAAGAAAGTCGGCGGCACCTTCGCCGACATCGAGCGCGACATGCTCCGCACTAATACCCACTAGATCTAGCGGCCGAGATTTGGTATCCTCCCTTTATATGAAACGATTTTTTGCGGTAGTTATCGTTATCCTTCTGGGAGTCGGGATGGTGCTATCACTCGTCCCCGGACTTGCTGGAGGCCTCCAGTAATCCCTCAAACGTTCGATACTAGAGCGCAGCAATAACCGGCTGCGTGAAGAGGAAGACATTTGCCAAAACGATGAGTGCCACCATCAAGACTAAGAGTACGATCGCCGCGACGAGGTGCCTCGTATGGCGACGATGGAACTCGAGCTCAGTCACGTACGCGAGCACACCGAGCACGATTATAGAAAGTGCATAGTAACCGTAGCGCATAAGCTCCTTAGGCGAAGCGAGGAGGTGCTGCCACCATGGAGCCTGATCGGGAGTCGCGAGACCGGTCGCAGCAGTACCGAGCACAGGAGTCTCTGTCGTCTCTGGTGAGGCGTTCAGATCCGTAACCGCGGAGGCTACGGTCGTAGCCGCGGCTGGTGACGTAACCGTGGAGGTCGTAGCAAACGCTGTCGTCGCGAGTGCTGGCTCGGTCGGCTCCGCTGGCGAGGCCGTCGTGCGTACCGGAGCTACGGCTGCGGTAGCGCGCGCTGGAGTGCCGAACATCTGTACGACGAACGTAGTCGGGCGGCCTTGATAGGTCCCTTGCGCCGTCGCGATCCCGATCTCGGTAAAGTTGCCATCGAGGATATTTCGACGATGGGTCGGTGAGTTCATCCACGCACGCTCGACATCTCCCGAATCATAGAAATCTACCGCGAGATTTTCTCCCGCGTAGATAAAGGAGTACCCCGCTTCGCGGAACCAGTACCAGGAATTCTTCCCGTCTGGGGAGACGTGCGCGAAGTAGCCGCGCGCTGCCATGTCGTTGGCCTTGGCCTGTGCAGCGGCGGTGAGGAGAGGATTTACCGAGAGGCCGCCGACCGTGTGCGCGGCTCGATCGCCATTGGTCAGGTCGACAAGCACAGCCGAAATCACCGCCGCGAGCGAAGGCGAGTTTAAGAGATGGTTGCTGACAAACGCGAGGGTGAAAATGCCAAAAATGGCACCCGCAAAGACGCTTACCACCCCCCCTAAAAGATGTCGTTTTACCACCCTTGCATTATACCATAAACAACACCCCCGGCGCAAGGCCGGGGGTGTTGATTCCCTTTTGGGGCCGTATTAGGGCTTAAAGGTGGTGTCGGTCGAGCTCGTCCACGGCGTGAGCGGTGGGAGCTGGAGCGCGAGCTCTGGGCACGCGAGCATATTGATCTGGTGAAGGGTCGTGAGATATACGAGACCAGTCGGCGCAGTAAGGTTCCATGGCTTCAGGACCTTATCGGAGTACTTCTCTTGGAAGTCCTTCACTGCGTTGGCTGTGCGCATATCGAACGCGCCGGTCGGGATGCGGTTGAAGAGGCCCTCGGTGTTCAAGAACGCCTGGAGCTTAATCGTCTGCGCCTCGTCGTTCTTGCCGCCGAGCTTCAAGTAGCGGTCCATGTAGAGACCACAGCTGCCTCCAAGCACCTCTCCTGAGAATGCTCCGAGCACCGAGCCCTGAGGGCGGCTGCCGCTCGTGCTGCTGCCACCACCACCGCCTCCGTTTGAGGCTGGCGTGTTCACAGTGAAGCTCGAGCTCTGTGAGTTGTTGCTACCATTACCGTCCTCATTGCTACTTGAAGCCGAGGCCGTGTTGGTAACCGTCTCGCGAGCCTCTGCGGTCACCTGTACGGTGATCGTAAGCGTAGCGCTCGAGCCCTGTCCCTCCGCAGCGAGCGAGCCTACAGTCCAGAGACCGGTGTCTGACGAATAGCTGCCCTGTGATGCGCCCGCTGAGACGAAGCTTACGCCCGCAGGAAGCACATCACTGACCGTGACGTTCGTGGCCGCATCAGGACCAGCGTTTGCCACCGTGATCGTGTAAACGATCGTCTGGTTAGCTTCTGGCGATGCGTTATCTACCGACTTCGTGACCGAGAGGTCAGAAGCGTACTCGCTGAAGGTGTTGGTGATCGTACAGCGTACGTTGATGTCGCCGATCTCGATCGAGATCTGATTACCACCCTCCATCGTCGTCTCGCCGTCCTTGGTGCAGGAGAGCCATGAGCTGTAGCGACCCGGACCATCCTCGCTGATGGTGTAAACACCTGGGTCGACAACCGCGCTCGTAACTGACGCGTCGCCTGTCTTACCCGAGATCGTCATCGAGGTGCTCGACGCGATAAGGGTCCAATCGCTTGCCTCTGCTTCACCCTGTTCGCCGTTGTTGACGATCTTGGTGAGCGTGAGGTGCGGGATGAACGGTGCGCAGTCAGAGTCGTCGAGGTCGACGTCCTCATCGTTGTCATTGTCGATACCATCCTTACAGAGATCGAGTGTGTTCTCTGGATCACCGCTTACGTCGATCGTAACCGTTGCAACGTTGCTATCCTCCTCTCCATCGTTAGCGAAGAAGGTGAAGAAGTCGTTGCCAATGAAGTTGATCGCTGGGACGTAGTTGAAGAGACCGTTTGGCAAGAAGTCGAGAACTCCGTTTGACGTGCTTGAAGCGAGCTCATAGATAAGCGAATCGCCGTCAACATCGGTAGCCGACACAGCGCCTGACTTAGGGATATTGATACCCGTGCCAATATTCTGATCTGCCGCGACAGGAGCGTCGTTAACCGGCTTTACGGTAATGGTAACGGTCACCTCGTTGCTCGAAGCACCGCTCTCATCCTCCACATGGTAGGTGAAGCTGTCTGAACCCTCGTAGTTCTCAGCTGGTGTGTACTCGAATGAGCCGTCGCTGTTAAGCGTAAGGGTTCCGTGTGCCACATCAGTATCGAGTACCGCCGTCAACGCATCGTTATCTGTATCGCTGTCGTTATCGAGCACGCCAGCAACCGCATCTTTAGTAAGGGTCGTGTCCTCGTCGATTTCGTAGGCGTCTGCCACTGCTACTGGAGCATCGTTCTGGCTTGAGACCTCGATCGTCACCGTGGCGGTATCTTCAAGTGAACCATCCGAAATCGTGTACGTGAAGCTGTCGCTGCCTGCAAAGTTAGCGGGCGGCGTGTACGTGAACGTGCCGTCGCCATTGTTGACAACTGTACCGCCCTCTATAGAGGCTGCATCGAAGGCCGAGACGATAAGCGAATCACCATCGACGTCGCTATCGTTGCCACGAACATCGCTCGTAGTGACCGGGGTGTCTTCGTTTGTGTTGTCGGCATCATTCTGTGCGACTGGTGCGTCGTTTACTGGATTCACTGTGATCGTGACGGTCACCTCTGCTGTTTCCTCCACGCCATCAAAAGCAGTGTAGGTGAAGGTGTCGACACCATTGAAGTTTGCATCTGGGACATACTCGAAGGAGCCGTCTGCATTAAGGGTCACTTGTCCGTTTGCAGGCTGACCGCCCGCAAGTGCAACCGAGAGATCATCGCCCTCCGGATCTGAGTCGTTTACCAAGACACCTGCTGCCTCGTCTACCGTAAGGGTTACATCCTCATCAGTGCTGTACGCATCGCTGATCGCGATTGGTGCGCTGTTGTGATAGGTGTTCGTGACTGTACACTCAGACGTGCCATCTACGAGCGTCACTACACCATTTGAGTTACAAGCGCCGCTAAATGACGCCGTGTAGTGCGGATTTGCAGCCTCACTTACGGTGTAGGTACCGACAACGAGTTCGTACTCTGTGCCGATAGCTGAGCCGGCAGCGCTGCCAACGATAGCATCGTTTATATCCTTAACCGTAAGGGTGAAGGCAGACGCGAGCGCGTTGCCGCCAGTGACTTGCTTAATGACTTTGAGAGTTCCGAAGACGGGGGTGTCGTCGTTGTTAGTAACCGTACACTTGTAGTTCTTGCCCGCTACGACATTGATCGAGCCGTCGGTCGATACCACTGAGTTGTTGCTGATATCGATACAGGTCGTGCCTGTGCGGGTGTAGCCTGAAGGGCCAGTTTCAGTGATCGCGTAATTCCCAGCGGAAAGAATCGCTCCTGGGATCGCACCTACCTCAGAGCCAGCGAAGTTCTGTCCTCCGACCGAAAGCGTGAAGTCTGAACTAACCGCAGTGCCCTTCTGAACTACGTTGTCGTTAACGACATTCTTAGCGAGTACTACAACGCCAGTAGTTGGCGGTGCCGCGCAAAGCTGGAAGTTGAAAACCTGGCCGTCCTGGCCTGATACTTGGCTATGGTAGAGCACTACGCGGATGCCCGTGCTCGGGCCGACAGGTGTCTGAGTCTTAGTTACCGAGTATGCAACGTTAGAACCCTTAGGACTGATGCTTGTGGTAGAGGTTGCCGTTCCATCGCCGAAGTTAATAGCGAGGTGCCACTGACCTCCCTGTTGGCCAGTCATGCCCGATGCGGTCACAGTAATCGGTCCTGCAACGCAGTAGCCATCTGGCTCATGCCCATTGATAAGGACGTTTAATGTACCATCTGCTGCAAATGCAAACGGCGCTGCGGCTGCAGCGATGAATACCGCAACAGCGGCCACTACCTTGGTTGTGTAATTCTTCATGCTTCTAAAATTCACTAATAAATAAATGGCTTTTGGGCCAAAAACCCCCGTTCGTCTAACACTTGTGATGGTACACCTGAGCTTCACTTTGTCAATGCCTTGTTTGGCTTTTCATCCCACTGCACTAAGACACCAAAACCGCCCCGAGAGGGGCGGTTTTTTGTTACTCGGTTGGAGCTCCTTTAGGGAAGATTCCAGAATTGGAGGTTGGCAAGTGCCTGAGAAGCCTTCGGGGTTGCCTTCCCTGTCGCAGGGAGACCATTCGGGATCGCTCCCGCATCCCCACTGTTGTTGAAGGCATCGAGCTGTCCAGCAAGCGTGTTGATGAGTGCTTTGTTAGTGCCTACCGCGTACGCAGCGTCAGCCTGTGCGATTAGCGATTGCGTTGCTGCTGAACAACCGAAGGCACCACAGTTAAGCTTCGCCGCAAGGAGCTGCTGGAGCATCTGGATACGCGCCTGATCTACCTGCGTGCGCTTCGTGTTGTTCGTCGTCTTCGCTATCGGTGCATAGAAGCCCCCGAAGACCTGGCCATAGTTCACCAGTGTCCCTTTGTGGGTGTTGACCCCTACCGGCGCGTTGATGCCGATGAAGAGCGTCGTGCTGCTGGCCACAAACTTGGTGAAGTTTGTGTGCGTCTGCCAGAAGCCGATCGTGCGGGTCGTGCCGATGACCTTCACCGTAACGCTCTCGGTCTCGCCCGGATAGGCCGGCGCTTCGACCGGGTTATCCAGCGGGTCGGTACCCTTGCCGTTCGCCGTGAAGACCGTGTTCACCGAAATCAGCGCAGAAACCGTCCAGGTCCAGGTCTCGCCCACATCGAGCACATCGTTATCGTTTGTATCGCCGCTCACATAGCTCGGCTGCGGGTCGGTGAGGACACCGTTGGCAAGGAGCTCGACTGAAGGGTTCGAGATCGGAGTCTCGCCGTTGTTAGCATCAGTGATCGTGAGTACGACATTCTGTCCGGGCTCAGTCTCGAAGACGCTCGGCGTGATCGTGATCTCGGTGTTCGGGATCTTCAGGCTGTTCGTAACGGCCTTCGTAGCCTTCGCGCCCGCAGTCACGCTCACTGCACCTTCGCCCGAAGCGGTCCAGAGGGTTGTGTCCTCGCCCACCTCGGTCACGATGTAGTCACCAGGGATGAGGTTCTCTAGCGTCTCTGCTCCTGCTGGGACGCCGTCGACCACGCTAATCACGACCTCTTCAGCAACCGGATATGACGGGCCAGTCACCTCGAAGGTGAAGCTGGTGTCGACTCCGGCCGGATAGACGTAGTCGTTCAAGTCGACGACCTTACTGACTTCGAGCGATCCTGGGACGTAGATGTTGGTCACCGTCGCGGGAGCCGTCTGACTAGCCACAACCGCTACCGCGTTTGCTGGTACGGTCTCGGTCCACTCAGTGCCAGCGTCGGCCTCCGTGATCGTGTAGTTGCCTGGGATCAAGTTTTCGAGCACGACAGGATTCGGATTCGCGAGCACGCCGTCGGTCAGAGTGAAGACGATTTGGTGACCACCTGGGTACGAAGGTCCGGTCACTGTCACCGTGAAGGTGTCGTCAACGGTGTTGCCGTTCACTACCCCATCAAGTCCTACAACTGTCTTGGTAACGCTTAGCGCGCCCGCGACGTAGGTCTTGGTTGCAACGCCGGAATTTTCAGCTGTGCCATCAGTGCTGCGGTTAAGCACTACACCCCCCACAGACAGCGCTGCCGACGCCGTCGCGGTGAAGACTCCTGGCGTGCTGCTGTTGATGGTGATCGTGCAGGTCGCTACATTTCCTACGAACGCCACAGTGTCGTTACATGTGGTTGTATTCGCCAGATCAGGCGTTGGTGTCACTTCAACATCCACATCAGCAGTCGCCGCTGGCGTAGCACCGTTCGGCGTCTGGGTGACGGTCACCGTGAAGACGTGTTGGTCGTGGATGTTGTTGACTGCCTCGAGCGGTGAGATCTCGATCTTGGCCTCAGGCTTACTGTTCGAGAAGGTGCAGATAATGTTTTCTCCCGCATTCGGCGTTATTTCCGCTGGAGTGTTGGTACCCGTACAGCTCGCAGCCGTAAGCGCCCAACCAGCTGGAACATTCTCCGCGATCGAGTACGTATTGTCGGGATCAAGGTTGCTGAAGGTGGTACTTGCGGTACCGAGGACCGTTATGAGGTCTATATCGGCAGGAAGCCCCTCGCCGGTAGCGTCGAAGTCGAAGGAACTATCACCACCCACGGTGTTCTTGATGAGTGTGATGGATGCGAGCTTCTGGTTAGTGAAGGTGCAGGTCACCGTCTCTCCAGGGGCGACATCAACCGCATTGATCGGACTACCATCCGAACACGTTGCGCTCTGCTGTTCCCAACCTGCTACTGCGTTCTCGCTCACCGAGTACTCGCCCGGCACAACTTCGAAGCTGCGTTGCTTCGGGAGCGTGTTGGCGATGTTGCCATCGTCATCAAGCAAGAAGGCGCCGATACTGCCGCTACCCGTGAACGAGAAGTCTTGGGTATGGTTTGGCACTGCGTCCTTGACGATCATGATCGTGCCGCGCTTGGTGTTCGTAATCGTACAATGCTCGGTCTCACCATTTGCAACGACAACATCTTCACAGGTGTTGCCCGTCTCATCCCAGCCAGCGAGGTCTGCCTCGCTCACATCGTACGTACCCGCATTCACGGTGTAGTCGACTTCGCCACCACCCACGATTGACTGCGTGGCCGCAGGGCTCACGATCGTGCCGCCTGAGGCCGTAATACTGAACTGCGTGGTCGTGTCTGACGCTGGTGCCGTCACCTTATGCACGATCAGGTGACCGGGCTGGTCGTCGTTGGTAATCGTACAAGTCTTGGTCTCGCCGAGAGCGAGAGTGACTGAGCCGTCTGCAGCACAGTCGCCACCCCATACTCCTGCCGTGTAGCCAGAGAGCGTGGTCTCAGATGCGATGTGTGCGCCGACTGACACTTCAGTCTCTGCATCCCAGTCAACGTCATTTCCATCAACCTTCGCCTGGAAGTCATCTGCTACTGCCTGGCCGCCGTTATCGTTGACAACAGTTTTCTCAAGGATGAGTTTCGGCGCGATGTCATCGTTGGTGAGCGTACAGGTCTTCGACTCGCCGAGCGCGACTGTCACGTCACCATTGCTGTCGCAGTCGCCAGAGAACCCTTCGAAGGTATACCCGTCTAGGAGCGTCTCGCCTGCGGTGTAGGTTCCCGGATTGACCGGTACCGCGACACCAGAGGTGACTGCATTACCTTCGAGGGTGAGGTTAAAGTCGTTTGGCTGTGCGTTGCCGCCGTTGTTATTCGTCACCTGCTTAACGACCGTAATGAAGGCCTGTTGGTCGTCGTTTGTGATCGTACAGGTCGCTGACTCCCCAGCGAGGAGAGTAATCGTGTCTGCATCGTTTTGTGTACCACCAACACAGACCCAGTCGCTCGCCGCGTAGCCGGCAGGACCGCCACTCTCAGAGAGCGAATACTGACCAGGAGTGACAATTGCGTTCGTTACAGCCGCGACACCCTCGACACCCGAGATCGGAGTCGGACCGTTCGCTGAGAGCGTCCAGTTGGTGTCAACGGCATTACCGCCATCGTCATTAACGACCGTTTTCAAGAGTGTCAGTGTTGCAAGCGAAGGCACTGAGCCCGCCTGCATCTGATTGTCTCGGTTACCAATTGAGCCCCCATCGAGCTCTGTGATTGCAACGTGATAGGGCGACCCATTGATAGAACCAGCACCAGTCGTGTTGTTGAACACAGTCCAGTCTGCGCCCTTAGCCACGTGTGCACCGAACCAAAGAGCGACACCACAGGAGGTCACTTGACCCTTGGTTGAGCACATTTCCCCATCAGCCTCATCCACCTCGAACGTAAGCGTCATCGAGGTCTCGCTGTCAGCCGCGTAACTGCCGCTGAGTGACGGGCTGCTGACGGCTGTGATCGTCCCTCCTCGCATCGTGAAATTGCGTGCGCCAACCGTACCTTCGAACTGTCCTGAACCGTTCGGGTCGCTTGGGATCGGGAAAGTCGTATCCGGCGCGGACACGCAACCATCGATGCCAGCACAACGATCTGGAATAGTTACCCAATCTTCTGACTCATCATACGTAGTGAGGAAGTCGTACGCATGCTTTCCCTGCTTCGTTGTACCGTACTGGATCGTTACCGTATGCTCAGTCCCTGGCTCAAAACCCTTAAGCGAGAGCCTCTGAACTGTCGAGTCCCCCTCTTGATAGACCGAGTTGTTGCCATTGATCGCACCATTGATCCAGCGACAGCCTGTGTCGCCCGTTGCGTACCCGTCGCCATCATCGTTTGAACATTGGTCATAGATATGAACCGCCGCATCGCGGAACCAGCCTCTCGCGAGCAAGGTACCGTCGAGCGCTGAGGCCGTCATCTCATAGAACGGACGGTAGAGGTCGTCGAGCTTGTAGGTAGTGCTGAAGTTCCCCTCCTCGTCGGTAGTAATGGTCTGTACCTCCTCGACATAGTTCTCGTTGTTGTCGTCGCTGCCGAAGATCTTGAGCACGATAGTCTGAAGCGAGCTAAAGAGCTTACCCCAGATCGAGGCGGTCTCGCCTGGATGGTAGTCAGCCTTCTCGGTACCTATCTCCGGAGTCGCGATTGGAGCGGACTCAGGGGCCTCCTCGACTGTTGTCGTGCTCACACCGAGGACCTCGGGTGCCGGCTCAGGAGCAGGCGCAACCTCTGGCGCAGAAGCTTCTTCGACGACAGTCTCTTCAGTGGTTGTCGCGGCAGGCGCCTCCTCGACTACTGGAACGACTTCAACGACCACCGACACCTCATCAAGGACATTTTCTGTCTCAAGGACATCGGTCGTTTCTGTAACCGCCTCTTGCGGTGCCTCGCCAATAACAGCCTCTTCTGCAAATGCCGGCGCGGTAAAGGCAAACACCGACGCCGCCATAAAGAGTCCGAGACCAGCCATAACGGCGGCTCGAACTCCATGGGTAATGGAATTCATATAAATCGTATTTAATTAATGCACAGAATAAATCTACCCCTCGTGTCGAACGAAAGAACAAAGATGAAGACACTATAATTTCGAAAGAACACGTTGTACTTCTAAGAATCCCACTTCATGAAGGAAACGCAAATGCCGTGGCGTGGGGATATTCTGGGGATAGCCCGTATCCGGGCTCGCATGGTTCTTATCCCCACCTTACTTGCCTTTATTGTCCAATTCTGGCATACTGTTGAGAACTCGCAGAGTCTAAAAACTTCGTGAGGTTAATTAACCAGTTAGAACAATTGCATGGATACTCCAGGATCAGTACAGGGGAATAAGCTTTACGTAGGCGGTATTCCCTATCGCTCAACCGAAGATGATATGAAGAAAGCCTTTAGCGAGGCTGGAACTGTCGTCTCCGCGAGCATTATCAGCGATCGTATGACGGGTCGCTCACGCGGCTTCGGCTTCGTCGAGATGGCCTCTGAAGCAGAGGCTCAGGCAGCGATCGATCGTTGGGATGGCAAGGAGATGGACGGGCGCACGCTCTCAGTCTCTTTTGCTCGCCCACAGGGTGATCGTCCTCCGCGCCGCGACGGCGGTTTCGGTGGTGGCGATCGCGGTGGCTTTGGCGGTGGCTACAGCCGCGGCGGCTATTAAAAACTAGTTATCCACAGCGGCTCTCGCTGTCTAGCGGGAACGTGATAGTGTGACTAGACAAAATACCTGGTTCGCCAGGTATTTTGTATTTATATGGACAAAGACATCCAGTGGCTGCTGCAAGAAAAATATTCGGGTTTACGAAACCCAAATTTTGACGAGGACTGCAAGCGGCTCGCCCAGGGCGAGCCGCTTGCCTATGTGATCGGCTGGCAGCCCTTTCTCGGCCTAAAGATCTACCTCGACTCGCACCCCCTCATCCCCCGCCCTGAGACGGAGTGGTGGACCGAACAGATGCTACAAAACGCAGCGGCACGCCAACCGAAGGACGTCTCGGACGGCGACGGCCGGAGAGCCAGCAAATTTTCAGCAGAAAATTATGCGTGTCCTGAGCGTGGCGAGCCACTGCGTCTACTGGACCTCTGTGCCGGCAGCGGCGCGATCGGTTGTGCGGCCCTCAAAGCGCTACCGACGGCAGAGGTGTATTTCGGAGAAATCGATCCCGCCCACGAAGCAACCATCCAGAAAAACATTGCCGAGAATGGCCTAGACGCCACCCGCGCGCGCCTCAGCATAGGCGACCTCTTCGAACCCTTTCCCGATCTGCAGTTCGACATCATTGCCTCCAACCCTCCGTATATCCCGACTGGCCGCACGCTCGACCGGAGCGTCGCCGACTTTGAGCCCGCTCGGGCACTCTTTGGTGGCGCTGCCGGCCTCGACCACATCCGCCGCATTGCCGGCGATCTTCGAGCGCACCTTGCTCCCGGTGGCAAGGCATGGATCGAGTGCGACAGCGATCATGCGGACGCGGCTCTCCGGCTCTTTGTCGACCACGGCTTTACCGCTGAGATACTCACCGACCAGTACCAGGCCCCTCGCGTGATCGTTGTATCATAGAGGCATGCCTCTGCAGCCCTTTTCGTTCCCTGCTGGGATTACGCTCCCCGCTTCAATTACCTTCGCGTCCCTCCTTTCTTGGTTTTTCTATCTTGTCATCATCTATTGGCTCATCTATAGCCTGATCGCGGCCCACCACTGGATCGCCTACTCGCACAACGCGAACATCGCGACCCCCGCGATCGTGCTCCACGCTTTTGTCTCGCTCGTCTTGATCGGCTATGCCGTCTCAGGGGTCATATTTCTATGAAAGAATTCGATCTGGAGCCCGGAGAGTTCGTGGTTCGTGAGACCCGCAAGCACTGGTTTCTGATCGCCGCGAACCTGCTCCCGTATGTATTCCTCGCTATGGTTCCCTACGTGCTCCTTAATTCTCTCGCCTTCGTCCCCGGAGAGGCCTTCGATGCCTTTCAGACTTCGCTTGATTCAGAAACTCTCCGTACACTGAGCGGCATCTGGCTCCTCCTCGTCTGGACCGCGGCCTGGGGCACCTTTACCCGACTCTACCTAAACGTCTGGGTGCTCACGAACGATCGCATCGTCGCGATCAAGCAGCGGCACTTCTTTAGTCGTGAAGTATCAAGTCTTCCCCTCACACGGGTCCAAGACGTCACGAGCAACGTGCACGGGATCATCGCCTCTCTCCTCGGCATCGGCGGGATCACCGTTCAGAGCGCAGGCGCCGAGAAAGAATTCATTATGCGCGGGATCCCGAATCCGGAGGGAATGCGCGATCTTATTCTCCGCCACATACCAGAAAACGACGGCAAAATCGCCTAACCAACACGTTCCCAGATGCTACAATAGCGTCCATGGACCAGCCGCTTTCTACCGACCCCTACAAGGGCGTCCGTGATTTTTATCCTACTGACTGGGCTCGCATGAGCCACCTCTTTACGACCATACGCACCACTCTCGAGTCCTGGGGCTACGAGGAGTACAACGCGTCGCCTCTTGAGCGCGCAGAGCTCTACGAGTCGAAGACTTCTGAGGAAATCGTTAACGAACAGACGTACACCTTCGTCGATCGTGGAGAACGCCGCGTGACACTACGGCCTGAGATGACCCCTACCCTTGCGCGAATGGTGGCAGGCAAACGCCGCGAGTTTCCCCTACCCCTACGCTGGTTCTCAATCCCAAACTGCTTCCGCTATGAGCGACCTCAGCGCGGTCGCCTCCGCGAGTTCTATCAGCTAAACGTGGATTTAATCGGCCTCCCTCGAGGCGCTGCCGATGCTGAAGTGATCACGCTCGCGTCAGCAGTACTCCGTGCCTTCGGAGCCAAGGACAGCGATTTTTCGATCAAGGTAAACAGTCGTCCGCTCCTAAACGCCGCCTGCGCTGCCGCTGGACTCACCGGCGACAAGGCACAAGACTATCTTCGCTTTCTTGATCGAAAAGCGAAGATGACTCCTGAGGCGTTTCGCGAAGCGACCGGGACTCTCTCTAGCCAAGACCCTCTTGCCCTTATCGAGGACCCGAGCGGCGTGCCCGAGGTCTTAGCAGAAAAAGTGGAGCTCCTAAACCTCATCGACAGTCTTACCAAAGCCGGAGTAACCAACGTAGTGTTCGATCCGACGATCACGCGCGGATTCGATTACTACACCGGCATTGTCTTCGAAGTATTTGACACTGACTCAGCCAACAACCGTTCACTCTTCGGCGGTGGACGCTTCGACAAGTTGGTGACCCTCTTTGGTGGCGACCCGATCCCAGCGGTCGGCTTCGGCATGGGCGACGTGATCCTCGCCGACTTCCTCGAGACCCACAACCTCCTCCCGCCGCACACCCCCGCGCAGGCCGATCTCTATCTCGGCACACCAAGTGAGACAGACATTCCTGCGGCACAAGCCTTTGCCCGTGAGCTCCGCGCCCGTGGCGTACGTGTTTTCGTCAATCTCACTGGCAAACAGCTCGGCGACCAGGTGAAAGACGCGGTGCGCCGCACGATCCCCTTCTTTGTCGCGTACGGCAAGGACGAGAAGACGAGCGGAGAGCTCCGCCTGAAAGCTCTCGCGACGAGCGACGAGAAAAATGTCACTGCCGACGAGCTTGTAGCCACGATAACCACTCACGGGTAGCATGCGGGCGATCACCTTCGACATCGAATCAATTTCTGATACGAACGTCCCCGGCCGTGTCGATGTCGATGAACAGGAACTTACCGTTGTCGGGATCCATGATTCTGAGACGGGAGAATACACCTCGTTCCTGCGCGAAGAGCTCCACAAACTCTGGCCGATCTTAGAACGTGCCGATATGCTCATCGGGTTTAATAGCAACACCTTCGATATTCCCCTCCTAAATCGCTACTACCCGGGCGACCTCACGCGCATGCATTCACTCGACCTTCTCGCCGAGGTGCAGCAGGTCCTCGGGAGACGTCTCCGTCTTCAGGCGCTCGCTGAAGCGACGCTCGGCCGCGGAAAGACCGGCGACGGGCACAAAGCCGGCGACTGGTGGCGCGAGGGTGACTACGAAAAAGTCCGAAAATATTGCATCGAAGACGTCCGTCTTACGCGCGAGCTCTACGACTACGCAATGCAGCACGGCGTCCTCAAATATAAGGACCTGCGCGAGATAAAAGATATCAAGCTCGACACGCGCCGCTGGGAACACGAAACCAAGAAAGCCCCGACCATGACCCACGCGCTGCCGCTATAATTAAGGCATGGCTACGTCACGCACCGTCCCTATCGCGATCATCATCGGCGGCGTCATCATCGCCGGCGCGGTGTATCTCTCCCTTTCAGAGAAAGGGCCGTACACCGCCTCGGGCAAAGGAGATCCGTCTTTGGTGCGACCTATCGACGCCCAAGACCACATCTTCGGCTCCCCAACGGCACCGATTATGATCGTCGCGTATACCGACTATGAGTGCGCCTACTGCCGCCAGTTCCACCTAACGCTCGAGCAGGTGATCGCCAACCGCGGCGCTGACGGTAAAGTCGCGTGGGTCTTCCGCCAATTCCCGCTCACCGAGCTCCACCAAAATGCAAAGAAGCACGCACAGGCTGCCGAGTGTGTCGCGAAGGCTGGCGGTAACGACGCGTTTTGGAAGTTCTCCCACGCCCTCTTTGCTAATCAGCCAGTTGATCCCAAGCAGTACGGGACACTCGCTCTCGAGGCAGGCGCACCCGCTGAGGCATTTCAGAAGTGTTATGTTAACGCGGCGTCAGAAGTCGACCCTCGCATCGATGCCGACCGCCAAAACGCACTCGATATCGGCGCTGCGGGCACCCCTTACTCACTTCTTCTCGTAAAGGGGCGCCCTCCGGTCGTCATGGACGGCGCGTACCCTATGGACGCAGTCGAGTTCCTCATCGACCAGGCACTCGGAAAGTAGGCCTACCTAGAGCCCCAGTCGGTACATATCGAAGGAATCTTCTCCTTCAAACATGTCGGAAGGATTAGGAAGAAATACCTCACGGCTCATGAGCTCCTTCGTTGCGTCGTTGATGAGCCGACGGAACACTTCAAAATGATCTTGAATATGATTGAAGTCGAGCACATACCGTCTTAACTGCCCAGAACCATCCGCATTTTTCTTTTTCTTACATTCATACACAATAAATCGACCCACCGGTCGCCCGAAAAGCTCACGGGTCACATAGTAATTAAAAATTGCCTGGATCGCGAAGAGCGGCTTAGCTTCCTTACTCTTGCTAAAAGAATCCACGAACTTATGGTCAACGATGTCGACATACCCGGGATACACTTTTGATTCAACGACCAGATCTGAAATCGCCTTGAGAGGTAGCGCATGTCCACTCACCTCAACCACGCCGGATGATTCTATACCAATCACCCTGTGTCGCGGAGCCCGAGCGAGATAGAAGCCGACCGCCTGAAGATAGTCCTTCTCCATCAGCTGACGCTTGACCT
Organism: uncultured Candidatus Saccharibacteria bacterium; assembly: GCA_964607655.1. Classification (GTDB taxonomy): domain Bacteria; phylum Patescibacteriota; class Minisyncoccia; order Phycocordibacterales; family Phycocordibacteraceae; genus C7867-001. The sequence goes on along the minus strand of CAZSKX010000001.1, from coordinate 69,760 downwards.
TCTGGGCCTTCTTCGACTTGGCCTTTCCAAAGTTGATCTCGAAGTCGGGGACGCTCCGGAGATACTCAAGACCTAGTCGTATAGCCACCTCCTTCGCCGCGCCGCTGTAATAGTGCTCGAGAGCTTTGTGCCCCGCACGCCCGATCACCCCTGCCGGACTCGACGGCGTGTCGTAGATCTTTCGCACATAGCGTTTATGCCACGCCAGGGGATTCCGTAGATAGGAGACGAGCGAAGAGTGGCTCCAGTGCGCAATAGGCGGCTTTTTCGGCTTTTTTCTGCCTTTCATATCCCCATTGTACGTCACTCAGAAAAGATACAAACCCAGGAAGACGCGGTACTATGACCAGATGGAAGTGCAGAAAGTGCGACATGACTATACCTCCTGGTACTACACCGTCGCGATTATCGTGGTACTTGTTTTTGGTGCTGCGGCCACCTATTACACCTACCGGGTCGCTGGTACCACCCTCGAGCGCTCGCTTCTAGAAAACGCCACGGCTGTAGCGTACAGCATCGACCAGAGCCAACTTCAAAACCTCGCCGGAGCAGAAGCCGACCTTGCTAACCCCACCTACAACGCCCTTAAGGCACGACTTATAAAGATAAGTTCTGCTCGTCCGGACATCCGCTTTATCTACTTCACCGGCTATCGCGACGGCGAGCCCTTCTTCTACGTAGACTCTGAGCCTGAGGACTCTCCTGACCTTTCCCCTCCGGGCCAGGTCTACCACGAGGGCTCAGGCGCCTTCCGCGATCCCTTCACGCAGAATGACACCGCGCCGCGTGTCGAGCCGATCTACCAGGATCGTTGGGGTACATGGCTCACTGCGATCATCCCTCTCGTCGACCCAGCCACCGGCAACGTCATCGCCCTGATGGGGATGGACATGGACGCCTCAGAATACTTCAACACGGTGTACTTCTATACCAGCTTCCCGGTCGGCATGACCATATTTATCATCATCATGCTTCTCGTGGGGTACGTCTTGCGTCGGCGCGAACAGAAGTTCCTCGACTTTAGGGCTGAGCTCGTATCGATCATCTCTCAAGAAATACGCACGCCACTTAACAGCATCGCCTGGATCGCCGACGGCCTTTTGAAAAACCCGACAGGCCTCTCCGATAGCATTAAGAGCGATATCACCCTCGTGGAGAAACAAGCACGCGAACTCTCCCTCATCGTGAGTGACTTCCTCGATACCAACGCTCTCGACAAGGCTTCACACGGCTCTATTGTCACCAAACGATTCTCGCCCTTACAGCCCATCAAAGAAGCTGCGGCTCACTTCGAAGCAGAGTTCCAGAGTAAGGCGCTCGACTTCACCATCGACCCTTCAGTGAGCTCCGAGGTGTCTATTCTCGGTGACGATCACCGCTTCAAACGCATGTTCGCGAACCTCATTTCAAACGCGGTTAAATATTCTAAACCAGGCGGTCGCATTATTGTCTCCGCTACACAGAGCCCCGGCAAGGTCGTCTTCTCGATCAAAGATCAGGGTATCGGAGTGCCCCCTGAAGACCTCGACCGTATCTTCGAAGGATATTATCGAGCTGAAAATGCTCGTGCCTTTACCACCGACGGGTCAGGGCTGGGACTCCGCTACGTGCAGCAGATTGCGACGCTCTACGGCGGTCGGGTCTGGGTAGAGTCTGAGCTTGAAACCGGCAGCACCTTCTACGTCGAGTTCCCCGCGTAAGGTTGACACCCTGCGTACGAACCGTATTGTAGGAGTACCACGGAACGAGTGCGTGGAAGTACAAGCACACAGGGAGATACAGGAATGAAAGGACAGACCGACGCCGAGAAGATCCTTGGAGGAATCCTGGGACTTGGCAGAACCCTGGTCGAGGTGGCGCTCAAGGACGATCCGAAGCTTCGCAAAAAGGTGCTGACTTCGATCGACAAGGTCGCCAAATCGCCGAAGAGTCTGCGGGAGGACCTCAAGGCAGCTGCTCATGAGGGTATCGATGCTCTTTTCGAGCCCCTCTGCGGACCGCCGAAACAGAAAAAGCGCAAGCCTGCATCGGCCCGCCAGACGACGCAGAAGTCTTCGTAACCCGCCGATACGGCAAAAGCACAAGGTGCGGCGTAGAAACGCCGCACCTTGTTTCTTTTTATAAATAGAATCTTTAGTAACTCTTCAGGTGTCGTGCCTTATCGTGCAGACGGATCTTCTCGAGCGCCTTGGCTTCGATCTGGCGGATACGCTCGCGGGTCACGCCGAACTCCTTCCCCACTTCTTCGAGCGTGTGGTAGATACCGTCGGCGAGGCCGTGACGCATTTCGAGGATCTTACGCTCCTTGCTCGAGAGGTCGTTTAAGATCGAGCGCACGTGCTCGGTAAGAATGCGCTCTGAAGACTCCTGTACTGGCGACGGGATCTTATCATCAGGGATAAAGTCGCCGAGCGTGCTCTTCTCGTCGTCATCACTGCCAACCGGGTTCTCCAGCGAGAGCGTGTCCTGATTAATCTTCTCGATCTGGTAGATCTTCTCAGGCTCAACACCCATCTCAACGGCGATCTCCTCGGGCTGTGGGTCACGACCCAGCGCCTGCGCGAGGCGGCGCGAGACCTGCTTATACTTAGCGATAGTCTCGACCATGTGCACCGGGATACGGATCGTACGGGACTGGTCGGCCAAGGCACGCGTGATAGCCTGACGGATCCACCAGGTCGCGTAGGTTGAAAACTTGTAGCCCTTCTTCCAGTCAAACTTGTCAACGGCGCGGAAGAGGCCTAAGTTACCCTCCTGGATAAGGTCAAGAAGTGTAAGGTCTGCCGAGCGGCCGACATATTTCTTAGCGATCGACACCACGAGACGCAGGTTGCTGCGTGCGAGAATATTGCGAGCTTCGCCGTCTCCCTTCTCGATGCGCTTAGCGAGATCACGCTCTTCGCTCGCGGTCAGGAGTGGATACTGACCGATCTCGCGAAGGTAGATCTGAATCGAGTCATAGCTCGTCGAGTGGCGATCCTTGATATTGCGCGTCGCGAGGTACTCGTCGGCATTGTCCTCGAGCATGCCTCCCTCGAGCACGTCGACGCCAGCGGTCGCAAAACGTTCGTAGAGCGACTCAAGAAAGTTCACATCCTCCTCGACGTGAGGAAAAGATTTTAGAATCTCTGCGTAGGTAACGTACCCGCGCTCCTTACCCTTCTCAATAAGAGTCTCAGCAGTGACCGCCTTGGCTGACGATGCTTTTGTTTTCGCGTTATTGGCCGCGGCCTTAACGACCTTCTTCATCGTCGGCTTCGCCTTACGCACAGGCTTCTTCACCGTCTTCTTGACGGCCTTTTTAACAGGCTTCTTGGACACCTTTTTTACCGGCGCCTTTTTCTTCGTCTTTTTAGTAGCCATGCGAATTAAAAATAGATTATAGAATTGCGAGTCGTTTGCTTAAATCAGAACACCGCTCTTGTGCGTGTTGAATGGCAGCCGCCTCCCCAGCTGCTTCTGCTTGTCGTAAGTTTGTTACTGCTTCTTGATACGCCTCGCGGAGTACCGCTATTTCAAAGGCGTGAAGAAGTTCGCGAGCTGCCTCTGTACTTGGCTCACTCCCATACGTCTGTTCCGCTACAAATAGGGCGGATTCGGGAATAGTCTCAAGCGAGGGCACCGCGACTCCAGTAATGCGACTATACTCTGTTTCTACATGATTAGCAAGTGAAGAATTCGGATAAACCCTGAGGATGGCGAGGAGTTGCTCTTCGCGAACTGTGCGCAATGACCGCACGGACTCCTTTGGACCAATCCTCTGCACTGAGACGTCAGAAAGAGGCTCCTGTTTCAACCGCGCCAGTGACTCCCGCACCGCCTCGGTCGAGAGCGAGAGCGTACGCGCCGCTGATTGGACAAAGTGGTCCCGCTCCATCGGGCTCTTCACGGCGGCAATAAGCGGCAAGACCACCTGCTCCGCCACTCGTAGGAGACGATGGGGATCCTTCTCACTCTCACCCAATACCGCGAGGAAGAAATCCACAACTGGCTTAGCCTCTTTAACCCGGAGTGCAAAATCTTTTGGATCGCTAAGAATAAGATCTGCCGGGTCCTGCCCCTTAGGGAGACGTACCGCTTTCACTCGCAGTCCTTCGCGCAGCGCCAAATGTGCCGACTTCGCCGTCGCCGAGAGACCGGCCGTGTCAGCGTCGAGCACGAGCATAAGGTTCTCACTGTACCGCTTCATAAGCGCGACGTGTCGCTCGGTGAGCGCCGTACCCGAGAGCGCTACGACGTTTTCAAACCCAGCCTGATGCGCGAGAAGCGCATCCATCTGCCCCTCGACGAGTATCGTGAAGCCGCGGAGCCGTATCGCGTCCTTAGCCTTATGCATGCCGAACAAAATCTCTGACTTATGGTAGAGCGGCGTTTCAGGACTATTTAAATATTTTGCCAGCTCCTCCTTAGACAAAGCTCGGCCGGTAAACGCGACGACGCGACCAGTCACGTCACTGATCGGGAACATCAGGCGGTTGCGGAATCGATCGTAGTACGTGCCCGGCTTGCCGTCGGCTTCCTTTACCAATCCCGCCGTGAGCAACTCCTCGGTCTTAAAGCCTTCGCTCGCAAGCGCCTCAAGCAGGCCTCGCCACCCTTCAGGCGCATAGCCCATGCCCCAGCCCTTGATCGTCTCACCACTAAGTCCTCGAGACTTGGCGTATTTCTCGGCTTCGCTCCCCGTGAGCTGCTTAGTGTAGAACTGCGCAGCACGCGCCATCGCTTCGCGCAGACGATCTTTTTTTGACGTGTCTTCGGCCGGAACACCACGATACTGCTCGAGCGTGACCCCCGCTCGCTCGGCAAGCTGCTTAAGCGCCGTTTTAAAATCTACTCCTTCAACCTTCTCGATAAACGCGAAAATATCGCCACCTTCGCCACAGCCAAAGCAATGGTATGTCCCACGATCGACGCTCACATGAAAACTCGGCGTCTTCTCCTTATGAAAGGGACAGAGCCCTGTCAGCGACTTCCCTGCTTTGGTCAGCTTCACATGCTGCCCCACCACGTCGACGATCGAAAGTCGCTCTTTGATCTCTGCTACTGCATCATTTCCCGTACTATTCGCCATCACCTCAATTTTAGCCTATTCTCAGCATTTTCCGAGGGAGCTTGACTTTTGTACTCATGCGTGCTATCCTATTTTGATGAGCGCCCGATTGTCGGGGCGACTCAAATCAGGACTTTGGAGGCTCGTATGATCTACATTCAACTCACGTACGTCGCTCTGTTCTACGTCCTCGCTATCGTTGCGGCCGCGAACGGCCACACGGGTATCAGTCTCGCTTTCGGTTTGTTCGCTACGTTCATGCTCGTGATGGCGCTCCTTACGCAGAAGCTGAAGATGCCCAGAGCGCCGGGGTCGTAAACAGACCGACGCGAAACGGCGGGAACCCCTCGGGGTCCCCGCCGTTTTTCTTATTTCTGTAAAACTCTAGAACGTCCGTGCTGGGCGCATCGCAGGCGTGCGCGACTCACGACTGAGCAAGGGTTCCCCTTGCTCAAACTTTCACTTGGGGGTTTCATCCCCATGTGGGAGAGATTTGAAAATCATTTCAGCGGGAGAAAAACCATCGAGACTTCGATGCGGGAAGCAATTCCAGGCGTCAGTCGCCACCTCAAGTGCATTACTCAGCTTCTCAGGATTTCCATCGTCGAACATCATAAGAAGATTATGATAATCCTGGGTCTCCTCTTCATCGTAGATCGCATCGAGCACGTCGCTAAATTCAAAATCACTATCACTCGCCGCAAGCAATTCAGCTATCTCCTCTTTGAGCTCGATTTTTCGAACAAGTAGGTCTTCAAGTGTTTTAGGCATATTACGTTGTATAAAAATATGCCCGCAATTCCTCTTCTGAAATGTACCGAGACGCTTGTTTGAAAATAGCGACTACGGCACCCGTCTTTAATTCTTTATGCTTAGGAAGCAGTAACACCTGCTTCCCTCCTACGCTCGCACGCACAAGCTTCATATGACTGCCGCGTTGGCTCTCAATACTAAATCCAAACTTTTCGAGAATGTGAACAACATCTGATCCTGAGAGTCGTTTCGGCTTAGGCATGCACCACTGAGGGGAGCTCGAAGTTGACCAGTACGGAAGGCTCGGGTGTAAAGCCGAGCTCGGACAGATCTTCCCCTTCAACAAATAACTCGACTGCCTCGCGAATATTCGCAGCAAGCTCGTCGAGCGTGTCGCCCTGCGTGACTACCGGCACACTCACCCCCTCGGCGACGTAGCCGCCATCACTCTCGGTGACTTGAAATTGTAGGATGTTGCGCTTCATCGGCGCAGTATAGCATATTGGCTCATATCGATGTATATCACCTCAATTTTAGCCTATTCTCGGCATTTTCCGAGGCAGCTTGCCAGCCCAATCCATATATGCCATAGTATTCGCACGCCCTGGCAAATCCGTTCTTTAGGAGGAAGTTCTATGCAGTTAGTTATTCGTCTTACACTTTTGGTTCTGGCTGGCATTGTTGGCTACATGCTTGGCGGGGCCTTCGTCGACGACTCGGTTAGCGGTGCAATCGGTGCTGTGCTAGGCACGGGTATTCCTCTAACGTTTGATGCGGTAGAAGAATACAAATATAGCAAGCGCCGAGGATCGCGGCCAAACCGATCGTGAGAGCGTGTGTCTCAAAACGGCGGGAACCCCTCGGGGTCCCCGCCGTTTTTCTATTCCCTTTTAAATACTTTAGATTACGCGTGGTGGACGATTAGTCGTCGAGCGGAATTCCGTTGCAGGTGCCGGCGCTGGGCGCTCGGCCTGAAGCTTCGCGATCTTCGCGAACTTCTCGCTACCCATGAAGCCGGTGCCGGCTGGGATCAGGCGCCCAAGGATCACGTTCTCCTTAAGGCCACGCAGGCGGTCTACCGAGCCGCGAAGCGCCGCGTTGATGAGGATCTTCGTGGTCTGCTCGAACGACGCTGCCGAGAGGAACGAACGGCGGCTGAGTGCCGACTCCTTGATGCCGAGTACGATGTCGTTACTCTTTGGCGGCATCTTGTTTGCCTCCTCCATTTCGCGTACAGCCTTTGCAAATTCCCAATCTTCTACCACGTCGCCTACCGAGTATTCGGTATCGCCCGCGTCCGTGATCTTCACGCGTGAGAACATCTGCTTGACCACCACCTCAAGGTGCTTGCGCGACACCGAGGCACCCTGAAGCTCGTAGATCTTCGACGCTTCCGCGATGATGTACTCCTGCACCACTGAGCGACCGGCGTACTCGAAGAGTTCATCGAGATCAGCCGAGCCGTCGGTGACAATCTGGCCACGCTTGAGCTCGTCACCCACCTTCACTACCGGTACGCGAGGATACGGCGCGAGGTACTCGTAGGCTGAACCATCCTTCTTGCCCTGGCCTGCAGCCGGAGCAACGACGATCACCTTTTCGCGACCAGCCTCCTTGATCTCCATCACCATGCCGTCGCTCTTAGAGATAACAGCCGGATTCTTTGGCGAGCGCTTCTCGAAGATTTCTTCGACGCGCGGGAGACCCTGGGTGATGTCGCCACCGATCGACGCCACACCGCCTGAGTGGAAGGTACGCATTGTGAGCTGCGTGCCCGGCTCACCGATCGCCTGTGCGGCGACCGTACCGACGGCTTCACCGAGGTCTACCATCTCCTGTGTGGTGAGGTCCATGCCGTAGCAGGTCTGACAGATGCCGTAGCGCGTCTCACAGCTCATCGGCGAGCGTGCCATGACCGTATTGATCGATGTTTCCTTAGCGACAGCCTCTGCGTCGGGAGCCAAGAGATACTGGCCACGCTTGAAGAGCGTGTTGCCTGCGGCATCCTTCACATCTTCTGCGAGGACGCGACCGCGAAGCACCTCAGCGTAGTCGATCTGGATACCCGAGAAGCTGGTGCGATTGATCGACACGCCACGCTTCGTCTTACAGTCCTTCTCGGTAACGATCGAGTCCTGCGCTACGTCGAAGAGACGGCGCGTGAGGTACCCGGCCTTTGCGGTACCGAGCGCAGTGTCGGTGAGCCCCTTACGAGCACCGTGGGTACTCATGAAGTACTCGACCGGATTCAATCCTTCTGCGAAGGATGAGGTGATCGGCACTTCGATCGTGTCGCCAGCGGTGTTCTGGATAAGGCCCTTCATGCCGGCCATCTGCGTCACCTGACCCATCGAACCACGAGCGCCTGAGCGCACCATGTCAGCGACTGATCCCATCGGGTCGAGATTTGCGGCCACGAGCTGCTCAACCTCCTGCTTAGCACCCTGCCACACCTCGATCGCCATGCGGCGCTTCTCTTCTGCTGAGAGAAGTCCGTCCTTATAATCATCTTCAATCTTAGTCACCTTCTCGGTGGCCTCAGTGATAACTTTCTTCTTACCCTCCGGGACAGAGATGTCGTCGATTGACCACGACACACCTGACTTCGTGGCGTACTCGAAGCCGAAGCGCTTGATCTTGTTCACGATCGCCGGCACCGCATCGATACCGTACTGCTTGATGCAGTCGTCGATGATGCGCGCGAGAACCTTCTTACTGATAGTGTCATTAATAAACGGATAGTCCGACGGAAGCACGGTGTTGAAGAGAAGTCGGCCGACCGTCGTCTCGAAGACCTTGCCCTCGTAGGCGGCATACTTGGCCTTACCTTCAACTGGCAAGACTTTAATCTTCGCGCGCATATCGATCGCGCCGTACTCACTCGTAAGGATCGCCGCATTTGGCGAGGCGAAATGTTCGCCCTCACCCTTCGCGCCATCGATCGCCTTCGTGAGCCAGTAAACGCCGAGAATAATATCGAGCGGCTTACCGGTGAGCACGATGATATCGCCTGAACCTGGCTTCAAGATGTTCTTGTTGGCACTCATCACGTTCTTCGCCTCCCACTGCGCCTCTTCAGAGAGCGGAAGGTGCACGGCCATTTGGTCGCCGTCGAAGTCTGCGTTGAAGGCGTTACAAACGAGCGGGTGGAGCTGGATAGCGTCGCCTTCGATAAGACGAGGACGGAAAGCCTGGATACCCTGACGGTGGAGCGTCGGGGCGCGGTTAAGGAGCACGTACTTGCCGCGAATCGCCTCTTCGAGGATCTCCCATACTTCAGAGACACCGTCTTCGATCAGGCGTCCTGCGCCGCGGATGTTAAACGCGAGTTCGCGTTCGAGCAGTCCGGCGATCACAAACGGACGGAAGAGCTCGAGAGCCATGTGCTTCGGCAGACCACACTCGTCGAGCTCGAGATCTGGACCGACGACGATCACCGATCGAGCCGAGTAGTCGACGCGCTTACCGAGAAGGTTCTGGCGGAAGTAACCCTGCTTACCCTTCAAGTAGTCTGCGAGACTCTTAAGCGGACGGCGCTGAGCTGGCGTCATAGCGCCCGCAGTCCCGCCTCCCTTACGGATCGAGTTGTCGAGGAGCGCGTCAACCGCCTCCTGGAGAATACGCTTCTCGTTGCGGAGGATCACCTCTGGTGCATGAATATCGAGGAGCTTCTTCAAGCGGTTATTGCGATTGATGACGCGGCGATAGAGATCGTTGACGTCAGAAGTCGCGTGACGACCACCTTCGAGGGCGACCATCGGGCGTAGTGCTGGTGGGATCACTGGGATGCGTGTGAGGAAGAGCCATTCGGGGCGAAGTCCTGACGCGATGAACCCAGCGATGAGCGAGAGACGCTTCGCGAGCTTCTCGCGCTCGGCAGCACCTGCCTTCTCGTAGCGCGCCAAAAGGCTCTTCTCAAGCTCCTTCAGGTCGAGCGCACGGAAGATGTCGTAGATCGCTTCAGCGCCGATGCGCGCCTCGAAGAGACCGCCGTACTTCACTGAGTAGCGGTGATACTCGAGCTCGTCGAGCACCTTACCGACAACAATGCCTTCGATCTCGGCCTTAGCGAGACTCATCTTCGTCTTAAGCTCTTCACGGAGCTTCTCGTCTTCAGTAGCCTTGTGCTTGCTCTTGTACTCGCTCTCGAGCTCAGCAAGGAGACGCTTCTTCTCGTCTTCAGTGACCTTGGTGATGATGTAGCCGGCGAAGTAGACTACTTTCTCGACATCAGCTGCTGACGCGCCAAGGAGGAGCGCCATGCGGCTCGGCACTGAGCGAAGGAACCAGATGTGTGCGACCGGCGAGCAGAGCTCGATGTGGCCCATGCGCTCGCGGCGGACGATCGAGCGGGTGATCTCGACGCCACACTTGTCACAGACAATACCCTTGTAGCGGATGCCCTTGTACTTACCACAGTAACACTCGTAGTCCTTCTCAGGACCGAAGATCTTCTCGTCGAAGAGGCCGTGCTTCTCAGAGCGCTGGGTGCGGTAGTTGATCGTCTCAGGCTTGGTGACTTCACCGGTCGACCACTGGAGAATGCGCTCAGGAGACGCGAGGGTCAGCCGGAGTCCATTCCAGGTATCTTTCATCGGGAGTTTGCGGGGAGTGAATGCCATAGAGGTGATATGAGAGTTAATAAATTAGATTCACTCCACGTCCGGTGACGGCGGGAGATTCAGTGGCTCAACGTCGAGTGCGAGGCCACGAATCTGATTGGTAAGGACTGAGAACGATGCGGGAGTTCCTGAGTGTGAGATCGATTCCCCACGCACGATCGCATCGAAGGCGGCTGAGCGGCCTTGGATATCGTCCGACTTGATGGTGAGCATCTCACGGAGCGTGTAGGCCGCGCCGTATCCTAGGAGTGCCCACACTTCCATTTCGCCGAAACGCTGACCGCCGTTCTGTGCCTTACCACCGAGCGGCTGCTGAGTAATGAGTGAGTAGGGACCGATTGAGCGCATGTGGATCTTGTCCTCCACCATGTGGTGCAGCTTCAAGATGTACATGTAGCCGACGGCAACCTTCTGTGCGAACGCTTCACCGGTCTGGCCGTCGAAGAGCTGCATCTTACCCGAGCGATCAAAGCCAGCCTTCTCGAGCTCATCGCGGATCTCGTCTGCCGTCGCACCTGCAAACGGAGGCACAACCGCCTGATAGTTAAGCGTGTTCGCCGCGAGACCGAGGTGAAGCTCAAGGATCTGTCCGAGGTTCATACGGCTCGGCACGCCGAGCGGTGTGAGGATCACGTCGACTGGATTACCATCCTTGTCGTACGGCATATCCTCGACCGGGAGCACGCGTGAGATAACGCCCTTGTTACCGTGACGACCGGCGAGCTTGTCACCGACTGACACGTTACGGACCTGAGCGATCGTGATGACGATCTTCTTGATGATGCCACTCTCGAGCTGATCGCCCTTCTCGCGAGAGAAGACGCGCACGCCGATAATGCGGCCACGCTTACCCCCCTCCATGCGGAGCGAGGTGTCCTTCACGTCCTTGGCCTTATCGCCGAAGATCGAACGGAGAAGGCGTTCCTCAGGCGTGAGCTGTGTCTCGCCCTTCGGGGTCACCTTACCGACGAGAATGTCACCCGAGCGCACCTCAGCACCGATGCGGATCACACCCTCTTCATCGAGGTTCTTCAAGCGGAGCTCGCCGACGTTCGGGATATCGTGCGTCGTGGTCTCTGGCCCAAGCTTGGTGTCACGCACCACACACTCGAAGTCTTCGATGTGTACGGTCGTAAACTTAGAATCCTGTACGAGTCGTTCTGAAATAATGATGGCGTCCTCGTAGTTGGCACCGTTCCAGCTCATAAAGGCAACGCGCGCATTCTGACCGAGCGCGAGCTGGCCACCTGCTGTTGAGGTGTTATCGGCGAGCACATCGCCCTTCTTCACCTTGTCGCCGGTGCGAACCGACGGCCGCTGAGAGAAGGCTGAATTCTGGTTGGTCTGGGTGAGACCCTGGAGCTTGTACTCCTTCTTCTTGCCCTCTTTGTTGGTGACAACTACCTTACGGGCGTCGACATAAGTCACGTCACCTGCTTCAGCGGCGAGCACGAGACGGCCCGTTGAGCGTGCCGCGTGCTCCTCGATACCCGTCGCGACGACTGGCGCCTCGGGTACAAGTACCGGCGTAGCCTGCTTCTGCATGTTCGAACCCATGAGTGCACGGTTCGCGTCGTCGTGATCGACGAAGGGAATCATCGAGGTCGCGATCGAGAACATCTGGTAGGTCGACGCGTCCATGAGCGTCACATCGTCACGCGAGGCGATCATCGGCTCGCCCTTGTGGCGGGCTTCGACTGACTCCTCGACGATCTTGCCGCTTGCATCGAGCTTGGTCGCGCCGTGCGTGATCACCTCGAGCTCTTCGTCGAGACCGTTCAAGTACACGACCTCATCGGTGACCTTGCCGTTCTTGACCTTCACATACGGCGTCTCGATCACACCAAAGTCGTTGGTGCGCGCGTGGGTCGCGAGGCGAAGGATAAGACCGATGTTCTGGCCTTCTGGCGTGTGGATCGGACAAAGGCGTCCGTAGTGCGACGGGTGCACGTCGCGCACCTCGAAGCCGGCGCGCTCACGCGTGAGACCGCCCGGACCGAGCGCTGAGAGCGTACGCATGTTCTCGAGCTCCGCAAGGATGTTTTGCTGATCCATAAACTGCGAGAGCTGGTTGGCCGTGAAGAACTCGTGGACCGAGGCCTGGAACGGACGTGGGTTTACGAGCGCGAGCGGGAGGGTGGTCTCGCTCTCGATCGTCGACATGCGGTCCTGGATATTGCGCTTCATGCGGCTCATACCGACGCGCATGCGCGACTGGAGGAGCTCGCCGACGAAGCGGACGCGGCGGAAACCGAGGTGGTCGATATCGTCAGGACGAGCATTCGCGTCGTTGTTCAACTTAACGATCTCTTCGATCATGCGCACAAAGTCTGAGAGACCGAGCGTGCGCTTCTCGAGTGCCTTGTCAGTGGTCGGGAGACCAAAGCGAGCGTTCAGCCGGTGACGACCGACCTTGCCGAGGTCATAGCGCTCAGTCGAGAAGAGTGACTGTACGAAGTTCTTGGCGTTCTCGGCAGTCGCGAGATCACCATCGCGCATACGGCGGTGGATCTCGATGTACGCATCCTCGATCGACTTCGCTTCGTCGTGCGCAAGGGTAGCCTGCATCGCAGCAAGTGCTTGGGTGTTCTTAGTAAAATGCTTCAGTGTATCTTGACCGATCCCGCCACCAAACACACTAAGGAGCTGGGAGATCGGGAACTTACGCTTGCGATCGATCTTCACATAGATCGCGCCATCAGCCTCTGAGTCGATCTCGATCCAGACGCCACGCAGCGGGATGATCTTGGCACCGAAGTACGGCTTACCTCGGAGAAGCTCTGAGACGAAAAAGGCTCCGAAGCTTCGGGCGAGTTGGGGCACGATCGCGCGCTCAACACCCGACACGATAAAGGAGCCGTGTGGGGTCATGATCGGCATGTCGGCAAGGAAGAGCTCCTGGCTCTTCTCAGAGCCGAAGGTCTTGTTGACGAGCTTTACCGTCGCCTTGAGTGGCGCTTCGTAGGTACGCATGTTCTCACGCGCAAACTCCTCATCATACTTGGGCTCACCTATCTCAAAACTTTCAAATTGAAGCTCGAACTTCTTACCGGAGTAGTCAGTGATCGGCGAGAACTCTTTGAAAAGTTCCTTGAGACCTGACTCAAGAAGCCAATCAAAACTCTCGCGCTGGTGCCCGACAAGGTCTGGGAACCCGACCCTAGGAGCCCGGAAGGCACCGAACGTCTTCTGGATGAGATTTTTCTGCATGTGGTTGCCGTGAAGTGGTTAATATAATACGCACATAAACGCACGAAAAAGGCGTTTCCGCTTACGTTTCTCTAAAAAATCCCTATGTATAGACTCGCCGCACGTCGTGACCCACCCGTATCTTGTGCCCTGAGTGTAGCAAAGGGCTCTCGGCTAGGCAAGCGTCCCTGGGGACAAAGAAAGGGCCCGGGAGCATGACAGCTCCTGGGCCCTCTTCGGTCTTGGGGCGGCTCTAGCAGCCACCCTCTCTCACGCTCGCGGCCATAACGCCGCTTCTGCGCACCCTCTCGGGCGACCGGTCGATGCTGCGAGGAGGACGACCTCCTGAAGCTTCCTTCGCCTGCTGCTTGAGCCGCTCCTCCAAGCGCTTGGCATTGTCCGCGAGCATCTCCGCCCGGGTCGGATTCACGTATTCTCCCATCTCTCTTTTTCGAACTGCCACGACGTGTTCCTTTTCTCGCCTTTAAGTAGCGTAACTCCAAGAGCGAAAGACCACCTTTCGCACACCCATGTTAATTATGCACACTGAATATTCGACGTCTACAGAAAAGTGAAGGTCCCTCGGGCTTACGCCGTCGGGACCCCTCTTCACTGTTCAGGATCGCCCGCCGGAGTTCGGGAGGAGACCCAGATGAGCGTCAACGAATCTGTCGATCCGCTGCCGTCCCCGACCTGCTTCCCAGTTCTCAGGACGAACTGCGATCAGCGCGCGATGGCCATCCTCTTCTTTCGTGCCGAAGGACACGCCCCGCCTTCGTGCGATGACTCGCGCGAGATCCTTCGAGCTATCGAGCATCTCGTCGGTGACGAGTTTCTCTTCGTTCAGACGATTGAGAAGCACTCGACGAAGTATCGGGCTGGCGAGCACCCTCTCGGAGTGCGTCCCAATCCGCTGTGCCTCGGCAAGAATCTCCGTCGCAATCCACCTCATCGTGAGTTCAGACATTTTGTTTGCCACTTCCTCTCCCACACGTCGTTAAAGCACGACGTCGCTTCCCGCTGCGAAAGACCATCTCTCGCACTCCTGGGTTATATTATACTCATCTATTCAAATACGTCAATCCCCCTGTACAAATAGAGATCCCGGTTGCACCAACGTGCGACCGGGATCTTGTAAAGGTCTAGCGTCGTAGTGAACGACTGCCAGCTAGGGAAATAACCGATCAGTTCTGCTCCATCTCGTGGCCGACCCAGCGACAGCCCGCCGGAAAGGTCGGCCAGTCGTCGGGCACATCAGCTCTTCGCGCCGCGCGCCGTTCGCACTCCTCTTCCTGCCGCCTGAGCTCGCGCTCGATCGGACTCAGCTCCACCGTCTGCGCGCCTTCGGCACACCCCATCATCAGCACCTTAGCTGGCATATCGTACCCCACGCCACCTTAAAGTTAAGTGGCCACTCCCACTGCGAAAGACCATCTCCCGCACTCCTGCGCTAGTTATAGCGCTAAAGTTTTTCTGGTCAAGGAGTTATTCACTCCTATTCATAAATAAAAAAACCGCCCACTTATACCGGGGCGGCGTCGGTGCCGACTACTGCTAGGCCGCGGCCAGCTTTTCATAGACAGGATCGTCCGCGAAAATGCTGTGTTGTTCGACGAAGTCATGTCGAATCTCGAACGTGAATTCCTTCCCTTCCGCAGTTTCACCCGTGATCTCCCATCCCATGCCCTTGGGAAGGAATCTCACGAGATCGATGGTGGGACGCTGGTTCGAATCTCCACCGATCTCACGACCCGAGGGAAAGAGATGCAGGCCTTGGTAGTCCGGTGCGTCCATGTCCTTGATGATCACGCGATCGCGCAGCCACCACAGGATAAGCCGAACCGTTTTACCGGTTTGTTTGTGCCGAATCGGAGGGACAATGTACAGAATCATTCTGACCTCCTCCCTAGGGTTAAATGTGATTGTCTCCTAGGGCCCCTAAAACATTACCTCTCTTTACGCCATTTGTCAATGGCAGCATGATGGCCGGTTTGGAGGACCTTCGGTACGCGGTAATTCTTCTTGTTGTATGAAATCGTTTCGGGACGCGTGTAGACCGCCGAGGAGGCGACGCGGCGCTCTTCGACTGACGCGTCTTTGCCCAGCACGCCCGGCAAGCGACGCGTGACCGCGTCCACGATCGCGAGGGCTGGCACTTCCCCTCCCGTATAGACTGCCTCGCCCACGGCAAATTCTTTGATCGGCGCGAGGGTCTTAATAAGCTTCTTCGCCCGCTCATCGATCCCCTCATAACGACCACAAACGAGCACTACGTCGGTGTATTTCTTCGCGAGCGTGTCTGCGTCTTTGTTCGTAAATTGTTTTCCACTCGGTGAGAACCAGATAACCACTGGCCGCTTTTTACCCTTAAGCGCCTTCTCAACCGCCTTCACTACGGGCAGAGCCGTCATCACCATCCCCGGGCCGCCGCCATACGGACGATCGTCTACTTTCTTGTAGCTCTGGTTCGGTCGGTCCTTCGGAATCACGACAAAGTCCCGCGGGTTCTGGTACTCAACTTTGATCTGCTTCTCCTCTCGTGCACGCCCAATGATCGACGCGCTCAAGTACGCATCGCACGCTTCTTGAAATAGGGTGACTAAATGGAATTTCATAGTGAGCGAGAATATTGTTGTGAGAAATGAGTTGCGCAGGGCGACGGCCCGAGCAGAGCGAATTTTCTAGCAAGAAAATATCGCGCTCATGCCGAGCAACAACTTCGAGCGTTAGTCGGTGTAGGGCTCGTCGGCGGGAGCGCTCGCGTCGCGCTTACCACCCACCGGCTCATTGATCTTGAGGTTCACGCGCGCATTGCCCTTCATCCCTACTACGCGTAGGAGAATGCGAAGCGCCTCGGCAGTCTTGCCGCTCTTGCCGATGATCTTCCCCATGTCTTCGGGGTGTACGGTGAGAGTAAGGAGTACGCCCATCTGGTCGATAGAGCGGGTCGTCTCGACCGACTCAGGGTGGTCGACAAGTGCCTTCACTGCGTATTCGAGAAATGCTTGATCGGTTTCCATATCAGCGTATTAGATCAGTAAAGCGCCTCGTGGCGCGGAGACTTAAGCGGCTGGAGTCTCTTCTTTCGCAGCGACCTCCTCTGCGGGTGCAGCTTCTAAAGGAGCCTCTTCTGCTGGAGCTGGCTCTGCCTCTGCGACTACCTCTGCCTCGGTCGGCATCGGAGCCTCCTCTACTACTGGCGCAGCCTCAGGAGCTGGAGTCTCCTCAACGGCAGGAGCGGCTTCAGGAGCCGGTGCTGCTGCAGCCGCGGCCGCTGCCTCTTCAGCCTCCTTCGCAGCCTTTGCCTCTGCTGCCGCCTTCTCTTCTGCGGCCTTCGCTGCTGCAACAGCCTCCTCGTCTACCTGGACCGTCTTCTTCGGGAGGGCGTTTACCTTCTTGCCCTCGAGGACCTTCTGGTTAATGAGAAGGTTACGGATCGAGTCGGTCGGCTGAGCACCCTTCGAGATCCAGTGAAGGACGCGCTCTTTGTTAAGCGTTACGGCCTTGCTCTTAGGATTGTATGTACCGAGCAGCTCAACGATATTGCCTGCCTGTGCGGCACGCTCCTTCTCGAGGACGGAAATGCGAAATGCCGGATCGTTGGCCCGGCCGATGCGCTGAAATCGAATCATCAACATGCTCGTGACTATAGCAGAACCCGTAAAATATTGCTAGAGTGCGATAAACACTACCCCCATGCCCGATCCTAAGGTATTCGAAGGCCCCATCACGATGACCCGCAAGGGCCTCGGGTTTTTTAGCATCGGCGAAGGCAAAGAAGACCTCCTCATCCCTGCCGAGACCACCCTCCACGCGCTCCACGGCGACACGGTCAAGGTCGTCCTGACAGGGATGTATAGCGACCCGATGGGCCGCATGCCGCCGCGCGCCTCAGGCAAGGTCATCGAGATCATAAAGCGCGCTCGCGAAACCTTCGTCGGTACGCTGCTCGAGAATACCGAGAACCACAACACCTACCTCTCCCCTGACCATAAGAAGATGCATGTGCCGATCCTCGTGCCAGACCTCGGCGAGGCTACGATCGGCGATAAAGTGCTCGTACGACTCACCCGATGGGAGGCTGACATGGAGTATCCCGAGGGCGTCGTCGAGGAGGTGATCGGTCGCGCAGGAATGCACGACGTCGAGATGCGCGCGCTCGCGCTCGGCCAAGGGTTCTCGCCCACGCTCTCGCCCGGCGTCGCCGCTGAAGCGAAAAAACTAGAAGAAAACGGACGTGTGACGCTTGTTGAAGAAGCCGAACAAGGAGTCGCGAGTGGGCGTCGTAGAGACTTCCGTGGTGTGCCGACCTGCACCATCGACCCCTTCGACGCAAAGGACTTCGACGACGCGCTCTCGATCCGCACCCTGCCCGATGGTAATTACGAAGTGGGCGTACACATCGCCGACGTCTCATTCTTCGTTCGCCCGGGCACAGCTATCAATACTGAGGCCGTCGAGCGCGCCACGAGCGTCTACCTCGTCGACCGCACGATCCCGATGCTCCCCGAGGTACTTAGTAACGACCTCTGTTCTCTCCGCCCAAACGAGGACCGTCTTTCTGTCTCCGCTGTTTTCACTCTCGATAAAGAGGCAAACATTGTTGACCAGTGGTTTGGCGAGACGGTGATCCACTCAGACAAACGCTTTACGTACGAAGAGGCCCAGGGCGTGCTTGATAAAGGCGAGGGCACGATGCACGCCGAGCTCGCTACCCTGCTCGCGCTCTCTAAGAAGATTCGTACCCGCCGTCAGGCGAAGGGCGCGATCGAGTTCGACACCCCAGAGGTAAAGGTCGAGCTCGACAGCGAGGGTCACCCTATCGCGATCAAGCTAAAGCTTCGTCAGGATACGAACCTGATGATCGAGGACTTCATGCTCCTCGCGAATGAAGCCGTTGCGAAGTACCTCTCGAAGCTCACCGACGAATGCGGGCCGACCTGCTTCTCGCTCTACCGTATCCACGACGAGCCTGACGCCGATCGCCTCGAGAATCTCGCGCAGCTCCTACGCGTCATGGGCTACAATCTTCATTTCAAAGGCAGCAAAATCTCGGGCGCAGAGCTCAACCGGCTTCTCGAAGAGGTAAAGGGTAAGCCCGAAGAATATCTCGTGAAGACTGCGACCCTGCGGTCGATGAGCAAGGCCGTCTACGCCACGCGTAACATCGGCCACTTCGGACTCGCCTTCGACTACTACACCCACTTCACGAGCCCGATCCGCCGGTACCCCGACCTGGTGATCCATCGCCTCGTTAAGTCGCATGCCGGTGGCGAGCCCGTCTCGATCAAAGAGATGCAGGAATTCGATTCGCTCGCGCGCCACGCGAGCGAGCGCGAAGTGGGCGCTTCTGAGGCCGAGCGCGACAGCGTGAAGATGAAGCAGGTCGAGTTCCTCGCGGGACGCATTGGGGATACCTTCGATGCGGTCATCTCGGGCGTGACCGACCGCGGCCTCTACGTCGAGGAGCAGTCAACGCACTCAGACGGGATGATCGCTGTCCGCAACGTCGGCGACGACTTCTTTGAATACGATGAAAAACACTACCGTCTTGTCGGCAAGCGCACAGGCAAGGTCTACCAGCTCGGCGACCCGATCAAGGTAACGCTCATGGCCGCTCGCGTCGCTGAAAAAGAATTAGATTTCGTTCCTGCATAAAAGAGAATTGCGTCGGCGGGCTGGGCTATACTGCGCATATGAGAAATTTTTTTATCGGGCTCGCTCTTGTTGTTGTTTTGACTTTTGCGGTATGGACCCAGGCTGACTCATTCCCTCTTTGCTCTGGCAGTGGAATGGCTGTGGCAACGCGTTCGTGCACATGTGTCGGTATCGAGACCCGAACGACACTAAGAACGCTACAGAACGATATCAGCAAACTCGTGAGTGGAAATGCGGTCGCAGAAGAAGAATTTAAAAGCTACTGCATCGGTGTCGTCAAATCAAGAACATGTACGCCAAACGGATTCTTCCCCAACAGTTGCGATAGTCAATAAAAAATCCCGACGGTTTCGTCAGGAATTGCTCGCCCGTGGCGAGGGGGCTGGTGCCCCCTCGTCCGTCTTCTTCAGGAAAGGATCTCAACGACTCGTTCGATGACGCGGTCGAGGTCGGCGGCAGGAACGACCTCGTCGCACTGGTTGGGGTTTGCGAACTCCTCTTCCCAACCATCGTGATACGTGAAGGCGAAGTCCTGCCCTTTCTGCCAGGCCACGAGCATCCCCTTCTCGCCTTGCGCGACACCGAGGAACCACCACCCCTGATCTTCACCGAGAGGACGGTCGGGCATCGTAATGACAACATTCGGCACCCTCGTTAGTAGACGACTCTGAACTTCTTCAATCAGATTCATTATTTCACCTCCTTGGTGATCCGTTCATACATTACCACAGAAGTGACTTCGGTCAAATCTACTTTGCTACCGACACTGCTTCGTCAAATTTTACCGAGAGGAGTTTGGAAACACCGTCGCCACCCATGGTGACGCCGTAGAGAATACCTGCACGGCTCATAGTCTCTCTGTTGTGGGTGATCACGATGAGCTGCGAGTGCTTCGCGAGATTCTCGATCATATCGCCGTAGCGGCGCGAGTTCGCCTCGTCGAGGGCAGCATCGGTCTCGTCGAGGATAAGGAATGGTGGCGGGTTGACCTGGCTCATCGCGAAGATGAGCGCGATGCTCGTGAGGGCGCGCTCGCCGCCCGAGAGCTGCATGAGTGAGCGCACTTTCTTCTTGGGCAGATTTACGGCGATCTCGATACCCATCTTCTCTTTCTCATCTTCATCCTCTTCCAGCATCTCCCCTTCTTCTGACTCCCCTTTCTCTGGCTCTTCGAGCACCAGACGTGCCGAGCCGCCACCAAACATGAGTGCGAAATATTCGTTGAAGGAGGTGTTCACCTTGATCAGCCCCTCGTTGAAGTGCTTGGCGAGTTCAGTATTTAAATCATTAATCAGTGCACCAAGACTCTCGGCGCTCTTGGCGAGATCTTCAAGCTCTTTAGCGAGAAAGGCTTCGCGTTCAGAAACTTCTTTATGTTCGGCACGAATATCTTCGCCGGTGCCCCCCGCCTCTTCAAGACGAATCTTGAGGCGTTCGATCTGATGCTTGCGCTCTTCCTGCTTCTCGCGTGGCTCAGACGGCGGACTCGTGAGCGCTGCGTACGAGGTCACCGCGAGACCAACGAGCACGCCCACTTCTGCTTTTTCCGTATCGAGATGTTGGGACAGAAGCTCGAGTTCTCGTTCGCGTGCCTCGAGACGCACAACTTCGCTTTCTTCTCGTGCCTTTGTCTGCGCATATTCGAGAATGTGGCGACGCAAGTCCCTCCCCGTCTCATCGTGCGCGGTGAGCGCTTCGCGAGCGCGTGCGAGGGCGAGACGTGTCTCTTCGAGCTCTTCGGCAAGGAGCTTATCCTTCTTCACCAGCTGCTCGTGTTCCTGCTCGAGCCCATACACCGAACGCTCCTCTTCAGAAAGCACGTCATCGCCTGGCGCGATAAAGCGATCAACAAACATTTTTATCGTATCGACGAGCGCCTTCAGCGCGATAAGCGCTGTCTCACCGCTCGCCGAACGGTTTAAGTGTTTCTGGGCTTCTTCGGCGAGCGCGCTCAAGTCCTCGCGCGCGACGCGCGCATAGGCATCGTTCACCATCCGCTTAGTGCGCTCCTTGGCACTATAGAGAGCTCCCTCGACGCGCCCGATATCGCGCGCGAGGGTGCTCCGCTCAGCTGCGAGCTTGTCAGCGCGCTGCTCGTGTTTACGCACGGTCTCAAGACGTTTTGCGCCCTCAGCGTCGACCATCGTCCGCTCTTCGATCGCCGCGAGCTCGGCGCTCACTGTAGCGAGCCGCTCCTTGGCCTCAGAGCGCCGCTTGATCGTTTTCTCTTTCTCGTCAGCGAGATACGCATCTTCCGTAGCGAAGTAGGTCTGCCCCAGTTCAATAAGCTCCCGGCGGAATCCTTCAGCACGCTCGAGCTTCTCTACCTGCCGCTCGAGGAAGCGGAGGTGGGGTGCCAGCTCGCGACGGAGCGAATTAACCTGCTGGATATTCGTCTCGGTCTTCTCTAGCTTCTTCTCTGCCTCCTGCTTTTTAAATTCAAAGAGCTTTAAGCCAAGCGCGTCCTCGAGCATGATGCGACGCTCGCGGTTATTCGCCAACAAAATCCGGTCTGCCTCGCCCTGGGAGATAATGTGGTGTCCCGTCTCGCCAATGTTTGCTCCCGCAAGCAATTCCTCAATATCGCGCAAACGCACGCGCGAACCATTGATCGAGTATTCACTCGAACCATCGCGCATCACGGCACGCTCGATCGTGATCTCGTCGAAGTCGATATTGAAGACCCGCTTGCCGTGACGCATCGGGTTGTCGAAGACGATCCCGACCGCCGCCCGGTTCGCGCGTGGGACCGTGTGTGAGCCGTTCCAGATCAGGTCCTCGGCGCGCTTCCCGCGCATACTCTTCATCGACTGCTCGCCAAGCGCGAAGCGGAAGGCCTCGGCCACGTTACTCTTGCCCGAGCCGTTGGGCCCTACGATCGCGGTGGTCGACGCAGAGAAATCGAGCACGGTCTTGCGTACAAAAGATTTGAACCCGACTATTTCAAGCCGCTTCAGCATTGCTCTTTATTGTAGCAAACGAACCAGAGCTGCCTCGATCAGAATCCCACCTGGGTATAGATAAAGACGCCGAGCGCTGCAATTTCCAAGAGAAGAATGATCCAGGCTGTTATAACCGTCGAAACTCTGCCGGGGCGATAATACCAATAGATGACTATAGCAACAAACACGGGCATCAATGCAAGGGCAATAAATGGACTAAATATGGCGAATAACGCGTAAGAGCAAAACAAGAATCCCTTTAGGCCCTCACAAGAAAAAATAGGCCCTGCTAAAGCGGCTTGAGGAAGTAACAGCAATCCCGCGGCAACGATTACGCTCCAGTTCATGCCCAACCGTTTTTGGCGAGCGCTGCCTGAGCAGCGGACTGTTCGGCCTCCTGTTTACTACGTCCTTCGCCCCGAGCCACTTCGTCCTCCCCGAGGAATACGCCGACGGTAAACATGCGCTCATGATCAGGACCGACTTCATCAAGCGTCTGATAGGTCGGCGTGATTCCCTTCTTCTCCTGAGCGAGCTCTTGGAACCGACTCTTCGCGTCCTGATACGCACGCTTGGCGATCACCTCATCAATTTTTCCGTACAAGCTCTTCCCGATAAACTTCTCTGCTGCTGGGTATCCCGCGTCGAGAAAGAGCGCCCCTATAACCGCCTCGAAGGTGTCGGCAAGGATCACGTCGCGCGCGCGGCCCGTGTCTCTCGCTTCGCCCTTAGAGAGTAAGAGATAGTCGTTGATGCCGGTCTTCTGCGCCGTCTCAGCGAGTGAGACCGTATTGACGAGTGCGGCACGATAATTAGTCAGCTCACCTTCATCCTTCTCAGGAAACTTCTTAAAGAGGAAGTCGGTGATGACCAGTTCTAGGACAGCGTCCCCCAAGAACTCGAGACGTTCGTTATGATTGCCCACGTGCTCGCGATGTTCGTTTAGATAGGAGCGGTGCGTAAATGCCTCGGCGAGGAGGCCGAGATTCGCGATGGTAAAGCCGTTTTGTAGTGCAAATTGCTGAAAGTTAGGCATGTGAGGCGACCCTCGCCTTCTCTGCGCTCGCGTGATCGAGCAGCTTCTGAACAGCCTGGGTCACGATGGGGAGCATATCATCATAGAAATTGAGGTCAATGATGTCCTGGAGACGGAACCATTTGGCGTCGTCGAGCCCGCCGCTCTTCTTTAGCACGAGCGGGTCGAAGTTGCAGGACGCCAAGAAGAACCATACGTGCTTCACGACCTTGCCCTTCTCGGGGTGAGAGGCGATATACTCGTTTTCACCGATCTGATCTTCGACGACCGCGTCGAGCCCGAGCTCTTCTTTCAAGACGCGCGCCACTCCTGCCTGCGGCGTCGGATCCTTCTCAATATGGCCTTTTGAGAGCGTCCAGTGCCCGAAGACGTCGTGCACAAGCGCCAGATAGTACTGACCGTCGTGTTTAGCATAGGCGATACCGCCACCATATTTCTCGAGCGGGAGATCTTCACGCTTGACCTTTTTCTTCCCCTGTTCGTCCTTGCCCGGTTCACCGAGCTCCTTATAGACTGCGCCGAGCACGCCGTTTACGAAACGACCTGATGATTCGCCGCCGAAGGTCTTGGCAAGTTCGATCGCTTCATTGATCGCCACCTTGGCTGGGACCTGCGCACGATCGGCGAAGAGGAGCTCGAAGAGCCCGAGACGCAGAATATTACGGTCGATGGGTGCGATGCGATCGAGCGGCCAGTCAGGGGCAGCCTTCGTGATCACGGTATTTAGGTCTTCTTGCTTACTCAGGACTCCCAGGAGGAGGTTGTCCATAAACGGACGATCAATGTCGCCGCCGCCAAATTCTGCGACGTTACGCTCGAGCATCTCGCGCGCTTCTGTATCTGACGCATGCGTCGTATCCCACTCGAAGAGTGTCTGAAGAACTACAGAGCGTGCTAAGTGTCGATTCGCCATTGAAAGATCTTATAGACTGAGTATAGCAAATCCCGCAGCTACGCAAGCGCAGCTGCGGGATTTACGGGGAAAAATATTATAACTTCTCTGCCTTCTCTACTTTTTCTTTCGCGTCTACCTCGACACTTGGTCCTTTCACCTTTGTAGAAATCTTCTTCGCTTTGACCTGGACAATCTGCTTACCGCGATAGGTGCCGGTCGATTCGTCGACACGGTGCGGCAGGCGGAGCGTGCCCGTCTTGGCATCTTTAATA
Source organism: uncultured Candidatus Saccharibacteria bacterium (assembly GCA_964607655.1). Lineage (GTDB taxonomy): Bacteria > Patescibacteriota > Minisyncoccia > Phycocordibacterales > Phycocordibacteraceae > C7867-001. The sequence continues at coordinate 45,343 of CAZSKX010000001.1, read as the reverse complement.
GCCTTCGTTTCCGAGAGGGCATGATGTGAGCGGCGGTTATTGGTGTGCCCGCGGGTATGGCGCATTCGTACTGACATGGGGACCACTTTACCACGAGCCCTAAAAAAGAGGAAGGGCCGCCCTGCGCACGCGCAGAACGGCCCCTTTCGCCCTTGGTTACTCAAGCGTATAGCCCTTGGGGCGCTTGCCGTCACAGGTCGCGGCGTGCTCGGCCGGGACCAACATTCGCTTCAGCCTTGAGATGCCTTGCAGTATGCCTTTTGGGCAGACCACCGAACACCCACTTGGGGCGTGGACAATGGTCAACTCCTGCAAACAGCGAAAGCAACCTTCAAAGCCTTCCACGAAGGTCCTTACTTTGAACTCCGTAACGACATGAGGTCGGGCGTCTACTTCAGACTCCTTCTTTTTCTTCCTTTTTCGAACTTTTTTGGATCCCTTTCCGGCTTTTTTCGTACTCTTGGCTGAAGCCAATACCACCTCGTACCCTCCACCTCAACAGCGTGTCATTAGCCGAGCCCTATGCCCAGCTCCAGTAGAGTTATACTGTGTTTAAGACATTAAGTCAAATGTAAAAATGAAGAACGATGGATAGCGCAGGGGCCATAGAGCTTCAGCGCCTCGTAGTGGAGCTTCGTACCGTATCCCTTGTGTGACTCAAACCCGTATCGGGGATACTCTCGCGCAAAATCGAGCATGAGCCGATCGCGCGTCACCTTCGCCGCGATCGATGCGAGAGAAATGATCGGTACCGTCGCATCGCCATGGATAATGGTCTCTTGAGCATATTCCAGTGGCGCCTTCAACGAGCCGTCGAGCAGGACCTCGACTCCTTCTGGAGATGCGGCGAGCGCATACACCCCACGTGCGACTGCCGCATGGATCGCTTTGCCAATCCCGTACGTGTCGATCTCGGCGGCGGTAGAAAATTCGACCGTATAGCGCACCTCTCCCGCTGTGGCGCGAGCAAGGAGAAGCTCGAACACCCTCTCGCGCTTCTGCTCGGAGAGCCGCTTGGAGTCCGCAACTCCGGGAAACTCTTTTTCCACGTCGAAGCCCTTAGGGACCGCCACGACCCCCACCGCTACCGGGCCTGCGAGCGGTCCCCTACCCGCCTCGTCAACCCCGAGCATGAATCTCATACAATAAGTATACCCCGTGAGATACACGCTGGATGAAGCGGTTTTTCGATAATTAGAGAAAATATCTCACGGGGTATACTAAGCACATGAGTCGATTTATCCACCTGCACGCGCACAGCCATTACAGCTTCTTGCAGGCCCTGCCGAAGGTGGACGAGCTGGTGGCCACAGCTAAAGAACTCGGCATGGACGCACTCGCTCTGACTGACAGCGGGAATATGCACGGGGCGATTGAATTTTATCAATCGGCAACGAAAGCGGGCATTAAGCCCATCCTCGGCGTTGACGCCTACCTTGCACCCCGATCACGACACGACAAGGACCAAGCCCTCGACGCTAAACGTTCCTATATTGTGCTCCTGGCTGAAAATAACGACGGTTATAAAAACTTGCTCGCACTTGTGACCAAGTCATGGACTGAGGGATTTTTTGAACGCCCGCGAATCGATAAGGAACTCTTGCGTGAATATCACAATGGTCTCATCGCGATCATTCCTTCATTCTCTGGAGACGTAGCTCAGCTCCTACGCGCTAGAGACGAGGCAGGCGCGGCCGCAGCGATTGCTGAGTTTAAAGAAATCTTTGGAGCAGAGAATCTCTTCCTCGAGATCACCCGTCACTCGCGCGTGCCCGGCCACGAAGAATTAATGCAAGCAATAATCACCCTCGCACGCAAGACGAATACCGAGCTCGTCGCGCAGCACGACGTGTACTACCTAGAGCCTGACGATCGAGGCGCCACGGAGATCATGCGTCGTATTCAACATGGAGAGCGGGGGCGCAACGAGACTGAAGACTTCTCTTTTATCGACGAGGCGCAGGCATTGAAACTTTTTAAAGATACCCCCGACGCTATCGATAACACCCGAAAAATCGCTGATCGCTGTTCGGTCGATCTCACGCTCGGGAAATTTGTCTTCCCCAACTTCGTCCTGCCGGAGGGTAAGACCGCTGATGAACTCTTACGCGAGCTCTGTATGGAGGGCCTCCACGCACGCGGTCTCGAGGGGCGGGAGGACGTGCTCGAACGCCTCAATTACGAACTCGGCATCATCGCCTTTAAGGGCTACGCTGCCTACTTCCTCGTGGTGGAAGACCTGATCCGGTTCGCGCGCGAAAACGGGATCTACACAAACATCCGCGGTTCGGTGGCCGGAAGCATGACGACCTACCTGCTCCAGATCACCAAGATTGATCCGCTTGAATACAAGATCCCGTTCGAACGCTTCTTGAACCCAGAACGCCCTTCGGCGCCCGATATCGACATGGACTTCGCCGACGACCGCCGCGACGAGGTGATCGAATACGCCCGTAATAAATACGGTATCGACCACGTCGCGCAGATCGGCACCTTCGGTACGATGATGGCGCGCGCCGCTGTACGCGACATCTCGCGAGCCCTCGGCCACTCCTACAACACCGGTGATCGCATCGCTAAGCTGATCCCGATGGGCTCACAAGGGTTCCCGATGACGATCGACCGCGCTCTCGAGCTCGAGCCCGATCTGAAGGCGCTCTACGACGAAGACGAGGACGCGAAAGAGATCCTCGATCTCTCCCAGCGTATTGAAGGCTGCGTGCGTCACGTGGGCGTGCACGCCGCCGGAGTCGTTATCTCACCGACCCCGCTTATCGAGTGGTCACCGATCCAGCCCGACCCTAAGGGCACCGGCAAACTTATCACCCAGTACGACATGTACTCAGTCGGCGAAGACGGCGTCGGTCTCACCAAGTTTGACTTCCTGGGCATCAAGAACCTCACCATCCTCGCCGACTCCGTCCGACGAGTGAAAGAAACGCGTGGCATCGACGTCGATATCGAAAACATTCCCCTCGACGACAAGAAGACCTTCGCAATGCTCGCCCGAGGCGAGACCGAAGGGACATTCCAACTAAACGGCTCAGGAATGACCCGGTGGCTTAAGGAGCTGAAGCCCAACACGATCCACGACATCAACGCCATGGTCGCACTCTATCGCCCGGGCCCGATGCAATTTATTCCGCAGTACATCGAACGTAAACACAATCCCCGCATGATCCGCTACCTCGACCCCTCGATGGAACCGATCTTGAAGCCGACCTACGGGATCCTCGTGTACCAAGACGACCTTCTGATCATGGCGCACGACCTCGCCGGCTACTCCTGGGGTGAAGTCGACAAGTTCCGTAAGGCTGTCGGTAAAAAGATTCCCGAAGAAATGCAGAAGCAGAAGGATAAGTTTATCGAAGGCTGTGTTGAGCACTCGAAGTGGCCACGTAAAAAAGCTGAGGAGGTGTGGGAATGGATCGAACCATTTGCGGCGTACGGCTTCAACAAGGCACACTCGGCGAGCTATGGTCGCGTCGCCTACCAGACCGCGTATATGAAGGCTAATTATCCGGTCGAATATCTCTGCGCACTCCTCACTGCTGACGCGGGCGACACCGAACAAATCTCTACATTCGTTGCTGAAGCCAAGCGCATGGGGGTCCCCGTCCTCCCGCCTGACGTAAACGAAAGTGGGACGGACTTTACCGCCATCCGAACAGTTGTGCGCGACGACGTGTCTACTGAAGGGGCCCCGCAGACTGACGAGGCGAGGACTGAGCCATTTCCTAGCAAGGAAATGGCGTACCCGGAAGGAGACGCGTCGAGCAGCACACTACCAAAAGCAATTCGTTTCGGACTCAACTCGATCAAAAACTTTGGCGACGCGGTCGCGAAAGCCATTCTCGACAAACGTATTGGTCACGGACCTTTCACCTCGCTCGCCGACTTTCTCTCGCGCGTTGGTTCGAGAAACCTGAACCGTAAATCGCTCGAGTCATTGATCAAATGTGGCGCGCTCGACTCACTACGCGGTGACGTAAGCCGCCGCACCTTACTCGAAAACATTGAGACCCTACTCGCCTATCACCGCGAAGCAACCACCGTTGCCCCACAAGACTCCCTTTTTGGTGCGTTGGCTGCGCCAGCCGAACTGCGGCTCCCTAAGGGCGAGCCCACGTCGCTCCTCGACAAGCTCGCCTGGGAGAAAGAACTGTTGGGCATCTACGTGAGCGGCCACCCTCTCGACGCGCATGCCGAGAAGCGCGCAAAGGCCGGCATCTCGATCGCAAAAATCAAAGAAGATCCCAAGGCCGGACTCCCGGTTATCCTTCCTATACTCATCACCGCAAATCGCACCCTACTTACGAAATCCGGAGAGAAGATGTCCTTCCTGACACTCGAAGACACTTCTGACAGTATTGAGGCGGTGATCTTCCCAAAGCTGTTTAAAGAACACTCCTCAGTGGTAGCTCCGGGCAACTGTCTACTTATTAAAGGAAAAATCACCATCCGTAACGGCGAGACCTCCATCGCGATCGAAGACCTCAAGCCGCTCTAAAATTGTGGTATTCTGAGGCCCATGACGTCTCTTGAACACAAGCGCCACACCCTCGCCCACCTGCTCGCACAGGCAGTGATTGAACAGCATCCGGACGCCAAACTCACGCTCGGCCCCGCTATTGATAATGGGTTCTACTATGATGTCGATTTTGGTACTGAAAAGATCTCAGACACAGATCTACCAAAAATTGAGAAGAGCATGCGCAAGCACCTTCCTGCATGGAAAGAATTCACCGCCGAAGAAGTAGACAAAAATACTGTCACTGAACGTTTTGCCGGCAATATCTATAAAGCGGAGTTGATTGAAGAGATCGCGGCCCGCGGCGAGACTATCACACTCTATAGCTGCGGGGGCTTCACCGACCTGTGTCGCGGCGGCCACGCTGAGAGCCCCGCAAGCGAGATTGCTCCCGACTCCTTCAAACTCGATCGTGTCGCTGGCGCCTATTGGCGCGGAGACGAGACCAAACCAATGCTCACCCGTATTTACGGCCTCGCCTTCGATACCAAGGAGGAGCTTGATGCTTACTTGACCCAACGCGAAGAGGCAAAGAAGCGCGATCATCGTAAAATTGGTAAAGAGACGGGTCTCTTCATATTCTCAGAACTCGTAGGCCCTGGCCTACCACTCTGGACCCCGAAAGGCACCCTTTTGCGCGAAGCACTCAACGACTTCGTATGGGAGCTGCGAAAGGCACGTGGCTACCAGAAGGTGACGATCCCGCACCTCACCAAGAAAAACCTTTATGAGAAGAGCGGCCACTGGAGCAAGTACGCCGAGGACCTCTTCCGCATCAACACGCGCGAAGGTACTGAGTACGCAGTGAAGCCGATGAACTGCCCCCACCACGCACAGATCTTCGATGCTGAGCCGAAGAGCTACCGCGACATGCCCCAACGCTACGCCGAGACCACGATGGTCTATCGCGACGAGCAGTCAGGCGAGCTCTCAGGCCTCACCCGCGTACTCGCGATCACTCAGGACGACGCACACGTCTTCTGCCGCGAAAGCCAGATCGAAGAGGAAGTCTTTGCCATCTGGGACATTATCAACACCTTCTACGGCACCTTCGGCTTCACCCTCACCCCTCGCCTTTCTCGCCATGACCCCGAGAAGCGTGAGAAATACTTGGGCGACGCGAGTGTCTGGGAGAAGGCCGAACAGGCGATTCTCGACCTGATAAAGAAGCGAGGCGTCACTGACTACATCGACGGCAAGGGCGAGGCCGCGATCTATGGCCCTAAGATCGATTTCATCGCCCAAGACGCGATCGGCCGAACTCACCAAGTAGCGACGATCCAGCTCGACTTCAACCAGCCAGAGAATTTCGACCTCACCTGCACCAACGAACAGGGCGAGAAGGAACGGATCGTGATGATCCACGCCGCAATCATGGGCTCGATTGAGCGCTTTCTCGCGGTCTATATTGAGCACGTAGCGGGCACCTTCCCTGCCTGGCTCTCGCCCACTACGGTTAAAGTCCTGTCTGTCTCTGAAAGACATGCTGCGTATGCGAAGGAGATTACTGACGCGCTCACCACTGCTGGTGTGCGTGCCACACTCGACGACGGCAACGAGTCACTCGGCAAGAAGATCCGCGAGGGCAAGACCTCGAAGGTTCCCTACCTGCTCGTCGTCGGCGACAAAGAGATGGAAGCCAAGACTGTCACGGTCGAGAGTCGCGACCACGGCAAGCAAGATGCGGTGCCGATGGCTGAGTTTGTTGCCCGCGTCGCTGAAGAAGTCCGTACACGCGCGTAATATGGCGATTAAACCCGTGTGCGACTTTTGCAAGAAAGAGCTCATCGCATTTGGTGGCCTTCTCTTCTCTCCTCCCAATAAGCAGTCTGTCGTGAAGAAATACCATCTCTGCGCAGCCTGTTATAAAGCCGTACTGAAAACGAAGAAGAACTAACAAAACACCCGGCTCTAAAGAGCCGGGTGTTTTGTTAGTTTGTATTACGCGCCGAGAACCGCGAGCGCGCGCGTAAGGGCGAGCTTTGCCCCTGCGATCCCTGCTGAGTAGCTTGAGTCAATCGCCGTCGTAAGTGAGATCACAAGCTTCTCGAGCTGAGGCGTTGAGAGACGCGCTGCGTGACGCACGATGTCAGCATCACACTCGGCGCCCTCGACACGGGCTCGGTAGGCGTCGTCGATCAGGAAGGCTGCCTGCGAGATGAGCGTCTCCGGCTTACCGCCCCCGCGCGCATATTGGCGAAGCCCTGCAAACGTTCCTTCACGATCACCCTCGAGGAGGGCGTAGGTAAATCCACGGACATCAGTCGAGATGCCTGAGGCCTCTGCAACATGCTCAGTGATGGTCTGTGCTGGGACTGCTTCAATCGGCTCAACATTTTCATAGATAGGCTCCGTATGAGCTTGCATGGCCGCAGGCTGCGGTGCAGCTGACGGAATCTTATGCGTGCGAGCAAGACCCTTTACGATGTCCTCGATTGAGAGTGTCTCTTGCTTTGCGAACGACTTAAAGCCTTCATATGCTGAGTACCCGCGAGTATCCTCTTGTTCGGTCATAGTCTGACGCATCACCGGAGCCATTGGCACGCTGGGGAGCGGCATAGCTGCGGCGCCACCCGCGGTTGGAGTATTCAGGATCATCTGTACCTGACCGCCGAAATCTATGAGGGATCGGCGCAATGCTGGCACACCATTGAAGAGCACGATGTACGCGAGGAGCGCTGACCAGCCGATAAGCAGGACCCAGTATACGAGACTGCCCGCTGGACCGAGATCAAGACCGGTGTACGGCATCTGAGAGAGGTAGACGTACTCGCCGGCCACCTGCCCTGCATGAGCGACCGAGCTCACGAGTACACTCGGGTTCGGACGAGAGCCACTGCTGCTTCGGCTGCTGCCGCCACTCGAGCGTCGTGTGACTTCGAGCGTTGCAGAACAGTTAACGGTCGTTCCGTTCGCCGCACGGAAGGTTCCCCTGTAGGTGTAGGTTCCCTCCCCAGACGGATTCACGCGGACAGAGCCCGGTATCGATGCGTTTGTCGCGATACCATTATCGATATCTACCGCCGTTACGTTACTACCGTTCCATGAGAGCGTTGCGGAATCGCCTGAATCTTCTCGGTAGCTCGATGGCGAGACGGTAAGCGAACAGGTCGGATTGTTACCACCACCACCGCCCGTCTTGATCGTCACCTGTGTGCTACAGGTCGCCGTCTGTCCGGATGCGCTTGTGATAGTGCCCGTAAAGGTCGTGTCTTGAGTCAGGACGGCAGTGGAGGTCGTGCCCGCTGCGAGCGGTGACACTCCACCAATGCCCTGGTTGATAGAGAAGGCTGCGCCGTTAGCCGTGGTCCATGAAAGGACTGAGCGTCCGCCTGAATCTACCTGACTTGGTGTCGCGGCAAGCGTACAGGTCGGTGCAGGAGGTGGTGGTGGCGGAGCGACATCGATCGTCGTCGCACAATTTACCGTGCCCCCAGGACCAGTTACGGTACCGGTGTAGGTGGTGGTTGCGGTCGGTGAGACCGTGCGCGTACCGCTCGTCGTAGCTACCGCGCCGATGCCCTGATTAATAGAGAACGACGTAGCGCGAGTGGTCGACCAAGTGAGCGATGAGCTCTCTCCCGAGTCAATAGCCCCCGGCGTCGCTACCAGCGCGCAGGTCGGTGCCGGATTGTCTGTCGGCGTAACAGTCAGTGTCACGTTACAGTTTGCGGTGCCGCCTGGGCCCGTTACGGTACCGGTGTAGGTCGTCGTCACGTTTGGCGAGACTGATCGAGAGCCCGGGATCGTAGAGACCGCACCGATGTTTTGATTAATAGAGAATGCTGCAGCACCCGTGGTTGACCACGCGAGCGTCGCGCTACCGCCAGCAGTGATCGAGCCTGGAGTGACCGTGAGGGTACAGGTTGGCGCGACAGGCTGTGGCGGCTGTGGCTCGCTACAGTGCGGCACACCCTGATTCCCTTCGTTGTAGCTACCGAGAAGACCAGCAAGCTGTGTCCACTGATCGCCTGAGGTGTTGCCGTCGGGTGCAGTGCTCGACAAGAGTGTCGTGGCAGTGTTAAAGGCCGTGGTCACGTTGCTTGGCATCGGTGCGCCACGGAGGACGTTCAACTTCGCTGCCATGTACTGGTGTGCGAGCGTGTAGTAGGCATTGCCTGCTGGCTGCGTCCAGAACACGCCAAACCAGGTATTGTCGCTCTGATAAAACGGTGTCTGCTCCTTGAGCGTGCCGACGCTGTTCCAAGTAGGGTTAGCCGGTGCGCCGCCTGTAAACGAGGCGTTGTGTGTCTTCCAATACCCTTGCGTGTAGGTACAGGTAGCTACCGGAGGTGTCCCCACCGTAATCGCCGTCCACGGACCACAGTTGTTGGTCTCATCAGACTCCTCGATGTCACCGTCTGCAGGACCGAGCTGTGTTTTGTCGGCACAGAAGCGAAGGTAGCGGGTGGTACCGTTGTCAGCTGACGGGAAGGTGTACGAGACACTCTTGACCGTGCTCTGCCCTGCTGAAAGTGGGTTGGTGCCAAGGGTGTCGATCATGATGACCGAACCCGTGGCGTTGCCCTCAGCGTCAACCGCGTTGGTGCGCTGGACGAGGGTGTAGAAGGGAGCGCCTGTTGCTGCGCCGCCGTTGTTTGAAATAGTTGCTGAGAACGTCTTTGCCACACCGGCAGTTGCGGTGGTGGGAGAGACAACTGAAGCGACGAGGTCAGGATTGGTAGGTGTCCCCACCGTAATCGCCGTCCACGGACCACAGTTGTTGGTCTCATCAGACTCCTCGATGTCACCGTCTGCAGGACCGAGCTGTGTTTTGTCGGCACAGAAGCGAAGGTAGCGGGTGGTACCGTTGTCAGCTGACGGGAAGGTGTACGAGACACTCTTGACCGTGCTCTGCCCTGCTGAAAGTGGGTTGGTGCCAAGGGTGTCGATCATGATGACCGAACCCGTGGCGTTGCCCTCAGCGTCAACCGCGTTGGTGCGCTGGACGAGGGTGTAGAAGGGAGCGCCTGTTGCTGCGCCGCCGTTGTTTGAAATAGTTGCTGAGAACGTCTTTGCCACACCGGCAGTTGCGGTGGTGGGAGAGACAACTGAAGCGACGAGGTCAGAAGAGGCTGTAGTTTCAGCTGGTGCCACCTGGATCGGCTTCCAGGCTCCACAGTTATTGTCTTCATCAGATTCAACCACAGAGTCGGGTGAATCCGCACACACCCGCATATAACGGACCACCACACTCGAGCCAATGTCTGAGGGTGAGAAGGTGTATGTTTTGGTCACTACGGGGCCCGTCTGGGGCGCTGCGGGTGCTAGTGGTCCAGAGACGGGAACATCGTTAGGAATGTCAGTAACCGCTGTGGTTGTGTCACCGTTTGAATCGAGAGGGCCCTCGGTGATCTGAAAACGATTATAAATGTCACCAAGTAGACTCACCGCGGGCTCGGTGCCAACGTTTGTGATCGTACTAGTGAAATCCTTGGGCGTACCCGCTCGTGCAGTAATCTCATTAATGTAACCACCTTGGAGATCGGGAGCTCCTGGAGGGGTGATGGTGATGGTTGCAGAACAGGTGCCGCTACCACCAGGACCCGTTGCGGTGCCGGTGTAGGTGGTGGTTTCTGTTGGAGAAACGCCTACGTGTCCGAGAACGATGGGGATCACCGCGCCAATGCCGTTATCGATCGACATGCCGGTAGCGTTGTTCGAAGTCCACGAGAGTGTGTATAGACCTGAGGTGGGGAGTTTGTTTGTCACGTAGACGAGCAGCATCTGTGCATCAAGTGATGACTCCTCATTTTCGGTGCGCACAACGCCATCACCATTGATGTCACAGATCTTCCCTGATGGACAAGTTTCCGAGCCGACAGCTACTCTGAGCAGATATTGCGCGTCATCGCTGGTCAACTCGCCGTCGTCATCATAGTCGAGCGCCGCTTCGTCAACTTCATCGACAGCGAGGGTGCAGGTGGGGTTGCCGCTCGCGAACACCGACGAAGGATCAACGAATCCCGTAGAGATCGCGATCGAAGCGCCGATACCTGTAGTCACAAGTACGGTCAAGAGACCGACCAAGATCGGTCGTGCACGGAAATACGCGGTGGTTTGTGTAATGGTGATCATAAGTTTGGTTTAAATAATTCCCCACCCCCCTTGCGGAGAGTCATTCGACAAGAGCTTACGCTCCAATCGAGTGACTTTCAACAAGCTCAGCGGTGACCACGAACCGGTCACTCTTTTTGCCAAAAGAATTACAGGTGACAAGGGTCAGCACTCGTCCCGACACACCAAGCGCGATCGCACTGTTATTCTCAGCATTTTCCCGAGTCACGCTGCGCACAGCATAGGTATACTCCCTACCTGATGAGTACAGCGTGACGGTATCCCCCGTCTTAAGCTTCTGGATATCGTTAAAGGCCTTATAGGCTTGGTTACCCACCACCGGCAGGTAGCTTGAGTGGCCGAAGAGAACCAGGTTCCCTTCTTCGCCAAGCTTGGCCGACGTTGGGTAGCGTACCGCTCCCTGCAGAAGAAGGCGATCAAGGGCCTCGACATTCGTCGTCGTTGCATTGGTTATAAAGGCATTAAGTCCGATCGTACTCGCCTCGATCCGGATCGGGTCTTGGACGACCTCGGGCGCAAGCGTCGTGGTAGCTACCAGAGCGCTCGCGCTCGACTTCTTGAGATCCTCCGCCGAAAGGGCGAGCCAGCTCTTCGGGCTCGTAAGCGCTACCCCGTTTGGCAAGAGGTCAAGCCAGCCGAGAAACACGATCATAGCCCAGAAAACCAACGCAAAAAACACCAAGAAGGTCCCCTTCTTTTCGTAGGCGCGGCGCACTGCCCGCACCATCTCTGCGGTGAATTCGACTAATGTCCCCATATGCTCCTCTATATCAATACACCAAACTTTTCTTTCTGTCAAGCCCCCTGGACTTGACAATGAAATCGAGCCGTGGTATGTATATAGAGTCATATGGAGCCACAACACCCTACCCCAACTACCCGCCAAACGGCCATTAATAGCCTTGCTATTGTCGGTTTTATTGCCCTACTCGCCATAGGCGTCTGGGGCGCTGTGTACTCAAGCCGCTACGTACCTAATGTCGTGGGCAAGCTCGGCACTGCCGCCGTCTATGTCGGCTCTATCTTCTCACCTGCCGAAGGTCCGGCTATCGCTACGACCACCCCGCCGACACCTGCTACGATCGACTTCGGGACAGAGGCTGCGACGACCACCGCCACAACCACGGTCGCCAAGCCTGCGGCAACCACAACACCAAAGCGCCCTGCACCAGCGCCGACCTACCGCGTCTGGGCTACCACAACACCTACCTATTACGGATATCCGGATCTAGCGGTGTCTGCGATGGCTATCGGCTACCTCAACAGCAACTCGACAGACTCCTTCATCGTAAGCCCGACGGTACCGGACGGTAAGCGCCCTGCGGTAAAATTTAGCGTAAAAAATGTCGGCACAATGTGGACCGGAACATGGAATTTCAACGCTACCCTTCCTACGACCAACGGCGGCAACTACACTTCTGACAGCCAGCGCTCGCTTAAACCCGGTGACAGCGTCGACTTCACTCTCGGTTTCGATCGCGCAGACAACGGCAGCAACAAAATATTCACGGTAATCGTGAACAAGGGACGCAATGTCTCTGAAGTCAACTTCGACAACAATACCCTGACGCTTAGCCTAGACATCAAGTAATGCCTTCCAGAAACCGCCCGGGCTAAAAGCCCGGGCGGTTTCTGTTTGCCTGTTGCAGACTTACATGCAATGATCTCGGGCAGGCAGTACCCCATAAGGAGATTGACGATGGAAAAAGACGATTCAGCCCACACCCCGCCCTATCTCGTCCCACCAACAGGACAATGGTGCGCGGGCGCCCTCGCCTTCGAGGGAGTCAAGGACAGCCTGGCGCGTCGCCTGGCGACAAGGAACATCTGCTACACAGTGCCGATACCAAACGAAGACGGCACCTTCCCGCCCGCATGCCCGTCTGTCTGGCGAACCTGAATGTCAAATGGCCGCGGATCCGTTCTCGGATCCGCGGCCATTCTGTTTTTGTATGAAGATCTCTCTACACGTCGAGGTTCGCCAGCTTAGCGTTTGACTGGATGAATGACTTGCGGCTCGGCACGTCGGTGCCCATGAGAATATCGAAGATGCGATCTGCTGCCTCCGCATCTTCCACATGCACCTGTTTCAAGACGCGGCGCTCGGGGTCCATGGTAGTCTCCCAGAGCTCGCTCGGGTTCATCTCGCCGAGACCTTTGTAGCGCTGCACGTTAGCTTTGGTAGCCTTTTTCGCCGCTACCTCTTCTTCTGCGACTGGCTCAGCATCATCGCCTTCGCCTACGACCGCCACCTCTGTCGGCGCTACCCCCATCGCCTTAAGAGCCGCTTCTTTCTCCGGATCAGAGTAGGCATACGCAACCGACTTACCTTTGGTGATCTTATAGAGTGGTGGTTGAGCGATATATACAAAACCTCCTTCAATAATCGCGCGGAAGTGGCGATAGAAGAGCGTGAGGAGAAGCGTACGGATGTGCGCTCCGTCGACGTCGGCGTCGGTCGCGATAATGATCTTGTGATAGCGGAGTTTACTTAAATCAAAGACATCGCCCACAGCGGTACCGAGAGCAACCACCAGGTTACGCACCTGCTCTGAGGCAAGCATTTTATCGATACGAGCACGCTCAACGTTCAAGATCTTACCGCGGAGTGGCAGGATCGCCTGCGTGCGGCGGTCGCGACCCATCTTGGCGGAGCCACCGGCAGAATCTCCCTCCACAACAAAGAGCTCGCTCTCTGCGGCGCTCTTGGTCTGGCAGTCAGCGAGCTTGCCCGGCAAGGTCATGCCCTCCAAGGCACCCTTGCGCAACACTGAGTCCTTCGCGGCCTTCGCGGCCTTGCGGGCCTTCAAAGCGAGGATCACTTTGTTGACTATCGCCTTAGCGTCGTCAGGGTTCTCCTCGAGGAAGAAAGCAAACGCTTCGCCGAAGACAGTTGCGGTCGCGCCCTGCGCCTCGACGCTTCCGAGCTTACCCTTGGTCTGACCCTCAAACTGGATCTCAGGGAGCTTCACCGATACCACGGCGGTGATGCCCTCGAGCACGTCGTCACCAGTAAAGTTCTCGTCTTTTTCCTTAATCAAATTGGCGTTGCGGCCATAGGTGTTCAGCGTGCGGGTTAGCGCCGTCTTGAAGCCCGTGATGTGCGTGCCGCCCTCACTGTTGTAGGTGTTGTTGGCAAAGGCTGTTATGCGCGAGACGATGTCGTCGACGTACTGCACCGCCACTTCGACCATCACCCCATCGATCTCACGGTCGACATAGAAAATGTTTTTGTGCACCGGTGTCTGGTGCTTATTGTTGAAGGCGACGAGCGACTTAAGCCCGCCCTCGAAGTAGAAGGACATCGACGGGCAATCGAGACACTCCTCGCGGATAAAGAGCTCGTCAGCAAACGCTGCTTTCGTATGCTCTCGTGCATCAATAAGCGAGATACGCACACCCTTTACGAGGTACGCCTGCTGGCGTAGGTGGCCGACGATCTTGTCCCAATTCCAATTGATACCGTCTTTAAAGATTTCAACGTCTGGTTTAAAAGAAACGATCGTACCGTGCAGCTTGGTCGAACCGATCTTCTTGACCTTGCCCTGCGTCTTGCCGATCTTATACTCCTGCGTGTGGATACCGCCGTCTTGCATACCACCGTGCACGATTACCCGTGTGTGCTCGGACAACGCGTTCACCACTGAAGCGCCCACGCCGTGCAGACCGCCTGAGACCTTATACCCAGAATCATCCCCGCCGAACTTACCGCCGGCGTGGAGCGTGGTCATGATCGTCTCGAGTGCCGAGACTTTGGTCTTGGGGTGGATACCGGTTGGGATACCGCGACCATTATCGGCAACGCGAATATAGCCGCCTGGTAAGAGCGCCACCTCGATCTCGGTCGCGTGCCCACCCATCGCCTCGTCGCGCGAGTTGTCGAATACCTCCCAGATCAGATGGTGGAGACCATCGGGACCCGTGGTACCGATGTACATGCCCGGACGCTTACGCACTGGCTCGAGACCCTCGAGGACAGTGATAGACGAGGCGTCGTACGCCTTAACTTTCTTAGCTTTTTCGTCGCTTTTAGCCATAAAAATAGCCGATTTCCGGTTACTCCTATTGTAGCACAAAATCAGCTTGTTTTTAAGCTCATTTAATGCCAGTATGGCCTCGGATCGCTATTTCAGAAGGAGGCTTCGTGCCTGATGGAAACTACTCAGAAACCCGCCTTAATCGCTGAAGGCAAGACCAAGAAGATCTTCGATCACCACGACCGCTACGGACTGCCTGGTCTCGTAAAGATCTTCTCCAAGGACGACATCACCGCTGGAGACGGCGCTCGACATGACATCATCGAGGGGAAGGGTGCGCTGGTCACCCAGATGACCTGCGACATCTTCGAGCTGCTCAGGGAGTGGGTATCGCTCGCCTTCGTCGCGCGCGAAGGGCCCAATACCTTCATCGCATCGAAATGTCGTATGCTCCCCTACGAGGTGATCGTCCGGCGCGAGGCACACGGCTCGTTCCTGCAGCGTCGCCCGGACCTCACGAAGGGCCACCGGTTCGATGAACTCGTGGTCGAATTTGACCTCAAGACCTCTGGTCGACGGTGGCCGATACAGCCAGACGTTGAGCTCGCGTGTGATGATCCGCTCATGATTCGCGACGCTGCACACGGCGTGATCAGGCTCTTCGACCCTCACAAGCCGATCGAGGGACAGAAGCCCTTCCACGTGATGCTCGACGAGCACGTGTTCACCTACCCGTTCGAGGATCGTTTCTTCGAGCTGATGGCCGCACAGGCCACGAAGGCGTTCCACGTGCTCGAAGTGGCGTTCGATATCCTCGGGTATCGATACGTCGACTACAAGGTGGAGTTCGGAATCAACCCGCGGGGGAAAATCGTACTCGCTGATGTGATCGACAACGATTCGGGCCGTCTCATCGATCGGTCCGAGAACTACGTCGACAAACAGCGCTATCGTGACGGCGACGACCCCACAAGCGTGAAGAAGCTCTACGAGCTCGCGGCCCATCTCACGAGCCAGTTCCCCCTGCTGAAGGAAAAGGTGCGCTCTCGTCTCGAGAATGAAGCTCGAGCGTAGGGATCACCTCAGCTGGTCCAGCCAGCGTGCTGCAATAAAGAATCCGAGCATCCTGTGAGGTGCGAAAGGAGCCTGACCAGCTCCTTTTCTTTTTATATAGAAAAAGCTCGGTGGGGGCAGCCACCGAGCTTTATTACTAACCCGCAAGATCAGAAAGGAACTCGATCGGACCGCTTACTCTGCTGCGGATGAAGGCGTCGAGACGCATTTGGAGCAAGCTCAAGCAGCTGTCGTCTCCTTGTGAGGAACACTGGCGCATGATCCGAAGCTGCTCCTTGATCTGGCCGTATACCGGCAAAAGATACAGCGCCGACATGGAAATCTCTCGCGGCAAGGGATCTGAGACGTGCCTCACGCCTGAACTCTCGACATGCCAGTGCAGCATTTCGCGACATTTCGAAGAGCCCAAGTGACAGAAGCTGCCGAGAATCCTCAGGCATGCCTCCCCGCCAGCTGCAGCCGGGGTGAATCTCTGAACGTTGACGTGCTTGTTTTCCTCCCACACGACGATCTCCATCTCGTCGCCTTTACAACACGCGACCAGGATCTTCGCGTCGCCCACGTCTGCACTGCGCACGTGAGCGCGCACAATGAGTCGACGACGTGCGTACGCCGCCAAACTTCCTGGTGAAAAGAACTCTACTCTTCCCATGCAACCTCCAATCACCTATCCATTCAAGGAATCGGCTATGGTTTATAGTCACTCCCCTGCCCGGCAGTGCCGAGCGCACTATATCCTAATCTTACCGAAAAACAACTTAGCGGATCTCGTAACTGTGCGTAGTGAGTGCGGTGGAGATTCCTTGCATTACGGGATTAATCTCGTCATCAGTAAGAGTGCGGTCAGAGGCTTGATAGACCATGCGGAAGGCGTAGGAGATTCTCCCCTCTTTTTCAAATCGATCAAACTGGTCGAGGCGCACGAGAAGCTCGCCGGCGTTCTCGCGGATGAGGCCCTCGATCGTGCTCGCCTCGGTGCCCGCGGGCGCCCAGAGCGCGATGTCGCGAGTAATGAATGGATACACAGAAAATGGCTTGTACTGTCCGAGTGTGTGCTTTACCGGCTCGTAGTCCTTGCCGTAGTCCTCGAGCTTGGCGACGGTAAGGTTATCAAAAGTCGGCACCCCCTCCCATGCCGCCTCGGTCATGCGCAGCTCGAGATACTCACCCGATTTCGGGAAGACACTTCCCACTTCAAAAAGTTTTGGCTTCTCCCCTGGCGCATAGAGGAGTGGCGCATACTGCTTCGCCTTCGTGAGCGACTCCTGGAGATTCTCCTCGAGGGCGGTGCGTAAAAATGGTTTTGTCTTATCGAGAGGGTTAGCGAGCTCGATATCGCCGTGCGTAGCGAACGACTGCGTTGATACTTCAGAGAATCCGGCGTCGACGAGCTGATCTTTCATCCGCTCGATACCGCGATAGCGCGCTTGGTCGCCCGGTGTTGCGGCCGGAGGCAGCTCGACCTCAGGCACACGATCATAGCCGATGATCTGCCCGACTTCTTCTGCGATATCGACGGGGATGGTGAGGTCGGTACGGTCAGCGGGCGCAGAAATCACGTACGCCTCTCCCTCTTTCTCAACGCCGAAACGAAGCCGACGGAAGACGCCTTCGACTTCCTCAGCGCTCAAGTCGAGGCCCAAGGTGCCATTAATCTGCGCGAGCGAGGTGCGCACTTGTATTGTGCCTAGCTCTACCTTTTCATACTCGCTCTTAAGCGGCTGATTTAGGATCGCGGATAGCTGACGCGCAATACCGAGCTCGGTCTTCGCGTCGCTCGCGCGATTGGGTAGGACTTTAATATCGAGCACTTCCCCTTCGATCCCATCGATCTCCCAGGTATGAAAAGTAAACGCGTCGGCCACCGCCTCGAGTGACGGCAAGGGCGCTGCGAAATATTCCTGGAGCTTTGAGTGTGCGACTTTCATACTATTTGTCGTCAAAGGCGTAGACAAAGCGCACGTCTCCCGAGTGGAAGAGGCGCACGTCGGGCACCCCGTACTTAATCATCAAAAGACGCTCGATCCCCCCACCAAAGGCGAAGCCCTGCACCTTCTCTGGATCGAGCCCCGCGGCCTTGATCACGTTTGGATGGAACATGCCCGCCCCCATCACCTCGAGCCAGCGACCCTCCTTACCAGGCGGGGTAAACCATACGTCCACCTCCACTGACGGCTCAGTGAAACCGAAGAAGCTCGGACGAAGACGCACCTGCGCGTCAGGGCCGAAGTATTCGCGAAAGAACTTTAATAGCGTGCCCTTCAGGTGTGCGAGCGTCACTTCGCCCGGAGCGCCGATCGCGAAGCCGTCGATCTGGTAGAACTGCGCCTCATGCGTCATGTCAGTAGCTTCATTGCGAAAGGCCTTACCCGGACTGATCACACGCGCGCTCGTCCCACCTTCCTTTGCCAACTTCTCAAGTGCCCGGATCGAGGTGGCCGTGCAGTGCGTTCGCAGAACTTGCTCTCCCACCTTATCCTTGATCCAAAAGGTGTCCTGCATCCCGCGTGCTGGATGATTTGGGGGAATGTTCAGACCCGTGAAGTTATGAAAATCGTCTTCGAGCTCGGGCCCTTGGGCGACGCTGAAGCCCATACGACCGAAGATCTCGGCGATCTCGCGGATCGCGATCGTCATCGGGTGGAGACGACCTTTTTGTACTGACTTAGAGCTCGCGTCTAGAGACATGGAAAAATCATAGCAAAATGCTATAGTTTACGCCATGAGTCCAGAGGTCCTGGCCTATCCTTTTATCTTCCTCGCGATCTTCTTCGAGTCGTTTGTCCTCGTGACACTCCTCTCGAAGCCCGCGAGGGATGCCCGTGCCCGCGCGAAGAACGGCAAGACCCCCAAGGTCGCGGTTGTTGTCCCCTGTCGTAACGAAGGCGAGACGGTCGCCACGACCACGGAGTCGCTTCTAAAGCTCGACTACCCTGCTGACAAGCTCCAGATCGTCCTTGTAGACAACGGCTCGACCGACAACACCCCCGAGGTCATGGCGCGGTACAAGGATCACCCTCAGGTGAAGGTGCTCCATGAAGCGACGCCAGGTAAGCACAACGCCGTGAACGCGGGCATCGCCGCCGCGCGTGATGCTGAGTTTGTCGGCTGCCTCGACGCCGACTCGTTTGTTGACCCTGAAGCGCTGCATGAGATCATCCCTTGTTTTGATAAACCAAGTGTGGCAGCAGTCACTGCGGCGATGTCGATCCATAATCCGCGCAACATCGTCGAACACATGCAAAATGCTGAATACAGCTTCGGCATCACGATGCGTCACGCGATGAGCTCGATCAACGCGCTGTATGTGACTCCTGGACCGTTTTCCTTCTATCGTAAAAGCGTGCTTACGGAGCTTGGCGGGTTCCGCTATGGGCACCAGACCGAAGACATGGAGATGGCGCTTCGCATCCAGAAGGCTGGCTATGAGATCGAGAACGCCCCACGTGCCCGCGTCTACACCAAGGCTCCGCGTACAATCCCCACGCTTATCAAGCAGCGTACTCGGTGGACTAGCGGCTTCTTGCGCCACATGTTTGGCGAGTATCGCAGCCTGGTGTTTAACCGCAAGCACGGAGCATTAGGAATGCTTATCCTCCCGGTCGCGCTCCTCGCCGTCGTCAGCACCGCAGGGCTATTTCTCCTCTCTATCGGACAGTTTATCCTCCAATCGTCCCAAGCGATCGAGGTCCGTCTTGGTATCCCGCTCTCCTACACCTTCACTCCTAGCTACCCAGTGCTCGACTGGTTCTACTTCCCAACCAATATCCTTACGCTACTCGGCGTGACCACTCTGGTCGCGTCCTTTGGCCTTATCGCCTACGGTCGTCGTATCTCAAAGACACCGATGAACCTTCGCGTCGGCCTCGCCTCGTACCTCCTCTACGGCCTTGTCGCCCCGCTCTGGCTAATGCGTTCGGCGGCTGACGTAGTGTTCGGTATCGAGCGTGGCTGGAAATAATCCCTGTATGTCTACACCCCTTCGTAACGCCCTTATCGCACTCGGCATCACGGTCCTCCTTACGGCGACGATCGCCTACGCGGTGAACTACCTAAACAACGCGCGCCTCGCTGAGCTTAAGAGCCTCGAGGACCAGCTCACCATCGACGCGCTCTCTCTCGAGACACAGTTCTCGCTTCTCGAAAATGCACCCTGCGATAATGCCACTTCAACCGGCGGGTTTATCACCGAACTCGGCGACCTCGGCGCCCGTCTCGCCTATACCGAGGAGCAGCTCGGCAGCACCAATGAGCAAGTCATTCTTCTTAAAAAGCAGTATTCTCTCCTTGAGATTCGTCACTACCTCGCCACCAAGCGCCTCGCAGCCGTCTGTGGCACAAAGCCGGTAACGGTCCTCTACTTCTACAGCAATGAGGGTGAGTGCCCCGACTGCGACAAGGCCGGCTATGCGCTCTCGTATCTACGCGACACGTACCCACACCTCAGCGTCTACTCCTTTGACTACCATCTCGATCTTGGCGCGCTTCGCACCCTCGTGGCCGTAGATAAGGTGAAAGCCGACGAGCTGCCCGCCTTCGTGATCAATGGGAAATATTCTCACGGATTCACTGACCTGAAAGAGTTTATGGCGCGCTTCCCCAAGGGCGCCCTTTCAACTTCTACTCCCACAAAGAGATAATTTGGAGCCGGGAGTCGGGCTTGAACC
Organism: uncultured Candidatus Saccharibacteria bacterium; assembly: GCA_964607655.1. Lineage (GTDB taxonomy): Bacteria > Patescibacteriota > Minisyncoccia > Phycocordibacterales > Phycocordibacteraceae > C7867-001. The sequence continues at coordinate 25,016 of CAZSKX010000001.1, read as the reverse complement.
GACGACCTGCTGTTTACAAAACAGCTGCTCTACCAACTGAGCTATCCCGGCGTATTCTCTACTCTAGCGTAATCAGGTCAATAACAAAACCGACCGGAGGTCCTCCACCAACTGAGCTATCCCGGCACTAACGCACTATACCCTACCTAATCCTGTTTCTCTACGGGCGCCATCTCGGGCATCGTGTCTTTTAAACGCCCTTTGAAGTCCGAAAGCGTTTTAACGAACTCTCGTGTCTCTCCGCCAGCGGCCGGTGCCGCAACCTGGTGCTTAGTGCGGAGACGTCGGACCGCGCGCGTAAGGAGTCGCTCTACAGCGCGTACGAGCTGGAGCGAGAGGTGTGCGAGCGCGTGGCTCACGCGCCCCACCAGGCGGCGACCCTCCTCGCGCGCGAATGAAGCGAAGTCGACGTGCGTGAGAATAAATTCGATCCGACCCACCTGCGCGTCGAGCGCGCTACGGCGCGGCGCGAGGTATCGCACGCCCCTCTGAGCCTCTGACCTCGTGAGTAGGAAGAATCCTACCAGGAGCGCGATCGACAGGAGGATGAATACGAGGTGGGCCACAGATTAGCGCGCCGACATGCGCACGAAGCGGCTTACCTCGACGCGCTCGCCAAACTTCTGTGTCGCTTCGTTAAGGAGGTCTTTGATCTTCTTACTTTCATCCTTGATAAACGCCTGCTCGAGGAACACCTGATCACTGAAGTAGCTCGCGAGCTTCCCTTCCATGATCTTGGCTTTCATATCTGCTGGCTTACCTTCCATCTCCTTCTCAAACACGGCCACCGCCGCCGTCTTCACGTCCTCGGGGATCTCCTCAGCACTAGTGTACTTAGGGTCCGTAGCCGCCACATGCATCGCGAGCTCACGCGCAAATGTAGAGAAGTCTGGATTCTTTGCTACGAAATCAGTCTCACAGGAGAGGAGCACCATCGCGCCAATAGCGCCTTCGTGGACATAGATGCCGATAGCGCCTGCGCCCAGAGATCGATCGGCCTTCTTCTCAGCCGCTTCAGATGAGCGCTTCTTTAAAATGACTTCTGCTTTATCAATATCGCCGCCCGCCTCTTCGAGCGCTTTCTTGCACTGCATCACGGACACGCTGGTGCGGTCGCGCAGAGCCTTTATAACATCCATCGAAATCTCCATAAGTACAAATGATCTACATCAATTAAATATGATTAAAATATAGTACCACGCGCGTGGTACCGAAGACGCACTTAGCTCTGTACGCCCTTCTTAAAGGCAGCAGCGAGCTCGCCGAGGATGAACTTCACCGTCTCGCGTGAGGTGTCGTTCGCGACGATCGGGTAGGTCGCGTCGGCGAGATTGCAGTCTGAGCTCATGATCGCGATCACGGGGATACCAGCGTCACGTGCCTCCTTTACTGCGTGCTTCTCGTGCTTCGTGTCGACGACCAAGAGCGCGTTCGGACGCTTCTCGAGCGTAGTGAGACCGTCGAGACGCACTTCAAGCTTCTTCTTCTCGCGATCAAGACGTACGAGCTCGAGCTTGGTGTGCTGCTTAGAACGCGCAGCGCCGGCCATCGTCTCAGTGAGCTCAGCGAGGCGTGCGATACGCTTCTTGATCTCAGTCCAGTTGCTGATCGTACCGCCGAGCCAGCGCGTCGAGACGTAGGGTGCGCCCATATCGAGCCCTGCCTTTTTGACGAGTGAGGCGACTTCGACCTTGCCGCCGACAAGGAGGACGGTCTTCCCTTCCTTAGCGAGAGTCTCGAGGATACTCTTAGCTTTCTCGAGCTGGGTAGCTGTCTGAGCAAGGTCGAAGATCTCCTGGCGACCCTTAGTGCCCACCACGAAGGCCTGCATCGAGGGGTGGCGACGACTCTTTACCTGCGCGAAATGCGCCCCCGTGTTAAAGAGGCGCTCGACTTCTCCCGAGCTGTTTTTTACTGTCATTACCCCGCTACTGTACCTGAACCTGCCGTATTTTGCAATGCCTCCACGATATCCCCGATGTCGCCCAGCATCCGCTTAGGGAGATTGTGCCAGGACTCGTTGATCCGGTGGTCGGTGACCCGGTCTTGGAGGTAGTTATAGGTCCGGATCTTCTCTGAACGGTCAGCGGTGCCGATCTGCTCCTTGCGCTCTGCGGCATGCTTCTTGGCCTCTTCCTCTTCATGAAGCTGCTCGAGCTTCGCGGTTAGGATCTGCATCGCCTTCTCGCGGTTAGCGAGCTGGCTACGCTCTGAGCTCGAACGGACGTCGATATTGGTCGGAGTGTGGATGAGGCGTACAGCAGTCTCCACCTTGTTTACGTTCTGACCGCCGGCCCCGCCGCTTCTCGAGAACTCCATTTCAATATCAGCAGGGTTAATCTGAATCTTGCTCTTGGCACGGATCGGGAGCACCGCCACTGAGGCGGTCGAGGTGTGGATGCGGCCCGACTTCTCGGTGAGCGGCACACGCTGAACGCGGTGGACTCCTGTTTCATAGCGGAGTGCATCATACGCACCCTTCCCGGCGATCTCGAGGGTGAGGTCGTCGATGCGACGCGTCTTCCACCCCTGGCTGTCGGCATACTTCAGGTACATCTCGCGGAGGTCTCCCGCGAAGATCGCCGCTTCGTCACCCCCTGCGCCCGCCCGCAGCTCCATCACCACCGAGACCGGAGCTGAAGCCTCCTCTTCGTCCTTCTTTAGGATCTGCTCAATCTCGCGAAGGATGTCGGCCTGTCGTGCTCGGACGCGAGTTGTGTCCTCCTCGGCCATCGCGAGGAGCTCAGAGTCGCCCTGCGCCGCGGCGAGTGCGTCAGACGCCTCCTTCTCAAGACGCTCGTACTCCTCGGCTAAATAGGCCGTCGAGAAGTTCTTCTTAAATTCAGACGAGTATTCCATGCTGCTTAGTATATAGCGCAAAGGCGCGTATCGCATTTCTCGCCGAGTGGCTGCAGGGCCCCGAGCGAGGCCGAGAAATGCGATACGCGCCGAAGCGACTTACTTCTTCTTAGCGGCGCGCTGCTTAAAGCGCTCTACCCGACCGGTCTTGTCGAGCATGCGGTCCTCACCCGTATAGAAAGGGTGTGACTTGCTCGAGATTTCTACCGTCACCTTCGGGTACTCAGTCCCCTCGTACCGGGTCGTCTCAGAGGTCTTGATGGTCGAGCCGATCAAGAATGCCGCGCCGGAGGCGAGGTCTTCGAACACTACCATGCGGTAGTCAGCGGGATGCAGGTCCTTCTTCATATCCTGCTACCCTACCACAGACAGAACCGCTCGCCAAGCCTACTCCGCAGGGCATTCGAGTCCTATCTCGACGGAGCACGGGAAGACGTCGGCAACAACCACTTCCGCACTGCTCGTAAGACTACCCTTCGTACAAGTGAGGGTGTACACGGTCTCACTGGTAACCGTGTCGGTCGTGGTCACCGCGTCAGTCGAGGTGTCATTTGCTGGCAGGCCAGTCTTCCATGAGTCGTTGTTCGCAGCATCGGCCAAGCGAGCAATCTTACATACAGCCGCTGGGTCACTAGAGGTCCAGTTAAGGGTAGTCGTGTAGCCTGACCGAACACCCGTAAGAGGATCGGCCGTGAAGGAGGTTATTACTGGGGCTGTTTCTGCGGTGCCCACAGTAAAGATTGTGCCACAAGGCATGGGGCCCAAGTTTGGCGTCGGGCTCGCCGAGGAGGTCTCAGCCTTTACGTCATAGCTGCCCGCAGTGGCGATCCATTGGCAGGAAGAGGCAGAACCAGTTGTAGAACACAGAGGAGTGCTTCCATTTTTGAAAATATACGGCCCTTGTGCTCCGTCTTGCGGACCTGCGTCGAAGGTAACCGGTGTGCCTACACTTATGGACGCAGTGTTAGGGTTGCGCGTACAGGTTATAGACGGGCTTCCACCGTCGCACGTTGCTTCATCCGGCGGTGTGGTGGCTGAACAGATGCAGCTTGCGTTATATTGGCCCGTTGCCGTGGTGCCACAGTTATTTGCTCCGGATGTGCAGGTTGCGTCCACAGTACAAGTGCCTGCCACCGTGACAGAACTTTCCGGACCACAGTTGTCGCTCGCGTTAGACTCTGAAACCTTTGGTATCACCGTGTCCGTGCCCATGTTGACACAGACATCGAAGTAGTAGGTGCCCGCGGTAGTCGGAGTATATGAGCCCGCGCTGAGCGCCACAGCAGAGGCTCCTGTCGCACCCTTTGGAAGATTCTTTGATCCACCGTCGATATATGCGACAGGCGTCCCGCCCGACGATGTTTTCACTCGATATACACTTGGCACATTTGACGCATCGGCCACGTTATTCGGGATCGTGGTACTCGCATTATTGACACTACCATTCAGAGCAATCGAACTGCCCAAAGACGCTGTGCTCGGCAGACCGGAGAGCCCGTTTGCAGTCAAGAAAGGCGAGGTTGTAAAGATCGTGAGACTGTCCTCAACCGGTTGCGCCATCGTAGTGGTTGATGAGGCCTGGATATAGTATCCATACTCGCCAATAGCATTCGGTATAAAGGAGGATCCGATCGCGCGTGCGCCCGTACAATCAAAGAAACTACCCGTACCCAGGGGTTTCTTCGCATAATCAAGCGCGCGGCAGACAGAGTTGGCAGAATCGCCGTTTGTGAGTGTATAGGTGACCGTAGTGGTGCGCGACCACACTGGCGAGAAGTATGCTTTAGGGCTGACCGTGATACCAAGCAGTGAAGTCGAGAAAACGGTGTCCGCTGTGTAACCCGTACCCACTGCGTTTGTGGCGTATCCACGGTAGTGAATCGTTGCTCCCGAAGTGAGCCCCGTGCGTGCATGACTGAATGTTGAGACTGTCGTACCGCCCTCGGCAAGACAATTGGCACCGTTAGTTAGCGACGGGTTGATAGCCGTGCTCCAGCAGGTTCCTCTGGCGGTGAGTGCTGCGCCGCCATTTGAAGAGACTGTTGCACCGAGTGTTGCACCCGTTGTCGTAATGGCGGTATGGGTCGGATTGATGACTGTAGGAGCAGCGACCCCAGAATCCACCGTGATCAACACCCACGACGTACTGCAGTTGTTGCCTGTATTACTCTCCGGGATCACTAATGCCCCTGAAGGATACATATTTGCACAAGCACGAACCCGGTACTGCCCTGGAGTGCTGGTGGCGAAGCTCGCGGAAAGTGTACCGGTCGTAGCACCCACAGCAAGCGACGTCGTGGTGGCCGGACTGGCGGCAATGCGTCTTATATTAGTGGCTGGATCAGTCGGGCTGGCAATTTGAATAACGGTCGGGAAGTCGTTTGCAGGCCCAGACGCCGTTGGGAGGTTGCTTACGGTAGTGTTAAACGTCACTGCTTCATTCACCGTTGGATTGGTCTTCGAGGCGGTTACGGCGTTCGCTTGCACGTCAGGCAGCCCTCCTACCGTCACCGCGGTCCACGGACCACAATTGTCGCCTTCGGCAGCACCTTTCACATCGAATTCTTTGACGGGGCCATCTGCCATCGTCGCCGACTTATCAGCACAGGCGCGTATCCAACGTGGCTGTCCAACATCGTCCGTAGTAAAGCCGCTGTAGGTCGTAGACATCGTCACTGTCTGTGTGGCTCCTGCCGCTAGGGTCGTCGCGCTGCCCGTACCGATACTTGGCGTGATGGTGCCAGTAGGATTACCATTCGCATCGAGAGCTCCATCACCCCGCTGGAAGTTGACCGTGAATCCCTGCCCTGTTGTTAGATCTCCTATATTTCTCACAGACGCAGATACCGTAAGAGGGGTCCCGATAACGACCGTATAGCTCGTACCTGGAATGACGGTAAGGTTTGGCGCTCTTACGACGACGGTCAGATTCTGGCCGCAGTTGTCAGCAGGAGGATACGGCTCAGCCGTGTTTACCGGCACGGTCCCGCCGGTGTTCATGTTCACACAAACATCTGCATAGTACGTCCCCGTAGATGAGGTCGCGAAGCTAAAGGTGGAGAGATTGCTATTAGGTAGCGATACGTTTGTAGCTCCCGCAGCAATAGACGGGATACTTCCCGCATCGAGTCGAGCATAGACTCTTGATCCGAGAGCGTCGCTCTTAATCCTCAGAATACTCGGGACACCACCACTGATCCCTGCCGTACCGATATTTTTGACTGATCCGAAAAATACCGTCGGGACCGTTGGAGTCGGCGCACCGCCATTGTAACCAATGGCGTCTGCCTGGAGATTAGATCCTTCCACCACTACCGCGGTCCACGCACCACAGTTATCTGTCTCTGAGGATTCGAGGACGTCGTTCTGTGCGCCAATAACTGCGTTTGAATTCGCATCCGCACACACGCGGAGATACCGAGTAGTTCCCGCATCGGCTTGAGGAAAAGTATAGGCGACATTGACGGTGGTTGTCGCCGAAACCTTCAGCCCGCTCGGCATACCGAGCACGTTAATGTCGAGCGGCGTCCCGACGGCGTTACCGTTAGCGTCAATTGCGTCTACGCGCTGGAACAAAGCATAGTATGGGTTCGGCACATCGGCCACACCGTTGTTTGACACCTTAGCCGAGTACGTCTGCTCAACACCCACGCTCGCAGTCGTAGGGGTCACTTCCCAGGCACGGAGGTTTGGCTTAGGTCCACCCACTTGGATACCCTTCCATGCCGTGCAGTTGTTCTGTTCGTTTAATTCAGCAATGTCTCCAGTTGTTCCCGGTTGATTCTGGTCGACACAAATACGGACATACCTGACCGTGCCCACATCTTGAGGCACGCTAAAAGCGTACGGTACCGAAACTTTTGCCGTACCATTAACCGAAATTGGGAAAGGGCCGGCAAAACTCGACACGTTCGCCGTTTGTGGATTTATACCGTTACCACTTGCATCAATGGTATCTGCGCGCTGTAACAGATTATAAAATGGTGCATTGACCGGAAGGCTTCCAATATTTGAAACGGTGGTCGTAAAGTCCTGCGACGTACCTGCTTGAGCTGTGATCTGATCAACATACTGCGCCCTAAGATCAGGCTTGGCACACTTCACGCCATATGTAGTACCTCCGTTAACATTCACCCAGCCGATCGCGGTGGACCCCCAGGCGTAGCCGCTCCAATTACAGGTCGCCGGGTCTTGCGTGATTCCATAGGCGACCGTTTCATTACTCTGGGTGGCGAGACTGACACATCCGTCCCAACCACCACTCCTTGAATCGAGCGTTCCGCTACAATACGATCCCGAAAAAGCCGAGCACGCACGCGCCCATCCGCTCACTTTACCAGTGGAGAGATCGACCCGGGGCGCAGAACCACCCGAGGGGCAGGTGGCGACATCTGTTGCGTTGAAGCTCACCCAGCCGAGATTACTTGACCAGGCGTAGCCTGAGAGCAGGCCGTCGCTCACATTCTCATAGACGCCGTAGACGGGAGCGCCCGCGGGGTCGTTATCGCTACTGAAACTGATCCAGCCCATGTAGGGGCCCTTGGTGCCGTCTCCTCCCGACCAGGCCCAGCCGCTAAGGGGAACTGTTCCCGCCGGCGCTGCCGCCACTGCGGCCAGCTGACTACGGCCGTAGTGTGCGAGCTCGCTATACTTCAGACTCATCCACACCCCCGCCGTAGTCGCCACGACCGTAACAAGCAGAAGCCAGAGCGCCCCTTGTAGCTGGCGCTTCACCGTATCGTGCTTCTGAGAATGCGGCGAGGTCGCGTCCATGGAAGACTAGAAGCCTGTTGCCTGCCAATTAAAGGTGATCGTGTCGCAGGCTGCGTCAGTCCTGAACCCGAAGGAAGTTGATGATTTTGATGTTATGGACGGTACGCAGTTTTGGGAAGTAGAGTTATTAGGCGTCATGGTGACAGAGTAGTTAGTGTTCGAGAACGAAACACCGCTCGGGAAAGACTGTGTCCGGTCCCCAGTACCCGTACCAGTATTACCCCAGGTCATCATCGACCCATTGGGAAACTTGACACACGCTGCGGTAGCAGAAGCTGAGCCACACTTCGACGGACGCCACGACGCGTCGCCTCCGGTGCCGTCTGCGGTCAGGTAGGCATACTGAGCGGGTCCGCCTCCCGTAATCCTCACCCTTCCGTTTACCGTGAGTGGCACATCGGATGCCCCAGAAGCTGATCCTCCACCAACGATCACTTTACCGCTCGTGTTCGACACGAGGTTGTTGGAAGTGAGATTGCCCTGGACCGTCAATGCGCCGGCCTTTGTTTGAGCCGTCGCGCTGGTGTCGAGGAAGGTTGAAGTGTCAGTTGCTGCCGGCCACGCGGTGATACACGAAGAGCCAAGACAGAAACCTTCTCCCGCACCTATGTCCGCTGTGATTTTTCCCTGCGACGCAATATCGCCGGTTGTTGAAATTGTGGTAGCAAGAAAACCGCCCGCTGCGGTAAGCGCACCATTCACTCTTAGGGCGCCAGTTTTGGTTTGTGTAGCTGATCCCACGTTCAGCGGCGCATCAGCGTCCCCTCCTGTCGGGGTTGTGCTTGGTGGAGTGTAGGCAAGTACCTGGATCCCTGCAGAGATCAATACGGCAGCGGTGGCTACTGCAGAGGTAGAGAGGAAGCGGCGGGCGTTCATAAATAGATAAATGACTTAAAGATTAATGACTATGCCTACAGTATAGAGGCTTAGCCTAGAGACGCCCCCTCTGAAGAGTGGATAACCTCAGCCCTACCAACTGGCCTAATTATCGGCCAAGAAGTCAATATTCTTCTGAAGCGCGGCCACGCGAGCCATCACCTGGGTCGCGTATTGGCGACCGACCGTCATTTGAGGTCCGTTCCACCCGGCGTAGTAGCGCGCGGCGGCGTTAAACTCGGCTGTATAGCCGCCCGCTGAGGCACCGTTGTCTGCGAGGAGGTAGCCCATGGCAGTGACCGCGTGCTTAGCATCCCATGGGCTCGCTACTGAGACGCCGTTTGCACTCGCGACCCGAGCCGCATAGATCTTCCAGGTCGACGGGATAAACTGTGCGGGACCCATCGCACCGCCCCATCCACCGGCAGCAGCGATCGGACAAGACACGACTTGTCGGTGTGGATCGAAGCCGAGCTTCGAGGCAATCTCAAGAAACGGTGGCACGTCACGCGTCGGACTCATTACCTTGGCGAACACTGTGCCCGTATTTTTTCCGATACCCGCGCCTGTTGTGTTGTTCTGGAGGTAACACTGCCCGACGTTCGCGCCGAGGTTCGACTCTTGCGTGAGGATAGCGAGCACGAGTGCAGGATTCACCCCGGTCGCACGCTTGGCCTCTTGGGCATACTTAAGCGCTGTGCCGAACGGGATCGCCGCGGCATCGCGCAGCGGGAAGAGTGCTGCACGAATCGCCGCGGCCTTCGCCTGTCTCTCTGCAAGCACTTTCTGATATTCAACTTCCTTATTTGCCGTGATAGTGAGCAGCTTCTGCTTCTCGGTTTTATTCTGCGCGACCTTCTGCTTCTCAGTCTCGATCTCGTACCTCGCATCGGTAGTTTGATTCTGCTTCTTGGCTAGGTCGGCCTTCTCGGTCTCGGTCTGAGCCTTAGCGTGACGAATGTCAGAAAAAAGATTCGCCATCTGTTTCTTAATCGAAGTGAAGGAGTCGAGATCTACAAAGAAGCTCGATACGCTATCACTACTCAAGGCGATCATCACCACCGAATAATCGTCGAGCATCTGCGTCTGGCGCAAGATCGCCCCGAGTGATTCTTTTCCTTTCTCGATCCGTTGTGAGAGCTGTCCGATCACGACGTTTTTCTGTGCGATCTGTGTGCCGAGCTGTCTGATCTGGATATTCTTTGCGTCAATCTGCGCCTGGGCAGACTTAATCTTGGCGTTCAGACTCGTCACATCTCCTTGGAGCGTATTTTTCTGCGCCTGGGTCTGCCTGATGATCTCCTGCTGCTGCTCGATCTCCTTCTGGAGCTGATCATACTGACGCTGGAGTTCTGCCCGCTCAGCAGGCGTGAGCTCCTGCGCGGCGACAAGTGGCACCTGCCAGCTCGCCACGAGCCCCATGCCCAGAACTCCGGCAATGAGCACAATAAAAAAAGTTCGGCGATACATTGTTCTTTATTATAACAAATGAAGACGGCCCCGTTGGGGCCGTCTTACGCACACGAAACCTTGCGTTATGCTGCTTCTGCGGCAGCCGCTTCCTCCTCTTTGCCTTTCTTCTCGATTTCTACCGCTGAGATGTCTGCTGGTGCGACTTCCTCGCGCTCTTGAGCGACTTCCTGGGCGATCGCGATGACTTCCTCTTCACCCGTCACGAGCGTGACGTTGGCAGGGATCGTAATATCGCGCACGTGGATCTGGTCATTCAAATTCACAAGCATCGCGAGGTCGACCTTAAGATCGCGCGGAAGGAGCATCGGGTCGGCCTCGACTTCGATCTCGTGAAGCACCTTCACGAGGTTGGCGCCAGCCTTCACTGCTGCTGACTCGCCGATAAACTCGAGCGGTACGTGGACCTGCACCTTCTCACCCTTCGTGACGGCGTAGAAGTCGACGTGCTGTGGCTGGCTCGTGAGCGGGTCGAGATCAACCTGGTGGATAAGGGTTGGCACAGCCTCCCCGAGACCAGTCAAGGACACCACTGTCGCTTCGCCAGCCGCCTTAAGCGCCTTACTAAATGCGACCGCATCTATCGCGATGGGCGTCGACTCGTGGTGCGCGCCGTAAACAACACCCGGAACCTTACCTGTTCGACGCAGTTCTGCTGCATCGCCAGCCTCTCGCTTCTCTACCGGTAACGTAATCATAATAGAAGCGAGTATGCCGTATTAATGGCTTTTTTGCAACTTTAACCCTCGGCAGCAGCGGCCGAGACCTTCTTGAGTCGTTCTATAAAGGCAGCGCGTGCGGGAGGGACATTCTCGGGCTTCCCTTTCCAGATCGCGAGCGCCTCTTCTTGAAGCGCGCGCGCGTAGGAGAAGGTCATCGGCCACGGCGCCTGCACCTTCCGTGCATAGCGGGTAATCGCCGCGAGATTCTCGGTCGCTTGATCGGGTGTCTGTCCTCCAGAAAGGAATACTACCCCCGCGATCTGGCGCGGCACCGTCGCCATGAGGGCGTCGACCGTATCCTTCGCCACCTCATCGGGGAGATCGAGCACTCCCGCACCTTCGCCCGTGAGCGCCATCGCCGTCTTAAGCACGACGCTTGCGCGATCGACGGCGTTTTCTTCGAGAGTCGAGAACAGCACTCCCATCACCTCTTCGATCACCGCGCGAGCGCGGGCGCGAGAATGCTTCCCTTCCAGAAGCACCTCGGGCTCGAGGATCGGGACGAGCCCTGCGGCCTGCACCTCTTTAGCATAGGTCGCGAGACGCTTCGCGTTCTCGAGGATCGCGCTTGAGGACGGCAAGAGGTCGCCTTCGATACGGATCACCGCACGCCACTTAGTAAAGGTAACTCCTGACTTTTTATATTCTTCAAGCCGCTGCGGCAAATCAAGCAGGCCGTTGGTGATCGTCTCTTTCGGGCTGGCCGGAAATGGCTCGATGCCGAGGTCTACCTTGATGCCGGGTTGGATCCAACGGTCTTTAAGCGACTTAGGAAAGAAAAGTTTGTCATTTCCCTTTTGGGTAAGCGTCTCGCTGAAGAGGATCACGCCCGTGAGATATTCTTCAATCCCTTCGGTATTAAGAAAAAGATCTCGGTCGAGACGGCGCATCTCCTCACTTGTAGGAATGCCGTACTGCGCGAGACGTTTCGTCGCACTCACCACGCTCTCATCAGCAGCAAGCAGTCCTTTACCAGGTTGAAAAAGCGATCGCGCACCTGCAACAAGATCAGTCATGCGTGTATCGTAACACGCACTCGCCCAATTTTTCTGCGACTGGCTGCCCCAGTCCTCGCCAGGGCCCGAAGGAGCAAAAAATTGGGCGAGTGCGTGTGGTAGACTCCTTCCATATGGATTTCATTGCAATCGGCGACACCGCCACCGACGAGTTTATCCGACTGAAAGATGCGAAGGTCACCTGCGATATCAATAACGACAACTGCACCATCTCGATGAAGTGGGGCGATAAGATTCCTTTTGAATTCTCCGTACTTCTTGCTGGTGTTGGTAACGCAGCGAACGCTGCTGTCGCGGCGGCACGCCTCGGACTCTCTTCGGGCTTTATCTCAAACGTCGGCAATGACGACTACGGAAGGCTAACGCTCGAGCACTTCAAAGAAGAAAAGGTTGACGTCTCCAACGTCGCCGTAAACAGCGACCTCCCGACGAATCACCACTACGTGCTCTGGTACGAAGAGGAGCGCACGATCCTCATCCGTCACGAGGCGTATCCCTATGCAATCCCTGAAGGGTTCACTCCCCCGCGCTGGATCTACCTCTCATCGGCAAGCGTTAATTCGAAACAATTCCATCTTGATCTAGCCGCGTGGATAGCCGCACACCCCGAGACAAAACTCGCCTTCCAACCCGGCACCTTCCAGATCGAAATGGGTAAAGACACCCTTGCTCCCCTCTACCAAGTGACCGAGCTCCTCGCCTGCAACAAGCAAGAAGCCGAGCGTATTCTCGGCCTTGGCGATACCGACCTCAAGTCTCTGCTCGAACAAATGCACACGCTTGGACCAAAGGTGGTCGTGATCACCGACGGTCCACGCGGTGCCTACGCCTCAGACGGCGCGCGCGTACTTAAGGTCCCGATGTACCCTGATCCAAAGCCTCCTTTTGAGCGCACCGGTGCTGGTGACGCGTGCACCTCGACTATCGTGGCCGCCCTCGCGCTCGGGAAACCGCTTGACGAGGCTCTGCTCTGGGGCCCAGTGAACTCGATGGCCGTTGTACAAGAAATCGGCGCACAAAAAGGCCTTCTCTCTCGAGAAGCGCTTGAGAAGCTTCTTGCTGAAGCACCTGCTGACTACGTAGTCACGCCTCTCTAAGAGCGAGCGTGGAGCATGTGCCGCGCAGTGCGCTCGATCGCGTCAGCGTCGATACCGTAGTGCGTAAGTAGCTCCTCAGGATCTCCTGATTGTCCAAACTGATCGCGAATACCGATTCGCACGACACGCGTCGGCGCGTGCTCGGCGAGGCACTCTGCCACCGCAGAGCCGAACCCTCCCGCTATCTGGTGCTCTTCTACTGTAAGTACCTGCCCGGCACGCTTCGCTGCGGTGAGGACCGCCGTCTCATCGAGCGGCTTTACCGTCGCGAAGTGAAGGACCATGACGCCGATCCCGCCGCGCGAGAGCTTCTCTGCTGCGACGAGTGCTGCGTAGCTCGTAGACCCTGTCGAGAGGATCGCGAGTCGTGGCGCGTCACAGTTCCAGAGTGTGAGCGCCTTGCCGATCGTGAAGGGCGAGGTTACGGTCGTGAACACCGGCGTTGCCGATCGTCCGAAGCGAAGGTACATAGGCTTGCCCGTTGTTGCAGCGACGATCGTCGCCTTACGTGCCTCTTCAGCATCGGCAGGTACAACGACCGTCATGTTGGGCAGTACGCGCATCATCGCAATATCTTCGAGCATCTGGTGTGTCGCGCCGTCTGGGCCGACGGAAACTCCTGCGTGCATACCACAGACTTTCACCGGCACGTCGTTTAAGGCGATGGTCGTACGGATCTGCTCGTAATTACGCCCGGGATTAAAGGCTGCGTAGCTCGTGATAAAAGGGACCTTTCCGGCAAGCGCCATCCCGGCGGCTACCGTGGCCATGTTCTGCTCTGCCACGCCCATCTCGACGAAACGATCGGGAAAGGCTTTTTCAAATTCTTCTGCGCGGGTCGATTCCTTCAGGTCAGCACAGAGCACGACCACGTTCGGGTCGCGTTGTCCGGCGACCACGACCCCTTTGCCAAAGCCGTCACGCGTCGGCTTCTTCTCGATCGCCGAGGTAAATACTTTATCTGAGATGACCGCGTCGCTGTTAAGCATACTCGTGTTTCAAGCGCCCTTTCATGCTGCGTAACTCCTTCAAAAACTGCTTCCCTTCTTCTTTGGTCGGTGGCTTACCGTGCCACCGGAAGTCGTACTCGATCTCGGGGACGTCCTTCCCAGGGATCGTGTGCGCGATGATAAGCGTCGGCTTCTCGACGATCGCCTTTGCCTCTTCGACTGCATCGATAAACTGGCGAATATTGTGTCCGTCTACTTCAAGTACGTGCCAGTTGAAGGCCCGGTACTTATCAGCGAGCGAGTCGAGCGGCATCACGTCTTCAGTCATCCCGTCGATCTGGATATTGTTACGGTCCATCACGGCGGTGAGGTTACTGAGCTTGTACTTCCCGGCGAACATCACCGCCTCCCAGGTGTTTCCCTCCTCCTGTTCCCCGTCGCTCATCACGCAGTAGATGCGGTTCTTCTTCTTGTCCATGCGGTGCGCATACGCGATACCGGATGCTTGGGAGAGCCCCTCACCGAGCGGACCCGAGGTCGTCTCGAGGCCCGGCAGACGAGTGCGCTCCGGGTGGCCTTGGATACGGCTCCCAAACTTGCGCAGCGTCATAGCCTCCTCAAGGGAGAAGTAGCCGGCGTGTGCCATCGCCGCATAGCGGACGGGGACGGTGTGACCGTTTGAGAGAATCAGCCAGTCGCGCTCGCTCCAGTTCGGCCGCTTCGGATCGTGCTTAAGGATGTTGAAGTAAAACGCTGCGAAGATGTCGGCGAGCCCGAGCGGGCCCGCAGTGTGTCCACTGCCCGCCGCGACGAGCATCTTGATGATCGTCTCGCGGATCGCACGCGCCCGTTCTTCAAGATCTTTCGTCCCCGAATCGAACAATCTCATCTCTCTAGTATAACGTACTGATTATTCACCGTACGGATTTTGCAGTGCTTCAAGTGACTTAAAAGTGTTCACGACATCGATCGAGTTCAGAAGTGCTGAACCGACGACAAAACGCGATGCGCCAGCGGCCACGAGCTCGCGTGCATTCTCGAGCGAGACGCCACCATCGATTTGGATAATAATCTTCGGGTGTTTCCTGCGGAAGTCGCGCACCTTCTCGATCACTTTAGGATTAAACGGTTGGCCTTGGACCCCGATCTTGTCGATACCCATAATCTGCACGTATTCAAGATCATCAACAAAAGGGTCGAGCACTGACGCATCGGTGTCGACGTTAACGGCGAGCCCCATCGAGAAGAGATAGAGCGAGAAGTTCGCCTCAGCTGAGTAGGTGCGGCGCATGCGGTCGAGCATTGTCTTAATATCACCCATACCTTCGACGTGGAGCGTGAGCCGCGTGACGCCGAAATTAACCAGGTCAGTCGCGATCGCCTCAGGGTCTTTACACATCAAGTCTGCTTCGTACTCGATCCGGTCGAGATGTGGAAGACTTTCTCCTTGGGCGACGAGCGTGTGTAGTTCTGTGCCCGCGAGGAAGGGCCACGATGGCGGCCAAGCGAACTCCCCGTCAACCACATCGATCTGGACCCGCCGCGGAGGAATATGATCGAGAAAGACGAGCTTCTCCTTCAGGTCATGATATGAGCTCGGCAAGATCGCCGGCACAATAAACTTCATATATATAGTATAGCCCTAAAACTTCGCCAGACGGCGTACGTGCCGGTCGTCATGTGAAAAAGAGGCACTAAGGAATCGGTCTACCACCTCCCCCGCCTCCTCTGGAGTCAGAAATCCGGCTCCGAGGGAGAGGACGTTCGCGTTATTGTGCTCGCGGGTAAGTCTCACTAGCTCAGTATTCCCGCCATAATAGACCGCCGCGCGGATACCCTTTACCCGGTTGGCGACCATCGCCTCACCTTGGCCTGACTTACCGAGGACAATCCCAAGGGACCCATCCTCTGCCGCAACCTTCTGCGCACAGGGAGCGATAAAGTCTGGATAATCGTCTTCGGCGTTATATTCAGTTGCGCCCACATCTTCAACCTCGTGACCCAATGCTCGCACGCGCTCGATAAGCAGCTTCTTCAGCTCAAAACCCGCGTGGTCTGATGCAAAATATATTTTCATACAATCAAGCCGAGTAAACGAATGGTAAAACTCCCGCCAATAACGCAACCGCCATCACAATCGAAGCTTTTCGATAATCAGATGGTGATTTGCTTCTAAATAGAAGCGCCAAAATAAAGCAGATTCCTTGCACCGCCAGCAAACCTCCCCACCACACTAATTCAGATTTAGGCACTTTCTCAACGTAGAACCCTGGATTAGAAAAAACCACCAAGAAAAGCGCCCGAAGAACAAAGGTAACGCCAGCAAGTATGCTGAGCAGCCTATATAATTGATGGTTTGACTGCATATTATGAGCCGGTGAGCGTTCCCGCCTTCAGCACGTGGCGCACCAGCGCCTCGGTGTAGCCCATCTCGTTGTCATACCAGGCGAGGACCTTCACGAGGTTGCCCCCTACGACGCGCGTCATCCCGAGGTCGGCGATCGAGGCGTGCGGCTCGCCCACGATGTCGCTACTGACGAGCTCTTCGTCGGTGATCGTGAAGACCCCCTCCCAACGCGGGTCCTTCGCCGCCTTACGCAAGATGTCATTCACCTCTTCGGGAGTTGTGTCTCGTTTACTTATAAAGGTAACGTCCGCGATCGAGCCAGCCGGCACCGGCACACGCAGCGAGATCCCATCGAACTTACCGGTGAGTGGTGCATAGGCCTTCGTCACCGAGACGGCAGCGCCTGTCGAGGTCGGGACGATGTTCTGCGCCGCGGCTCTACCCTCTTTCATATCTTTCTTCGCGGGACCGTCGACGATTCCCTGACTCGCGGTGTAAGCGTGGGTCGTCGAGAGGATCGCCTTCTCGATCCCGAGTGCCTCGTCGAGGATCGCAATGACTGGACTCGCCGCGTTTGTCGTGCAAGACCCGTTTGAAGAAATCTGACAGGTAGCGAGCTGTCCTTCGTTGATCCCCATAAGTACCGTCGCCCCAATCGGGTCATCATCTTTACTCGGCGCGGTGATCACGACGCGCTTCGCCCCCGCGTCGAGGTGTACCTTCGCCTTCGCGTAGTCGGTAAAGAGGCCTGTCGACTCGATCACCACGTCGATGTTAAGCGCACCCCAAGGCAGCTTCGACGGGTCCTTCTCCTGAAGAAACTTCACCTCGTGGTCGTCGATATAGAGTGCGCCCCCCTTCGCCTCGACATTAAAGGGCGCACGCTTATAAACCGTGTCGTACTTAAGGAGGTACGCGAGGTTGTCGATCGAGCCGAGGTCATTGATCGCGACGATCTCGACCCCTCGCCCCGCACTTCGACGCGCGAAGGCGCGCCCGATTCTCCCAAATCCGTTAATTGCAACGCGAATAGCCATGTTGTGAAGGTACTAAGTAATAATATATGTCCTCATCATATCACTGTGCGGGTGTGGAATTCGTATCAGTAGTGGTCGTGTCGGGTGCTGGCGCAAGATCGTTTGCCGGTACTGGTTCTGGTGTCGGATCAGGAGCGGGCGCCTCCTCTACTGGCGCAGGGTCGGTGGCGGTCGTAGTGTCTGGCGTTGTCATCGAAGAGTCGGCTGGCGGAACATCCGTCACGGTGATCGGTGTCGAGGTCGCGCTACCGGTATCGGCGGACGTCGGCGGGGTCGAGGTCGCAGGCGCATCGCCACCCGCGTCGGTCGTAGGAGGAGTACTCACGGGCTCAACGGTCGGGATCTGTACCGGGCCACCACCGATCTGCTCGATGCTATAGGCTGGCGAGCTCGTCGCCGTCTCTGGCGTCGTGAGCTGACCCTCAGTCTGGACGAGGAAGTAGTCGAAGGAGACATCGCTCGTCTGCGCCGACGAGAGCATAATCTTAAACGACCCAGCCTGCTTCTCGGCGACCCACCAGTTCCCTACCACGGGCGAGTTGAAGGTGACGAAGATCTTCGTCGACGGAGCAACGAGCGAGTTGGTCACCTTCACTCCCTCGCTACCCGCGTCGATCGTCACCGTCGCGGCAGAGCTCGTCCCGTCGCTCGCTACGCTCGCGACGAACCGATGCGCGATCAGGGTCTTGAGCTGTGCGATGCCGTTCTGGATCTCTACGCCGAGGCTGCCAAGCGCCGCCACGAGACTCGAGGTGGAGAAGCCGCTTAGACTACCTGTGCTCGACCCACTCGCGACCGCACCACTCTCAAGCATCGCGAGTCGCGTCTCGAGCGAATCAAGTCGCATGGTCGTGGTGCTTGCGAATGTAAGCTCTCGCGCATCGAGTTCTTGGATGGCCCTCGTGAGGTACGTCGTCAATCCTGCGTAATTGAGGGTCAGGTAGCCTGCGTCATCTGTAGAGACGAGATCCGGCATAAGGGTCTGAACCTGTTGTGCAATAAACCCTGAGTGTGCGGTAGTAGACGCGCTCTCGGTGTTCCACTGATACGTTACAGGATTCAACAGGCGTACCTGGGAAAGCGCAGGAGCAAGAGCCTGTATATCACTTTTAAGGCGCTCGTCTGACGTACAGCTGAGCGATGTCGTGGTGGGGCTAATCGTACAAAACCCTGTTGAGTTCTGAAACTTTGCGACTATGCCACTAACGGAACTGTTCCCCACATGAAGCTGATAATCCGGCGCTGTATTGCCGATACCGAAGTATCCGGCGCCCACGACAGACGGCGCGTAGTAGGTATTTGCCGCACCGATGAATACCCCAGTGGTGCTAGAGCCTGGGGCTGCCGCAACGATGCGCCCATCCGAAGACATCGCCATCCCGTTTACCGAACCGCCACCACCATAGCTCACACTTGCCGACCAAGTCTTACCATAGTCGACTGACCACGAAATGTGGCCGCTGGAAGTTCGGCCCACCACCTGGTATTGGCCAGAGCCGGACATCGCCACAGAGTTCCCTGTCCAGCCAACAGACGCTGCCGTAAATGACTGCCCGTAGTTCTCCGAGTAGTAAACGTTGTTGTTGGCGTTTGGTGCCGACATATACTTACCATTCTGAGACATCGCGACCTTACGATAGCCGTTGGCAAAATTTGTTCCCGAGATCGCAGTGTATGTGGCGCCGTAATCTCTCGACAAATACAGGGTATTACTCGAGTCTAGCGGGACAAGCCTGATGCGCCCATCCGAAGACATCGCCACGCCAGATACGTTCGTAGACAACGTCCCACTCTCGGCATATGTGTAGCCGTAGTCGCTTGACTGAAACAGGCCTCCGTTCGTGGCGATAGCCACATGTCTACCATCGGCAGACATCGCTGCTTGAATTACGGTACCGGTCGGAGTAAAACCCCCTAGCGACGCCGACCAGGTCGCACCATAGTCGGAACTATACCAGGACGCATTAGAGCTGTTTGCCGTCACCATATACTTGCCGTCCCGCGACATCGCAACGACCCCAAGTGTGTTGGTGAACGACGCGGCTACGCCATTCCATGTACGCCCATAGTCAGAAGAGACTCGGAGCCGTGGATTTGTGCCATATACTGCCGCCATATACCTCCCGTCTGAGGACATCGCTACATCTTGATATGTGCCTGAGGTGATGGAGCTCGCCGTCCATTGACCAAGGCCTAGATATGAACCCGCGACACCAAACGAGTTCTCGGCGACACCTCCAAAACCGATGTATGAGCCTCCCTCGAGCTGTGCGTAGGCTGTGTTACCTACGCTGAAATCAGTCCGCGCGGTGGCGCCATTACTGTCAGTAATAACTTCAAGCCTTCGCACCTGAGACGCGGTGCCAATACCGACATTGTCGTCTTGATCGATGTTTAGCTGCGAATCGTTGACGGAGAATCCGCCCGCTCCTGCGTATAATTTCGTGGAGCCAGATATGCCTCCCAGCTTTCCTATCGTGATGTCGTTGGTGGCGAGTCCAGTACCGATATTAATTGTCTTTTTATCACCTGTCGCTGCTGTGGCGATATTTATGGTTTGCGCGCCCGTGCCGTCCGCGATCCTTACCAGCCCCGTCTGAGCGCCAGTGCCGCCGATCGTGATGGTACCGGTGGTCATGGCGGCACCAATGGCGACAGAACCCGCGGTCTGAGTGTTGCCAATGGCGATGGTGTTGGCGCCCGTGCCGCCGATGGAAATTGTTTTGGCACTCGTACTTACACCAATATTGATAGTCCCGCCGCCGATGGCGACTGTGCCGCTGGTCATGGCGGCACCAATGGCGACAGAACCCAGCGTCTGCACGTTGCCAATGGCGATGGTGTTGGCGCCCGTGCCGCCGATATTAATGGTTTTAGCGCCATTCCCAGCTCCGAAATGGAGCGTCTGCGTACCGTTGGCATGCCCTATGAAGACCGTACCTGTCCCGCTGCCGATATTCACATAACCGCTCGCACTCGTCTGCGCATTGCCGATGTTGATCGCCCCTCCATCCTGTGTGTTGCCGATGTTGATAGTATTAGCGCCGGTGCCTCCAATGTTGATGGTGTTTGCCACTGCTGCGCCTGTACCAATACTTATCGTCTTAGCATTTGCGCTTGTGCCGAGATTTACGTTTCCCGTCGTGCCCGAGTCGAGCGTAAGTGCAGTTCCAGCACCGGAATTTATAGTGAGGGCCCCTAGAGAGTTGATGGTGCTGTCCGCTGCAAAGGTAAGTGCTGCGGTCGGAGAATCCGTACCAATGCCTATCTTGTCCCCGGAAATGCGCATTCGTTCCGCCAAAACACCCGATACTCTCGTGTGAAAAGCGAGCCCGGACTGGAGGTGGAAAAAAGCGTTCTCGGTGACTGCATTTATCTGCGCCGCATCATTAACGCTGCCACCCGAGCCCGGCATGCGGAAGAGAATGGCAAGAGTATCATTATTTGCTCCAAAATTGTTATCAGAACTAGTGGTCTGAAGTGTAAATAGTGTATTGGACTCAGCGCTGGCTGACACCTTAGCCTTGGTTATGGTTGCTGAGGTGGTGAGTGTCGGCGAGGTGGCGAATACTGCTACACCAGTACCCGTCTCGTCTGAAAGTGAGGTGGCAAGTTGCGAAGATGTAATTGAATCAGACTGTGTGCCATAGAGGGTGCCGGAGGTTGGGAGCCCGACGTTCGTGTTTCCGCTTGTTGTAAATTCGACCGTGTTTGTGCCCGAGCCGATCGTAGTATTTCCAGAAACCGTGATCGTTTTACCGGTATTCGCTACACCCGTGCCACCATTCGCTCCCGGGAGAATTCCGCCCAGCGTGCTTAACGACAGGCATGCCCCACCAACCGCGTAGCAGCCCTCTGCGATGTTCAACCCGTCCGCAAAGGTGCTCGTCGCTGCGCCGTTCAAGTAGATAGAGCCCGTACCGATCTTAAGCTGACCACGTACATTGAGATTCTCGTAGATTGTAGAGGTGCCGGTCTGGAAGTTAGCAATATTTGCGATCGAGAAGAGTGAGGCCGGTGAGGTGGTACCGACACCGACGTTGCCGTTATCTTGGATCACGAAGCGGGTTGCGTTCGCTGAGTCGCTGACCGCAAAGGCCTTGCCCGTACCGGTGCCGTCTCCTCTGACCGAGAAGCGGGCCCACGGTGACGACGTTGCGATACCGACGTTGCCAGTGGTGCCGCGGATAGTGAGCGCAGAGAGCGTCGTAGTGGCCGAACCATTCACGGTCGTCGTCGCCGCGAAGAGATTCCCGTTAACCGCGCGGAACGCCCACTGTGCGATGCCTGCGCCTGAGGCAAGCGCGAGCTGCGGACCGGTACTGGATACCACCGACAGCTTGTACTGCGGGCTTGTGGTGCCGATACCAATATTTCCCGTCGACACACCCGTACCTGCACTCGTGGAGAGCCCCGTACCATAGAGGAGATTGCCGATCGAGAGCATGTTCGAGCTGTTTGAGTTTGGAAGGTCGACGTTGTTGCCGATGAGGATGTTGTTGCTGCCGGTGATGGGGTTCGTGTTGCCTGCCTGGTACCCGATCCCGATGTTGTACTCTCCCGTCGTAACGGCGTTTAAGGCAAAGCTGCCGAGTGCGGTGTTGTATGAGCTGCTGGCGTTCTCGAGTGCCGCGTTGCCGATCGCGACGTTGTCGGTTCCGCTTTGGTTTGAGTACCCGGCATACCAGCCCACCGCCGTGTTGCGACCTCCGTTGAAGTTGGTATAGAGGGCGGAGTGGCCAAGGGCGGTGTTTTGGATACCGGTGGTGGTGTTGTACAGCGACTGATACCCGAGCGCTGAGTTAGATCCGCCCGTCGGGTTTGCATTGCCTGCGCCGATGCCGACATACGTGGCTTCATAGCTGGCGGGAGCGAAGAGTACGCGAGAGCCGCCCTGATAGTAGCCGGAGGTTGCGGTCACGTTGATGTTGCCAGCGACGTCGAGCTTTTGGGTTGGTGAGGCGACGCCAAGGCCGACTCTCCCGCTCGTATCGATGCTTAACGCTGGAATCGCAGCCACGGTTGCACCACTCACGCTGGTGGTTGCGAGCGCGAAGGCCCCCGCGTTATTGCGGAAGGTCCACTGCGAGTATCCAGCGCCTGCCGAGAGTGAGAGCTGGGGGGCGGTTGAGGTGGCGATGGTGAGTGCGTAACGGGGGGTGGTGGTGCCAAGACCGAGCGTTGCACGCGCATTGTCCCAGAAGAATCGGCTGTTGTTCTGGGTGATGGTCCCACTCGTACCAAGGAAGAGCACGCTACCTTGGGTGCCACCGTTCAGAACTGGTGTCGTGAGGACAGGTGAGGTGAGGGTTTTGTTGGTGAGGGTTTGGGTGGTGTTCTCGAGAACGAAGCTCTGAAGAGTCCCGCTGATACCGGCCGGGAAAGTAATGTTGGCATCACTTGTTAAGGTTTCACTTAACCCATTGATCTTGGCATAGTAGCCAGTATCATCGCCGAACCACACTCCTGTAGCGAAACCTCCTTCCGGCTCATGAATTGAATTCCCGTATAGTTGGATATCACCGTTTACTCCCACATTCCCTTCTATAGAAAGCGTCTTATACGGCGAGGTTGTCCCTATACCCACGTTCCCCCCTAAGAATGTCGCTGCGGGTCCTGCCCCGAGCTGTTGTATCGCGAGTGTTGGGTATGCGGAGGCAGAGGAGGCTGAGAGCTGTCCCCACGGAGTCGAGGTCCCGACGCCGACCTTTCCTGCATTGTTGTTGAAGATGTTTCCTCCCGAGAGGGTCCAGTAGTTGGTGGCACCGAGGCCCGATGCCGTGATACAGGAGCCACCGATCGCGTAGCAGCCCGTACGGATATTAAGACCTGAACCAAAGGTGCTGGTCGCCGTCGTGCTCAGATTGATCGTGTTGTTGCCCGTGTTGCCGAGTGAGAGAAGTGTCCCGGGCGTGGTGGTGCCGATGCCGATGCGGCCGTTGGTCGCAAGGAAGATCGACGAAGTGGCGGTGATCGTGTTTGCGCCGCTGAAGTATGGGAACTGCCCTGCTGAGCCGCTGTACAGAGAGGAGGTGGCGATCGAGAGTGACTGACCAGTGCCGACGCCAACGATCGAACCTGAGAGGCCGAGGCCGAGGGTCGGCGACGACGTCGCCACATTCGCTACACCATTAGCACCACTTCCGTACAGGAGATTGCCGGGAACGATGTTGGTGGTCGTAGCGAGACCCCACCAGGTGAACGAAGAGTTCGTGCCACCCACGAGTGAGCCGAGGGTGCCGGTGAGGCGTGCTGGGAAGCTGCTGAAGGAGAGGGTTGAGGTGGCCGTACTTGCGAGCGTACCGCTGTTGCCGTAGATGAGACCGGAGAGTGAACCGAGGATGGGATTGTTCGTGAAGGTCTGGGTGTCGCCCCACGTGTTTGCGGTCGAGGTACCAAAAGCAAGTACAAGCGGCGAGCCAATAGTTCCGTTGCCAGTGATCGGATACGTTGCGGAGACTGAGGAGAGGCCACCGAGGCCAGCAGCCGAGAGGCATTCTCCATTGATCGCGTAGCAGCCGTTCTTGATATTCAAACCGTAGCTGAAGGTGCTGGTCGCAGTGTTTGAGAAATTGATTGCCGTTGTGCCGTTGCCGAGCGAGAGGATCGTGCCAGGCGTTGTGGTACCGATGCCGATGCGGCCGTTGGTCGCAAGGAAGATCGAGGAGGTCGCAGTGATTGTGTTTGCTGCACTAAAGTATGGGAACTGTCCTGTTGAACCGCTGTAGAGGGAGGAGGTGGCGATCGAGAGTGACTGACCAGTGCCGACGCCAACGATCGAACCTGAGAGGCCGAGGCCGAGGGTCGGCGACGACGTCGCCACATTCGCTACACCATTAGCACCACTTCCGTACAGGAGATTGCCGGGAACGATGTTGGTGGTCGTAGCGAGACCCCACCAGGTGAACGAAGAGTTCGTGCCACCCACGAGTGAGCCGAGGGTGCCGGTGAGGCGTGCTGGGAAGCTGCTGAAGGAGAGGGTTGAGGTGGCGACACTCGAGAGAGCACTTGTGCCGTTGCCGTACAGGAGTTGGCCTGCGCTGAAAATCGTCTGGCCGGTGCCGCCACGCGCAACCGAAAGCGTGCCTGTCGTGTCGGCAAGAGCAATACCCAACGAGGAGGTCGCGAAGGCTTGCACATTGCCAAGCGCACCTGTGGGGTTGCCGAGAATTGTGTTAGCAGCAATTTGTGCGAGCTTGTTCAAGCCAATACCGTTGGTAGCGAGCGAAAGCGTTCCGGACGTGCCGCCCACGAGTGAGCCGAACGAGCCCGAGTAGTCAAATTCGCCGCTTGCCGTAATCGTGGAGGTGGCGACCGATCCCAATCGAGCTGGCGTGCCGTTTGTGGTGGTCCAGTATGAGAGGTTGCCCGCGGTTTCGTTCGTCGAGGTGGCAATTGCGTTTGTGGTGAGAGCGTTGCTCGTGATGGTAATGTTCCCTGTGCCAAGCACGCTGAAGGGAGTACAGGAGACCGAACCGCTGCACTCGACGGTGCTAGTAGAGACGCCGTAAACACCAGCGCCACCATTCGACACGAGGAGCTGTGACGACGTGGGCTGCGAAGTGGTGGCGAGACCGGTGTATGTGATGGTCGAGTTCGTGCCACCCACGAGTGAACCAAGAGACGCAAAGCCTCTGAAGGGTCCTGAGAACGTAAGTGACGACGTTGCCACATTTGCCACACCATTTGCGCCTGAACCATAGAGGAGGTTGCCCGATACGATGTTCGTTGTCGTAGCGAGGCCCCACCAGGTGAATGAGGAGTTGGTGCCGCCCACGAGAGCACCGAGGGTGCCGGTGAGGCGTGCTGGGAAACTGCTGAAGGAGAGGGTTGAGGTGGCGACACTCGAGAGATCATCCGTGCCGTTGC